>JBQMYW010000001.1:0-115920 GCA_052173295.1 Treponema sp.
GATGGTATTACCGATGAAACTCCTGATACGTGGAAAATGGAAGAGCTATCCTGAACCCATACTCGTTTTCATGCTGGAAGCCCTGGTGCGGTTGCCTTGACAGCTTAAATATTCCTATTGTATTATATATACGGTTATATACTTGATTAAGCGTAACTATCACGGATAAGGGATTGTTATGAAAAAGCGTTTTTCTCTTCAAATTGTTTTCACCATGCTTGTTGCCGGTATTGTTACTGTTTGTACTATCGGAATAGGGGTTTTTACTTGGATGTCAATTAACAGATCATGGCATAGACAAGCAGAACTCTATACAAAAGAGCTTGCCGCACGCTATATGCATGAAGTTATGCTTACGATGCAGAATGTATATGACACGAATAAGGCACTAGCGAAAAGTTATGAAATATATCAGGCTATTCCTGCAGAGAACCGCAGGCAGTATTTCCTTGAGCTGCAGCAAAAAGCTTTACAACAAAATAGCACCTATATTGATGTATGGACTGTAATGGAGCCGGACGCATTGGATGGACGGGATCAGCAGTATAAAAATACGCTGCATCACGATGATTCAGGACGCTTTATCCCTTATCTTACGCGGGTAGATGGAAATATCTCAATTACCGCATTAACTGATTATAACGGAAGTTTTTGGTATACTGAACCATTCCATTCAAAACACGGTGTACTCATTGAACCGAATGAATATGAATTACAAGGTAAAAAAATGGTTGTTGCCGGTACTGCTTGCCCCATCTTTGATACACATAATAACCCCATTGGTGTTGTTGGTATTGATTATAGTTTGCAAGGAATGCAAAAGCTGCTTGAAAATGTTACCCTGTATGAAACCGGATCATTAATGCTTATTTCAGAAAAAGATATTGTTGTAAGCCATGCAGATACTTCTCTCATTTTTAAACCTTTTCCGCTCTTTACCGATGCCCGCTTACGCGAAAAAGTACAAGCAGCCCGTACTCACTTACAAGAAATTACGTATACGTCAACCATAGATACTCATGAAATACTGCATATCTTTATCCCTTTTAAAATAGGACAAACCGGTAATGTCTGGTTTTTAGGGGCACAAATTTCTATGGAAGAAGCACTTACAAAAGGTAAAACTTTAAATAGAAGAATTTTAGGTTTTCTTATAGCGATAGAAATTATTATTATCATTCTCCTTTATTTTGCTATCCGCACTATTGTGCAGCGTATTTTAAAAATTATTCCTATTTTAAAAAACATGGCAGCGGGTAATTTTACTCTGTATCTGCCTATTCATGGAAATGATGAACTGACCGATTTGTCCGAATACTTTAATCAAACTATCAAGAAAATTGCAGAATCTATTAAAACGGTTGGTATGAATACAAGTGCTATGGAAGCTGTCGGGAATGAGCTTGCAGGTAATATGACAGATACAGCAGATTCTGTCCATAAAATAAGCAGCACTATCGAAAAAGTAAAACAGCAAGCCCATACACAAACTGAAAGTGTTACAGCAACGGCTGAAACTGTTACGGAGATTATTCGGGCAATTCATCAACTGAATACCGGCATAGAAAATCAAGCGTATAGTGTTGCACAATCATCTGCTGCAATTGAACAAATGGCTGCTAATATTGCCTCTATTACCCAGACACTGGATAAAACGAACGGCGTTATACAAAGCCTTGCTGAGGCAACTGCCGACGGCAAAGAAACTATGGCGGATTCCGGCAGGATTACACAGCAAATTGCCGAAGAATCCGGCAGTTTGCTTGAAGCAAGCAGTGTTATTCAGCACATAGCAAGTCAGACAAATTTGCTTGCGATGAATGCCGCTATCGAAGCGGCACATGCAGGGGATGCCGGAAAAGGTTTTGCGGTTGTCGCTGATGAAATTAGAAAACTTGCAGAGGAATCCCATACACAAGGAAAAGCAATCACCGCAACACTAAAAACATTATCCGGAGAAATTGAACGGCTATCGCGTTCATCGCAGAATGCAGGAGAAAAGTTTAATGCTATATTCAGCCTTTCTGAGCAGGTTAAAGATATGAGTAACCGCCTTATGGAGGCAATGGCTGAACAAAAAAACGGCAGTTATGAGGTACTTGATGCTATTAAGATAATAACCGCTGTAACGGCAGATGTACAAAATAGTTCGGGTACTATGCTCCATGAAGGTGAAGCGGCTGCTATAGAGATGCAGAAGCTTAATACGCTTACCCATGTCATTTCTGATAATATGAGTGAAATGGCTGTAGGGGCACTGCAAATTAATCATGCGGTACAAGAGGTGAATACAATAACTCAGAAAAATACCATGAGCATCGAAAACTTAGCAAAAGAAGTAAAAAAGTTCACGGTGTAAGCAGTAAGCCGGCATAGTTCGAATTAAAAACGCGAGTTTTCAGTGTTCAGGTACACTCTTGCATAAAAGCGTAATAATACCTATAATAGACCTATTCGATAACTTGCGTTATTGAATAGGTCGACGAGTTCTAAATCGTGCAAATAGCATGATTTAGAACATCGCATTTTAAGGTAGCCTGTTCTGAAACTGAATTTTCCGAATAGGTCTAATCCTTAAATTGTGAAAATAAAAATATCTCCATTTTGATATTTTGTACTGTTTTTTTACGATATGGGAGCTGCTATGACAATAGGAGAAATGCTGGCACAAAGCGGTGTGCTCACGCTGCTTGGAATCGGTATCGTGTTTGTATTTATTATTATTCAGATACTGGCATTAAAAGCGGTAGAAATCGGGGTACGGGCATTAGGACTTGATAAAGAGGAAATTCCTGCACAAACGGCCGTACAGAACACCGGTACCGGACAGGCGGTTGCTGCAGTGATTGCAGCAGCGTTGTACGAACGCGATAATCAATAAATAGGAGTATAGGTATGGGTAAAAAGGTTCACATTTCCGATTTGGTATTAAGAGATGCACATCAGTCATTGCATGCGACACGTATGACTACTGCTGATATGCTGCCGATTTGTGATAAACTTGACAGTGCCGGTTATTGGAGCTTAGAAGCATGGGGCGGTGCTACATTTGATTCTTGTATTCGTTTTTTGAATGAAGACCCGTGGGAGCGGCTTCGGAAGCTGCATGCGGCATTACCGAATACACCGATTATGATGCTGCTGCGCGGTCAAAACCTGCTGGGCTACCGCCATTATGCAGATGATGTAGTTGATGCCTTTGTAAAAGCTGCTGCCGACAATGGTGTCGGGGTGTTCCGTATTTTTGATGCATTGAATGATCCCCGCAATCTAAAGCGTGCAGCCGATGCAGCAAAAAAAACCGGTAAACACGTGCAGATGGCTATTTCGTACGCAACAACACCGTATCACACCATGGAAAAATACGCTGAATTGGCAAAACGCTATGCAGAATTCGGTGCTGATTCTATTTGTATTAAAGATATGTCCGGCTTGCTCAAACCGTTTGAAGCTTTTGATCTGGTTACTGCGATTAAAAAGAATGTTGATATTCCGGTGAATATTCATACCCATGCAACAACGGGACTGTCTGTTGCAACATTAGTTAAAGCTGCAGAAGCAGGAGCTGATGTGCTTGATACAGTTATTTCTTCAATGTCAATGGGAACTTCTCATAGCCCCACGGAGACGCTTGTAGAGATTTTCCGCGGTACTGAATACGATACTGGTTTGGATATAAAATTGTTGCTTGAAATTGCTGCATATTTCCGTGAAGTACGCAAAAAATATGCACAGTTTGAATCGAGCTTTTTAGGAGCAGATACCCGTATTCTTGTTTCACAAGTTCCCGGCGGTATGCTTTCTAATCTTGAAAGCCAGCTGCGCGAGCAAGGGGCATCGGATAAAATGGACGCAGTATTGAAAGAAATTCCGCTGGTGCAAAAAGACTGCGGCTATATTCCGCTGGTAACGCCGACCAGTCAAATTGTCGGTACACAATCGGTCTTTAATGTGCTGTTCGGCCGCTATAATAAACTTACTGCGGAAACCCGCGGACTTTTGACCGGTAAATACGGTAAAACGCCTGCCGAGTGCAATGCAGAATTGGTAAAGCGTGCACTTGCCGAAGAAAAAATGGAAGCAACCGTTACCCAGCGTCCTGCTGATTTAATTCCGCTTGAACTGGATAAAATGAAAGCAGAAGCAAAAGAACACGGTGCAGGGGATTCTATCGAAGATGTATTAACGTATGCGATGTTCCCGAAAGTAGCTCCTAAGTTCTTCAAAGAACGGGAAAAAGGACCGGTTTCTTTTAAGGCTGCGGAAGCAAAAAAAGCAGGAGCTGCAAAGGCTGGCGGTTCATATATTGTTACAGTGAATGGTACAAACTACACGGTTGCTTCTGCAAATGGCACATTGACTGTCAATGGTACTCCGTATACTGTCAATGTGGCAGAAAGCGATGGTGCCGCAGCTGCAGCTCCTGCAGCAGGCGGTGCGGGTACTCCGCTGCCGGCACCGGTAGCAGGTACGCTGCTTAAGCATACCGTTGCCGAGGGCTCACAGGTTTCTGAAGGGCAAACTGTTATGATGATTGAATCTATGAAAATGGAACTTGAAATTAAAGCCGTTGCTTCCGGCTCTATCCACTTTTTAGTTCAGGGCGGAACTGCTGTAACGGCAGGACAGCCGCTTGCAGAAATTCGGTAGGACGGTGTGTATGTTAGGTCAAGAAGTAACAAAAGCACAAAATCGAAAAATACTGCATATTACGCTGTTTTTAATTTGTATGTCTGTGTTTGCCGCCTTTACCGGAACTGTTTTTGCCGATAATGGACAGCAAAAAAGCAGATCGGAGCAGATTATCAAAGGTTCTGAAAATGTACCGCATATTTCTGTTTCAAAATTTTTGCAGAATACGTGGGAAAATACCGGATTACGTGCTTTTATATACGGCAAAGAAACGGTTGAGGGACTTCGTGCTGAAGACCCAATGACAACGGTTTTTGGGTATCAGCAGCTGATTATGCTCTTAATCGGGTTTTTGATTATTTATCTCGGTGCAGCAAAAAATTTTGAGCCGCTGCTGCTGATTCCCATCGGATTCGGAACCGTCTTTGTAAATATTCCCGGAGCCGGTATGTACGGCGAACATGGAATGCTCCGCCTGATTTATGATGCCGGTGTTGGAAATGAGTTTTTCCCCATGCTGATTTTTATGGGAATTGGGGCAATGACAGACTTTGGACCGCTTATTGCTAATCCGAAAATGGCGTTACTCGGCGGAGCAGCTCAGCTCGGCGTTTTTATGACGCTGTTCGGTGTTTCGCTGATGAATTATATCCCGGGCATTGATTACACGATGCTGCAAGCCTCTGCGATTGCGATTATCGGCGGTGCTGACGGTCCGACCTCTATTTACGTGTCCGGTAAGCTTGCCCCTGAGATGATGGCGGTTATTGCTGTTGCAGCCTATTCGTATATGGCATTGGTACCGATTATTCAGCCGCCGATTATGAAATTTCTCACAACGGAAAAAGAGCGGAAAATCAAGATGAAGCAAATGAGGAATGTTTCCAAGGCTGAAAAAATTATGTTCCCCATTGTGGTGTTGATATTAACCATTTTGCTTATTCCGCCGGCAGCACCGCTTATCGGTATGATTGCATTTGGAAATTTTGTAAAGCAGTGCGGTGTGGTAGACCGCTTGTCCAAGACAATGGAAAATGAGTTACTCAACATTGTATCTATTCTGCTGTCTCTTGGGGTAGGTTCGCAGATGACCCCTGAAAAGATTATGAATCCTAATGCGATTGGAATTATCATACTGGGATTGATGGCTTTCTGTGTTGCAACAGCGGGCGGTGTCTTAATGGCAAAATGTATGAACATCTTTTTGAAAGATAAGATAAATCCGCTTATCGGTTCTGCCGGTGTTTCTGCGGTTCCGATGGCTGCCCGTGTATCGAATAAGGTCGGTCTTGAAGCAGACCCCTCAAACTTCTTGCTGATGCATGCCATGGGGCCGAATGTTGCCGGTGTTATTGGAACGGCAATTGCCGCAGGTGTCTTTATTTCCGCGTATGCAGGCTAATACTGTAGTACCTTTTTAATGATAAAAAAAATGTATGTCAGCCGCTCTGTATGGGCGGCTGCTTTGTGTATGAGTATTGTTCTGCTGCTTCCTTTGAGCAGCAGTGCATCGCCGGCAACTGCTGCTGTAACAGCTGCCGCAGCAAATGAATCAACCGTATTAGCTCAAGCTGATACTGATGTACTAAGTCTACTTGCACAGCTTACCCTTGAACAAAAGGCGGCACAGGTGCTAATGGTGAATATTCCGGGCAGCCATACCCTCTCTGATGCTGCTGTTGCACAATTCAAAGGTACTGTTCCGGGGGCAATTATTTTATTCGGCTATAACCTTGCCGATACTCCTCATGGAGTACAGGGATTTATTCGTTCTTGTACCGAAAAACTCACTGCTGTAAAGCAGGTTGCTGTAAAGCAGAAAGATGCAAAGCAAACCGTTCCGCAGCAGCTGTCTGATCATAAGTCCGGTAACAAAGGTATACGTTTTGCGGGAGAGAGGGCAGGGGAGAATACCGGCTGCGGCGTTGCAATTCCGCCGTTCTATGCACTTGATAATGAGGGCGGGACTGTATACCGTACTCGAAAACTCACTGATGCACTGCCGGCTGCTGAGACTGTACCTGCTCAGTTTTCTGTTGATAAGGCAGAAGAACTGTACCGGCATATCGGTTTGCAAATGCAGCAGCTCGGTATTACGCTTAATCTTGCTCCCGTTGCAGAAGTGAAGAGTGAGGAAAATGCTTCGGTACTTGGAAGCCGCTGCTTTAGTACGGAAGTCGATACGGCGGGGCTTTATGCGGCAGCCGCAGTACGGGGTATGAAAAATGCAGGTATTCTCTCCGCGGTAAAGCATTTTCCGGGAAACGGATCCGGGGATTTACATACCGGTTCTGCGGTTCTTCCGCTTTCTCTTAATGATTTAGAAAAAAACTGTGTTGCCTCTTTTCTGCCGCCGCTTGCAGCCGGTGCGGATTTTTTACTCGTTTCGCACATCACCGTTCCGGTGTTTTCAGATGAGCCGTTTTGCTTTTCGAAGCAAGGCATTGCATGGATGCGGAAAACCTTATCATTTTCCGGTGTGGTTCTGACCGATGATATTGCAATGAAAGCACTCAAGCAAAACGGTACAACTTCTGCG
The DNA here is from genome assembly GCA_052173295.1 of Treponema sp. GTDB lineage: Bacteria > Spirochaetota > Spirochaetia > Treponematales > Treponemataceae > Treponema. The sequence continues at coordinate 7,172 of JBQMYW010000001.1, forward strand.
GATAATGCAATCCGTGCTCTCCGTGCCGGCTGCGATATGGTTATGTGCTCTGAACAAAACATCTATCCTGTTATTGCTGCGGTTGCAGCGGCTGCCCGGCATGATAGTACCTTTGCAGCACGGCTTGATGAAGCTGTTGTGAGGATTTTGACGGTAAAACAGCCGCTCATAGTACAGCAATAATGTACTGTGCGGTACTGGTGAGCCGTGCTGTAAAAAACCTGTTCAGGAACGGAAGGTACCGAACAGGTTTACTGCCCGCCTCAGGGTGTTTTTATTCATACCGTGGTTGCGGTGCAGCCGGTTCTCTAAAAAGGCGGTAAAAAAGTACCAGAAAAACGAATAGCAGATACCGAAATCCATAGACTATCTTAAATGGATTACGCAGAAGTTCAGGAATAAACTCATGCCCTTTGCGGAATGTAGTATCTGAAATACGTTTTTTCCGCTTTGCAAAAATATCTATAATAGTATCACTATACATTATAATACTATTAGGAAGTCTTTTGCGGTTGCGGTGTATCCATTTTATATGCCCCGGCATACCATGACTAACAATAATAAGCGACGGATGCGATTTTACAATGGAAGTAATAATATCATGTTCCAAATGCTTATGGTAATAGCCGCCGAATCTGCCTACAATATGAACTTTTGGAAATGTTATTCGGACATTTTTCTCTGCTTCCATAACTGTTTGCGGATATCCGCCAAGTAAGTACAATGATTTATAATGAGAATCGATAACATGTAATATACGGATAATTACATCGAATGTATCCCGGCGTACCGGTGCCGGCAGTTTCAGAAAGCGTAATGCCCGCAAAATACTTTTCGACAGCGGAAGACACAGGGCAGCCTGCTCAATCATTTCACGGTATTCTGCATTTCGCCGGGCTTTTAGCACGTCCCAAAGGGTTAAAAACACAATATGCTGCGGTTTGTCCTGAGCAATGAGTTTGAGAACAGTTTGCTCAATATCTTCTTCAGGAAGATGGTCTATGGGAATTGTCAATAAGCGGGAGCGGATAATTGCCATTGGGCTACCTCATTCATAATAGTTTGTATTGCAGCAACTGCATAAAGTGCAGCAGTTTCTGCCCGTAAAATATTTGTATTAAAATGTACTGTTTGAAAGTGTGCTTCAGCAAGCAGCCGGTATTCATTTGTACTAATACCGCCTTCTGATCCTATTGCAAGTATAATAGTTTCCGGTTTTTGGGCTAATCCTTCATGCAGCGTTATCGTTTCACCGGTTTTCTCGCTGCATACGGCACGGAAAGTACCGGAATGGGCAACAGATACAGCAAGCATATCCAATGCATGAGAGAGGGTATGCGGTTCACTAATTTCTGTTGAAATCGGTGAACCGGATTGTTGCCGTGCTTCGCGGATAATACGCTTGAACCGCTCATGCTGTGTACTGCTTTGCTTTTTTGCAACAGAAAACTCACCGGTAACCGGCACAATCAACGATACTCCCGCCTCTGTTGCTTGGCGGACAACAATATCATTCTTTTCCCCTTTGAGTACCCATTGCATCAAAATGAGCCTGTATGGGAATGCGGTTGTACAGAGCGGCTGTTGTCCGGCTGCTTTACGGAGCAGCAGCTCTTGACGCGAATAGTCAATCCGGATGACTTCCATGGCAGTACAGCCGCTTTCCGGCAGCACAACGGGGAACACTGCTCCTTCCTTTATTCTTCGTACTTTTACAAGATATGCATAGGCTTTACCGGAAAGCTTTAAAATCCCTGCGTTGTCCGGCTCATGTTCTGCAATAAACTGACGCATACGATAGCATTTTATGCGTCTGTTTTTTCTGCTGCTTTTTCATTTTCAGCAGCTTCTTTATCTTCACGCACTGTAGTTGTTTTTTGTAAAAGTTCTGTAAGATTCTCTTTTGTAAGTATGTCTACTGCGGTTTTGAGCGGCGGATCATACGCTATATCGGTAATGGGTGCAGTATGTTTGCTATTATACTCTTGCCGAATAAGTAAGCGGAGTACATCTTTATTCAGCTGATATTCTGCTGCAAGTTTTTCTGCATATCCAGTAATCTCTGCCGAAGAGAGTGCAGAATGTTCTTTTACGAATGCAGAAATTTTTGCATCCTTAAAAAGTTGTTCAAGCTTTTTTTCGTCTTCGGGCGTAAACGGCGGATATAACAGTACTGTTCTATCCGGTTTGATACCTGTTTTATCAATATTGACATCACTGGGAACATAGTAACGTGCAACTGTTACTTTAAATGAACTTTTTTGTGTTAAATCGAGAACTTGCTGAACGGATCCTTTCCCAAATGTTGTTTCCCCAACAAGGTATGCCCGTTTGTAATCTTTTAACACACCGGCAAGAATTTCTGACGCACTGGCAGAACCTTTATTAATAAGGACTACAAGCGGAACATCTTTGAACACGGCAGGAATTTTAGGATTTTTCTCAAATGTCATATTTTGCTGCGGTATACGGGATTTTGTCGATACAATCGTACCGTTTTCGATAAACAGGCTTGCAGTATCTACAGCGGCGGTAATCAGCCCTCCCGGATTATTGCGTACATCTAATATGAGTTTTTCTACACCTTTTTTTTGCATCGCCTCCATAGCTTCCCGTATTCTTCGGCTTGCATTAGGATTAAACTCAATTAACCGGATATACCCGATTTTTTTATCAAGAATTTCATACTTGATTGTCGGCACTTCTATCTTTGCACGGGTAAGTGTAACGGGAAATTCCATGGTTTTTCCCCGCCGTATGGTAATAGTAACAGACGAGCCGATTTTTCCCCGTAATTTTGATACAATATCACTTTGAGTCATCTTAAGTGTTGATTCATTTTCTATTTCGGTGATTAAATCACCGGCTTGAATACCGGCTTTCCAGCTCGGTGAATCCTCGATCGGGGTAGAAACCTCTACGTATGCAGGTTTTTCAGGAGTGGAAACCAATGGTTTAATAAATGAAACCCCTATGCCGCCGAAAAAACCTGTCGTTGTATCATGCAAATCAACACCGGCTAGGCTTGTATTATCAACGAGCATGGTATAAGGGTCTTTCAGTGCATTCAGCATTCCTTCTACCGCCCCTTGATACAAGGTTTCTGCTTCTACAGGGTCTACATAGTACGTTTGCAGAAATTCATACAACGATTGAAATTTTTGTAAATAGAATTCCGATTCCCGCTGTTGCGTCGTTGCTTGTGCAAAAATATTCGGTGCAAATGCTGCTGCAAATAATAAAGAAATTGAAAAAAGACAGGTTAAAAACCAAATTTTAGGTTGTTTCATAAAATTTATTTTCTATTATATTGAAAAATTGTCAAGTCTTTGGGGAGAAAATTCTGCGTGCTTTGAAAGAAAATCAGCTTTTTTAGGAAAATAGCTCATTCCTTGCGGTGAGGACTTTATTGCCGGACAGGTTTGCTGCTTCCTTGACAGAATTGTAAATTAACGCCAATATATACATTCATTATGCTAGTTAGATATAATCACACTGCATCGGGTAAGCAGATAAAAAAAGCACTGGTATATACAGATTCAGAGCATGGTATCAGTATTAAAAAGATAGATACCGAAGCACTCCGGATTATACGGGGATTGCACTCAAACGGTTATGAAGCCTATATTGTAGGCGGTGCGGTAAGGGATTTGCTTATAGGTAAGACTCCTAAGGATTTTGATATTGTAACCTCTGCGGAACCGCCCCGCATACGGAAGCTTTTTAAAAATTCACGCATTATTGGAAAACGCTTTAGGCTTGTTCATGTGTTTTATGGACAAAAAATATATGAGGTTGCTACATTCCGCTCTTTAGCAGAAGGAACTGTCGGCAATAGATTCGGCACTATCGAAGATGATGTAATGAGGCGGGATTTTACCTTGAACGGATTGTATTATGATCCGTTTAAAAATATTATTGTGGACTATGTAGGCGGTGTTGAAGATATCCGTAAACAGCAATTACGTGCTATTATTCCGCTTCCGGTTATCTTTGTTGAAGATCCTGTCCGTATGATTCGTGCCTTGAAATACGGAGTATCTGCCCGCTCTTCGTTGCCGTTTTTATTGCGGTGCAGGCTGCATCACGATGCCCCGCTTTTAGAATATGTTTCTGCTTCCCGTTTAACCGAGGAAATAAATAAAATTATGATGAGCGGATGTGCTCACGCAGTGGTTGAATCAATGCTGCATTTTAATATTTTTTTATATTTACAGCCGGCAGCACACGCTTTTATGGAAGATTCTCCCGGATTTTCAGAAAAATATCTGACAGGATTGCAGGAGTTAGATACATTGGCAGCAGCTCATAAAATACAGCGTCAAGGGCAGTTTCTTATCTATTTAATTAGAGATTTTTTGAATCTTATTACCGATTGGAACGGTGCCCCGCGTGAAGTATATAAAAGTGTCTATACTGAATGCAGACACTTTATTTTACCGATGAATCCGCAGCGGGTAGAGTTTGAGTATGCGGTAAAACAGTGTCTGCGGGCTGGGGGGCTTGACATACGTTCTATCCGTTCTGCTAAAAAGGAGGCGGAAAAACGGCGGAACCGATCAACACCGCAGCCGCAAGAATCCGGAAAAATCCGTATTAGGCGGGGTACAGCTCCTAAAGCAGCTGAACAATAATTCTGTACTATATGATATATATGAGGAATCGCTAAAAAATTCAATTTTTAGCGGTGTCCTAAAAACATACCGGATGTATAACGATTCGGAATGTTCTTTGTTTTACGCTTCATAAGGAGGCTTGTGTGAGACGAATACTATTTTTTTTGATCTGTGCCGCTATTTCGGTACAGAGCCTTTGTGCTGCGGGGTATCCGTATGCTCCGCCTAGCGGAGGAGAATCTGCAAACACATTCTTTTCGCCCGAAATGTTGGGAGGACAGTCAAGTGTAACCGGCGGACCGTTTGGAGATACGGTACCTGCTGATATTGCGGTAAACCCTGCGATTCCGGGATTTGAGCAGCGTATTATTTTTGATTTATCGTATGCCTTGCTTGCCGGATTCGGCAGCGAAAGAGGGGTAAAGGGGCATCTTGCAAATGCTGATTTTTTATTCCCTGCCCGCTGGGGTGTTATTGCAACTGATGTTCATTTCTTCAATTCTTCATTTAAAACCTTACCATGGGGTACGGCAGGTTCCTTACGGTTTTCTTACAGTAAAGATTTAACTGAAAAACTGTCGGTCGGTACTGGTGTATATTCACTCTTCGGCACCGGATGGGGTATTGGACTGGATGCAGGTGTATTATACCGCTTAGGAGATTTAGGCGGTGCTAAAGATTCTAAACTTGGTGTTGCCTTGACTGGTATCGGCAAGCCCTATACGGCTTCTTACGATACAGGTGTTTTAAAAGGCTTCCCGGGAATGTTTACCCCGCGTGTAGGCTTTGCCTCTACCTTTGTTGCAGTAAAAAATTTCAAGCTTGGAATGAATTTTGACCTTTCGTTTCCTGTGTTTATGAATGTTGTGTTTGATACCGGCTTACACATGATGTTTAGCGATATGGTTACACTTAAAACAGGGTGGAATTTTAACTTAGTTGAAACAATACAGCATCGTCAAACCTATATTCCCTCATTTGCAGTTGCGTGTTCTATTAAACTTAATTCAAAAAATAAAACCGAATCAAATGCTTGGGAACAAAGCGATATCCGTCCGCAGCTTGCAGTAAAGCCTTTCCATAATAACATTTGGGCATTCGGCGGCGGGGTAAATGTCCGTGTAGGAAGAAAGGATACCATTCCGCCGGTTATTGATGTAACCTATCCTGAAAAGCTGTATATTTCTCCGAATAATGACGGTATTCAAGATGTACTGGAAGTGCCGCTTTCTATTACCGATCAGCGGTATGTAACCTCGTGGGAGTGCAGTATTGAAAATGACCGTAATGAAGTAGTACGCACTATTACAAATAAAGAACCGCTGCGGCAGCTGAATGGAGTAAAATCGTTTTGGACATTGCTTACAACTGCTAAGAAAGGGGTAGATGTTCCGCCTAGTTTACGCTGGGACGGTATTCTTGATTCCGGCGAAGTTGCACCGGACGGAACCTATTACTTTTTTGTTTCTGCATCTGACGATAACAAAAATACTGCAAAAACAAAACGGTATGAGCTTGTTGTTGATAATACTCCGCCGTCTGTTACGCTGATCCCGCCGTCCGGTCAAAATGCAATGATTTTTAGTCCTGACGGAGACGGTAATAAAGATACCCTGCAGGTTAAGCAAAGCGGGTCTAAAGAAGACCGCTGGGTTGCAACAGTGATAAATGCCCAAAATGAGGTTGTCCGTACTGTAGAAACAAAGAACAGCGAACCGATGGATTTTGTCTGGGATGGAAAAAATACTGCCGGTGATTTTGTGCCGGACGGGGTGTATTCCTATAAAATGGCTGCAACCGACCGTGCAGGAAACAGCACTGTGCAAGAAGTGCCGAATATCATTGTTGATACCATAAAGCCGTCGGTACATATCGCAATCAGTACTGATGCATTTTCTCCCAACGGCGACGGGGTAAAAGATACTATTGTGCTTACTCCTGAAATTCCGGTAAAAAACGGGCTGCTTGAGTGGCAGGTTGACATCAAAAATGCAAAAGGGGTATGTGTTCATACCATATCTGAGCCGGCAAAGGCTATTGTTTTTGATGGGAAAGATGCTAAGGGGACTGTACTGCCGGAGGGCGAATATCAAGCGGTTATTTCAGCCCGGTATAAAAACGGCTACACACCGAGCAAAGAATCTCCGCACTTTGTACTCGATATTACGCCGCCTTCTACTACAACAGCGGGGTCTTCAGCTATTTTCTCACCTGATGGCGACGGCAACCTTGACACTGTCGCATTTACACAAAACCTTTCCGGTACTGATTCATGGACGGCAGAAATTTTTGCCCTTGACGGAAACGGAGCTATTTCTGGAGCACCGGTATGGAGTTTTACCGTAGGAAAAGATACTGCTTCCCGTTTTGAATGGGACGGCAGAACCAATAGAGGAACTCTTGCTGCTGACGGAAAGTACGCATACCGTTTGACTGGAAAAGATGCAGCAGGCAATACCGGTATGTCTAATCTAGCAACAGTTGAGTTAAACACTGAAAAGGCAGATGTTATTCTTTCAGCCAATATACTGGCATTTTCTCCAAATGGGGACGGTATAAAAGATACGGTGGTATTTAGTCCAAAATTAAAATCAGCAACTGCTGCTGCATCGTATAGTTTTGAAATTACTGATCAAAACGGTACTGCGGTTAAAAAGGTAAGCGGATCCGGAACTCCTCCTGCTGCAATTACATGGGATGGAAAACCCGAAGACGCTGATAAAAAAATAGTTGTTTGTCCTGATGGGGTGTACGCAGCAATCTTGCAGGTGGTACTTACCAATGGTCAATCGGCAAAATCATCCGTACCGGCGGTTACACTTGATACGGTATATCCGTCGCTTGAACTCAATGCTCCCTATACGGTTTTTTCCACGGATAGCAATGCAAAACGGAATACCTTGCAGGTAAACCAGCAATCTTCATCTGAAGAAGTATGGAATGGTACTATCACGGCAAGTGATAACACTGTAATCCGCAGCTATACATGGAACGGTTCTGCTGAATCATTTGCATGGGATGGGCTTGATGCTGCTGGAAATAAAGTACCGGACGGTACATACCGCTATACCGCAGCGGCAGAAGATGCAGCAGGAAATAAAACTGTCCGTGTAATAGAGAATATAACGATTGATTCACGGGTTCCTAAAGCCTATCTTACTGCTGAGCTTCCGGTGTTTTCTCCTAATGGCGATGGTGTAAAAGATGTGCAGAATATTACTGTACATACAAACATCAAAGACGGTTTGGAAACATGGTCGCTTGCTATTTTGGCAACTGATAACCTTACGGGAAAACCAGTTAAATTGTGGTCAGCAGAACAAGGCGATACGCTTACCGATTCAGTACAATGGAATGGAAAAAACGGAGCTGGTACTGTTGTTTCCGGTAACTTTACCGCAGTATTGACATTGAAATACCATAAAGGTGACGAATTGCAGGTTTCTTCTTCTGCCTTTATTTCTACTATTAAAGCACCAGAAATTGGTGTCAGCCTTTCTCCCAAATATTTCAGTCCTGATAATGACGGAAATGACGATGAATTATTTATCAATCTTTCGGCACGATCGGATTCTCCATTAAAAGAATGGACATTTGAGATTCGGGAGCCGGAGGAAACAGGTAGCAAATTATTCTGGACAACCGGCGGGAAAGATAAAATTGCAGAGCAGCTTATTTGGGATGGACGTTCCTCTAAGGGTGAAACAGTACAATCAGCTATGGATTATCCTTTCACCTTTACAGTACGCGATGAAGTCGGTATGACTTCGGTTGTAAAAGGATATATTCCTATTGACGTATTGGTTATCCGCGATGGAGATAAGTTGAAGATTGCCGTTCCTTCCATTATATTCCGTAAAAATGCGGCAGACTTTGAAGGATTGGAAAAAACTGTAGTGGACAAGAACGTTAAGGTATTGACCCGCATCGCTGAAATTTTGAATAAGTTTCCTGAGTACAAAATTCAGGTTGAAGGGCATGCAAACAATGTAAGCGGCACACAAAAAGAAGAACTGGAAGATCTTATACCGCTTTCTACTGCCCGTGCTGATTCAGTGCGGAGATTCCTCATCGAAAAAGGTGTTTCCCGCGGCCGTCTTTCATCTGTCGGTATCGGCGGTACAAAGCCGATTGCCTCGCTTTCAGATAGAGATAACTGGTGGAAAAACCGCCGTGTAGAGTTTGTCTTAATTAAATAATGAAATGTGCATACCTATTCGGTAACTAAGTTATCGAATAGGTCTATTCTTTTTGCATATACAGTTCAAAAAGTAAAAAAGGATTTTGTATGCGTGCAATAATTCAACGGGTTACAGCAGCAGGTGTAAGTATTCACGGTTTTTCTCCTCAGCATATTACAACAGGTGTGGTTGTGTTGCTTGGTATTGCCGGTGATGATACTGAACACGATATTGACTGGTTAGTAAAAAAGATTGTTCATTTGCGTATTTTCGAAGATGAACAGAAAAAAATGAATAAATCGCTGCTTGATATTAACGGAGATATCCTTCTTGTGAGTCAATTTACCTTATTTGCAAGCACTAAGAAAGGAACCCGCCCCTCATTTAGTAATGCTGCTGAACCTGCAGCTGCACGGCCGCTGTATGAACAGTGTATACAGCGGTTGTCAGATGCATTGGGAAAGCCGGTAAAAACGGGACAATTCGGTGCTGATATGCAGGTAGAAATTCATAACGACGGACCGGTTACCATTATACTGGATACAAAGGCAAAAGAATGATCTCACTTATCGCTTTTTTAGGAAATATCGGCAAGGACTATGCATACACTCGGCACAATGCAGCATGGATTGTTGCGGAACAGGCGGCTTTATGCAGCGGTGTATCATGGCAGCGGAAATTCCGCGGGCAGTATGCAAAGGTTGTACACAGCTGCGGCGGAAAAAATAGTCTTGTACATTTAGTTAAACCGGAAACCTACATGAATTTGTCGGGTGAGTGTGTTGGAGACGCTGCTGCTTTTTTTAAAATACCGCCGCATGAGATACTGGTAGTTCATGATGAGCTGGAACTGCCGCTTGCTGCATTGAGCTTAAAATGGAGCGGCGGCTTGGGCGGACATAATGGACTCCGGTCGATAAAAGCCGCTTTTGGTACAGCAGATTTTTGGCGGCTAAGAATAGGAATCGGCAGACCTGTACCGAAAAATGCACCTGTACACCCCAATATTGCCGATTATGTGCTTTCTCCCTTTCTAAAAGCTGAAATGGAGAAACTGCAATCTCTTACACAGCCGATTGATACGCTTTTTTCAGCACTGATATATGAACAGGTAGAACCAGAAAAGCTGTTGCCGGTATGGAAGAAAGTGCTGTGTCCGTAGTATAATGTTGTAAATGCTGCACATTATTAGTTTTGCGGTGGTGCACATTATTAGTTTTGCGGGGTGCTGGGCTTCTTCATGCTGAAGCCTTGAGATGCTCTATAGCTGCTGCAATCTGTAGAGCAGTTTCTTCTACCGTCAGTGCAGAAACGTCAAGTACGCATGCAGCAGATGCTGTATAACGTTGTTTTCTTTGTGCATACAAGCACGAAAAGAGGCGGCGGGCTTCGGTGTGCTGATGAAGCGGCAGCGCATCGAGAAATGCAGGATAGCTGCCGCTGTAGGCTGCTTCATCTGTTAGCCGTGTAAACAGTACGTCCTCCGAAACATCTAAAAAAATAGGGTATACTTTTTTACTTTTGGGATATGCTGCATAAGGGTTATCGCAAAACCCGCCGCCGAGTGCAAGAATGCACGGTTCTGAGCAGCGGTGCGAAAAAAAATGTATAAGAGCATCTGCTTCGGCTCGGTAAAAGGCAGTTTTTCCCTGTTGCAGATAGAGTTCACGCGGTGTACACTGTGTTGCCTCATAGCATAATGCATCACTATCATAAAACGGCATAGTAGTATATACAGCTGCCTTGCTTCCTGCCGACGTCTTACCGGCTCTGCTTAATCCCGTAAGAATATAGATGCAGGCAGCAGCATTGCTATATATATCTTTTTTTTGATCAGCAGCTGTTTTCATACGGCTCCTGTTACCTGCATTTATTTTTGCAATGATGCAAGCGGAATGAGATTGGGCGATGAAACTTCACCCTCAATCGCTGCTATCTCTGCAAGTAATTTCTTTGTCTTTGAAGATACACGGGAGGGAACTTGCAGCATTACTTTAAAATGCAAATCACCGGTATAGCCATTTGCCGCCGGTACACCCTCTTTCCGTATTGTAAGCAATGCACCATGCTGCGTTCCTGCGGGAATTTTTAATGTGAGCTTCTTTTCATTCAGTGCGGTAACCTGAACTTCACCGCCCAGTATTGCTTGTGTAATTGATATAGGCAATGCACAATACAAGTCATTTCCGCTGCGTTCAAAATATTTATGCGGCTTTACTAAAATAAACACATAAAGATCACCATAGCCGCCGCCGTTAGCACCAGCATTTCCCTGTTGAGGAATAGAGATTCGCCGTCCCTCTTCAACACCGGCGGGAATGGTTATCAAAATTTTTTGCTTTTTCCGCTCTAAACCGGAACCTCCGCATTTTTTACAGGGATTTTCAATAACAGTCCCCTCTCCGCCGCACCGCCGGCAGGTACTCGCAATGGAAAAAAAGCCGGTATTTTGCCGTACTTGCCCTGATCCTTTGCAATCGGGACACATCTTCCGCCCGCCTGAACCTGAAGAACTACCGGATCCTTTACATTCGCTGCAGTGCTCACTGCGGGTATATGAAACTTCCGCTTTTTTTCCATAGACAGCATCAGTAAACTCTATTTCAAGATCATAGCGGAGGTTTGCACCGCGTGCAGGTCCTTTATGCTGATTTCGGGAGCTTGATCCCCCGAAGCTGCTAAAACCGCCAAAGCCGCCGCCAAATAAATTTTCAAATAAATCTGAAATACCGCCGCCGAATATATCTTCAAAACCTTGGAACGCAGAAGGATCAAATCCGCCTGCACCGCCCATATTTTTTATACCGTCAAAACCATATTGATCATAAATTCCGCGTTTTTTATCATCAATAAGAACTTCATACGCTTCAGTTGCTTCTTTGAATTTTTCCTCAGCTTCTTTATCGCCGGGATTCTTGTCAGGGTGATATTTAATTGCCAGTTTCCGATATGCTTTTTTTATTTCATCAGATGAGGCGGTTTTTCCAACCCCCAGCACCTCATAGTAATCTCGCTGTGCCAAAATGGAACTCCGTAATATAAAGTGATACGGGGATGCCCAAACATTTACTCATTTTGGACAGCCCCGCATAAACTAAGATAATTTTAATATAAATTTCTAAAATTCTCAATACTACGCTGCTTAGTCTTTTACTACTTCGTAATCAACATCTTCTGCAGTGCCTTTTGTATTACCGGTTTGTGCATTTGCTGCCCCTGCAGCTCCTGTCCCTGCTTGAGCTCCCTGCTGCTTGTACATTTCTTCTGCAATTTTATATGCTGCTTGCTGAAGAGCCTCGGTTTTTGCTTTAATATCAGCAGTATCATCGCCTTCAAGAGCTTTTTTAAGAGCAGCAGCAGCATCTTCAATATGCTGCTTATCTGCACCGCTAATTTTATCGCCCATTTCTTTCAGCGATTTTTCAGTTTGGTAAATCAGCGAATCCGCTTCATTGCGTGCTTCTACCCGCTCACGTTCTTTTTTATCACTTTCAGCATTCGCTTCCGCCTCTTTTACCATGCGGTCAATTTCGCTATCGCTGAGTCCGCTTGAACTTTCAATACGGATATGCTGCTCTTTACCGGTTCCAAGGTCTTTTGCCGAAACATGAACAATACCATTTGCATCAATATCGAATGTTACTTCAATTTGCGGTACACCGCGGGGTGCAGGAGGAATACCCACAAGATCAAAATTGCCGAGTGTACGGTTTTGATTTGCCATACCGCGTTCACCCTGTAATACATGAATAGACACAGCCGTTTGACCGTCTGCAGCGGTAGAGAACACCTGACTCTTACGGGTGGGGATAGTAGTATTACGGTTGATAAGCGGTGTGAACACACCTCCCATTGTTTCAATACCAAGTGAAAGCGGGGTAACGTCAAGCAAAAGAACATCTTTCACATCACCGCCGAGAATACCGCCTTGAATTGCCGCACCGACAGCAACTGCTTCATCAGGGTTTACCCCTTTGGAACCCTCTTTACCGAAAATCTCTTTGATAATTTGAGCAACTTTCGGCATACGGGTTGAGCCTCCGACAAGCAGAATTTCATCAATCTTATCTGCAGCAATACCAGCATCTTTCAGTGCTTTAAGACAGGGTTCTTTTGTCCGCTCAAACAGATCATCAGTCATTTGCTCAAACTTTGCACGCGACAATGTTTTTTGTAAATGCTTTGGACCGTTCGCATCAGCGGTGATAAACGGCAAGTTAATTTCAGTTTCTGCACGGCTTGAAAGTTCAATTTTTGCTTTTTCTGCAGCTTCACGCAGCCGCTGCAGTGCCATACGGTCTTGAGAAAGATCAATTCCTTGCTCTGCTTTGAATTCTCTTTCCAGCCATTCAACAATACGGTTGTCAAAGTCATCACCGCCTAAGTGGGTGTCGCCGTTTGTAGATTTTACCTCAAAAACACCATCGCCTAATTCCAAGATTGAAATATCGAATGTACCGCCGCCAAGGTCATAGACTGCGATGGTTTTTTCCTTTTTTGAATCTTTATTAAACCCGAATGCAAGCGAGGCAGCAGTAGGCTCATTGATAATACGCTTAACATCCAATCCTGCAATTTTACCGGCATCTTTCGTTGCTTGCCGCTGTGCATCATTAAAATAAGCAGGAACAGTAATAACCGCTTCCGTAACCGTTTCGCCCAGATAATCTTCTGCCGTTTTTTTCATTTTTTGTAAAATAAATGCAGAAATTTCCTGTGTAGAATATTTTTTTCCGTCAATTTCAATACGGACATCATCACCTTGCGATGCAAGTTTATAAGGAACGTGTTTTAATTCTTCAGTAAGTTCATTGAAACGGTGTCCGATAAAACGCTTTACCGAGTAAACAGTACCTTCAGGATTGGTTACCATTTGATTTTTTGCGTGCTGCCCTACAATGCGTTCATCTTTCTTGAATGCTACGATAGAAGGAGTTGTCCGGCCGCCCTCTGCATTCTGAATAACAACCGGCTCTCCGCCTTCCATAATTGCAACACATGAGTTTGTGGTTCCTAAGTCAATTCCAATAATTTTTCCCATATCAATCTCCTTAAAAAATAGCTTATTTTGTTTCAGGTTCTTCTTTTACCGGCATCAGTACCATGACTTTCGCAGCACGCAGTACCCGCTCTTTCAGTTTATATCCTTTTTGTAATTCTGCTCCTACAGTAGGCTCACACACCTCTTTTGAAGGAGTAGTAGCTACTGCTTCGTGAATATCGGGATTAAACAGCATATCTTTTGCAGGGTAATAGCATAAATCATATTTTGATTCCAGCATTGATACCATACTATTGCGGATCATTACAACCCCTTGTGCAAAAGCAGCTGCCGGGGTTCCTTCCTCCGGCGTACCGCCTGCTTCGATTGCACGGTCAAAGTCATCAAGAATTTGTAAGAGGTCTGTCAGCAAATTACTGTTAGCAAAATTGATCGCCTCTTGCTTTTCCCGTATCATGCGTTTACGGTAGTTGTCAAAATCGGCAGCTTTCCGCAAATACTGATCCTGTAAGTCTTTACACTGTGCTTCAAGCGATGCTATCCTTTGAATCTGCTCCTGCTTTACAGTACCGGATTCTTTTGGAGAAGCATCAACAGCATTTTCAGCTGCTGCATCTTTTGCTTCCGGCTGCGGAACATCATTCATTACAGGCTCAACAGTGTTTTGTACCTGTTCTTTTTCAGTCTTTTGTTTTTTTGCCATTATATCCTCAAATGTATAAAACTTACATAACAAAGCAAAAGAACACAACGGTTCAATGCCTTTTTCTTGTAAAATCAGCGATTTATTCAATCGTTATATAAAACATACTAACGGAATACAAAATGGTCAAGTAAAAATAAAATAAATTTCATACACTCCAGAAAAATTTTATGTAATTATCCAGCTGCAGCCTGATTGACGAAATATTTTTCTGCCATACGTTATACCGCTTGTATCACCGGATACAGAAATAACACTTCCTTTTTTTACGCTCAGTGTCTCGGTTTTAAATGCATCAATTTTCCGAATACCATCGGATAAAAATGATGTAACAATACCTGTATCAACAGAAATGGTTTCTGCAGTTTTGTTAATAATGGTAAGTGTAACCACCGAATCTTTGTCAATAGGCAGAAAACAACTGCTGCAGAGTAATAGTACGGCTGCAAAGATATATTTTTCTTTATGCATATTTTATACCTTAAACTTTGCTACATCATTTACCAGTTTAAAGATACTTTGCTTATTTTGCTGAGTAATTTTATTTACTTCCTGAACGGCATCAGTCATACGGTTTGCTCCATCAGTCATTTCATTAATGCTATTATTAATCATAGCAGTTAGCTCATCCAATTTCTGCATTTCTGCTGTGATTGCATTACCGCCTTTCAGCATTTCACCTGATCCCGACTGAACTTCTACCGTAACCTCGCTAATTGTTCTAATTGCGGAAAGAACTTCTTGACTGCCTATTTTCTGTTCACGCATAGCTTCCATAAGCGTATTACTCATATTTTTTACTTGGTCTGATAAAGTAAAAATAGTATTAAATTTTTCACCGGCAATTTTTGAAGAATCAGAAAGACGCTCTATTTCTCCGCTCAATACTTTCAATGTTGAAGTAATTGTTTTTCCCTGTACACTAGATTCTTCAGCAAGTTTTCGGATTTCATCGGCAACGACAGCAAAGCCTTTACCTGCTTCTCCTGCATGGGCAGCCTCAATGGCAGCATTCATAGCAAGTAAGTTTGTCTGACTCGCTATGTGCTGAATAACATTAGAGGCTTCAAGTAAACTGCCTGATTCTTCGGTTATTTTTTGTGCAATTGTATTTGACGTTACCAGCGTATCCTTTCCATCAGCAGTAGCCGCGGCTAAATCCTTAATCGTATCATTTGTCCGCTCTAGTGTTTGGGTAATAGAAGCGATATTTGCAACCATTTCTTCAATTGAAGCAGAAGACCTGCCGACGCTTTCAGCTTGAATTTCAATACTTGCATTCAGGTTTTTAAGCGTTTTAATAATTTCATCAACAGATTGTACTGTTCCATCAACACTTTTACCCTGTATAATGGTTTTTTCATTGATATGATTCAACGATGATGTTATATGTGTTACTTGCTGCACTGCATGACTTACATCATCAGCAAGTGTTCCTCCAACTACCTGCATTTTTTCTGATTCATTGCGTACAGATCTCAAAGAATTACCTATTGATTCAAATGTTTGATTCAGATACTGTGCAATTCTGCCGAACTCATCTTTAGATTCAGGCAAACGCATCGTGAAGTCTCCGCCGGCAAACACACTGAATATTTGTTCCATTTCCTCTATACGCCGTGAAATATTTTTCATACCAAGTGAAGAAAGGAATGATACCAGTAAAATAATTACAACTGTTGAAATAATCGAAACTTTTGCAATGGCAAAGGTACTCGGTAAAAAATCCCTGATCGGAGCAATGATAACCATTTTATAGGGAAGATGTCCTATATTTTTTTCGGAATAGATCATTCGCCCTTTTTGGGCATCTTTCCACGTTTTAATGTTTGCAAATCCTTCTACAGAAGAAGTATTTGCAGGTAAGTAGTTGCTGAGAGATTTACCGAAATCTTCATCATTTGATGCAATAACAATATTTCCTGCAAGGTCAGTAAGCAGTAGAACAGAATTTTTAGACGGAACTACACTTTTCAATTTTTCAACAGAAGCATCAAGATTCAAGCCGACCCCTACGATACCAAGCAAACGTCCGTCTGCATTATGTACCTGTGCATTAATCCATAAGCCGGTTACACCTGTTTCCTTACTCTTGTTAATATTAAAGGTGATTTTATCTTTAAGTTTCAGGGTCTTAAAGAACCATTCATCAGCAGCAACTGCTTCATCTAACTGAGAATACTGAATAGCATGCTGTATATCAGTAATATAATAATTCCGGGAAGCAACAGAAGAAACCCACGAAGCAATAATGCGGTCTTCAGCAGCAAATTCTTGCAGCCGGTGCATAATAGTTTCTTTATCTTTATTATCCGGTTCGCCGCTATTAAGCCAATCAATAACTAACGGATTATTCGCCCATGATTCAGAGCGTGAGTAACCAAATAAGAGATCGGATTGCAAATCAATACTTGCAGAATTAAGAATACCGTTTGTGGCATTATAAAATTGATTCTCGAACCGTTTTCGTACCGAGAAAATGGAAAATGAAAGAGCAAGTGCAACTGATACAGTTACTGTGATAACAGTAAACAGGGTTAATTTTGTGCGTAAGGTCATATATACTTTCTCCTAATTTATAACAAAAAGCAATAAATCTGCTTGAAAACGCAGTGAGCGGGCGAGCCGGACAGGTTTATTATTAGCATAAGATACTTGATTGTCAAGATTTATTCATAAAGTTTCCGTATGAAAACAAAAACAGAAGCGATATTTTCGCTACGCTCAAAGGTCATTCACTGCCTTCTTTTTTCATACAGATGTCTTTTCCAGCGGCTCACAGGCTCTTGTACCGAATGCAAGAAGCCGTTATACTTTTTCTATGAAATATCAGAATCTTCCGGTTTATGCACAAAAAATGAGAATTTTGGAAAGTCTAAACCGTCATCAAGTAATTGTTGTAGAAAGCCCTACCGGTTCAGGAAAAACAACGCAGCTGCCGGTAATCCTGCATGAAGCAGGATATACGCAAACCGGTATGATTGGTGTAACACAGCCGCGGCGTATTGCAGCACTATCTGTAAGTGAGTTTATTTCTAAGCAGCTGCGTACTCCGCTTTCAGGGCTTGCCGGCTATAAAATGCGTTTTGAAGATTGTACTTCTCCTGAAACAAAAATAAAAATTATGACCGACGGAATACTGCTGCAAGAACTCAAACTTGATCCGTGGCTCAGTAAATATTCTGTTATTATGGTCGATGAAGCACATGAACGCAGTCTTAATATTGATTTTATCCTCGGTCTTTTAAAACGCATTTTACAGGAGCGGCATGATTTTAAGGTCATTATTTCTTCGGCTACTATCAACACCGATATGTTTTCGATGTATTTTAATGAATGTCCGGTTATCAAAATTGATGCAATGACCTATCCGGTTACCCTTATTTTTGACCCTCCGGCAGTTACCGCTTCTACCGCAACACTGGCTGCAGAAACTGCCCTCTACGATAAAATTGCAATGATAACCGGACGGATTTTAAGCGAGGGACGCAGCGGGGCTATTCTTGTTTTTCTCCCCGGAGAGCGGTCAATTAAAAATTGTCTTGACCGGCTTTCTGCAGAACCATGGTTTAGAAAACTCTATCCGCTGCCGCTGTATGGCAGACTCAGCAAAGAAGAACAAGAGCGGGTATTTAAATCTCCTCCTTTTGGGAAAAAGAAAATCGTACTGGCAACAAATATAGCAGAAACTTCTATTACGATTAATGATATTGCTGCTGTCATTGATTCGGGGCTTGCAAAGCTTAATTTTTATAATCCGTTTACCTACACTGCAAGTTTAGATGAAAGTCCTGTATCAAAGGCGTCCTGTAACCAGCGGCGGGGGCGTGCGGGCAGAACACAAGAAGGGGTGTGTTACCGTCTGTATACCCGCAAAGATTTTGAAACCCGCCAGATGTACACGGTAGAGGAAATTTACCGCACCGATTTATCCGAGGTCGTAATGCGTATGGCGGAACTCGGTATTCATGAGTTTGCAGACTTTGACTTTATTTCGCCGCCCGGGAAAAAAGGTATTATTGGTGCGGTCGATACGCTTACTATGCTCGGCGCATTGGAAGCGGATAATACCTTGAGCAAAATAGGCGAAATGATGTGCCGATTTCCGCTTAGCCCCCGCCAGTCCCGCATGATTGTAGAAGCAGTGCTGTACTACCCCGAATCAGTGGAAGATGTGCTGATTGCTGCAAGTTTCCTTTCTGCACGTACGCCCTTTTTACTGCCCGATGGCGAAGAACTTGAAGCACGGAAAGCACATACGGCATTCCATGATCCGCTCGGAGATTTTGTTTCGTTTTTGAAAGTGTACCGCCGCTATATGCAAAGCGATAACCGGAAAAAGTTTTGCAGCCGGTATTATCTTGATGAGCGGATTATGGCAGAAATTGCCAATATCAAAGAGCAGCTTGAACTGATTGTTTCCGATATGGGAATACCGATTCTGTCAGGAGGGAAGCCCGAACAGTATCTTACCGCTGTTGCCCGCGGTATGATTCAGTTTGTTTGTGCAGCTCACGGACGGGAGGTATACCGGTCGCTTACAACAGAAAAAATTTCAATACACCCGGGTTCTTGTATGTACAAACAGCATAATGCATTCATCGTTGCAGGAGAGATTGTCCGTACTTCCCGTATGTATGCTATGTCTGTTTCACCGCTTTCTAAAAAAATTGTTGAACTGGTTGCTCCCGGTTTACTTAAAAAGAAAGAGAGCAAATCTGCACCTGCCGCACGGGAAACGGGTTTACCGCAAAATGCTAGAGAAGAACCGTCTCCTCACAAAAAAAATACAAAAGGTACACCCCGGCAAGAAGTTCTAGCTGCCGGCGGAGCAGGTATGTCCGGTGCTGCCGGCCGCAGCTCCCTTGCTGGGGAAACTCTTGCTGCACATGCGAATGAGCAGACCGCGGTTGTATGCGGAAGCCGGTATACTGTACAGAAAATCAAAGGGAAAAAGCACTTGCTGCTGCCGTGGGAACAATTTAAACATACGCTTGCTTGTCTTGCTGAACAACAGGGAAAAATGAGTCCTCACGTGCAGGGAACTGCTGCTGACCGTTCAAATTTAGACAGCAGTCTGCACAGTTGCGGTGAGACCGCTCCTGATTTTTCAGCAGCAGATTCGTATAACGGTGCATTGGAGCAGTTGAAAAATATCCGTGCAAAAATACTCATTGGAGAGTACGAGCTGCTAAGCGGAGAAAAATTTTCGCTTATTTTGGATATTGCTTTGTCGTTAAATATCACTCCTGTTGAATCTCTCAATGCATTTCCCCGCAGCAAAAATTTTTGCCTGCCTGATGATGCCGGTTCACTGGCTGAATCGCTGCCGCTGCTGTTTAGGACAGCGATTGCCAAGCAAAAGAGCAAGCAGCTCGGCTTTATAACCCTCTTTAATGACGGCAAAGATACATTCTGGTTTAAAACCTCGCGTGGTTTTCATACTGCTTTGCACGAAAATCTTGATTCTGTGCAAAAAATAATTGACAATTTTGAAGATTCTCTTACTGAAGATCAAAAATTCCAGCTTGGGATTCTTTACCGCACAATGAATAAGCTGCTGTAAAGGGTATCTCTAAACGATCAATTAATGAGATCTATTCGGCAATTCGAATAGATCTATTACATGCGTAAAGCGGCATGGGGAATATACTGTTGTGCAAGCGTTGTGAGTTCTTGCATCTGCTGTTTAGTGTACGGCTGTACTGCATTCCATGCGGGGTTAAGGCAGCCGCTGGGAATAAAAGGAGAAAAAAACCACTGTGCAGAATGCGGCAGTTCTGCTGCAATAGCCTGTATATCAGCTTTCTGCACAAGCGGCGGTACAAGAACAGTCCGGTATTCTACTTGCAACCGGCTGTCTGTTGTATTAGTCAGCAGTGCGATTGTTTTTTTTAGTGCATGTGCAGCAGCTGTACCGCCGGATATGTTGGAAAGGAGCTGTCCATAATTTTCTAAGCGGGTTTTTATATCAACAGCAACCATGTTAGGGCAAAGTTGGGGATTATTAAGCAGGGCAGCGAGTTTTTCAGGCAGCAGACCATTGGTATCAAGTTTAACGGCAAGTTCCGATTCTTTTGCTGCTTCTATTATGGTTGGAAGTGCAGGTGACAGCAGGGCTTCTCCGCCGCTGATTACAACACCGTCTAATACTGCACTTCGCTTTTTGATGTGTGCACATATTTCTGTAATAGGCAGATACCTGTTATTGTGTAGTCCCTGTACAGCCGATGCCTGTGCAAGCTCGGCATTGTAGCAGTAAGGACAACGCATATTGCAGCCGGGTAAAAATACAACAGCGGCAATATGCCCGGGAAAATTTACAAGGCTGGTTTTAAGTAAACCTGCATACAGCATTATGCATTAACAACTTGTGCAGCATACTCCGGAATATTCCATGCCTGTACTTCTGCAAGCGTATAGGCACGTGCAATTTCTTCCCCCTGTGCAGTATAAGCAATAACTGCCGGGCAGGAATATACCGTATGTGCGATTGCAGATTCTGCACCGTGTTCAGTATCGGTGTCAATAAAATGTATATCGGTATCAAGGATACGGCAATAGTTGCATACCGGCGGACAATTTGGACAGCCTTTACGCATATATATTTCAATATAGGCAGGAGTTGCCGGTGTACTACCGAGTTGGCTTGCCGATTTACTATCAAGTTGGCTTGCCGGTTCATTAACGGCAGTCTGTACGGATTCACATCCGGCTGTATATGATTTGATTTTCGGATTATCCTCTGTAAACATTTTCCGATGGGAAAATTCTTCTAATTTTCCTTTATTCCAGTTTCGGACAGACCGGTAGTAACCGACAATACGGGCATATACTTCAGTTGGGCTGCCGTGTACGGTTTCTAACTTCTGTTCCAGCAGTGCAATTTCAGAATCTAATTCTTGCAGCGTTTTCATAAAGCTCCCTATACTCATAAATGATATCTGATACTAGCACTATATATAGTGCTAGTCAAGCTGTTTTTTCGTGAAAAACTACTATATGTGGTTTTTGCGGTATATACTCAATCTAGTATTGCGAGGTGAGTATTACCGGTTCAAAAAATCTAAGCCGATAAGATAGGTTTCAAAGCTGCTGGTACGGCAGGCTTCAGGTTTAAATGCACGGGCTGTTTTAAACAGTGTACGCATTTGTTTCAAATAGGTCTGCTCGTTTCCGCCTTGAAAGATTTTAACAGCAAAATTTCCATGTACCTCTAATTGAGTATCGGCATATTGGAGTGCTGTCTCAACTAATAATGCTGATCTGCTGGTGTCAACAATTTTGTTACCGGTGGTTGCCGGTGCTGCATCACACAGTACCGCCTGATATGGTCCAGCCTGTTTTACTGCCGCCATGACTGAGTGAGCTGTTAAGTCCCCTTGCAAAAATGTGAGCCGCGGATCGTTAATTGTATCAGAAAGCGGCTGTAAATCTATTGCACACACCCTGCCCTCCGGTGATAGAAAACGCAGCAGATACGTTGTCCAGCTTCCGGGTGCAGCCCCAAGATCAAGCACAGTACTTTTTTTCTTTAACAAGCTGAATTTTTTTTGCATTTCTTCTAATTTATAGACAGATCGGGCAGGGTAGCCCTCTGCAAATGCTTTTTTTGACCAATAATCCGGTTCTTGATACTGATTTCCCATATTTCATTCAACCTCTTGGTACGTGATACATTATTCGCTATACTATATAATATGAATACTGAATTTGCGCAACGGCTGGAAAAAATCGAAAAAAGTTTAAAATCTTTTTTTTTACCGCCGGGAGAAGAAAGTAATTCTTTTACCGGTGTATCATATTGTACTTCTGCTGCATTCCCGCTTTTAGCGGCTCCCTGTACGGACTTATTGCTGAGCGGAGGCAAGCGGTGGCGTCCGCTGTTAATGATACTTTCTTATGAGCTTGCAAGCGGGAGGGCTGCTGCCCGTGTTGCCATCAGTGATGATGGTATATATGGCCTTGTACCGCTTATCGAAGGTATTCATACGGCAAGCCTTATCCATGATGATATAGAAGATTGTTCTGATTTACGCAGAGGAAAGCCTGCTGCCCATATCGGTTTCGGTTTAGATACTGCCTTGAATGCAGGAAGCTGGCTGTATTTTCAATCATTGAGCAGCATTAGCAGCTGTTCTGCAGCAGAGATACAGAATGACATCTATCGCACTGCAATCCGCTGTATACAAGCATTGCATGAGGGACAGGCTCTTGATATTCATTGGCATAAAAATCCTGCATTGTTTCCCGCACAAGCTGACTATGAACACATGATTACCGGAAAAACCGGTGCCCTTGCCTTTCTTGCTGCCTATACGGGTATGCGTATGGGCGGTGCTGCTCACACTGAAGCAGAACAGTTTGCTCATATTGCTGAACGGGCAGGTGTTGCCTTTCAAATTGCTGACGACGTAAAAAATATTACATCGGGTAATGCCGGCAAAAAACGGGGCGACGATATTGTTGAAGGAAAAAAGAGCCTGCCGGTTATTTTACATATTGAACAATATCCCGAAGATACGGAGAGAATAATCCGCTATTTTGAACAGGCCCGGCTGGAGGGAATTAGTTCAAATGCTGTTATACATACCATTGAGTTATTGGAGCGGTCAGGTGCAATCGCAGCCGCAGCACAAAAAGCTGACGCTGTGCTGCAAAACGTATATACGCAGCTTTCATATATTGGAAAAGATCACTATGCAGTATCGCTTTTAACGGATCTTTTTTCTTTTATGCAAAAATCATAGGGGAGCTAACGGCTATGGAAGAAAGTGCAGATTTGTTTAATGATACTGCTGTAGCACTTGCTGCAGACGGCTGTTACATGGAAGCAATCGCGTATTTGCGGCGGGCAGTACAGCTAGAGCCTGATAATGCACTGGTATGGTTCAACTTAGGCTTAAATTATTATGCACTAAAACAAAAACAGGATGCCCGCTATGCACTTATGAAAGCAGCACAGCGTAATCCGCATGATGCTGATATATGGGACACATTAGGGGTTGTACTGCATGAAATTGGTGAAACGGAAGCTGCAAAAAAAGCATATACCGCTGCTCTCAATTTAGAGGCAACTAACGGCAGAATATGGAATAACTATGGAACCTTGCTATTTAATGAACAAGAATATCAGCAAGCCCGTTACGCTTTTGAATCTGCCCTTATTTTTTCACCCGATTTAACTGATGCTCTGTTTAATTTACGGGATACCTATACCATATTAGGGAATACCGCATTAGAAAAAAAATGTGAAAAAATGATACAGTCGCTTTCATTGCAGGAACCGCTGCAGGAACCGAAACCGGCAAAGGAGCCTTTGTGAGAGTTGCCTATATCGCAGAAATTACCGGGAAATCAGGTGTATTCACCGTAAAAAAACTATTGGGAACACTTAAAAAAGAGTATCATCCTGATTTTATTGTTGCAAATGCAAATTCCGCAACCGGTGCGGGCGGATTAGGAAAGCAGCATGCCCTTTATCTGAAAAAACTCGGTATCCACTGTATTACTGCTGGAGATTTTATTTTTCATAAAGCAGATACGGTCGAAGCATTAGATTCTCTGCGGTTTGTCCTGCGTCCGTTTAATATACCGGAGGCAAGTCCGGGGGTGGGATATAATTTTTTTACACGAAGTCAGCATAGAATCGCTGTAATTTCATTACTCGGCAGGGTAGGGTATCACCGTATGCTTGCTGATAATCCATTTACTGCTATTTCTTCATTACTGCCGAAGATACAGCACGAAGTTTCTGCAATTTTAGTAGATTTTTCTGCAAGTGCAACAGCAGAAAAGCAAACCATGGGCTTTTTTCTTGCAGGGAAAGTTTCGGCAGTAATAGGTTCCGGCACAAAGGCGTTGACTGCTGACAGCCGCATACTTGCTGACGGTACTGCATATATTACCGACGCAGGAAGAACCGGCAGTCTTGATTCGGTCGGCGGCTATGAGCCGTATCAAAAAATACAGGAATACCGTTCCGGTTTATGCGAATATGCACCGGATTCATGGAAAAAACTCTGTTTACAGGCTCTTATTATTGATATTGATCCTGCAGGTACGGCATCTGAGATTACACCGGTGCGGCTTATGCTGAAGCCTTGATTTTGTGCTGTTATCTGCTTTTATTGTACTGTGTTCTGTGCTATACTAATAAAACATAACCAATACAAAGGAAGAAACACAATGGCTGATGAATTTAGTTTTGAAATAACCGAAAAACATGGCGTTCTTTCCACCTCAAAAAGCGGCTGGACAACAGAGTTAAATTCTGTTTCATGGAATGGACGGGCCGCTAAGTTCGATATTCGCAGTTGGTCGCCTGATCATGAAAAAATGGGCAAAGGAATAACCCTGTCTGCTGAAGAAATACTCGCATTAAAAGATACGCTTAATAAGCTGTCCCTTGCAGAGGGGTAATACCGTACAAGGGCTGAACTGCCGGCAGTAATGCCCGTGATTAAAAGCCTGTGTCTGTATAATGCCCATTTTTTACTGCAAAAAAGCATCTTCTGCCTGTTATTATGAACCGCTTTATTGACTTTTTATCCGATTATAAGGATATTTAAGCTATGGCTTCAGATACAAAAGAACAAAAAGCGGTTATCGCAGTTGAAGAACTTTTACCGCAAAAAATTAACATTTTGCCGTTAGCAGGCAGACCAATTTATCCGGGAATTTTTACCCCGCTCCTTATTGATAATCCTGATGATATCCGTACTGTTGAGGATGCCTATTCAGACAGCGGTTTTATTGGGTTATCGCTTGTTAAAAATGAAACAGAAGAAACATCCGGATCGGATTTATATAAAATCGGTTCAGTAGCCCGCATTATCAAGAAAATCAATTTACCGGATGGCGGATTGAATATTCTTATCTCTACTCTTAAACGCTTTAAAATAAGAAAACTTGTGCATAAGCAAAAGCCTATTATTGCCGCTGTACAGTATCTTGAAGATGATGAAACTGGTGATGCACTTGAAGTTAAGGCTCTCTTACGGGGGCTTGTCAGTGAAATGAAAGAACTATCGGAAAATAATCCGCTTTTTTCTGAAGAGATGCGGCTTAATCTGGTAAATATTGATCATCCGGGAAAAATTGCTGATTTTATTATGAGTATTTTAAATATTGCAAAAGAGGATCAGCAGAAAGTTCTGGAAACATTGAATATCCGCGAAAGAATGGAGCAGGTGCTTGTTCATATTAAAAAAGAAAAGGAATTATTGGACGTTCAGCGAAAAATTCAAAATGATCTGAATAATCGAGTAGAAAAAAATCAGCGTGAATATTTTTTACGGGAAGAGTTAAAAAGCATTAAAGAAGAGCTGGGACTTACTTCTGATCCCAAAGTTGCTGATGAAGATAAATTTAGAAAACTAATAGATTCTTTTCAATTTGAAGGAGAGGTAAAAGAAACTGTTGAATCTGAATTTGAAAAATTTTCATTAGCGGAGCCTGCCTCGCCTGAATACATTGTAGGAAGAAATTATTTAGAAACAATTTTAACATTGCCGTGGAATGAGCCTGAAAAAGAATCCTATGATATAAAAAAAGCACAAAAGATACTGGATTGTGACCACTACGGTATGGAAGATGTTAAAAAGCGGATTGTAGAGTATCTTGCGGTACGGAAATTAAAAGGTGATTCTAAAGGTTCAATTATTTTATTGGTTGGACCGCCGGGAGTAGGTAAAACCAGTGTCGGTAAGTCAATTGCCCGTGCAATGAATAAGCCTTTTTTCCGCTTTTCTGTCGGCGGTATGCGGGACGAAGCAGAAATAAAAGGTCACCGCCGAACCTATATTGGAGCAATGCCGGGAAAAATTTTGCAAGGGCTTAAAATTGTTAAAACCAAAGCACCTGTTTTTATGATTGATGAAGTAGATAAAATGGGAGAAAGCAGGCAGGGAGATCCCTCCAGTGCTTTGTTGGAAGTTCTTGACCCTGAACAAAATATTGAATTTCGGGATCATTATTTGGATTTGCCGTTCGATTTATCTCATATTGTATTTGTGCTTACTGCAAATACCCTCGATTCTATTCCCCGTCCGCTGCTTGATAGAGCTGAAATTATCCGTCTTTCAGGGTATATTGATACAGAAAAAGTAGAAATTGCAAAAAACTATCTTATTCCTAAAAGCCTACAAAAAAACGGCTTACAAAAAACGCAGGTAAAATATTCAAAGCAGGTACTGTTGTATATCGCTAATGCGTATGCACGGGAAGCAGGGGTTAGGAATTTTGAAAAAAATCTTGATAAAATTCACAGAAAATTAGCCGTTGAAATAGTTACAGAAACACGATCAGCGGACGATATTTTTGCACCGAAACCGCAGGAAATTGAAAAGCTGCTGGGTAAACCGGTATTCCGCGATGATGATATAAAACAGGCAAAAATACCGGGAACAGCTCTCGGTCTTGCATGGACTTCCATGGGCGGAGAGGTACTGCTTATTGAAGCACTGGTAAATCAAGGCAAGGGGCAGTTCCGGCTTACCGGACAAATGGGAAATGTGATGAAAGAGTCTGCGGCAATTGCGTGGTCGTGGGTTCGCCGTTATGCTGTTGCCGAAGGTTTTTTGAAGCCTGCTTGGTTTGACAGTCATTTTGTGCATTTGCATATTCCTGAAGGAGCAACACCGAAAGATGGTCCGTCTGCAGGTATTACTATGGCAACAGCATTGCTTTCGCTGTTGGCAAAAAAAACGATAAAACCAAAAATTGCCATGACCGGAGAGCTGTCTTTAACGGGACAAGTGCTTGCTATTGGCGGGCTAAAAGAAAAAACTATTGCCGCACACCGTAATGGTGTTAAAACGGTGATTATTCCTGCTGCAAATCAGGGGGATTTAGAAAAAATTCCTGATCATATAAAGAAAGGACTGGAGTTTTATTCGGTTCATACCATGGAAGAAGTAATAGCATTAGTTTTTTCTTCGCTTTCTGCACGGAAAAAACGAAAGCCGGAAAAAACCGGTAAGCCTGCTGCTTCTGTATCTGTACTGGAAAAAGTATGATAATTAGTTTTTCCCCGTTGACATGGCTCATACTAGTCGCCATTGCAATAGGTTTGTTATTTCTTATTAAAGCAGTGCTTTTCCTGCCTGATTTACCGACACGTACCGGTAAAACGCCGGTACATGATAATCCGCAGAATATACAGGAACCCCGTCCGCCTAGGAGAGGAACCCCGGGAAAAGGCGGTGTGTGTCCCGTATGCCGTACTGTAATGAAAAAAACTGAAAAGCTCATTACCAAAGTGTACCCGGGCGAGGGAGACCGTTTGTGTTCTATCTATGGGTGTCCGCATTGCTATCCGGCTGCAAAGGACGGTATTAAGCGGCGTTGTCCGGTATGCGGCAGTGAAGTGTACC
The DNA here is from genome assembly GCA_052173295.1 of Treponema sp. GTDB lineage: Bacteria > Spirochaetota > Spirochaetia > Treponematales > Treponemataceae > Treponema. Next base: position 35,050 of record JBQMYW010000001.1, read on the forward strand.
CTGAATCTCCGTTGATCGCACAGTTGTTTGAACGCCCCGGAAGCAGGCATGTACACATTATGGGCTGTAGAAAATGCAGGAATAGGTAGCAGATGAAGCACGCTAAGCCGGAGCGGTTATACCTGCCGCACAGTACTGTACCGTATCGTTTAATGCAACAATACCCATTAGGCGTACACCAGCCGCCGCAAGATCGGCATACTCATGTACGCTATATGAGAAATGCGTATTATCGTGTTTCTCTAACGGACAGGCTTTGTATTCAAGACGGTGATATTGTGTCATTTATTGGAAGCGGCGGGAAAACTACATCAATAATAACGGTTGCAAATGAGCTGCAGCAGCGGGGAAAACGGGTAGCAGTTACTACTACCACAAAAATGGGATTACGGGAACAAAGCAGGTTGCTGCCGGATGTTGCATTTTTTGGTACTGAACAGGGAGAAAAAATACTTGCCCCGCCGCTTGATGCTATTCCGCAGCTTACTGCCGGTTTCAGTGCTGTGCTGATTGAAGCAGACGGCAGCAAACAAAAAGCAGTAAAGGGGTGGAATAGTACCGAGCCTGTTATACTGCCGAATACATCAAAAACAGTGGGGGTTATTTCAGTACGGACGCTTGGAAAGCCGGTTACTGAACGCTGGGTTCACCGTCCTGAATATTTTTGCTGCCTTACAAGGGCAAAGCCTGCTATGCCGTTACAGCTGCATCATCTTATACGGGTAATACAGAATCCGGACGGACTATTTTTTGCAGCACGGGGTCACTGTTTTGTGCTGTGTATTGCACCAAGGAGGTACCATGAAAAAATCAGAACCGCTTATTATCGTGCGCGGGGCAGGAGATTTGGCAAGCGGGGTTCTTGCGGCAATCCATATTTCAGGTTTTCGTGTCCTTGCACTGGAAACTGACACCCCTACTGCAATTAGGCGGTATGTTTCTTTTAGTGAAGCAGTGCGGCTTGGGCATATCTTTGTTGAAGGAATAGAAGCCCGCCTTATTGCAGCAGAAGATGCACACAGTGCGTTGCAGCGGCTGCCGTACATACCGATTGCAGTTGATCCTGCCGGTTTGCTTATCCAAGAACTTCAGCCGGCAGTAGTAGTTGATGCAATTATTGCCAAAAAAAACTGCGGTACCCGCATTACCATGGCTCCGCTTGTTATTGCACTTGGACCGGGATTTACAGCGGGCTGCGATGCACATATTGTGATTGAAACTATGCGCGGACACAACTTGGGCCGCCTTATCTATGACGGTACTGCATTACCCAATACCGGAGTTCCCGGGCTTGTAGGCGGAGAAAGCAGTTTACGGGTATTGCACGCCCCTGCTGCCGGTGTTTTGCAGCTTTACTGCGATATAGGTGCTGCGGTAGCAAAAGATGAGGTGCTTGCTTCTATCCGCAGCGAAGACGGAAGCACTATCCCGCTGCTTGCACCGATAAGCGGGGTGTTGCGGGGGATATTACCTAATGGTTTTTACGTGAAAAAGGGGTTAAAAACTGCGGATATTGATCCGCGTATCACAGAACAGCAAAACTGTACTACTATATCCGATAAAGCACGTTGTCTCGGCGGGGCAGTGGTAACAGCATTGCTTTCACACGGAATACTACCGCAGCAGCCGATAAACGGCAGGGAGATACCATGAAACATCTCGGAATCCTTACTTCAGGCGGCGATGCCCCCGGATTAAATGCCGCAATTAGAGCTTTAGCCCGTACCGCAATACACTGTTACGGTATGAAAGTTACCGGTATAGAACACGGTTACCGCGGGCTTATCACACCGGCATATCAAATACTTGACGAATCGGCTCTGTCCGGTATTTTGGCACGGGGCGGTACAATACTGGGAACGTCCCGTGAAAAGCCATTTAAAAATAAAACAGCACAAGAATCAGTGTGCTTTGATGCGGTAGGGGCAATTAAAAAAAACTATCGCCAGCTTGGGCTTGATTGTCTTGCAGTTCTCGGCGGTAATGGTTCCCTCACAACAGCCTCCCTGCTTATGCAGGAAGGATTGCATATTATTGGTGTTCCTAAGACTATCGACAATGATATTATGCACAATGATATGAGTTTTGGTTTTCATACTGCATTAGATATTGCCACTGATGCGATAGACCGCCTCCATTCAACTGCTGCAAGTCATAATCGGGTTATGATTATAGAAACTATGGGGCATAAAGCAGGGTGGCTCACCCTTTATAGCGGTATAGCGGGCGGCGGCGATGTAATTATTATTCCGGAAATTCCGTACCGTATCGAAGCTATAGCCGAGCATATTAAAAAACGTAAAGCAGCAGGAAAAAAATTCTCAATTATTGCAGTTGCTGAAGGTGCCCGTTCTTTTGAAGAAAAAGATATGGATAAAAAGACCTTGAAAAAAGCCCGAAGTAAAATGATAGGTTCTATCGGCTATCGGATAGCCCAAGAACTTGAGCAGAGTATGCAAATAGAAGCCCGTGTTACGGTACTTGGGTATGTACAACGCGGCGGTGTTCCATCAGGCTATGACAGAATACTGGCAACACGCTTCGGCTCTGCAGCGGCAGAGTATGCCGGAAATGATCACTATGGTATACTTACTGCCTTGCACAATAATGAAATAGAGCCTGTTCCTCTTTCAGCCGTTGCAGGGAAAATTAAACATATTCCGAAAAATCACCGCCTTATCAGCACTGCCCGGGCTATTGGAACTTGTTTCGGCGATTAGCGTATTAATCGCCAAAACGGAATACAGCACCAAGCGGCAGATGATCTGAATATCCTGTTCCTTTGGCAACGTCAAAACGGAATGGGATGCCGTTTTCGGTAATAGGCGGTTCGTGTAATACATGAAAAGAGCATAATGTTATTCTGCTGCCGCTATCCTTTGTGCTGTAAAAAATGTGATCTATTTTTTCCCAGCAGTTCTTAAAAAAATAACTTCCCTCAGACTGCGTATTTTCTGCCGCTTGTTCGCAATATTCAGGGAAAAACCAGCAAACAGATTCATTTTGCAGGCAGGAAAATTCTGAAAGCGGCTGATTAAAATCTCCGCATACAATGTACGGCATATTCCGCAGTTCCTGTTGCTTATGCAGAAGTGAGCATAATTGTTCTTCCTGTCTTTTACGGCTTTCAGAACCGCCATTTGTACCTGCCTTTGACTTCCAATGTACTGCTAATATCCGCACCGGCTGCGGTTTTTTTTGTGTGCCGGTTTCTATAACTGCTTCAATAACAGGACGTAAAAAATGGCGGTTTTCACCTGTTAGATAGTGTAACTGATAGGAAATAATAGGGTATTTACTTAATACGGCTGAATTAAATGCTTCAGAACCGGTTTTAGGGCAAGAAAGGGCGTACGGGTAGGTTTCATCTGCGGAAAGCTGCTTGCAAAAATCTTCAACAACCCGCTCATTTTCTATTTCTTGCAATACAAGAATATCAGGGACTGTATTTTTCTGCCCTCCTAATTTCTCATTAAGCTGTAACACCGTTTCTTTCAGCCGCTTTAATCTGCTGCGGTATTTTGTTTCTGTCCACAGCGATTTACTGCCCTTAAATGCCGGAAATTCTGTTCCGTCCTGCACTGCATCAAAAAAAGTTTGTGTATTATAGGTAACGATAGACAGCGTTTTGTCCGGCAGCCGTAATGTACTGACAGAGCAGCACATCAAAACACTGCATAATAGTGCAGCACTCATTTGCATGAGTAGTGTTGCTGAATGTTTATTCATAAAAACTCCTTTTTTGTTGTTATCCGGCTCATATATCCGGTGATGTATGAAAAATAACCGGCTTTGTTGATAAACCCGTGTTTAATACAGCGGATACCCTTGCTCGATAAAACTGATATAGGTTCCATTCGGTGCAAGAATGATGTGATCCAGCACTTTTATGCCGAGTAATTCTCCCGCTTGAGTAAGCCTGCGGGTTAAATTCAAATCTTCTATAGACGGCTCAAGCGTTCCTGAAGGATGATTATGTGCAAGGATAACCGCAGCGGCCCGATCTTCCAGCACATCTGCAAAAACTTCACGCGGGTGTACTAATGTATGGGTTAAGGTACCGACAGACACTACCCTGATAGCTAAGATTTCATGCGCACCGTTGAGCGAACTACAGATAAATTGCTCCTGCTTTCTGCCTGCGTAATGACGCAAAAATGGTACAATATCATGCGGATGCGAAATTTTTTCATTACTCACTCCATAATACCTCCTACCAAGTTCAAACGCTGCAAGAATAGTTGCCATTTTTGCATTTCCTATGCCGTGAATTGCGTGCAGTGTTGTTTCTATACTTGTTTTTTTTCTTGCATCAATATGATGAATGATATCCTCAGCAAGTTTTGTAACGGGTTTTTGTGCAGTGCCTGTCCGCAGCAGTACCGCAAGCAGCTCCGTATCAGTGAGTTTTGCTGCACCATATTCTAAGAGGCGTTCGCGGATATCCGGTTTTACGTTCATACAGTATATATAGTTGTTAGCTGCTATTTTGCCAGCTAATTTGTGCAGAATTCCTCATATTGCAGTAAATTGTATACACAGAGTTTTCATAAGCATTTTTTTGTTGTATAATAGATCTGTTCGGAAACGCAGTTATTGAACAGGCCGAATAAGGAAAGGAGGCAGCGTATGAAACTATATAGCACACGGCAAGTTTGTTTTTCGATAGTACTGATAGGCGGAATTATCGCATTAGGTGCATATAATTTCGGTTTTTACCACGGGCAAGAGGATCAGCCGGCTTGGGAATCGGGAGGAGAGATTGAGGCGTTACAGCAGGAAAATACTGCATCTACAGCAGCAGGATCTGTATCCGCGGATTCTGGTCTTGATGTACCGAAAAATGCTCAATCGCTGGTTGCATCTGAAACCGGTACATACACACTCGAAGAAAAACAGAATATCAGCGTATACGAGCGGACAAATGAAGCGGTTGTCAATATTACTACTGAAACTATGGGCATTAACTGGTTTTTGGAACCAATTCCGCTGGAGGGCGGTTCCGGTTCCGGCTCGATTATTGACAGCCGCGGCTATGTGCTGACAAACGGACACGTTATTGATGAAGCAACAAAGGTGTTTGTATCGCTGTCCGACGGTAGTCAGTACAAGGCAAAGCTTATCGGCATTGATCGCGAAACTGATTTAGCGGTGTTAAAATTTGACCCGCCGCAAAATATGCAGCTTACAGCGATAAAATTCGGAGAATCCGATAGACTGAAAGTAGGGCAGCGGGTATTGGCGATTGGAAACCCGTTCGGTTTAACAAGAACTTTGACAGTTGGTATTGTGTCCGCTCTCGGCAGACCGGTGCAAACTGAAAAAAATATTGTGATAAAAAATATGATTCAAACCGATACTGCGATTAACCCGGGCAATTCAGGGGGACCTCTTTTGGACGCAGAGGGACGTATGGTCGGTATCAATACAATGATTTATTCCACGTCAGGCAGTTCCGCCGGTGTAGGTTTTGCCGTACCGGTGAACACTGCAAAACGTGTTGTTGCAGAAATTATTAAATACGGAAAAGTCCGCCGTGCGTCAATTGATGCGGAGCTGGTACAGCTCAATGCCTCTATCGCAAACTATGCAGAGCTGCCGGTTGATAAAGGCTTACTTGTGTCCCGTGTAAAGAAAGGCAGCAATGCTGAGCAGGCAGGCTTGCGCGGCGGAGCTAATGCTGTACGGTACGGCATTGGTAAACGTGCTTCTGTTATTTACCTTGGAGGAGATATTATTACCGCGATTGCCAATCAGCCGATTACGAGTTTGTCGGACTACTATTCAATATTGGAAGATAAAAAACCGGAAGAAACAATCCCGATTACCGTACTCCGCGGTTCAAAAACGCTTACGCTTAATTTGACTCTTTCAGAACGGGAAGACTAGCACTGTTCGATGACGGCGGACAGCTCTGCGTGTTTACTCTATAGTAAGAAATGGCAAAGAAAAAAAATGAAGTACAATTCCGGTGCAGCGGATGCGGCTACACGCAGCCTAAATGGCTGGGGCGGTGTCCGTCCTGCGGTGAATGGAATAGTTTTGAAGAACAATTTATAGAAGCAGGCGGTGCTGCAAATGTTGCCGGTTTTGGGGTTGTAAGTTCGCCGCATCTTGTTGATGAAGCACACCCTATTCCGCTTGCACAGGTAGCGGCAGATGATGCCGAGCGAATCAGCACCGGTATTGCGGAGTTTGACCGTGTGCTGGGCGGCGGTGCGGTAAAGCGTTCGGCAGTGCTGATAGGCGGAGAGCCGGGTATTGGAAAATCGACACTGTTGCTGCAAGCAGCGGCAGCCTGTAAAAAACCGGTGCTGTATGTGTCAGGTGAGGAATCTGCCGGACAAATCCGCGGACGGGCAGACCGGCTTGGTATACCGATGAAGCATATCGAACTTTTGTGTGCAAATTCGGTAGAAAATATTGAAAAAGTGCTGAATAAGCTTAATCCTTTCATAGTGATTATAGATTCGGTGCAAACGCTCTTTTCCCCGCAGGCAGGCAGCATTCCGGGGACTATCAATCAGTTAAAGTTTTGTGCTCATGAGCTGGTACAATGGGTAAAAGAGCGGGATTCTGTGCTGATTTTTACCGCCCATGTAACCAAAGAAGGCAGCATTGCAGGACCGAAAGTGCTTGAGCATCTTGTTGATACGGTTATTTCTTTTGAGCGGAATGAAGATGATGTGCGGTTTTTGCGTGCACTGAAAAACCGCTTCGGCTCTGTTGATGAGCTCGGCATCTTTCACATGGAAGAAAAAGGATTAACCGCAGTACAAGACCCTGCAACACTGTTTATTGTCCATCGGCAGGGAGAGCTTCCTGCCGGTTCTGCAACGGTTCCCGTGTTTGAAGGCAGCAGGGTATTTATGGTAGAAATTCAAGCCCTCACTGTACCGGCGAAGGGAGCGATGACCCGCGTATTTTCCGACAAGGTAGATTCTGCACGGGTAAGCAGGATTGCGGCAGTGCTGGAAAAGCGGGTAGGCTTGCGTTTTTCTGATCAAGATATTTATGTGAATGTTGCAGGCGGTATCAGACTGCGGGAGCCGGCAATTGATCTCGCACTTGCTCTTGCTCTGTATTCCGCCCGTACCGATATTCCTGCTAAGAAAAACGAAGCCTTTATCGGCGAGCTGAGTTTAGCAGGGGAAATCCGTCCGGTACGCAAGCTCAAACCCCTTTTGAAAACTGCTCACGGATTGGGGTTTACCGCTGTCTATGCTCCCTCAGGAGATACAGACGGCATTGATGCCGGTGAAATTCATACCGTAGAAAATCTTGCGGAAACAATCAAAAAAGTATTCGGTGTACAAACACTTTCGAGTACCGGCAAGAAACAGTAGCGGATTCAAAAAGGAATGAGCTATGAATCAGGATCAAATAAAAGAGATATTATTACAAATTGAAGAAACCTCGTTGGATTTTTCGGTTACCTTTACCGGAAAAACCAGTAAAAAAGTAAACGGACTGTACAAGCCTGATATTCATGAGATTATTCTCCATAATAAGAATTTTTCGGGTGATAATGAATTGCTGTATACAGCAATTCACGAGTATACGCATCACCGCTTGTGTGAAGCGGACGGCGGGGTGTATTCTTCGCGGGTGCATACGCAGCGGTTTTGGAGTACCTTTCATCAGTTGTTGAAAAAGGCAGAGGAAAAAGGATTTTACCGGATTATGCCGGAAGATGCACCGGAGTTATTGGAGTTGACTGAAACAATTCGCAGTACCATTATGACAGAGGATGGAAAACTGATGAAAGAGCTGGGCAGGCTGCTTGGAAAGGCACGTACACTATGCAAAACCGCCGGTGTCCGCTATGAAGACTACATAGACCGCGTACTGTGTTTGCCCCGTACCGCTGCTTCCACCATTGAAAAAATGCACGCCTTTGATGTTAAACCGGAATTAGGGTATGAGGCGATGAAGGTGGTTGCTAATATTACCAATCCGGATAAGCGGCGTGCAGCAGAAAGTATGTTTTTAGAAAATTACAGTCCTGCTTCGGTACGGGACAGCATAAAAACAAAACCGGCAGAAGAAGAACCCCGCCGCAAGTTAGAAAAAGAAAAGCACCGGCTTGAAAAGGCTATTGCCTGTTTGCAGCAGCGGCTCAATCAGGTAGAAGACTCTCTTGCAAACATTCCTGTTGCACCGTTTATTATGAGTATCATCTTTTTTACACAGGCTCTATGCGGCAGTTTTGCAGACAGCGTTGCTGATACGCGTATTCAAATACCCGAAATTCCGGCAGTCCCATCTATTGAGATAGGGCAGGGCTTAGGTGCACCTATTCAGCGACCTTCTATAAAACCGCCGGTTATTCAGCCCATTGTCCCAAAGCAGAAAACTGCCCAAAAATCTCATACAGATAAAATGAAAGCAGCAGATTCATCGTCTGCTGCTAATTCACCGGCAGTTGGGAATGTACTGCCGCCCGCTTCCTATCAGAGTGATGCAGAAACAGACAAAAACGTATTGCCGGTCAATGGGTTGAATGCCCGTATGCTGTCTTCTCTTGCAAAAAATAGCGGTAACTTGCTGTTTTTTGATACAATGCTTTCCGGCGTAAATCAAGTACCGCAGGCATCAACTACGACAATGCTGAATACTATTTTAACCGAGCTTGAAAAAATCAGACAAAATACTGAAAAAAGTGCTACAAAAGCCGTTCAGTCTGCCCATAAGCCGCCGGAAACACAGGAAAGCGGCAGTGCCGGCAGCATAGCGGCTGATGCAGCAAGCATGACAACAACTCGTACGGCAGGCAGTACGGTAACTAACGCCGTAAATGGCACGGAAACGAGCAGTACCGGCAGTGCGGCAAAAACTCCGGCAGATTCCGCACCGTATCAGCCGGCAGCGGAGCTTGTCCGTCTTAGAATCAATAACCGCGAAATAAAAAACGATTTAACGGATAGTTTTTGCTCTGCTGCAGGAGAAAACGGGAGCTTTTTGTACGGTGCTGACCGCCGTTTTATTGCAAACGGCAAGGAACTCAATGAAACAATTTATTTTTTTGGTAAAAAAAATGCAGACGGCTTTTATGAAATCGCTATTGAGCTGCGGCAAGACCCTATTAACCGGAAATCATTTTTATACAAGCTCTACACGCTGAGTCCCTTGGCAGTGCGTCAAACCTCCGATTTACTGTTTTGGCATTATCAGGACAACACCACTGCTATTGAAGTGATGTTCCGGATATTAGACCTATTTGATAACTGAAGTTTCAGAACAGGTCTATTGTAATAAGGAATAAAAGAGATGATGAATTCAAATACTGAACAAACTGCCGGCTTGTTAAATCATTTTGATAGTACCGGTAACGCCATTATGGTTGATATAGGCGGAAAAGCTGATACACAGCGGATTGCAGAAGCACACGGGTTTATTACGATGAATCAGGCTGCCTATCATGCCGTGCGGTCAGGAACCGCAAAAAAAGGCGATGTTCTTGGAACTGCACGGATTGCCGGTATTATGGCAGCAAAAAAAACTGCTGAGCTTATTCCGCTATGCCATACAATCATGCTTACTCATGCCGGTATACAATTCATCTTGTGCGATTCTGAATGTAAAATAGAAGCTGTGTGCTGTGTGAAAACCACCGGCAAAACCGGTGCAGAAATGGAAGCCCTAACCGGCACTTCTGCGGCACTCTTGACTATTTATGATATGTGTAAAGCACTCGATAGAGGTATGACTATCTCCGGTATTGAGGTAGTAAAAAAGGACGGCGGAAAAAGCGGTTTGTATGAAAGATAGGTACGGCCGCAGTATTAATTACCTGCGGGTTTCCATTACTGACCGCTGTAACTACCGCTGTAACTACTGTATGCCGCACAGTGCTGTTCAGTTTCTCCCCGCGGAATCCTTGCTTTCTGCCGATGAAATTATCCGCATTGTAAAAACGGCTGCAGCCGTAGGAATCCGGCATATCAAAATAACGGGCGGAGAGCCGCTGATACGCAGCGATGTTATAGAAATTATTAGCGGTATTCATAAGTATACCGCAATAGAGGATATTACCCTGACAACAAACGGCTGGTATCTTGGTAACTATGCCGCGGCATTGAAGCAGGCAGGAGTGCGGGCTGTTAATGTGAGCATTGATACACTGGATCGCAGCCGCTACACTGCACTGTGCGGGGTTGACGGACTTGCCCGTGCCGTAGCCGGTACTGCTGCTGCACAGGAACAAGGGCTGCATGTAAAAGTGAATGTAACGGTCAATAAAGATACGGAGGCGGAGGACATTTATGCATTAGCCGCCTACGGTGTGCAGCAGCAGCTGACCGTCCGCTTTATTGAACTCATGCCGATCGGCTGCGGGTATATTAGCAGCATGAATACTAATTCCGTCCGCCGCTTGCTTGAAGACCGCTACGGTACAGCCGAACCCTGTCAGGAAACCGGCAACGGACCGGCACGGTATTACCGGTTTGCTGGTATGGAAAAAAACGGCAGCAGATCGTCATGCTGTATTGGATTCATCAGTGCAATTCAGCATTGTTTTTGTGCAGATTGCAATCGCATTAGACTCACAGCCGATGGAAAGCTCTATCCATGCCTTGCCGATTCATCATCGCTCGATGTACGCAGCCTGTTGCGGAGCGGCTGCACTGATGCACTGCTGCAGCACACCATTATCGAGGCGGTGAATGCAAAGCCGGAATGCCATCGGTTTATGCAGCAGCCGCCGGTTTCTGCTGCTATGTATAGAATAGGAGGATAAATGTGGGAATAGTAAAAGCAATATGCCGGAGCGATAAACGCGGAACGCAAAAATATGAAGTACCGGAAGCCGATTTAATTGCCGGCTTTGGGATTGACTCTGATGCTCATGCAGGAAACTGGCATCGGCAAGTGAGTCTCTTGCAATATGAAACCCGCGAGGCATTTAATGCACGCGGAGCAGAAACCGGCAATGGGGATTTTGCAGAAAACTTACTGGTAAGCGGTATTGACTTGGTGCATTTACCTATCGGAACGCTCCTTTGCATTGCCGGTACCGTTATGCTTGAAGTAACCCAGATTGGAAAAGAATGTCATCATCATTGTCAAATTTATCAAAAAATGGGAGAATGTATCATGCCGAAAAACGGTATCTTTGCACAAGTAATTACCGGCGGGCATATTAAGAAAAACGATATCATAACTGTTATGAACAGAAAAGCGGAAGAAATAGACAGCCTGTAGAGCTGTAAAACTTTACTCAAGTCTTCGGCATAGTTCCATGTAAGTGAATCAAAGCTTTGTAGGGCAGCTATTGTATAGTTTACTCTTTACAAAAATTTGTTACCAAGTGTTGACAGAAAAATAAATTAGCAGTACCTTACAAATATGCCGTTTATACAAAGTGCTTAAATTTAAGCGGCAGAGGTAAGGTAGTACATGATTCCTCTCATTATGATGCAGACGGGTGAAAAAGCGTCTGTTCTCCGATTTGACGGTGATGGTGCAGAATTCAGCCGTGTGCGGAGTTTTGGTCTTGACGTAAATGCAGAACTTACAATTATTACATCGCAGGCTGATGTAGGAGGACCCTTGCTTATTCAAGTAAACGGTTCGAAATATGCAATCGACTATAATCTTGCAGCACGTATTATGGTTGTGCCGGTTGCCGATTCTTAAAGAAATTTCAGAATTAGGGGTTTGTATGACATTAGATGAATTGGAACAGGGTAAAAGGGCGGTTATTAAATCTATTTCCGTTTCAGGGGTTACCTTGCAGCGGTTAATAAGTCTCGGATTTACACCGGAAACAGAAGTTGAAGTAATACGCAAAGCTCCGCTTTTAGACCCTTTTGATATTCTTATTTGCGGTTCAATGGTGGCAGTTCGAAAGGCTGAAGCCGCACAGGTAGAAGTAGAGGCAGTATGAAAAAGAGTCAAGAAATCCGTATCGCATTTGCGGGACAGCCGAATTCAGGAAAGTCTACACTTTTTAATCTGATGACTGGTTCACACCAGCATGTTGCGAACTATCCGGGTATTACTGTTGAAAAGAAAACAGGTGAATATGTATTTAACGGTTCTGATGTGTATATTACCGACTTGCCGGGAACTTACAGCCTTACATCATATTCGCCGGAAGAGCGGGTGTCGCGTGAATTTATTCTCAAAGATAATCCTGATCTTATTGTCAATATCACTGATGGTTCTAATCTTGAACGCCAGTTGTATTTAACCTTTCAGCTGCTGGAAATGGAACGTCCTATGGTCATGTATGTGAATAAACTGGACGCTGCACAAGCACTGGGGCTTACAGTTGATCATGCTGAACTTTCCCGCAGGCTCGGTATTCCGATTGTTGCAGGAAGTGCAAAAAAACGGCAGCAGGCGGCAGCCTTAAAAGAGCTTATTCAAAAGGAAGCTGAAAATCCAAGCGGTAAAGGTTTGTGTATTACATACGGCACTGCAATGGAAGACAGTCTTAAAAAAATTACTGCTTTGCTGGAAGAGGGGAAAAAGGATACTGCTCCTTATGCCATTCCTTTACGCTGGATTGCAGTAAAGCTGTGTGAACATGATGAAACGGTAACACAGGAGCTTCCGTTGTTTTTTTCTAATGCAGAAGCGGTAAAAACGTATGTTGCTAAAGCTGAAGCAGCTCACAAAGAAACATATAAACATAGCTTTGAAATTGAAATTGCAATGGCACGTGCAAAAGCTGCCCGATCTTTAGTATCTGCCTGTGTAACAAAAAATACGGTTGATAAAAAAACACAGCAAACGGTTGAGCAAAAAAGCCGTGCTGCGGCTTTTGCAGGATGCGGTATTCTTTTTACAGTAACGTACTTTATTTTGCATGCAGTATTTAAGTCAGCGGCGGATAGTTTCTTAAAGCCGCTTCTTGCATATCCTGTACTTGTTTCCGTACTGTCTGTGTTATTTGCCGGAGTGTTTACCGCTGGTGCTATTGTGATTTATCGGCGGGGCAGTGCAGTTTCTATCAACAGTGCAGACCGTGTGGATAAGGTACTGTGTCATAGGGTGTACGGACCGCTTATTCTGGTTGAGCTTATTCTGGTCTTTTACTGGATAACAGTGGTACTCGGTTATATGATGACGGATAAGGTGTTTCCTTTCTTCCGGTTTGTCCGTGCTTTGGTTTCGCAGGCACTGCCGCCGCTTGCTTTTGTAACGGAGGGGGTATTACGCGGGCTGTTCTTAAGCGGGGTGATTGACGGAGCAATTATGATTTTGAACTATGTTCCGATTTTCCTCTGTTTATTTGCTTTGGTTGCATTCTTAGAAGATGTCGGCTATATGGCCCGCCTTGCGTTTATTATGGATAGGATCTTGCGGAAATTCGGTTTACATGGACAGTCAACATTGCCGATGATTTTGTCAGGTGTTATTATGGGCGGTTGTGTTGTTCCGGGTGTTATGTCTACCCGTACTATCCGCGATGATAAATCCCGTTTGGTAACGCTGCTGATTTTGCCGCTGCTGAACTGTATGGCAAAGATTCCGTTTTATGTATTGATTACCGGTATCTTTTTCCAGCAAAATCAGTGGCTTGTTCTCGGCGGTGTGTCATTCTTTACATTGTTTGCCGCACTGATTATTGCAAAGTTTTTTAGTCTGTATGTAGTTCCGGGAGAAGCAGAACCGTTTGTGCTGGAGCTTCCTGCATATAACCTGCCGACACTTTCCGGTATTGCTATCAGAACATGGGAGCGGCTTTGGAGTTTTATTAAGAAAGTTGCAACAACTGTTGTTGCTGTAGCAGTTGTTATTTGGGCAGGTATTACATTTCCCTCGCTCGGTTCTAATGCACAAAATCAGTATGCTGCACTGAAAGCCGATAAAATAGAGCAATTTGCACGTACTGTGAATAATTCATACGTTCCCTATATTGGTCAGGAAAAGCAGTTGATAGATTATTTCCAGTTTGAAGAAAAATACAGTATTGCTTCCACTCTTAACTGGTTCGGCGGCGAATCGGAACAGAGCAAAATAGCAACGCGGTTTTTCTTGGAAAATCCTGAATATGCAAAGATTATGCTTAAAGGACAGGTGGAGCTGGGTGCTGCAATGCCGCTTTTTGAAAGCTATTACGCTGCTTATAAGAATGACTTTGCCGCATTTTCTGCAAATTATGAAGCAGCGGATGAGACCCAGCGGCATGCTTTAAAAACCGCATTCTATACAAAATGGATGCAGGCGAATCCTTACTTTTTTGCACTTGTCCGTACCGGTTCTGTTTCTATCAAAGGAACTGCCGTTATTGATAATGAGGCAAAGGCTGTAAGTAAGCAATTGCGGAATCTTTCTGCTGATATAAAGACAATCGGAAGAAATTACCGCAAAGAAACATTGGAACATTCAGTGTTAGGTATGCTGGGAAAACTGTTTGAGCCGGTATCGCAGTTTGCAGGATTTGATTGGCGGATTAACGTAGCTATTCTTGGTGCCTTTGCCGCAAAAGAAGCATTAGTGTCAACGCTTGGGACTATCTACAGTGTTGAAGCCGGCAGCGGTACGGACGGAACAGAGCTGCAAGCCCGTATTCAGAACAATGAAACCGGAATGACGCCGCTCGATGGATTGGTTATTATGATTTTGATAGCCTTATTCCCGCCGTGTATTGCAACAATGATGGCAATTAAAACAGAAACTCAGAGTTGGAAATGGGCATTGTTTAGTATTGTATATCCTGTATTTTTAGGCGGGATTGTTTCAACCTTTGTGTATCAGGTTGGACGTTTATTAGGATATTAATTATTTTGAAATATTCTTTTTTATCTCATAAGGAGTTCGTATGAAACAAAAGATGAAAAGATGGCTTGCCGTTTGCGGTATGCTGTTGTGTGCAGTGCTTGCTTTTGCACATACACCGCTGCTCACTGTAGAAGATAACGGCGACGGTACTATTTTTGTACAAGGCGGCTTTTCTAACGGTTCTTCAGCAGGCGGTGTTAAGCTATATTTAACGAGTGTTGCAAGCGGAGAAAAATTGTGGGAGGGTGTTTTCCCTGAAATCGGTGAATTGGATGTAGAAATCCCAAATGAACCATATACCGTAACTTTTGATGCCGGTCCCGGGCATGTGGTAGTTAAAGAAGGTCCGCCGCCTCCCGGCGGTTTTGGTGCAGCTGCTTCTGCAAATGCTGCTCCTGCAGAAAAGTCTGAAGCTTCAAAACAGGAAGCAGCCCCGGAAGCTGTTTCTGCTGCCGCTGTATCCGGACAGTCTATCCAGTGGACAGCACAAGATACCGCTGCTGTAATGCCCTCTGCAGGTGTTTCATATATTTCGCTGTTTATTGCATTGGTAAGTTGTATAAATCTTATACTATTGTTTATTCTTGTACGGCGTAAACATTAACTTATTTTGAAACGGAAATTTCAAAGTAAGTTAATGAGAAATCATTGGAGACAGTACCTGTTCGGAAACACCGGTATCGAACAGGTACAGTAACAGGATAGTAGATAGTATAAGACATTTTCTACGAGCTAACGGGTTTTTAGAAGATGTCTTATACTGATATCGTAAAATTCGGTAATGTTGTTAGCTAAGGCTAATTCAATATAAGTAAGGAGGTTAGAGTGAAGCTTGCAAAAATATTTTTTGTACTTCTCCTCGCGGTTTTGGTAAATTCGGTTTACGCACATTTTCAGCTCGTGTATACCCCTCAGTCGGTTATACCGGAGAATGCTGCCGATGCTGAATTTAAATTAGTATTCACACATCCCTTTGAAGCAGGACATACTATGGACATCGGTAAAAATCAAGCCGGTGAAATTAAAGGTATGAAAGAGTTTTTTTCTGTACACAAGGGGCAGAAAACAGATTTGCTTCCCGGTTTAAAAGACATTGTTTTTAAATCAATGGAAAATGAGGGTAAGGGATATGTGTTTACCTTGAATAAAGAATACGGACTTCGCGGCGGCGGAGACTGGGTGCTGGTTGCGGTGCCTCAGCCGTATTACGAAAGTTCTGAGGATATTTATATCCAGCAAATTACAAAAGTTATGATCAACAAAGGCGATTTAAGCACTGACTGGTCTGAACGGGCTGCTGATGGCTATCCTGAAATTCTTCCGCTGGTTAAACCTTATGATGTGTGGACAGGCGGTATCTTCCGCGGTGTTGTTGTTGACGGAAAGGGAAAGCCTGTTCCTTATGCGGAAATAGAGTTTGAGTATATTAATTACGATATTGATATGCAAAATAACAAGTTTACCGGTACTGCAAAACTCGAAAAAACGGGTGCAGGTACAATGCTGGCAAATGCACAGGGGGTATTTGAGTTTATTCCTCCGCGGGCAGGATATTGGGGTTTTGCAGCACTTGGTGCCGGCGGTGAAAAAGAGTTCGGCGGTAAAGAGCTGTCTGAAGATGCCGTTCTTTGGATAGAAGCACAGCCGCTCGAAGATGCTGCTACTACAGAAACAGTACAGACTGCAGCTGATGCCCATGCTGTTCCTGCATCTTCTTCGGAAAAAGGTTCCGGCATTCCTGTTTTGCCTATTACAGCAGTTGTTTTGATTGCTGCAGCAGGGATAGCCTTTGTTGCGATGAAAAAGAAAAAGTAAACCTGTTTAAATAGTTCCGTTTCGGAACAGTTTTAGATATGCCGGAATACGAGCCGGTTATTTTGAAATGCGATGTTCTAAATCGTGTTATTTGTGCGATTGAGAACCCGTCGGTCTATTCGGAAACGCAGTTATCGAATAGGTCTAATGTAAGGAGTTTTAATAGTATGAATAAGAAAATTATTTTTGCACTGCTGGCATCGGCAGTTGTTTCGTCGGCATTCAGCCACTTCCAAATGATTTATACTCCGTCTTCCATCATTGAGGAAGATGCAAAAACAGTCCCATTCAAACTGGTTTTTACACATCCGTTTGAAGCAGGGCATACGATGGATATCGGTAAAAATGAAGCAGGTGAAGTAAAAGGACTTGAACATTTATTCATTGTACATAAAGAAAAAACAATGGATGCTGTTGCTAATCTTAAAGAGATAACTTTTACTTCCATGGAAAATTCCGGTAAAGCATTTGATTTTGTACTCGATAAAGATACTTCATTCCGCGGAGGCGGGGACTGGGTGCTGGTTGCTGTTCCGCATCCGTACTACGAGGGGTCTGAAGATATTTATATTAAGCAAATTACCAAAGTCATGGTCAATAAAGGCGATTTGAGTACTGACTGGTCAAACCGCGTTGCAGAAGGCTATCCTGAAATTCTTCCGCTGGTTAAACCCTATGATGTATGGGTAGGCGGTGTATTCCGCGGTATCGTAGTTGACGGTAAAGGCAATCCTGTACCGAATGCAGAAATCGAAGTTGAATATTGCAACTATGATATTGATATGGCTGCTAATAAATTTACCGGCAGTCCCCGGACAACCAGAGGTGCTGCTGTTATCAGTGCAGACGAACAGGGTAACTTCTCTTTTGTTCCATCAAAAGCAGGGTACTGGGGATTTGCAGCACTTGGTGCCGGCGGTGAAAAGGAGTTCGGCGGTAAAGAACTTTCTGAAGATGCTGTTCTGTGGATAGAGGCATTTCCGGTAAAATAAATACAGTACGCAGAAAGATAGTCCCAAAAATTGAAAGTTTTTGGGACACTCGTCCGCTATAACAGATTTGACCTGTATGCCGAAAATCCGTATGTAGTTTTTCGGCATATCCTCTATAGTAAACTTGTTCGGCAGTATCGGACAGATCCAGCGAGGCTTGTATGATTCAAAACATTATTGCAATTCTTTTTATTGCAGCGGCACTTTTTTTTCTTTTCAAACACTTTTACGGAGTTTTTTCAGGGAAGAAATCTGCATGTAATTGCGGAACAAAGCATTATACTATTAAGAATGGAAAACTAACAGAAGGAAAGACATGCGGCAGCTGCTGCAGCTGTTGTTCAAACAACAAAAAACATAAAAATGCTTAGAATAGCACCTTTTTCTTTATTTTGTACGCTGTTTTACTAACATGACCGGCTTTACTGGAAATGTATACTGCCGCAGTGTTTTCTGCTTTAAATTCCGGTGATGCACTCCGCCTTGTACAATAAAAGTGAGGAAAAAAGGAAAAATCGCTTTACATTTTAAAAAATACTTTTATAATTAAATGTATATTGTTAAGATACCGATTGATATATTAAAGTATAGTCAGCGTGTCCTTATCTATATCCGTATGGATATAAATCTGCTGCTGTAAGGAGATAAGTTAATATGGCAAGTTTAGATCTACCTCAAAGCCCTAATGTATTCCATCCGGAGAAACCCAGTGCTGTCGGTTCTCGGAATTCTTTAGCACAAGATTACCGCGATCAGCAAAAAGAAGTTACTCAGCTGATTGAAGAAGAAACAAATAAAGTATTGCATCATTTATCTACAAAGTTGCCGAAAGATGTTCTTGAGCGTCTTGATGTAATGGGCGGATTAAAAGAAAAGCTGTATAACTACTTTAATCAAAACTATCAAAATATGTTCAATCGCTATATGGTAACGGCTGAAGATGAAATGCTGAAAAAAGTTCGCGGTTTTATTGACCGTGAAGAAATGAAAGTTCTTAACCGCTATACTCCAAAAGAGATTGCAACTTTGTTAGATGAAGTAGGCGGTGCGGATAAATTTAACACCGGCGAGATTGAAAAGTCTATTGTCAATATGTACGGACACTTGCAGGGGCATGTTCAGCGGGGTATTAACGATCTTGAGACACTGACTAACTCCCTGCTCCGTCAAAAAACCGATGTCGGTGCATTTGTACGCGGAGAAAATGCCTATTCAATTGTAAAATGTGCTTTTAAAGATAATATCTTAAAACCAAAAACTGTTACTGATGTAAAATTATCAGTGAATATTCTCGATACGGAATTGATAAGTCCTATTTTTCACTATCAGGTAACGGTTGAGTATCTGATTAAAGATCTTATTTCCAATCACTTTATGAATCTCATAGACAAGGAAATAGAGCAAGTTAAAGATCAAATTATTGATGAGGGACGTGAAGAATTAACTGATAGTGAAGTTATTTTTACTAAGTTAGGCAAAATACCTGAAATTACTGATGATGAAAGAGAAAATGCTGAAAGTAAACGCTATGCCGCAGTTTCAAAAGAGCTGATGGAGCGTATTGCTAATCTTCGTGCAGAAATTGATCCTGAAATTTTTGATCAGCTGAATATACGTGAGAATATTAAACGTATTATTGATATAGAAAATATTCGCAACCGCGGATTTAACACTGCAATCAATTCTCTTACCTCTATTCTTGATACATCAAAAATGGGGTATCAATATATTGAAAACTTGAAAAATGCCCGCGAGTTGTTACTGCGTGAATATGATGATACAAATATCGCTAACTTGCCTGATGAACGTTATCAGATTCGCCTCCGGTATTTTGATAATGCACAGTTAAATGAAGAACGGAAAGCATACGAAGTTATGATTCACTGTTTTGAAGCAGAGGTTGAGCATTTATGGGATGTTTTACAGACAGACTATGATAAATCGAAATTTATGAAAGGCATTACCGATTTTGAGGATCTTGCAAAATCCTACGAAAAGCATATCCATAAAAAATATAAGGCTCCCACCGGTAAACCTGCATATAAAGATATTGCAAAGGTGTGGGATGGAATTTCGTTTGTGAGTCCCACAGAAACTGAGGTAGAAAAAATGAACCGCACCTTTGTTTACGAGAAAGATAAAATGCGCAAAAAACTTATTATTATGCGCGAGCGGCTGAAGAAAATGTATAATTATAAATATCCCGTTAAACGCCGTATCATGGAAGAGCAGCTTGACTTTCTTGAGTCTGAGTTTAATAAATTTGATTATCTTATTAATCCGTTCCATTTACAGCCGGGACTGTTGCTTGATGTTGATATTACCTCTATTAAACGGAAGAAAGCAACTTTGGACGGTATGGCAAACGTACTAAATGAATTTTTACACGGTGTTTCAAAAGGCTTTATGGATCAAGCATTTGCATCATTCAGCCGCCGCCGTTCAACAGTCCGTGCAGATATTGCACAAACATTCGGTGCACCGGATGATGATGACGGTATGTCTGGAATCCCTGATGCACGGGCACAGTTTATTGATATGCTGAATGAAGCACCGTCCTTAGATGCTCCTTTATCGGAACTCGATGAATTGCCGGTATCAACACGGAAAACCGGAACAAAAACGCAAAAAGACGGTGCTGTCGATACAGGAAAAACTCGTCGCGGACGGAAACCCTCTGTAAGAAAACTGTAAGCATCAGATTGTTGTTTGTTTTTACTCTACGAAGCCCCCTAAGGTATTGTGTTAGATGCTGCTTTAGGAGGGCTTTTCTGTACTTATTCAGATTCTTAACCGCTGTATTAAGCATATATCAGCGGTTGCATAATGGTATTTTGATAACGAGGTACGATAATGGTTTGTTCTTTGCCGGTTGCTTCTTATCCTGCAAGCCGGAACAGCTTTAATACTGCAGTTCAGCATATTCAAACAGTGTTGGAGCTGTTTGATTCGTGTACACCGAAGAAAAATATAGCAGATCATATTGCTCAATTAACGGCACAAAATGAATTGGAACCGGCAGCTGTTCCGGCAGTGCTGTCGGTGCTGCTGCTGGATATGTGGCGGTATGCAGTATGTTCTGTAAATCTTACTCAACCGCTTTCCAGCTGTGATACACTGATTAAAGAACTACAGCAGTGGTGCGGTATTGATCTTGTATTCGGCTATCATCACCCCGATTTAGGCTTTTTAGCTTTGAATCCTAAAAATCCGGCAAATATAGTTTTTTTTGAAACATTCAAAAAAAATGAGCTGCTGATTATTTATGCAGGACGGCAGAATAAAACACCGCTTGAGTCGGAGCTAGCTCTTTCTGTGCTGCGTGCGGTAAAAGATTTGCTGGCAGGAACAGTGCCGTTTGTACCTGAACAGGTTTTTAAAGGCAGTTTTTCGTTTGTGAAAGAGCGGAAACCGCTTTCTGCCGGTAAAAAAACTAGCGGTGCAAGAAAAAAATCCGGTAATACTCATACTATGCTGCAAACAGCAGCAGAAGACGGCTCGCAGGTTTCTTCTGCACCGCTTGCAACGAGCGGCAGTATGCAGATGTCAAGGCAGATTTCCGTTGCAGTAACAAATGAGCTGTTTCATAACGGTAATGTAGAGGCATGGAAACGAATTATCCGCAGTTATACGGCCCGTTACCCGAAAAACCGTGTGATTATTTTTTATGATGGAGAGCAAATAACTAATATCAATACCTTATTCAAATGGGGAAAGGTAAAGCACGGCAGTAGTATTCAATTTGCTGTTATGGGTGAAGAAGTAAAAGATCTTTCAAAATTATCACGCTATTTTGCTGAGGGAGCAAGTCCCCGTTTTGAAGTATTTTTACAGGGCTCTCCAAGCGGTATTTTAAACTTGTTTTAGAGCATCGGCAAAAACTCGGTTATATTCAAGGAGTAGGGATGAGTATTTCAAAAAAAATTCACTTTGTCAGCAGCACTAAACCAATAAAAAAAACTATTGACCGTACCTTGCTCGGCATACGGGGACGGCAATTAGATGACTTAGCTGCATTAGGCTTACCGATTGTACCGGCTGCTATTATTGATTCATTGGCTATTGCTGCACTTAACCATGAAAGCATACCGCAGCTGCTAAAACCGTCCTTAAAAAAAATAGCAGAAGGTGTACAAAAACGGTATGGCTCGGCAGATAATCCTCTCTTGCTAAAAGTTGCTGTTTCTTCTAATGCAGCACTGAGCAGCTATCCGATTTTGCATCATATCGGTCTAACACAACATACACTGCCGAGCTTTGAAGAGAAAGTAGGAAAGTATGCTGCTGCCAATGAAGTGCTTTTTTTGCTGCAGGGGCTTTTTTTACTTTTACAGACCATTGCAGAATTGCAGCATGACGGGGAAAATCAGGCAGCAGCGGCGGCACAGCTTAAAGAAATAACAGACCTTATGCAGCAAAAACCGGAATCAGGCAGAAGTATTATGGAACAGTTTGCAGCAATACTGCCGCCTGATTTTTTTACTAATGCTGAACGGCAATTAGAATTTATTGTACAGTGTACTGCCTCTTTGTTGTTGTTAGAGCAGGATAACAGTCAAGAAGCTGAATCAGCAGTTGCACCAGCTATCGCAGTTGCACCAGCTATTATTATTCAGCCGCTGGTATATGGAAATTACGGACAAGAATCATGTGCCGGACGGTATACCAGCAGAAACTGTGTAAACGGTGATACCTCATTGTACGGAGCCTTTTTTGATAAAACATTTGGTGCTGCGGATTCAGGCGGTACAGACATCAATACTATTGCACCGCACTATCTTTCACAATTACAGGCTATCGCCCGTCAGCTGGAAGACTATACAAAAGATATACGGGAAATACGGTTTATCATTGAAGAGGGTGCAGTATGGTTGATTGATCAGCAATCTGCAGAACAGAAAACTACGCGTTCTCTTATCCGCCTTTTACTCGATTTACACAAACGGGAAATTATTTCAGCAAAGGAGGCAGCACTCCGTATAAAACCGGAGCAGCTCTATGAGCTGCTGCATCCGGTGATTGATCCGGCGAGTGTGCGGGAATTTCCGGCATTTCGCGGAGGAATTGCCGGTGCTGCCGGAGCTGCATCGGGAAAAGTCTATTTTAGTGCCGATACTTTGATTGAAGCACGGCGGATGGCACAAAAGGAAAGCAGCGGAGGGCGGTATATTCTTTGTGTACCGGCGAGTTATGCAGGCGACGTAAAAGCGATTGAAGTTGCTGATGGCGTGCTTTCGAGTGAAGGCGGCTATGCAGATCATGCATCGGTTGTTGCACGCCAGTATGGAAAAATATCCCTTGTCCGCCCTGATATGAAAATTACGGGAAAAAAGGCGGTTATTAATGGCAGCACAATTAAAGAGGGTGAGTACATAACCCTTGATGTTCCGTATTGCGGGGAACCATGTATTTATTTAGGACAGGCTGAACTGCTGGAACCTGATCTTCAAAATTCAGGGCTGCTGGATTTTATTCTTTTATTGCAATCTTTTATGAAAGATTTTCATGTGCGGGCAAATGCCGACAGTCCCCGCGATGCAGTCCGTGCATTCAGTTTAGGTGCACAGGGTATCGGTCTTTGCAGAACAGAGCACATGTTTTTTGCGGAAGAGCGGATACAGCTTTTCCGTTGTATGATTTTATCTGAAAATGCAGCGGAGCGTCATTGCGTATTACAAGAGCTGCAAAAAATGCAGCAAGCGGATTTTTACGGTATTTTAAAAGCAGCACGGGGAAAACCGGTAACTATACGGTTGCTTGATGCACCGCTGCATGAATTTTTACCCCGCAGTGAGCAGGAACTTACTGCATATATCCGCTATCTTTCTGAACATCGAAATACTGTAATCGACAAAAAAAAGCTGTTAGAGCATATCGCACTCTATGCTGAGGTAAATCCCATGCTTGGACACCGAGGCTGCCGTATTGCTATTTCATATCCGGAAATATATGCCATGCAGGTAAAAGCTCTTTTTGAAGCAGCGGTGCAAGTGCAATCGGAATATATTGAGCCGCAGCTTGAAATTATGATTCCCCTTGTGATGAATTCCCGTGAGGTTAAGCAAATTGCCTACGGCAAGCGGATTGAAGGCGATATTTACAACGGTATTACTGCTATTGCAGAAGAAATTACTGCTGTGTACCGTGCAAAACCTCTCCGCTATACAATCGGCACAATGATTGAACTGCCGGCAGCCGCATTATCTGCCGGAGAAATTGCCCAGTACGCTGCATTTTTTTCTTTCGGCACAAATGATTTAACCCAGACAACACTCGGCTTATCCCGTGATGATTTTAATAACTTCATGTCTGACTATACCTTATATGATTTGATTGACGGGAATCCTTTTGCTGTTTTAGATAAAAGTGTAAAAGAGCTGATTGCTCTTGCTGTTGAGCGGGGAACACTTACCCGTCCTGATTTGAAGATTGGGCTTTGCGGGGAACATGGTGCAACAGCTGAAACTATTGCATTTTGTATGGAAATAGGAATGCACTATGTTTCATGCTCTGCTTACGCTGTTCCCATTGCACTGCTCGCTGCTGTGCAGGGGGAGATCGCGAAAGAGTAGGGGAGCGGGCTGCACAACTGGAGTATGTGCAGCCTCCTTGCATACTGGTGTGTTAAGTGTAGGTCATCATTATTCGAACAGGTTTATTCTGTTGCGGGAACAAAATCGTGTTTTACTACATTGTCTTTAATGAGCTGTTCAACCTCTTCCTGTGTTGTTCTTGTCCAATACTGACTGCGTCCGATGCCTATTCCAATTTCGCCGCGCATTTCAAGGGTATCTGACTGATATTTTTTACCGTCAGCTTTTCTGAATGTAATTTTGCAGTAATAGTATTTTCCGCTTCCCGGATCAATAATATATCCTTTATGCCATACACCCTCTGATTTTTGTTTTAGATTATAAATAAAGGGAGTACCGACAATCGGCATATTACAGACTTTTCCTTTTTTCGGGAAATCAGGATAGCTATCCTTACAAGAGGTTGCAGCTCCGTTGGGATTCCGGCCGATTGTAACTAGCATTTCACCAAACAGCAGATTATTTTTAACCTCAATTTTCCATGCACCGGTTACATTGCCGGTTTTTTCATCGACACTTTTCCATAGCCCTTCTACGGGATCTGCTGCAGAGGGGAGAATACATAGTACTGCTAAAAATGCTGTACATACAAAAAATTTTCTCATTTCAATTTCCTTTATAGTAATTATGGACGCCTGTTTTCAATACCTTTTTCAATAAGTGATATAATTTCATGCTCATACCAGCTTTGTGAATACGGTATATGCTGACGGATTATCGCCCGTGCCTTTAATTCAATAGTATCTTTACATGCTTCACAAATATCATACTCTCTAATATGCCAGTATGTACGTTCTACAACAGGTGCTGCTAATTCTTTACGGCATATATCACAATTCAGTGTTTTCATTAATTTCTCCTCTATACATCAAGCACTCTACCTGCATGATACCCAGCGTATTGAACTACTGGGATTGTAAAATAATATCCGATATTTTCTCTTTTGTCGAGTGAATTACAAACAGTTCCTTATAGCGGTTTTTTCTTTACCGCTACTTTTTCTATCCGCTGTCCATTCATGTGTATAATAGTGCATCGGGTAGTGCCGATGTCAAGCGTATCATTTTCTTGAGGAATAGCATCGGTAAATGTTAAAAGATACCCTGCAAGGGTACGGTAGTCTTGTGAGCGGTTTTCTTCAATATCATCAAATATATGCAATGCCCGTACTTCTTCTATTGTCATTTGTCCGCTTAACAGCATACTTCCGTCAGGCTGCTGTAAATGTTCAAGACCGGTACTGCTGCCTGTATTCGTATTTTCATGCAGTATATCTGATAAAAGCCCATTTTTGGTTACAAACCCTTCGATACCGCCGTATTCATCAATAACGCAGGCTGCACGGGTGTTGTGTTCTTTTAAAAGTGCGAGTGTTTTTACAATGGTGAGTGTTTCAGGAATAAAGAGCGGTTTTAAAAGCAGGTGCTGAAGATTTGGTACGGCAGTTTGCATACATGCGTGTAAATAATCTCTTACATCAAGAATACCAATGACTGCATCAATTTTTCCTGCACATACCGGAAAATAATTGAACTGCCGGTGTTGTGCTAGAGCAGCAGTAATAGTTTCTTTTGATGCAGAAATATTGAGCCACACAATATCAGCTCTGCGGGTCATTTGTGTACTGATTTTTTTATGGTGAATAAGGAGCGGTTTGTCTGTAGTCCGATTGTGAGTACGCATTGAAAATTTCATGCTGCAGAGTATAGCATGGAAAAGGATTTGCTAACAGGCGGTAATTGGTTAATCTGTAATGAATACGGTGATATTACATCAAGCTGAGATAATATGCTTGCTTTTTTTGATGAGCATTGATATAATTCAATAGAGAAAACCTTGGAGGATTTATATGAAGAGGATATGCCGTTTAATCCTGATGTGCAGTGCTTTTTTTATCGTTATAGCTTTAAGCCCTTTAGCTGCTGAACAAAAAGAATCTGAAGTGTATTATGTAAATACACAGCTTCTAAAGATTTGCCCGCATGCAAAAGGCTACTATGTTGTATACCGCCGTGCAGGAGGAGAAACTGCTGAAGCACATATTCCTTATGCATGGTTTGATGCCCGTGAGAGTAAGGCTGATATTACTTTTATTAACAGCCGCGTAAATCCGTATTTGTCATTTTTTATGCGGAATGGTACGTTTGAATACGTGAGAGTTTCAGCTCCGAGCGATTTAAAATCAAGCGTATGGGGATTACTTGCAAACCCGCAGCAGCATGATGACAAATTTGAAGGGGTAGAAACACTCCCGCTGGAATTTTAATACTGCTATAACCGGTATTAAGGCGTATCTGGAAAAGATGCGCCTTTTTTGTTAAAATTTAATGAAAAGTGGTTTATATGTCTAAAATTGTAACACCTCTTATCTCCCAAGAATGTATTGACTTTATTCATCACTATGAGATTTTTCTTATTGCAGGACATAAAGAACCTGATGGCGATTGCATCGGCAGTAGTTTAGCTTTATCGTTTTTTTTGCAGCGGCTTGGGAAAAAAACAGTCTTGCTTTCTGCAGGACCATTTAAACGGCTGGAAGTTAAAATGTATGAGCCGCTTTTTAGTGCAAAAGTTCCTGACTTTGTATATAGCCAAAAAGAGCAAGCTGCAGTTATTATTGTTGATTGTTCAAATACTGCCCGTACCGGAGATTTGGAAAATGAAATAGCTCTTTTTCCTACTATTATAATTGATCATCATGCTACTAACTCATCGTGCAATGCTGCTTCACTTGTATATACGGAAGCACCGTCAACAACGTTTCTTGTACAGAGTATTATTGAGTATATGTATGGCTGTGTTACCAAAGAGGAAGCTGAAATGCTTTTTTTTGGATTAAGTACCGATACCGGCTATTTCAGGCATTTAGACGAACGGAGTGCTGAGGTATTCAATTATGCTGCACGGCTTGTAGCTGCCGGTGTAAGTCCTAAGCAGATATTTGCAAAAATTAATGGTGGAAAATCATTCGGTTCACGGACACTCATATCCCGTGTGCTATCCCGTATGCAGCAGTATTATAATGGAAAGCTCGTAGTTTCATACGAAACGCTTGCCGATACCGAAGAGTTTGGTCTTGAAAGCAGAGATTCCGATACGCTTTATCAATTAATACAAAGTATTGCAGGGGTTAAGGCAATTTGTATTGTTCGGCAAGATACAAAAACACATTGCAGTGCAGGCTTTAGATCGCTTGACACGATTGATGTCAGTGTTATTGCTGCATCATTCGGCGGCGGAGGACATAAACAAGCTGCAGGGCTCTATATTGAAGGTACTGTTGAAAATCTTATCCCTCAATTTATAAAAGCCTTTGAAACACAAATAAACCTGTTGTAACTTATTATATAGCCTACTTTTTAATAGGTACTAGACCTGTTCGATAATGGAGTTATCAAACAGGTTTAGTTTTTATATACCGCAATAATAGGAGTATCATACAGTGAAAAATACGGATACAGATTTATCTCGCCGGTCTATTACTTTAAAGTTTAAAATTGTTTGTTTTTCCCTTTGTGTGCTTTTTATCATTTTTATCGTGTTTATTACTTCGGGAACACTCAACGCACTTCGTTTTCAAAAGTATACAATGGATAAACAATCTGCATTATTGTATCTTGAGTATGATAAAAGTATACAGACTCAGGTTGAAAATATTATTACATTGATTGCATCTGCCGATTCTGTATACGAACAGCAAGGGCTTTCTTTGGAAGAACGGCAAGCTATAATTAAGGAGCTTATTCGAAATGTCCGCTATGGAACAACCGGTTATTTTTGGATAGATACGTTTGACGGTATCAATATTTTGCTTCCTCCTAAACCGGGGGTTGAGGGAAGCAACCGCCTTGATTGGACTGATGTGAATGGGTTTCAGATGGTAAAGCATTTTATTACCATTGGAAAAAACGGCGGCGGATTTGCCGATTTTTGGTTTCCTAAATTGGGATCTTCTGAACCGAAACCAAAACGCTCCTATACTGCTCCCTTTGAAAAATACCGCTGGGTAATTGGTACGGGAAATTATGTTGATGATATTAATGCTCATTTACGGCAAGAGCAAGAATCATTACAAGAGCATGTGAATGCAGTGTTAATTAGAAATATTTTTATCGGCTTTGCAGCACTCATTACTGCAAGTTCTTTTTTTGTGTTCTTTATGTTGAAAATATTTGTTGCTCCTATTAGGCGTACAGCAGATAATTTAAGAAATATTGCTGATGGTGACGGCGATTTAACTGTAACATTACCGGTAAAAGGAAGTGATGAACTTGCACAGCTTTCAAATTCATTTAATAAAACAATGCAGAAATTATGTGTATTAATACAGTCTGTTATTGGAAATGCAGATATTATGTATGAGATTGCGGATAATCTTTCTGAACGCATGGAGCAAACCGATTCAGCGGTGCAACGGATAGGCTCAAATATTAGTGAGGTAAAACAACAAACTTCTGTGCAAAGTTCCAGTGTAAAAGAAACCTCCGATGCAGTTGCCCGTATTATAGAAACAATTAGTAATTTAAATAGCAGCATCGAAACACAAGCCCGTAATGTTGTGCAATCGTCAGCTTCTATAGAGCAAATGACAGCAAATATTGCTTCGATTAGCCAAACTCTCCAAACGAGTAATGAAATTATTAAGAAACTCACCGCTGCTACCAATAATGGTAAGGCTGTGTTGAGCAGTTCAAATAATGTTGCACAAAAAATTGCAGAAGAATCAGGCAGTTTGTTAGAAGCAGGGAATGTTATCCAGCATATTGCTAGTCAGACAAATTTACTGGCAATGAATGCAGCAATCGAAGCAGCTCATGCCGGCGAGGCAGGAAAAGGTTTTGCTGTTGTTGCTGATGAAATACGTAAACTGTCAGAGGAATCCAGCAGTCAAGGAAAAACAATTACGGCAACCTTAAAAAATCTTACTGCCGAGATAGAAAGTCTTTCTGCATCATCAAAAACAGCACAAGACACCTTTAATACTATTTTTATTCTTGCTGAGCAGGTACACGGAATGAGCAGCAGCTTAACGAAAGCAATGCATGAACAAGAAAAAGGAAGTAATGAAGTGCTTGCAGCTATTCAGAATATAAATACAGTTACTGCCGCAGTAAAAGATAGCTCTACGGAAATGCTTAAAGCTGGGCAACAGGTTTCAGAAGAAATGCAAAAACTTGATAGTTTAACCAATAGTATCAATGGCAGAATGAACAATATGGCAATAGGGGCTGCACAAATTAGCACTGCAGTACATGATGTCAATGAAATTACCTATAAAAATAAAACCAGTATTAAGGCATTAGCCGCAGAAGTGAATAAATTTAAAGTATAACCGCTGTGTTGATAGTTTTTGATACAAGAAACCTGTTCGATACCTGTATTTCGAACAGGTTTACTGGTAAGTAATGCCTTTGCTGGTACTGAAATTAAAGAATCAAAATTTTTAAGAAGTCAATACCCGCAGTGCTTCCATGAGTGCCTGATTTTTTGCATTTTCAACCAGAAGAATAAGTTTGTCCCCCGGATATACTTCTGTTTCTCCATCGGGAATAAGCTCATGTTCTCCGCGGATAACTCCGATAATGAGGCACTGTTTAGGCCAATGTGTTGCACTTATTTTTTTTAGTGCTGCCGGAGCATTCGGCTGTACCGGCAGTTCAACTACTTGCTTGTCATGGCTGCCGGTATACAGTTTACAGCTGCCTTCTTCTGCAAGGATTTGATCGAGTAAGACATGATCATGTGCTTGGGAGCCTATGATCGTTGCTGTCATATAGGCACTTAAACAGGTTAGCACTAAACCGCCGAGGTGCGTTAAACTGCCGCTTGTTTCCAATACAATAACACACGCTGTCAGCGGTGCTTTTATTACTGTGGTAAAGCATGCTGCCATACCGAATAACAGCATGTGCGGTATAAACTGCGGCTCAATCATATTGTATGCAATGAGTACCTGTGTGTACAATGCCCCTGCTAATGCACCGCATGACAGCAATGGAACAAAAATACCGCCGATAGCACCGGAACCGGCAGAAATACCGGTAAAAATAATCTTTAGCAGAAGCAGCAGCATCAGTAAACGTACTGAAAAAGAACTGCCGGCATTAATCAAAGATTCTATGAGCTCATCGCCGCCGCTGCAAATAGCAGCACACCATAAACCGGCGGGGACTACCAGCAGAAACGGCAGAAGCGGACGGAATGCTGCCGGAATACCGAGTTTTACATACAATGATTGAAAAAGATAGATTGACTTTTTAAAACAATGCCCAATAAGGGCAACAAATATACCAAGTCCTACAAGGAATATAAAATACCGGAGCGGGTAGAGCGGCAGCTGTGAAAAATGAAAAATCGGACCTGCACCGAATAAAGCGCTTACAATAAAATCTGCCGCAAATGATGCTGTCATAATGCAAACCAGCAATAGCGGACTAAAATACTGGTGCAGGTCTTCAAGTGCAAATACAATACCTGCAAACGGTGCATTGAATGTTGCTGCAAGTCCGGCAGCAGCTCCTGCGGTGATTAAGTAAATACGTTCTAACAGTGAGCGTTTTCCAAACCGCTCTGCTGCATCACCGATGTATGCACCGATTTGAACAGATGGACCTTCGCGGCCGACAGAAATACCTAAACCGATACCCAAAATACCTCCAAGAAATTTAAGCGGCAGTTCAGGCCACGGAGAAAGCCGCAGCTTCTGCATAAAAACACCTTCAAGCTGTGCTACGCCGCTGCCCTTAATCATTGGATAGCGTTTTATCAGGAAACCGATGAATAATCCGGCGAGTGCAAGCACTCCAAGCGGCAGCAGGGCAAAAAGCAGTCCATTCGCATGAATAAACCGGAATGCTGCAAATCTGATTTTTGACACATATTCAATAGATAGTCTAAAACCTGCAATGGCAAATCCGGTTAGTACGCCTACGAGCATACTTTCAAGCAAGAGTACAGCTTTATTGCCTTGTTGTTGTTTTACCATAAATGACATTTGATCATGAATACCCATACTAAGCAGTATCGCTTAATAGATAAAAAAAATCAATTGCACTACAGCAAACAAATTTTTACATGCAAGTCTGCTCTACATTCTTGCGTGATTCTCCGGTTTTCATGTATACTCTCCAGCATGGCTTTTCGTTATTCAGATTATGATGTTATAGTAGTGGGAGGCGGTCATGCAGGTATTGAAGCATGCCTTGCAGCCGCCCGTATGGGAAGCACAACTCTCCTTATCACACAAACCATTGATTCTATCGGGAGAATGTCATGCAATCCTTCTATCGGCGGCATTTCAAAAGGGAATATCGTCAGGGAAATTGATGCACTTGGCGGAGAAATGGGAAAACTTGCCGATGCATGCATGATACAATACCGGTTACTCAATAAAAGCAGAGGTCCTGCAGTACAATCTCCCCGCATTCAAGCGGATAAATTTTTATATGCACAGACAGCAAAGTACACACTCGAACAAACCCCGAATCTGCATATTTACCAAGATACGGTAATTGACATTGTTGATTCTTTTGCTATAAGCGGCAGCTGTCCTACAGTGCAGGCAGTGATTACTGCCCGCGGCCGGCATATTTCTGCACGGGCTGTTGTGCTAACCACTGGAACCTTTTTAGATGGAAAAATCTATATTGGAGAATACGAGGCACAAGAAGGAAGATTAGGTGAACACGCTGCTTTGGGGCTTGCCGCTGCACTTCAGCAAAAAGGCTTTGCTATAACGCGGCTGAAAACGGGTACACCGTGCCGAGTTTTGCAGAAATCGGTTGACCTTACTGTTTTTGAGGAGCAGGAGGCAGATGCAATTATGCGTCCGTTTTCATTTGATAATGCAGAAATTTTCCGTCCTGCTGCAAAATGTTATGTTACCTATACAAATGAACGTACCCATGAGATAATTCGTCAGAATTTTCACCGCTCCCCGCTATTTTCCGGAAAAATACAAGCAACAGGTGCACGGTATTGCCCTTCTATAGAGGATAAGGTACGAAAATTTCCGGAACGGGAACGCCATCAGCTTTACATAGAGCCTGAAGGTCTTTCCAGTGATGAGCTGTATATTAACGGTTTTTCATCTTCCTTACCGGAAGATGTACAAGATACAATGCTTCGTACGATTGCCGGTTTTGAAGACGCAGTTATTACCCGCCCCGCTTATGCAGTTGATTATGCGGTTGTTTCTCCGCTTGAACTTGGCTCAGATTTACAGACGCACCGTATTGCCGGTTTATTTACAGCTGGACAAATTAATGGTACTTCAGGTTATGAAGAAGCGGGAGGGCAGGGGATTATTGCAGGTATTAACGCTGCATTGTATGCACGGAGTTGTTCTGCATCAAATACACATTATGTACCTTTTATTCTCCGCCGTGATGAAGCCTATATCGGTGTAATGATTGATGATCTTATTACACAGGGGGTTGATGAGCCTTACCGTATGTTTACTGCACGGGCAGAATACCGCTTGAAGCTCCGCCATGATACTGCTGATGAACGTCTTACAGAAAAAGCGTACGCAATAGGTTTGCAGAAAAAATCGGCTGTCAACCGCCTCCGGGAAAAGTTGTCAGCACGGGCTGCACTTATTGCATATTGGAATACTCAAAAAATTACTGCCCAGATTGCAGCACAGGATCCTACGCTGCACTGCCATATTGGTAAATCTTTTGCCGACATCTTACATGATCCGCTTATCCCGCTTGAACTTATTTGCAAGCTTGATTCACACACGCTCACCTACAGCGAATCTGTCCGCCGTGCTGCAGAGCTTGATATACGGTACGCACACTATATTACTGCACAGGACAAGCGGATTGAAAAAATGAAGAAAATGGAAACAACGATTATCCCTGCCCATTTCAACTATGATGCAGTGTCAGGATTATCAACCGAATCATGCACACGGTTAAAAAAAGTAATGCCTGAAACAATCGGACAGGCGAGTAGAATCCCGGGTATTCGTCCATCCGATATTATGGTTCTTATGGTTGCAATTAAATAAAGAGTGAGCAGGTACGCTTCCTAGCGTACTGCCATAAGTTTTTCGGCATCGGCATCAGTAATCAAACCGCATTCCAGCATATCATAAAGCTGTTCACTGTTAGTTCTGCCGAAAAACAATAAATCGTCAGTACCTAAGCCGATAGGGACACCTGCATCCAGCATTTTTTTGATAGGATGCTGTTTTAAATCCGGTACTGCGGTGAGCATAACATTACTCATGGGGCATACATTACAGCGGATTTTTCTGTCGGCAAGAAATTGCAATACAGAATCATCAGAAGCAGCTCCTATGCCGTGCTGAACTTCATCAAGATTAAATATTTCTACAAAGTACCGGACAGATTTTGCATCGGAAAATTCTCCAATATGAGCTTTCTTTTTTAAGTTATATTTTTCTGCGAGTTTAAAAAGATAGACAAAATCTTCAATATCATCAGAAATTTCAGGACCGTATAAATCAATATTTTTAAAAACGTTGCTTTCAACCAATGGATATATCCACTGGTCTACAAATCGCCGGTCAAGTGTTTTTGCTAATCCTATTTCCGGCTGAATGCTGATTATATGTTTATACTTATTAACAAGCTCTACAATATCTGATAGTAATGCATCTACATCATTATTATAGTGTTTGATAAATCCTATATCTATTGAAGTTTCCAACCATACAACATTATCGGCAATGGCATCTTGGATAGACATTTCAAAAAGATCTTTTACATCACGGGCTGTCTTACAGCGGGGACGAGTATATGCACCAATCACCTCATGCATTTCGTCTAGTCCGCTCATACGGCGCGGAAAATTCGGAATGCTCATACCTGCCCAATTTTTGTACCGCTCGTACTTCATACTTAAATTAAGATGGTTATGAGTATCCGATTTCGGTTGAGAGCGTAAGTAATCAATATCTTTCATTGTAAACCCTTCTACTGATGCGTGATATAATAACGTGATCAGCGTATTTTTGCAATGCCGTTATAATAAAGAAAGAGGATGCCGAATACTAGACCTATTCGATAACTGCATTTTCGAATAGACCGACGAGTTCTAAATTGTACAAATTCAGAAACTGAAGTTTCTGAACAGGTTTACTCATTTTCTCTTTACACTCGGCATCCTCTGTATTCTCGTATACGGTTTTTAGCCGGTTACGATTTTTATACCGCTGCTTGTACCAATGCGGTGACAGCCTGCTTCAATATATTTAACAGCATCTTCACGGCTGCGTATGCCGCCTGAAGCTTTTATCTTTGTATCTTTTTTGAGATATTTCTTAAACAAAGCAATATCTTCAAGAGATGCCCCGCGGGAACCATATCCTGTTGAGGTTTTAATAAAATCAGCACCGGCGTTCTCGATGGCATTGCAGACATTCTCTATGTCTTTTTCGCTCAAATAACACGTTTCAATAATAACCTTTAAGTGAGCATTGTGCTTATGGCATATATCAGTGAGTGCTTTAATCTCGTTTTCAGTGTAGGTAATATTCCCTTCCAACAATTTACCGACATTGATAACCATATCAATTTCATTTGCACCGTCTTTTAATGCTTGCTCTGTTTCAGCACATTTCACTGCAGTAGCGTGAGTTCCGAAAGGGAAGCCGATAACGCTGCATGTCATAACATCAGAACCGGCAAGCTCTTTTTTGACAAATGCAACATTGCAGGGATTAACGCAGACTGAAGCAAAATGATATTCTTTTGCCTCTTTGCAGATTGCTGCAATCTCGGACTCTACCGCATTCGGCTTGAGTAAGGTGTGATCAATACACTTATTTAATTCCATTTTCTTCCTCCATTTTCCTTTTAGAGATACTATTTTATAGTTATCCGTACCTACGGTATACTATTTGTGAGTAATAGACCTGTTCAATAACTGTGTTTTCGAACAGGTTTGATATAATCCGCTTCATTGTAATACAAAAAACATCAGTAGTACAATAGCTCAATGCTTTCTATGGTGTATTATATGTTCATTTGTTCTGTAGTTTGCCAAAAATCAGTGAGCAGCTGGTCTAGTACACGCATACAGCCTGTCCGCAATCCCTCATCAGGTAATTCAACACATAAATCATGCAAATATTCCAATAAACCAATTATATGTGTATGGTCAATTGCATGAGGCTCTGGTAGTGTATATCCATATTTTTTCTGCAGCAGTTCAGCACGGTCTTTTAATCCAAGCTCACCGGACAAACGTGAAATAATGTATTGCATTTGTATTCTTTGGCGGCTTGTCAAGA
Organism: Treponema sp.; assembly: GCA_052173295.1. Lineage (GTDB taxonomy): Bacteria > Spirochaetota > Spirochaetia > Treponematales > Treponemataceae > Treponema. The sequence continues at coordinate 70,452 of JBQMYW010000001.1, forward strand.
ATGCACCAAGCATTTGAGACGGCAAAAAAGAAAACAAATCTTTAAGATACATAAGCATACCGGCAAGTGTTTCTGTTTCGATTGTATCGAGGTATGTATCAAGATCAGATGCATTTTTTACCGTGTGAGGATTGCGGCACCACTGTAGATTTTCTTTATCCGTATCAGATAGGGCATAGCTGCCGGTGTCGTCTGCTTCATCATGCGCAGCAGGTAATTTACAGGGTGTGCTGTCATGGTCTGAGGGAATATCTGCGGCAGTTTCTTGTAGATTTTCTTGTGCAGCGGTGTTCTTATAATGTGATTCAGATAGTTCATGCACTTTATCTAAGATTGTGTTGCTTACCTGCTCTGCAATTGTGTCAGCAAGATTATTTTTTTGTACCGCTTCTATGCTTGTATTTAAATGCGATACAATTGAGTTAAGGGATTGTACTGCTGCATCAAGCATTTCCGTATTGTATGGTGTTGTATATAAACTCATGGCGGGAGTTTGTTCATGCGGTATTGCATCTGTTTGAACGGTTGAAGAATCAGCAGCGATCGGGTTTTCATAATGCGGAGGTGTTATCTGCGTTACCGGTGACGCAGATGCAGTATGTTCAGCTTTAGAAGAAACTGCCGGCATAACAGGATCCTCTGCTATTGCCGCAGTTGCGCGTGTATTGTTCTCTGCTGCGGGCATAGAAATAGTATCAGATTCTGATGCTGCTGGTAGAGGTGTACTGATAATGTCCGGACTTTCATGTGAAAGAATCGGGCTTGTTTCATCAGTTGCATCAGCACTGCTGTCCGGTTCTTGATATGCTGCAAGCGGTGAATCTTCGGCAGCAGCCGTCAATTCCCCACTAGCAAGCGATTCTTCAGGCAGTGCACTTTGTACACTCTGCGGTATATTAAAATGCCCATAAAAATCTTCTGCAGTAGATTCTGCGGATAAGTCTATTTCATCTTCTATCTCTTCCGTTTCATCATACGCTTCTTCGGCCGGCGGTGCGTCCAGTAATGCCTGATCTTCATCAGTCAATTCAGAATCAGTATCTTCTGTGAATAGCTCCAATGGTACATCATTATCAAGTATACTGTTTTCGTCAAAAAGAGGAAAAAGCTCATCTTGATACGCTGCTTCAGCCAATTCTTCAGAAGAAACAAATTCAGGATCGGTTTCAACCTTCAGTTTGTCAAGGTTTTTTGTCAATGCAGGATCTGCAATATAATTTTCAACTGCTTTTTCATACAAGTCAAGACTGTCTGCCAACCCTTGAATATCATCTTCGGTGTTACCGGTACTTTGTAACCGCACCATTTCATCAGCAGTCTGGAGAGCCTCCAGTGTGTTACCGTGTTTATGTAGAAGCTGTGAAAGTGCTGCACGGGCATCAATAGAATCGGGATAATCCTGAATAATCTTTTGATATATTTTATATGCACTCTTAGGATTATTGAGCAGCTCTTCCGTTTTTCCCAGTAACAGGCGTGCCGTAATATCATTGGGCTTGCCATTGAGGAAGAGCATTAATTGTTCTTTGGCTTCGTTATATTTTCCTGTTTTTACATACTGTTCTGCTAATTCATACCGGAACTCTATTTCTGCTGGAGCTATAGATATAATTTTTTCGAATATTTTCTCTGCATGCTCCGTATCACCCATTAATGCGGCAAGTTTCCCTTGTAATTTCAATAGTGTTAATGTATCTGCTGCCGATGATTCAAGGTTTTGTAATATATGCTGAGCCTTTGCATAATCCCCTGCCGCAATGCAGGCTTCTACTGTTTGAAATTGAAGCGGATAATTTTTAGTATTTTTTGGATCCGATTGTGCTTTTAAAAGTATCGGCAGAACTTCTTCTGTATGTCCCTTTTTTTTCAAAAAGGCTGCAAGAGCAAGTACCGCAGGTGCATATCCGCTATCAATATGTACTGCTTCACGGTAATACTGCTCTGCTTCAGCCGGTAACTGCTTACGTTCAAATAATGCACCGATTTCAGTACATACTGCTGCATTCTTACCTGAAATCCTTAATAAGGAGCGGTAAACCTTTAATGCCTCATCAAATTTATTCAGCAGTACATAGAGAGGAGCAATACTTTGCAGAGCCTCTTTCCATGCCGGCTGTGTTTTTAGGGCTGCTTTATAATAGGTAACTGATTCTTCGTACCGTTTTTCTGTTTGGAGTATTTGTGCAAGATGAAAATTCAAAGAAGGATTATTGGGATCCCATTGCAGCCCCTGACGGTATGAATTCATTGCTTTATGGTTGTCATTTAATTGAGCATATAATCCGCCAAGCAAATCATACGCAGAAACATCTTCCGGTTTTAATTCTAATGCAGCCAAAAAGCACTCTACCGCTTTTTGGTACTGCTTCATTTCCTGATAGGTTTTTCCAAGATTATAAAAAACACTTTCATTTTCAGGAGCATGCTCTTTTGCTTTATTTAAAATAGCAAGAGATTCATCAAACCGGTATAGTTGACGGTATAATACCCCCAGCGTATTCATTGTTTCAATGTCGTCCGGGTTTTCGTTATACAGTCCAAGACACGATTCTAGAGCTTTTTCCAAATTGTTTGCACGCATATATACCCGTGCACGCAATTCTTCTGCAATTTTATGCTCTTCAGGTGTAAGATTTTTCCTTTTTTTCAAGGTTTGATTAAGGAGCTTTTCTGCATATTGAAAATCCCGCGTGAGTAATGCTGTATGGACAGACTGAAAAATATAATCTACCGGTTCCGAAACATTTTTTGACAAAATACTACTCCTCCCGCGGCCGCACCCATACTTCTTGAGAAAAAGTACCTACACGGGTTCCTTCCTCATCATCATAGGCAGCAACCGTAAAAAAATATATCTTTCCATTTTCCAGATTTGGAACGGTATAAGAAAGTGTATTACCGGCATTTACCGGAGAACCGGCAGAAAAATACTCACCTTTGCGTTCTCCGAAATAAATCATATACCCTTTTGTATCAAAGTCAACAGACGGTGCCCATGATAATACTGCACTGCCATTCTGTGCCGAGGCAAATACCCGTGCAGGCGGCAGCGGCTCACGGTCTTTTTGATATTCGAGCTGTATTGAATGTATTACAGGCGTTTTTTGCCCGTCTGCATCAGGATAGAGCTGTGCTGCAATTTGAAAATACCGTCCGTGGACATTTTTAATTGCACTGCTGTTTTTAACCGGCTGCCACGGCGGACTATTCTCCGTCCATGCATATTTATTGTCACCGGCACGGATAAAAAGGGATACTTCTGTTTGCTGGGGTTTATCGAATACGGCAGATATTTTTTTTGCTTCCGATAGTACGCCGCCGCTATCCAGTATAAGCGATTCAACACGCCCGCCGTTTAAATTATAGCGGTCAAACAAGGCTGCACGGTCAGCGATACTAAACGGCTCAACAAACTGCTTGGTAATTTTTAGTTCATCTATCATTCCTGCATAGTAACGTCCGATTAAAATATTTGCTGCATCACCAAGACGGGAGGGAAGCACTGCATCATTCTCACGGCCGTATTCTGTAATATAAACAATACTTTCAGTTCTTCCATTCATGCGGTATTCCAACAACCCTATTTCTTCATTATATGCAACAAGGTGATGCGACCATTGTGACGGGATAAGATTTACCGTACTACGCAGCTGGATGGGAATACCGCTGCCGTTTTTATCCTGCCAGATATTAAAAAAATCCCACTGAAGTTTATTTTGTAGAATTTGTGCGATAATATGCTGTTCCATAAACCGCTTATTTTCAAAATAAGCAGACTCCCATTGTAAAATGATGCTGCCGTTTTCTGCAACAGCCGGTGCTATCCAAAATTCAATCGTAAATGACGGAACTGTACCGCTGCTTGCAAAAAGCGAATCCGGCTGAGGAGAAAGCACTAAACCGGCGGTTTTAACATGAGGGCTGCACACCCCCGCTCCTGTTCCATACTTAGCTTTATCGGAATCAGTAAACCGCATATTTGATGCAGCAACAGTGTATGAGCCGCTTTCTTCTATAAATGCAGGAGTATCAAAACTTACATATAAATCAGTAGTTTGGGTGATTTTGGGTACACTACTGCGTAAGCTGATACCGGTATGACCATACCGTCCGGGACACATTTGTATATTTTCCGTATACTGTAAACTGCCCCAGCCGCTTTTACCGCCTAATTCAAAGAGAGCGGATTCTGCAAATACAACACAAGAAATACATACTACTATAGCAATGGTTTGAATCTTTTTATATACACACATCATCATTCCAATTATCGGTTTTTTTTCTAAATACATCAATCCTTTATTGCTCTTTTTATTAAACCTGTATGGCGGTGCCGAAAAAGTAATTAACTTTTGCCGCCGGCAATGACATTCTCTATTATACTGTACTTATAAAAAAAAAGATACTTAAAAAAACTGTTTTATAAGGAAAATGCATACCGGTAAAATTAAGTAAAAAGAGGTTTCTTTTTTTTTGAATTATTTGTACAATAGTTTCATTCGATAGCTTTGCCGCCGAACAGGTTTAGTAATTAAGGAAGAAACACTATGAGTGAAGTATATAATAAAAAAAACGGTAAAAAATACGATAAGACATCAGATGATAGTAATTTCGGCAGAAATCACGGAGGGCATAAACACCGCCGTCCCGCTTTTGCAGATGTATATGAATGTGCCCGCTGCGGTAAGCCTATAAAGGAACTCAGTGCAGCCTTAGCAGATAAATCAGATGGAAAACCGGTTCATTTTGATTGTGTTTTAAATTATTTGCAAGAAACTGAACCATTGCATGAGGGAGAAACGATAACATATATTGGGCAGGGACGGTTTGCTGTTATCAAATATGTATCGCAAGTAATCATGAAAGATTTTTCTATTATCCGTATTATAGAATGGGAAGACAAAAATAAGCGGGCTGAATGGCGGGGTGAAATTGCTGACCTATTCAGCCGTATTGAGTAAGATATGAGACCTATTCGATAACTTGCGTTATTGAACGGGTGTAGTGTTAATGAGGTGCATTATGGATAAAGATATTGAAGAACAATTTACCCGGCTGTATGGTATTATTGCACGGCTGCGGAATCCGGAGGGAGGATGCCCATGGGATATTGAGCAAACTCCCATGACGCTGCGTTCAACAATCTTAGAAGAAACGTATGAAACGATTGAAGCAATAGAAGAAGTTTCCGCTGATCCCCATGCATCTGCTCATGTTGCGGAAGAATTAGGCGATGTGATGCTGAATGTAATGATGATTGCCTATATGTTTGAGCAGGAAGAAGATTTTTCAGTTGCTGATATGCTCCGGCGGGTAAATGAAAAATTAGTGCGGCGGCATCCCCATGTGTTTGGGCAAACAGAGGGGTTTAATTTTTCAAATGATGCAGAAAAGCCTTCAACAGCAGAAACGGTACTTGCACAGTGGGATATAATTAAGGAAAAAGTTGAGGGAAGAGCTGCTGAATCTGTACTTGATAGTGTTCCAAAACATTTTCCGCCGCTGCTCCGTGCTGCAAAGCTGCAGAAAAAAGCTGCAAAGAAAGGCTTTGACTGGGATAGCATTGACGAAGTATGGAAAAAAATAGATGAAGAGTTGGGGGAATTTCGTGCTGCAATTGCTGAACATGATACAGCACATATTGAAGAAGAATTCGGTGATGTCCTGTTTGCCTTTGTCAATCTTGCCCGCCATTTGCATATAAATTCTTCGCTTGCCTTAACAGGTACAAATAATAAGTTTGAGCGGCGGTTCCGCTTTGTGGAGCAGAAAATGCATGAAAAAGGTATCCCCTGTACGCATGAAAATCTTGCTCAGATGGATAGCTTTTGGAATGAAGCAAAACAGGTTGAGCGGCATGATGCAAGCACTTAGACAACCGCCGCATACCGAGCCATACAACTGTGCGGTAATTCTTGGAGCAACTGCAACCGGTAAAACGGCACTTGCAGTTACGCTTGCCCGTTTGAAAAACGGTGAAATTATTTCAGCAGATTCCCGTCAAGTATATCGGGGACTCGATATAGGCAGCGGAAAGGATTTGCATGAATATGGTTCTGTTCCCTATCATCTTATTGATATCTGCGATCTTAATGATGAATATACTGTTTTTCATTTTCAAAAAGCAGTATATGCACTATTTCCATCACTTATTCAAAAAAAATCGCTGCCGATTATTGCCGGTGGTACAGGACTTTATTTAGATTCGGTTTTGCGTAATTATGAGCTTATTGCAGTACCTGAAAATCCAAACATCCGTGCAGAGCTTGCAAATAAGCCGCTTGAAGCGTTGCAAAAGATGCTGTATTCGCTTAAACCGGACGTTCACAATACAACTGATCTTGAACAGCCTGCACGTCTTATACGGGCAATTGAAATTGCTCTGTATATGAAAGAAAACCCTCAAGCTATTGAGGCATTTTCTCATTCTGTACCGCACATTGTACCAAAAGTTTATGGAATTTTTTTTGAACGGCACGTGCTTAAACAGCGTATTTATCAACGCCTTATTGCCCGCCTTGAACAAGGTATGCTGGAAGAAACAGCAAAACTTCATGCTGAAAAATACTCATGGGAACAGCTTGAAAGTCTCGGTTTGGAATACCGTTACACAGCACTGTATTTACAGGGCAAAATTGCCGGCAAAGAAACTTTTATACAAACACTCTACCGTGCAATTTGCCAATTTGCAAAACGGCAGGAAACATGGTTCCGCCGTATGCAGCGGAACGGAATTTCAATTGAAATTCTCAACGGTGAAACATTACACACTAAGACCGCTGAAAATATTTTTACCGATTTCTTATAGTAGACCTGCTCGATAACTGTATTTCTGAACAGGTTTATATAGATAGGGTGCTGTATTATGGAAGAGGATATGCTGCGTTATGCAACAACATCGGCACTTTCTGCAATTTCACTAATATAACCGGTACGCAAGCACAGTTCAAACATATCATTCTTTAAAAAATCTTCACTGATTTTTTCATATCCTTCTTTATCATGGCAAATACGGATATAATAGCCTTCATCGGTTTGGTTTAAAACTGAAAAATAAGAAATTTCTCCGGGAATACTCTTTATTGAATATATTTTCATCATAAGCCTCCTGACTGAAATTGTGTATACAATGCATGAAATATCTTTATACACATATAGTTAGTTTCGGCACAAGAGAAATATGCTTTAGAGAAAATCCTAAATTATGTACATTGCGGAAACTCTGGAAATTTTTACAGGGGTAGTTGACAAAAAAAAGAAAATGCGGTATATTCATACCGTATTACTCAAGCGGATGTCGTATAACGGCTATTACCCCAGCCTTCCAAGCTGGAGACGTGGGTTCGACTCCCATCATCCGCTTTCTTATAGTTGCATTTTATATCTTTACTTATTCCTATCCGTTTTTATTTTTTCTCTATACTGCTAATTAGTGTAAAAAAGGTTTTTTTAGTGTTACTAGATATGTGACGTAAATAGTAAACGTGTGCGGTGTTGGTTTAATCAGAAAGGATGCTGTCTTTTTTAGAAGAAAAATAGTGCTGCAGCATTTCTACAATATACTGATCATCTGATGGATGAACAGAAGCAAGGTGGAGCAGCAGCCTGTTTTCAGATATAAATGCAATAATCGGTATGGGGGAAAACCGGAGTGCTTTTTTTGCGGCTTCCGGTTTTTTTATTCCCTGTATACAAATAGCCCATGAAGAAAAATAGGTATCCGGCGTACTGCCGCCGCCTAGTGAAAACGGATATGCAATGACAGCCGCTGTATTATCAGGCAGGGCTGCAGCGATTGCTTCGCTCCGGTGTTTAATGATGTGCTGATCACTATGGAGCGCAGCTATTGCCGCACTTTTATCGTTGTTCAAATAGCGGATTAGTGTTTCTTCCATAAGTGCGGCAATTATTTTGCTAACCCGGTAGGTACGCATGAGGGGGTGTTTTGCGATGCAGTTGATAATGTGCTTTTTACCGGCGAGCCAGCCGCATTGCGGACCGCCAAGCATTTTATCACCGGAAAAGCATACTACATCAGCACCTGCTTTTAGAAAAGCTGCGACAGGCGGCTCGCCGTGTATTCCGGCATGGATATTGCCTGACCCTTGATCAGCAATAAGCAGTACATGCGGCGGCAGGCGTGCTTTGATCGCTGCTAAAGACGGCATTTCTGTAAATCCGCGGATTCTATAGTTTGAAGTATGTATCCATAAGAAAAGTGCAGTATTTTCGGTAATGGCATGAGCAATGTCATCGAGTGTTGTAATGTTGGTAGTGCCTATTTCAATGAGTGTACAGCCTGCTTCTTTTATAATATCGGGAATACGGAAGCCGCCGCCTATTTGTACTTGCTGCCCTCTGGCAACAATTACTTCTTTACCGTCCGCTAATGCTTTCAAGAGTAAAAAAACAGCTGCTGCATTATTGTTCAGCATAAGTGCTGCTTCTGCCCCGACTAAGGTTTGCATTGCGTGCATTACAAAAGGAAAACGCATTCCGCGTTTTCCCTCTTCTAAATCCATTTCAACCGCTGAATAAGATTCTGCAGTTTGTTTTGCTGCCTCCCAAACCCCTTGAAGCAAGGGGCTTCTACCGAGATTAGTATGAAGAATAATACCTGTTGCATTAATCACCCGCGTGATACGTTGGCGTTCATACTGTATGCACTGCAGGTGTATTTGCTGCACACATTCATCAAAAGGAGGAACAGCGCCGCCTGTGCGGGCGTGTTCCCTGATGTGCCGTATGTATTCGGCGGTAATGTGTGCAGCAATTGGTCTGCCGATACGCCTGATACTTTCGCACAGTAAGGGTGCTGAAAGTAATTTCTCAATCTGAGGTATATGTGCCAACGTATTACTGTGCATAATACTGTATCAACAGGAATCTTAGAATCCTAATCCAATACCGAATTTTACTCCTACACCGGACAGTGAGGTAAAGGTACGGGTAAATGAATGCGATGCAACTGCTGCAGCAAGGTTGAAAGAAAACCATCGCGAATCAACTGAGAAACAGAGTTCGTGCCGCCAAATTCTATCGGTATAATCAAGGTCATAGTATACACTTAATACATCACGGGCAAATTTACTTTGCAGTTTTAATCCAGCATCGGCATAAAATGGTTTTGTTTCCGTTATCGGGAATGCAATTCGCGGGTTAATAATCAAGTAATTGTTACTCAATGGTTTAAAATCTGCACCTACACCGATTTTACACTGCCGCATAACTCTTTTCTCCGGCACTGTAAAACTGTCTTTTTCTTGGGTAGTATTTGTTTTAAAAAACTCGCTAGGGTCTGCACCGCTATCAAGATTTTGTAAGATACTTTTGGTTTGAGCTTCAAAGTGCATTTTTTTGCGGATACCTTTATCCATCGTTGCCGGCATAATGGGAAGATTTTTTACATTGAATAGGACATCAACCCATGACGTAGGACTATAGCTTCCTGCGAGTGTTAAATCTATACCGCCTTTTTGAAAAAGCTCTGCAACAGAGAACTGCTGATTACTGCCTAAAAACGCAATAAAGGGCGTATACATGATAGCATCAACATCAGCAACTGCTTTGTAACTGCCGTCTGCATTTTTTACAAACTGATATTTTACTGCCGGAGAGTCCATGTACGCAAGCGGTACAAAGTATGCAGCTTTTGCAGTAACACTGTAGACTGGTTTTTTGAGTGTATATTGCAAACCTGTTGCAGCAAAAGAACGGGTTTTAGTCCATGCAGTTCCTGAAATATTGTTTTTACCGGCGTTTCCTTGTGCAAGCACCTCAAAAATATTCTTGGGTATATTAGCCCATGTATCAGTATCAGCAGTGGTAAAAAATCTGATAGTATGCGTTTCTAAAACAGTAAACTGAGAATACAGATCAAGATTAAAATACCCTCCTACGTGTGCACCGGTAGGCATCATTTTTTTTGCAATGGAATTTACGTCTATGGTAAACTTCGGTTGCAAAACATCGAAAACAGAAACCACATTATTTGCAACTGCAGTGTCAAGCATAAGCCCGCTGTGCATAGAAAATGCCCGCACCTTTCTTTTTGCCGGAGCAGCTGTTGATTCATTTTTTTCTTCTACGCTGGTATCTTGCTGCTCCATGTTTTCAAGCTGCTGTTCTGCTTGGTGATATCTCTCATGGAGTTCTTCATGGTTAATCTCCTGCTCTACAGGATTTTCTGTTTCTGCATTGAGCTGCTCTGATGAAAGTTCTTCAGCTGCCGGAATGTCAGAATCGGCAGCTTCTGCATCGGCACGGGCTGCCTCTAATGTTTCGTCAGCAACAGTGCCGGAAAGTGCAGCCTGTGTTAATTCTTTTGCACGATTTACATCTGCCGATTCTTGTGCAAAGAACAAGCCGGCAATACTTACCGCACATAATATCGTATAAAACTTTTTCATAGTTTACTGCTCCTACTTTATTTTATAATCGATATCCAGTTTGCTATTAACATTCATAGAAACTGTGCATTTTGCATCTTTTCCAATCTTATAATCACCTTTAGGAAGATTGAGGCTGATATGCGGCTTACAGGGGACTGTCTCTGTTATCTTTTTAATTTCTTCTTGTGTAAAGCCGATAGCCTGTGAAGAATGCCCCTTCTTGAGTGTAAGTTTTTTTGGAGTTCCCAATACTGACTGACCGCTGCTATTGTGCAAATCAAACTGCATTTCTAGCGGTTTATCCAGCGGATTTTTTACCGAAAGGTTAATTGCAGCAGTTGAAATAAATGAAAGGAATTCATTTGATTTTGATGAGCCTGATTCTCTTCTGAAAATATCCTTTTCAAATTGCTCATTAACGTTTGCTTTAGCACTGTCTTCTAGTAAGCTGTTGAGTACGTCTTTAATAGGCTTGTTTGTTATATCATTTTTTATCGCAAATCCCAGCGGAGCATCTATAAGTACCGCAATTTGGAGTTTTGAGTTTCCTTTTAAATTATCAATAGTATCTTTGTCTATCTCTGTTCCGCTCATTGATAAATTGCACTTAAGTTTTATACTTTTCGGCTTTTCATTTATTAGTTCAGCAAAAGTCTTTCCTACATTCGGAACACCTTTCTGTATACTGAAAGACGCTTCCGGAATTTTAGTGATGATATCCTTAGTGCCGAAATTTAGTTGTTCCGATTTCAAAGCAACCACTGCAGGAGCATCAGTCGCATCTGCATAAATTGTTTTAGTAGCAGCAGTACCGGAAGCTGGAGTAACTTCTGCACTGATTTTTATTTTGGGGTCTATACTTTCATTTTGCAGTGCGGCTGAGCTAAAATAAAAATGCATCGGGCATTCCAGTATATCCAGCTCATACGCAGCTGTTTTTAGATATTTTGAGAACGCCTGTAAGTCTATTGCATTACCGGTTTGTAATTCCTTGTTGATATTGTTCAGTTTTACTTTTTCCCATTCAGCAGTTACTTTTACATCACCGGAAAATTTGAGCGTGCTTCCCGGTTTAATATCTTTCAATTTGAATGTTTTGATTGCTCCGCTAGTACCTGCCTCCGGCAGTGTAATTGTTGGTTTAACATCAAAGTTTGTAAAAGTGTTGTCTAAAGTAAGTACAAGCGGGGTGCTGCTGCTTGTAAATGTTTCTGTATTATTTCCTCTTGGGAAATTCTGCATATCATGAATGTTAAAAGCTGTAGAATCTAATTTAAGCCCTACAGTCCCCGGGAGATTATGGTCTAATGTTACTTCAATCTTCGGATTGCCGTTTTTAAATGTTATTTGTTGTATCATTTCTTTAATGCTTGCAGCATTGTGTGTAATTGGTGCGATATTTGCAAGTTCTTCCGGCTGCTTAAGTGTTACTTCTGAAAATTCCTCTATCTTGAATGTTACTCCTAAGTTGAGCTTATCAGTATGCACGTAGGTAGCATTGTCCATGTACACTTTTACTTTTGGAGTTATTGTTATCGATTCTTTTGAGATGTTTTGGTTATTTAACGATATAGGCTCTGCAAGATTGGTATATGTGTCAGAAGTACCTGTATTTATTGCAATACCGCCAGTTTGTTCAATTTTAAAAGACTTTTGGAGTGTAATGCCTTTCCAGCTTGCAGGGGTAGGGGCATCTACGGTAATGCTGCCTGTTTTAATTTTTCCGCTGATAAAGTGTTCATTATCCGGTACTTGGATAGTTTGCGGGTTTAATCCGTGAATGTGGTTAAGTTCCATATCCATGACCATACCGGTTACTTTTTTTATTGTACTGTTGTCAGCTACATTCGCCTTTATAGTAAGGGTTGCATCGTTGCTAATAGCTGTAACAGATACTGTACATGTAAGCGTTGGTGTATTGGTAATTGTCTTATTTGAAACATCAAACTTTATTTTACCATCAGGCTGCTTGGTACCGGTAATATCTTCACCGTTGGCGTTAAGTTTTGCCTCTTCAAGTGTACAGGTGATGTGCGTGTTTCCTATTGCTTCCAGATAGAGGAAGCTATCATTGCCGAATGCTATCGTTTTAAAGTCAGAAAAAGTTATCTCGAAGTCAGGGATTGTTTGAGTTACAGAAGAAGTATCTGGTGCGGTCAAGGCTGTTTGAATAGCTGTAACTATAGCAGAATCAATGGTGTGAGTTAAATTTAGTTGAGCCTTTTGTACTATCTGTTTATCAAATTCCGCTAAATCGATGTCTTTCTGTATGGTTTTCTGTATTTCAGGTATAGTAAACTCTTTTTTTGGAAATTTTTTATTAAAAGACGGTGCTATATCCTGTCCAAGCATTTTATCAACATCTAGATCAACTTCTTTGATGGGATAATAGATAAGATATCTGGTGTCTGTTGCTCCTTCAGGCTGGTACCGGTATGCCTTAATATCTTTTCCTTCCAAACTTTTATGGAGCTTGTCTTGTACCAGTTGTGCAAGGTCATCTGTCCGCGAACCAAGAGAGGCTTCAAACCGTGGTGAAGCTTTAATCTGTATAGAAGATGGCGGCTGTAAATTACAAGCAGCAAGTATCATTCCAAGTATACTTATACTATATAATCCAATGTTTTTCTTCATGATCTACTCCTTATGCGTTTGGATAAATTGACCTATTCGATAACCTTATTATCGAATAGGTCAACGAGTTATAAATCGTACATATATTACGATTTATAACATCTCATTTTAAGGTAACCTATTCAGAAACTGAAGTTTCCGAATAGGTTTACTGTAGCACGAAACCGAAGAAACGGCAAGGGGGGATTGTATTGCGTTCAGGGGAATAATTTTATCCTCCCTGACTATTCAATGGTTTTAGAAAGATTTAGATGTTTTGTACCGCTGCTGATTGCGGCTTGTATCTGTGTATATCCTGCACCGGCACATTGAAACGGTACCGTAAGTGCAGAGCCGATATATATTGCATGGATAGTTTTTTCCTGTTTCAAACTTGCATGTTTTTCAGTATGTGCAGTAACAGTAATATCAAACGGTATCGGCTCTGCTGTGTGTTTTTCAGCAAAGGTTATATTGACATACAGTACATTCCCTTGCTGGAGGGTTTCCATTTTTACGGAAACACCCGCGAGAGAGCCGGTGGTACGGTCATTGGGGGTAAGAAGCGAGAAAAGTATAAAGGCGGTACATAGTATTATGGAAAATAATATTGCCCTCGATGCCCGTGTTGCCGTGAGCCCCTTAATTAGTCCATATCGGGGAATATAATCCGGCTCATACATTTTCCGTACTGATTCCGGTGCATTTTTAAGCCGTTTTTCGCGGCTGTAGCGGAGTTCTATTGTTTCAGGGCTATATGAATCAGGCTTATCGTTCATTTAAATATGCTCCAATAATTTCATTGGTACGCCACCAAACAAGCGAAGCACTATCATTTCCGGCAAGCAGTGCAGAGAGAATACCATCAGGCGATAGACTGAATGCATTGTACAAGAATTCTTCGGCAGCTACCAGCAATTTTCGGGTATACATTTTGCCGGTGCGTAAGTCGATAATTTTCAATATATATCCCTCAGTATCCGGAACAGACAGGAAACACCAGTTTTGTTGTGATACACCGAGCAAATTGTATACTTTTTTAAAATATACCGTACTGCTTCCCGTGGTTTCACTTGTTTCATACGGGGCAATTTCAAAAGGGTGTTCATACTGCTTAGATGCAATATCAAAAACATATAGACAGCTTTTATCATAACTAATACCGGCACTTACTTTCGTAGCAGGGTCAATATCTTCCCGGTAGTAGTCAATCTTCAAGTATATTTTTTCTTCAATATGGTCAGGAACAATTTTTTCGATATTTGAAAAAATTTTTATGCTGTTTTCATAGGGCGACGGCAGTTTATCCAATGCAATCGGAATTTTATACCGCAAAGTCCCTGCTGCATCATACCAATAGACTTTCATACTCTGTGCTGTTTTGCACACGACAATTAATTCATTATTGTCATTTGAAAATAATCCTTCTATAAGCGGGAATGGAGTACCTCCAACCCCCTCTTGTCCGATAGTATCAACAAATGCACCGGTTTCATCAAAATGTACTACGATATTTCTTAATGCAATAGTATCCGTATAATCATATTCTATTCGGTCATCAGGAATAGTATCAACAGCAAACAGGTGTTTTTCTTTTGTAACCGTGAGATACGAGGGGTGATTAAAGGGGTAGATAATAGATCGGCGGGTAGTAATTTTCTGGTTTTGTTCGGATCCGGTAAAAGTCGGCGGCGGATTTTTATCAGGATTGTAATACAACGAAAGTAAATCGCCGAAAGAAGTAAGCTGTAAAATCTTACCGCTATAGGCATTACTGATATAAAAAATTCCTTCGTCCATGTAGATTTGGCTGTCAGGACGCGGATAAGGACTTTCAAGGTTCAATAAATTTAATTGATTTTCAAAGCTGCCGTATACAATGGTAAATAAATCTTCCCGTTCAAGATTACCGGTTTTATTTTTCTTGGTACAGCTTGCTGTAATGAATATCATGCCGATAATAAGGGCAGCTGCAATCCGGCAGGTGTTTTTTTTCAATAGGCTATCCATAGCCTTACAATAGAATTGTTTTTCCCGCTTGTCAATAAGGCTAAATTTTAGTACATTGATAGAATGGTTGCAGAAAAAATAATTAAAGCAGTATTTGGTTCACAGCATGAACGTGATATAAAAAAGCTCTTACCGGTTCTTCATCAGATAAATGAGAAAGAAGCATGGGCATTGAGGCTTTCGGAAGAAGATTTTAAACAAAAAACCGCAGAATTTAAAGCACGCTATCAAAACGGCGAATCGCTTGATGTGTTTATCCCTGAAGCATTTGCTCTTGCCCGCGAAGCAGCGCGGCGTATCTTACATGAGCGTATGTATGATGTGCAGCTGCTCGGATCGCTGGTTCTCCACTCAGGCAGGATTGTTGAAATGAAAACTGGTGAGGGAAAAACTTTGATGAGCATTGCTGCATCATATTTGAATAGCCTTTCCGGTAAAGGTGTTCATATTGTTACGGTAAACGACTACCTTGCCGAACGTGATGCGGACTGGATGCGTCCGGTGTATGCATACTTGGGTGTAACAGTCGGTACTATTTTATCGAATATGGATAATGCCGCCCGCAAGCAGGCATACAATGCTGATATTACCTACGGTACTAACAATGAGTTCGGTTTTGACTATCTGCGTGATAATATGCAGCTTACAATGGAAGAAAAAACGCAGCGCGGGTTTTATTTTGCAGTTGTAGACGAAATTGACTCAATTCTTATTGACGAAGCCCGTACTCCGCTTATTATTTCCGGTTCTGCCGAAGATGATACAAAGCGGTATTTTGAAGTTGATAAACTGGTAGATCAGCTTGAAGAAGTACAAAAGAACCCTGAAACCGGCGAATACCCCAATGAACTTGAGGGAGAGGAAATTATCGGCGATTATACCATTGATGAAAAAAGCCGGAGAGTTTCTTTTACAGATGCCGGTATGCTGCATATTCAAGATATACTGCATAAAAAAGGACTTATTACCGGTAGTCTTTTTGACGAAGAAAATTTTGAATATATCCACTACTTTACGCAATCGGTACGTGCTCATATTTTGTATCAAATTGATGTTGATTATGTGGTAGCGGACGGGCAAGTACAGATTGTTGATGAGTTTACCGGACGTATTTTGGAGGGCAGACGCTATTCCGACGGGCTGCATCAGGCAATCGAAGCCAAAGAGCATATCCGTATCGCCCAGCGGAACCGGACAATGGCAACGGTTACATTCCAAAATTTCTTCCGTATGTACGAAAAACTTTCCGGCATGACCGGTACTGCGGACACGGAAGCTGTTGAATTTAATAAAATTTATTCGCTTGATGTTGTGGTTATTCCTACAAACCTGCCGGTTGCCCGTAAAGATGAACATGATGTAGTGTATTTGAACGAAACAGAAAAATGGAATGCACTATGCGAAGAAATTGCAGAAGCGCATAAGCGGGGGCAGCCCGTACTGGTGGGTACTGTTTCTATTGAAAAATCCGAAAAAATTTCTTCGCTTCTTACAAAAAAAGGTGTCCGCCATGAAGTGCTCAATGCAAAAAACCATGCACGGGAGGCACTGATTATTGCGGAAGCCGGTGCAAAAGGCTCGGTAACGATTGCAACCAACATGGCAGGACGCGGTACCGATATTAAGTTAGGCGGAAATCCTGAATACCGTGCCCGCAGACGGGCAGGAACAGATGCAGAGCCGGAAGTGTATCAGCAAATATACGAAGACGAATACCGCAAGTGGCAGAAAGATTATGAAGAGGTAAAAAACCTCGGCGGCTTGTACGTTATCGGTACTGAACGGCACGAGAGCCGCCGTATTGATAACCAGCTGCGCGGACGTTCCGGCCGTCAAGGCGACCCCGGTCGGTCAAAATTCTTTCTTTCGCTTGATGATGATTTAATGCGGCTGTTCGGCGGCGAAAACTTAAAAAAGATTATGACTCGTGTCGGTATGGAGCCGGGAGAGCCGATAGAACATTCTCTACTCAATAGAAGTATTGAAAAAGCACAATCAAAGGTTGAAGTACGGAACTTTGATATCCGCAAGCACTTGCTTGAATATGATGATGTGCTGAATGAACAGCGCAGCTTTATTTATGAGCAGCGTGATACTATTTTGCAAGATGATCATTTAGTAGAGCGTATTTATGTAACGCTGAAAGAAAGTTTAGAAACACTCTTTGATTCTGTCCGGCAGCTTGCAAAGAAAGAAAAAAACGAAGCAGTGAAACTGCTGCAAACCGAATTAAAATCGCGTTTTGGTTATATCCTCAGTGAATCCGATTCAAAAACTGCGGAAGCCGGTTCATTTGATTCCTTAAAAGACAAAATATATGCAGACCTTACAGCAAATATAGAAGAAAAACGCAGTATTGCTGGTGAAGAAAACCTAAATATGTTTATCCGCTATCAATACTTACAGGCTATTGACAGAAAATGGCTTGATCACTTGGAAAATCTTGAGGCATTGCGCGAGGCTGTATATCTCCGCTCTTATGGGCAAAAAAACCCGCTGACAGAGTATAAACTTGAAGGGTTTGATATCTTCTATACAATGCTTGACGAAATCCGGTTTTCAATAGCCTCGCTGCTTGTACTGGTGCGGATCAGCACTGATGAACCGGCTGCTTCCCGCTCCTCCGGAAAGCGTGTGCAAGGAACCGCACAGCATAGTTCTATGGGTGCATTTAACCAGAGTGGTTCTGCAATGGGAGCAAGCAGCCGCCCGGAAAATGTACAGGTAGTACGGACAAGCCCAAAAGTTGGTAGAAATGATCCTTGTCCCTGCGGGTCGGGCAAAAAATATAAGCATTGTTGCGGGCGGTAGTGTGTTATATGGAAATACTGAATGGTATTTCTTCAAATAATAATTAAAGGACTAAGATCATGACAGAACATACAGGAACTTCTATCAGGGGGCTTTCAATCCGTACCAAATTTATTTTATTTGCTGCTGCTAGTGCCCTTGTACTTATGCTGCTTATTTGTACCGGTACGGGATTGCAAATATACTGGTTAACCAGCAATCAATTTGACCAGTTTACTACTCAACAGTCTGCAAGTATTGAAAAAACATTGCATCTTTTGACACAAAACTATAGCAATCTTGTAAATACGCTTGCGGAACATACTGCTGTAAAAAAAACAGATGACTCATTACCCAATTATGTATCTCAAGATAATCGTACAAATAATGCAGCAGCCAGTAGTGTCTATACTGATATCAGCTATTTATTGAACCATACGGCAAAGCATAACCCTGAAACATCGGAAGTATACATCGGTACTCAATGGGGAGGCTATGCAACTTCGGACACAAACGGAATAAAGACCGGCTATGATCCGCGTATTCGGGCATGGTATCAGCAGGCACAGCAGGCATCGGGACAGATAATTATTACACCTGCTTACATTTCTAAAACCGGACAGCCTGTTATTGCCTTTGTACGAAGTATTGTATCACCCAAAAATGAGTTTCTAGGCTGTCTTGGCGTTGATATTAGCCTGACTGATTTAAGTAATTTCCTTAATACCATTCAACTGGGAAATCATGGATATGTTATGCTTATTCAAGATGACGGTCTTATTCTTGCTAATCCCAAACATCAGGAAATTAACTTCAAAACACTTGATGAATCAGGTATTCAGCCTTTTATGCAGCTTAAAACAGCAACAAATGATACCCTTGTTTTAAATATTGACGGAGAAAAATGGTGTACTAAGATATTTCCGCTTAAAGGATTGCCTTGGAAATTAGTTACGTTTGTTCATCAAAAAGAAATGCTTTCCGCTATCAATAAAGTCATTAAAAATATGTTGATAATAGGATGCATAACATTCATCTTGTTCTTATGCGGTATTTTCATTCTTTCATCGAAGCTTTTGCAGTTAGTAAGTAGAATGCAGGTTATCTTTCAAAAAATTGCAAACGGCGATCTTACCGATAGAATGCATCTTAACCGTAAAGATGAACTTGGCACACTTGTGTATTATTTTAATACCACACTGGAAAATGTTGGTACTATGCTGCATACACTGATAAAAGAATCTCAAGCCATGAGTAATGCGGGTAAGACTCTTGCCATGAATATGGCTGAAACGGCAGGTGCAGTTGAACAGATAAATGGTAATGTTGGAAATGTTAAGGAACAAATACTAACACAATCAGCAAGCATTACAGAAACAGCAGCAACCATTGAGCAGATTATTAAAAATATTACACAGCTAAGCAGCAGTATTCAACTGCAAACCGATAGCATTGAACGCTCATCAGCTTCGGTAGAAGAAATGGTAGGAAATATCAATTCTATTACACAAATACTGGAAAAAAATAATACCCTTATTAAAGAACTGTGCAGCAAGAGCCTTCAGGGAAAAGAAGGTGCAAAAATGGCAAATACAGTTGTAAGCCAAATTTCAGAACGATCAGGATCATTGCTTGAGGCAAGCGTTGTTATTCAGAACATTGCTAACCAAACAAACCTTTTAGCGATGAATGCAGCGATTGAGGCAGCTCATGCAGGGGAATCCGGAAAAGGCTTTGCTGTTGTTGCCGATGAGATTAGGAAGTTAGCAGAAGAATCTAATGCACAAGGAAAGCAAATCGGTATAGTCTTAAAAGAATCTATTGAGATTATCAATAACTTGATTGTTGCGGGCAAGGGAGCAGAAAACACATTTGATGAGGTATATACATTAGTTACTAATATTTCTCAACAAGAAGATGTTATTACCAGTGCTATGAAAGAACAATCGGTAGGAAGCAAAGAAGTATTAGAGGCTATTTTTGATATTAATACCGCAACAAATAAGGTAAAAGACAGCTCTGAAGAAATGCTTATGGGCAGTCATAATGTTATAGATGAGATGAAACGGCTGGATAAACTTTCACGCTCCATTACTCATAGTATGGATGAAATGTCTTCAGGTTCAGCACAGATTACGGCAACAATTCAGGGAATTAACACTATGAGCAGTAACAACGAACGGAGTATACAAAAATTAGTTCAAGAAATCAGCCGATTTAAGGTGTAATCCGCTGTATAGTTATGGGAATCCGATGAAATCTGCCATACGAATGATTATTTCAGCAGCTGTGCTAGCAGCAGCTGCTGCTGCCGGTGAAGGCTGCATAAAAAAAGCTGATATACCATTGGCTGTACGGGCACATACACAGGAAGCTGCATCATCTGCGGGGGATATTCCTATTCCGGCAGAAAAAAAAGATGCTCCTCAAGAACAGAGGCACAATCAACTCCGTATTTTCGATATTCAGGGAATCAGCCATCGTTCGCCATTTGACGGAAACTATGTAAGCGGTATCAAGGGGATTGTTACCGGTATTACTTACAGCAAAAAAAAGCCTACCGGTTTTTATTTGCAAGATTCAGTAGGTGATGAGAATCCTGCAACATCAGACGGTATCTATGTATTTTGCGGAAAAAATATGCCGCAAAAACTCGCTGTAGGCGATGAAGCCGTTGTTGCAGGTACTGTGAGCGAATATACCGTAACTGACCGGTATGGTTCAGTTTTTTTATCGATTACGCAACTTGTTCCGGAAAAAACGGCAGATGTACAGATACTTTCGCATAATAATGCATTACCGAAAGCAATTTGTATTACGGCAAAAGCATTAGAAAAGCCGGTGTTTTTACACAATCTGGAAATACTGGAACCTGCACAAGAAGCAATAGACTATTATGAAAGTCTTGAGTGCATGCGGGTTCAGGTTCTTAATCCTAAAGTAGCCGCTGCTCCCCATAATGGTACATACTATATCGCACCCGGCGATGCTTCCGGCTTTTCGATACGCGGTGGCATACTGTATAACAGCTATAACAGCACTGCACGGCTTTGTATGGAGCCTAAGCACTGCTTTTCTACAGCAGCAGAAGCAGGCATAAAGGGAACTGCTCCTGCTGCAGGAGATGCTTATAGCGGTACGATTACCGGCATCCTCAGCTATGGACAGGGGAATTATTACATAGCACCGACAGAAACACTGCCGCCGCTTATCAGCCGCGGTCTTTCGCCCGAAAAAACAGGACTCCCTTTTGATAAAAATCTGCTGAATATTGCCTGTTACAATCTTGAAAATTTTTCTGCTCATACAGTAAAAGATAAAAACGGGAAAGTAATAAATCATAGTTCCGGAAAGACATCTGTGCAGCGGGCGGCTGCTTTTGCCGAGCATTTTATCAATAAATTAAATGCACCTGATATTATTTGTCTTATTGAAATACAAGATGATGACAGTACAGAAAAATCTGAATTGGTCAGTGCAAAAAAAACATTTCAGCTTCTTTTAGATAACATACATACCATTGCACCGCACATACCGTACACTGGATGCTCAATTGATCCTAAAAAAAATGCTGACGGCGGTGCATCGGGGGCAAACATACGCTGCGGGTTCCTGTATCGAACAGACAGAATAGCATTAGTACCCGATAGTGATAATACGCTGCTCAATAGTACACACAGTACCGCCGCTGAGTTTATTTCCGCAGGAAAAAAACTGCGGCAAAATCCCGCACGGCTTGGCATCGGCGAAGATTGTTTTAACCGTACCCGCAAACCGCTTGTAGGGCATTTCACTTTTAAGCAGGGTGTAAACGGCGGAAAAGATTTTATTGTAATTAATAACCATTTTTCTTCAAAACAAGCAGACAGTAAAATATGGGGCGGCATTCAGCCTGTTGACAGAAAAAGTGAAGTACGGCGGCACAAACAAGCAGAAACGGTCAGGCGTTTTATTGCCGGTATTCGGAAAATGCGTCCTGAATTACCGGTTATTGCAGTTGGCGATTATAACGATTTTTGGTTCTCTAAAACAATCGGTATAATAAAAGAAGCCGGTATGAACAACGCTATAGAGCTTTTACCGGAAAATGACCGGTACACGTATTTGTATGACGGTCACTCGCAAACACTCGATAACATCCTCGTAACAGACAATGCCGTAATAACCGCAGCCGATATTGTGCATATCAATGCAGAATTTTCTCCTAAAGAACGGCTCTCTGATCACGATCCTGTTGTGATACACGTTAAAATTCCGGAATAAAAACAGATCAGCAGTTTTTGTAACAGTGTACATTAAATCTTTTGTAACATTTTATCTTTGAATATTTTTATTGTATACTAAGCCTGTCCGAACACTTCAGTTTCACAACAGACTTACTGTTAAACGAGGAGAACGTATGAAAAGAATAGTATTTGTTACAGCAGCTGTTATACTCTGTACAGTATTTTTTACAAGCTGTAAGCCCCCTCAAACTGCACCGCAGAGTAATAATTCAACCTCTCCGGAGCCTAAGATTACAATAACCGTTAAGGGTGATGAAAACATACAACTGATGATTCCTTCCGGTCAATCTTCTCTCACATTTGAAGTAAAAAAAGGCACACAGTGGAGTGAAATTGAACCCCTTGCAAAGAATAAAATCAAGATAACTCAGCACTATGAACTTAAAAACTGGCATCTTACCGATAAGCATGGTGCTGTTTTGGATAATCATTATACAACGCCATTTAATGAAAACACAACCGTTTTTGCTGAAACCAAGTTGAAAAATATAAAACTTACTATACAAGAACATTCTCATATCACTATCACAGGGGAGAAGACACTAATAAAACCTTATGGAACAAAATGGGGTGAAATAAAAGCAGAAATTCAGGCAAAAGTTACACCTCATACTAATTTTAAAGTTACTGCATGGAAGTTGCGAAATAAAAACGGTATTGAATTACCGGATAACTATGAATTCAAGTCAAGTGTAACACAAATATATGTTGAAACAAGACTAGAGCAGGTTACTATCACAGTAAAAGGAGACGAGCATATTCAACTGCATGGGACAACAACTATTACACGAGCCTATGGAACTAAATGGAGTGCTATAAAAGATGAGGCAAAGAGTAAGATAGCCTGTAAGCCCGGCTATGTATTTGCTGAATGGAAAAAAGACAGTATAGAAGGATTTGAATTAATAGATGCTGATGAGTTTGAGGCGGAAAATACAGATGTATTTGCAGTAACACAAGCAGTTCCCGTTTCCGCCGGTGTAAAGGTAACGCCTCCTACAGAGGGAATTGCAGGGCATGAAAGTTCGTGTGCATTGCCCTCCGGTGCTGACGGCTCATGGAAAGGAGTATTTACTAATGGCCGTACAATAAAATTAAAACCCTACATGATAGGAACGCACGAAGTTACAGTAAAGATATGGAATGAAGTATATGAATGGGCTCAAACTCACGGATATGAATTTAACTTTGATCCCGAAAATGAATATACCCCTACCGAACCCGAGCATCCAATAGCAAATATCAGCTGGTGCGACTGTATAGTGTGGTGTAATGCGTATACCGAGATGAAATTCGGCACTAAGGACGAATGTGCATACCGCAAGGAATCGGAATCAGGAGCGGTAATAACCTCTACAGATGACAGTGATACTGCATTTTGCGATTTTTCAAAAAAAGGCTATCGGCTGCCGGTTGAAGCTGAATGGGAGTATGCTGCCCGTTATCAGGAGAATGATAGTACAAATGCAGAAAAATACGGTAATGTCTATTTAACTAACCTAAATTCTGCAAGCGGTGCAGCAAAACCTATCGGCTTTGAGGGTATGACAATGCCTGCCGGTGAAAGTTATGAAACCTTATGTGCAGAAACTGCCCGTGTTACAGTTTTTAACAAGTATTACAATGGATCAGATTTTGTGCAACAATCTACGCCGGCACCTAGCAGTGCGGCGGTGGGCAGCAAAGATGCAAACAAACTGGGAATCTTCGATATGAGTGGTAACGTAGCTGAATGGTGCTGGGATTTGTATAAAAATACCATAACTGCAAGTTCGGAAGTATATCCTACCGGTCCTTTTAATGAGACAATGCATGTTGTACGCGGCGGCTATTGGTCTGTATCAGAGAGCGAAGATACAAAAAAGGCTGTGTATACCTGTATGGCCGGTAAGCGGGAGTATAAGGGTTCAAGCGGAGCTGATCCTATCAGAGGATTCCGCTTAGTATGGAAAGACTAAATAATGGGAATGTTCGGATATACTCTTGCTGCAATATAAAAAAAGAGATATACTCACCGTGTGGCATCATTGTACATAGTAGGAACACCTATTGGAAATTTAGGCGACATAACGGTACGGGCATTAGAAACATTGAAACTCGCCGATTTTATTGCCTGCGAAGACACCCGTCACACGTTAAAGCTGCTTACACATTTTGAAGTGAGAAAGCCGCTTATTTCGTGCCGTACACAAAACGAATCAGAAGCAGCGGATAAGATTATTAAACTTCTTTCAGAGGGTAATACCGTTGCCTATGCTAGTGATGCCGGTACACCGGGTATAAGTGATCCCGGAGCGGTACTAGTACGGAAAGTACGTCAGGCAGGCTTTCCTGTTATCCCTATCCCGGGTGCGTCGGCATTTTCAGTTATGGTAAGTATTGCCGGTACAGGAGATTCCTCTGTTTTGTTTGAGGGTTTTTTATCTCCCAAAAAGGGGCGGAGAATGAAAAGACTGCAAGAACTGTTTGCATTTCAAACGGCTTTTGTTATCTATGAATCTCCATTTAGAATTATAAAGCTCTTAGAAGATATTGCCGAAATAGATTCAGAAAGACTTATTGTTGTTGGACGGGAACTCACTAAAATGCATGAGGAAATTTTATCCGGCAGTGTATCGGAGCTGTTAGCTGTTTTTCAAATGAAACAGTCAATAAAAGGCGAATTTGCGGTTTTTGTTTCAGGAAGACCTTAATTTTTTCGCTTAAAATGCCGATAATAATAGCAAAGGCGGAGTTAATATGACAATTGATAGATTAAGCGGTATTGAACCCGTTAAGAATGTACAAACACTGCACAGATTGTATAAGGCAGAAAAGGTTGTTAGTGCAGATGCTATTTCTGTTTCTCAAGAAGCAAAATTACTGTCTGAAGCAAATATGGCATTTGATGTTATTAAAAAACTGCCGGATGTGCGTGAAGACAAAATAGCAGAAGTTTCAAAAAAACTACAAGATCCGTTATATATCAATAAAGCACTTTTAAGCACAGTCGCTGATAAAATACTTGATGAATACGGTTTTTAAATATTTTGTTAGTGTCTGATTATATGACTCTGATTTCTCGTAATCTTTACAGTGCTGTATATGTTATACATAAACAGAATTTTCTCTTACATAATAAGGTAAAAGTGTATAAATATGTCTAGTTTTACTTTTAAGCTCTCTTCAAATGTTGTTCTTGGGAATCATTCACTGGCAAAAATTGGTGTAGAAGCAGCTAAGTATGGGAAGAAGTTTTTATTTGTCGTTGACCCGCTTTTACATGAATCAGGAATTGCAAAAAAAATTATTACAGCCCTTGAAGATAATGGAATTGATGTTTTAGTTTTTGATGGTGTAGGCAGATCTCCTGATTCCAACATAATAGAAAATGCAATTGGTATTGCACGCGGAGTGTTTATTGACGGAGTTATTGCTTCGGGCGGTATCGGGTCTGTTGCAACCGGTCGTGCAGTTGCTGCATTATATAATGAAAAAGAATCTATTTATAATTTTATAGAAGGTACCCCTTGTTCAGCTGTGCCGCTTCCTTTTATTGAAGTACCCTCTACCTGTAGAGAGCCTTTTACATTTGCAGGAATTAGTCCTATTATAGATGCACGGAGCCGCAAAATCCATTTGCTGAAATTGCAGCAGGATTTGTGTAAGTTTTGCGTATTTGATCCTGTGTGCTATGCCGGATTAGCACCGAATGCAGCTACTGCAATGGTTTTACAAGGGATAAATATTGCATTTGAGGGGTATATTTCAACAAAAGCAAGTTTTCTTTCTGATACAGTATTAGGCAAAGCTATTGAATTTTTTTTAATGTCCTTAGATCCGCAAAAAGAAACGTATGCAGGAACTCCTCCTGAAATGCTGATAGCACAGGCTGCATGTCTTACCGCAATCGGTAGCGGGTTTTCATCGCAGGGGCTGGGAACTGCGATTGCTCTTGCCTGTGCAGGTCGGTATAATATTTCTAGCTCAGTTGTTAGTACCATTTTGCTGCCGCATATTTTACAAAATGCACAAACGTCAAATCTTGATAAAATATTTAGAATTGGTAGAATGATGCAATTTGATATACGCGGTATGGATTCGCTTACTATTGCTCAAACAACTATTGATGAAATCCGCCGGCAGCTTACACAAGCAAATTTGCCTATCCGTTTAAAAGATATAAATTTATCCATAGAGCAGTTGGCAGTTATTGCAGAAGACGCAGTTTCGCTTAGTTTTATGAATTATGTTCCAAAGCCGATGCGTAGTGATGATGTATTTGAGTTATTAAAGCAAGCATATTAATAATGATTGAACTTTTCAAATTAACCGCACTGCCTCATACGCAAAAAATCCGTAAAATAATTAAAATTATGGAAATACTTGAACATGAGGCTGTACGGGAAACGTCTGAACTCTGTTCTTTCTCCTGCGATTCATTTTATATCCATGGTTTATTACAGCATATTCTTGTTCTATATCCTGATGATGCTGCAATTCGGTGTGCAGTGCGGTTGTTTGAAGAATCCGATCCTGTGCCTTATCGCCGGATTTTTAATACAGTTCGTCATGCATTGTATAAGCAGTCCAATACACTGCCTTCCGAATGGGATTTAATTGCACCGGGGAGGCAGTATGGAACAAAAATGCAGCATACTGTATTCGCTCTACGTCCTTTTTTTCCTAATGTTATAGTATATGCTGAGGATATCCGGGCTCCATTTAACCTTGGTTCGATTTTCCGTACTGCTGAAGCATTTGGTGCCGAAAAACTTTTGCTTTCTGAAGGCTGTGTGCCGCCGGAGCATCCTCGTGCAGCACGCTCTGCAATGGGCTGTGTAGAGTATTTGCCATGGGATTACTGTCCGCTTGATACATTGCCTGCCGGTTTACCTGTATTTGCCTTGGAAACAGGCGGTACAGATATTTCTAAATTTAATTTTCCGCAAAAAGGAGTTGTTCTGCTCGGTTCTGAAGAATTAGGATTGAGTACAGCTGCTTTGAACAAAGTTACTGCTGGTATTGTCAGTATTCCGATGAAAGGTATAAAAGCCTCTTTGAATGTTGGAGTTGCATTTGGTATCCTCATGCAGTATTGGACTGCATATTTAGCACAGCTGTAAGCAGCGGTTTTGCCCGCCGGTACTAATAACAGCTTTTCAAAAATCTTTCTTTTTTAAAAACGGAAGTTTCGGAATAGATTTATTGAAAAAAATCCGCCGGTCAGCAATGCTAGTACAATTGCAACCGCTGCACTTTCTGTGAACCGGTAACTGCCTGCAAAACGGAACAGCATGAGTGCGAGATTTTCAAAATGCGGTATATGGAGCAACAGGGGTAAAGAAGCATCGCCTGCACTGATAGCAAATACACTGCAAAATGCTGATGCAATAGCAGGCATACACAGCGGTAAAAAGACCCTAAAAAAGGCATCACTGCGGGAAGCTGAACAAAGTAGGGCTGCATTGCGTACAGTAATAGGAATTTTTGCAAGCCCTGTTTCTATTTGTGTCCATGCAAAAGGCCATGCAAGCGAAGCCTGTGCAAACATGAGCATAAAAACGGAGGGGCGGAACTGCAGCTGCAGCCATCCTGCCCCAAGTACCAGCGAAGAAACAGCCAGCGGAAAAAATGGTACTGCTGAAACAAAAGGGAGTTTTTTTGTATATGTGCAATAGCCGAAAAACAGTGCAGCGGTAACCGCAATACTTGCAGTTCCCGCACCGATTTGTACCGTTTGCAATGCTGCCTCCCAAAAAGCACTGGAACAAATTATATTTTTCCATGCTGATAGAGAAAAAGATGCAATAAAAGAGTGTGCTGTACTGACTGCGTGTACCGGACGCAGTGAATACAAAAACAGGGAACAAAGCGGCAGTACCAAAAATAGTATGATAATCCCGCACGTACACAAAAAAAAGACACGTTCAATACCATTACCGATTTTGCACTGCGTCCGGTGTAAATCCTGCATGGCAGCACCTGCCGGCTGCATACTGCGGAATCGTAGATAGAAAAACACTGCACTGCCTGCAATACCTGTTTCTACTGCTGCAATAACTGCTGCGCGGTATGCATGCATATCAGCACGGACTGCCCGGTATAACTCAACTTCCAGCGTAGAAAGCCCTAAACCTCCCAATAACAGGATAATTACAAAACTGAAAAAACTATACAAAAAAATAATTAAAAATGAAGCACAAAATGCAGGCAGCAGTGCTGGAAAAATAATGGTTCTAAAAATACGGAACGGCGAAGCTCCGAGTAAAACCGCCGCCTGTTCGGTTTTTTCGGGCAGCCGCTCCCATACTGTGGTGATTGTCCGCATTGCAATAGGGAAGTTATAAAAACTGTGAATGAGCAACACCCCTCCGATTGAATACAAAAATGTCCCTATTGATACCGTTCCGTGGAAAACTATCCCAAGCAGCTGATTAAAAAAGCCGTTTTTTCCAAAAAAAAGAATAAAACTAAGTGCAATCACCACAGGAGGCATACTCAACGGAATGGCAGACAGCGAAAGCAGTGCTTTCCGCCCAAAAAAATGTCTTCTTGCACAAAAAAATGCAGCACATAGTCCGATTATATCGGCAAAAAAAGCGGAAAGCACTGCTTGTATAACCGTAAATCCTATCACCGTACTCAGCCGCTTGACCGTTTCATATTCCGGTATTTGAGAAAATACCGGAATAATTGCAATGCAGGTAGGAGCAAAAAACAGTAGGAGTACCGCAATAAACAAAAAACCGGCAGCATACCTCATCAAAATAGGGAGTACACATACCGGAAATAGTTTTTTATGAATCAGCATAATTAAGTATTTGCGGTACAAAAAGAGTGTTACCTACTGCTTATTTCTTTTATAAGCAACGCTCTTTTTGTATTAAGCAGCACTACTGACCTAATACTGTGATTATGGGATCAACTGCGGATTTTGCTTCAGTACCGGATATGTGCAATAGTTTCTTGGGCATCGGCAGTGTTTTAAAAGATTCCGGCAATTTTAGATCCTTTAATACCGGATACATCCAGTTGGTTTCGGGAATGACTGACTGGGCTTTTTCAGTCAGCATAAAATCAATAAATGCACGGGCTCCTTTACGGTTTTTAGCATTTTTTACTACTCCCAACCCCTCAACAACAGTAATATGTCCTTCGGGAAATTCCAATGCCTGATAGCGGTCGGTTTTATCATATTTAATGTGGTACGCCATACTTGTAGTATAGCTTACTGCTAATGCAGCTTCACCGGCGGTAAAAAGACCGTAGCTGCTGCTCCATGAATGACTCATTGCTAAAATAGAGGGAGCAAGCCGTTTCCAGTAATCAAGATAATCATTGCCGTATAGAGCTTTTGTCCATGCAGCAAATCCAAGCCCTGTTGCGCTGGTACGGACATCCTGCATAACCAATGAACGGGCATATTCCGGCTTTGTTAAATCTTCAAGCGATGTAGGTACAGGTACAGACGATTTTGTATCGTACATAATGGTAAAATAGCCCCAGTCATAGGGGGTTAAAAGCCAGTCTTCTGTCAGCACCGCTTCAGTGTAGATACCTGCATCAAGATGAGCAGAGTGATACGGTTCAAGGATATCCTCATGCCGTGCTTTTTCTGCACTATAGGTATCAATTCCAACCAGAACATCTGCCTGCGGTGCTGCCTTTTCTGTTATTGCTTTTGAAAGCACTGCACCGGCATTTTCACAAATGACGTATTCAACGGTATATCCTGTTTCTTCTGTAAAACGCTTGGCAATTTCTTGTCCCGGTCCGTATTTACCGGCAAAAGAATCAGATGCATATACAACAATAGAGCGGGATTCTTGCTGTTTTTCTGTTTTTCCATAAGAAAAAAGTTGTGCAGGAAGTATGATAGTACATACCATAACCAAAAAGAAATAAAGACGATCTTTCATTATTCCCTCCGCCGGCATTACCCGGATCAGGTATCAGATTTCTCTACAGAAATCTGTTAGGGTATATTCTCAGCACGGAAAGTATTTCCGGCACCCCGATAGTAGAATAATTATTCTACGGTATTTTCCAAAAATATGCAAGCAGATTGACAGACATCTTACTGTGTAAACCTATTCGGAACTATCTGTTCCGGAACAAGTTCAGTCTTTACTGCTCATATAGAGGAGATGTTCACAAAGAATGGTTGCTAAACGGTAGATTGCCGCCTGTATATACAGCTCATCTTGCAGTTTTTTCTGCATTTCCCGAAAGTCAACCTGTGTAAAACTTTTTCGTACATGATTCCGTTCTTTTTTAGGGAACACACCGGCATTCATACATAATCCTCAAAAGCATTTTTTAAATGCATGGGCTCAACGGAATGTTTGTTGACCGGATCACCGGGAATAATAACAACATCAAACCGAACGTGCATCTGGTTATATTCTCGATGAAGTGCTAAAAAATATTTAGCGGTTTTGCAAATCCGTCCTTGCTTCCGTGCATTGATAATAATATCTAAATCATTAATAGTTGTGTGCACTAATGTTTTAACTTCGATAAAAACAATTGTATCTTCTTTTTGGGCGATAATATCTATTTCTCCGGTTTGTTTTCGCCAATTACGGGCAATGATACGATAGCCCTGTTCAGTAAGCCATTCGGCTGCACGTTCCTCACCGGCATTTCCCAGCTGTTTACTGGTCATGCTTGCTGATATGCTGACGGATCAATTGCTTTAACAATAAATATATTTTTATATTCCCGCAAATCCAGCAAATCACCGGTATTTGTTGGAAATTTTTTTCCGTTTTCATCAACCAAAATGCGGATTACCGGACGTAATGGGGCTTCTGCTGCTGCCTTAACAACCCGTGCTATTGACGTATTATTCATTAACACGATAGAACCTATTGGATAAATACCAAGTGTTTGAATAATTACTTTGATCATTTCGTAATCAAAACGCCTGCCTTTATCTGCAAGCAAAGTTTTCATTGCGTCATAGCCAAGCAGTGCTTTGCGGTATGCTTTTGCGGAGGTCATTGCAATAAAAGCATCAACAATTGCAAGAATCCGGCCTCCCATAGTAATTGCATCTTTATTCAAACCGCTTGGGTACCCTCTGCCGTCCCACCGTTCATGGTGTTGTAATACGGCAACGGCAATCCGTTCCGTATACATAAACTCTGAAAGTGCCGATTTATACCCATAAACCGTATGTGCAGCAACTGCTTGCATCTCTGTTTCCGTAAGTGTCCCTTGTTTATTAATAATTGCATCAGGGATACGGAGCATACCGCAATCATGAATCAGTGCCGCAATGACCATTTCAGTAACATATTCATCAGGCAGTTTTAAAAATTGGGTAATAACATCAGTTATTAGTGCAGAATCCACTAAA
This sequence comes from Treponema sp., assembly GCA_052173295.1. Lineage (GTDB taxonomy): Bacteria > Spirochaetota > Spirochaetia > Treponematales > Treponemataceae > Treponema. Next base: position 101,888 of record JBQMYW010000001.1, read on the forward strand.
TTCTTTGCCATTTCTTTGTCAGGAAAATGTGATGATAAGATAAAAGACAGCACAAGTTCCTTATTTTGTAATAATAAGTTATGTACTTTTACTGCCATTTTATCAATGGGGCGTGCAGGTACCGGATTTTTTTGCTTAATATTCATTAAAAAAGTGTCAAGTTCATCGATAATAGCTTTATATTCGGTATAGAGCGGATCTCCGGTTAAAATTTCAGGCAGTTGTAAAATAACATTTTCAGACAGAGCTGCTCCTGAATTTTCTTGAGATTCATCATTGGAAAGAGCCTCAATTTCTTCTACATCAGAAAATTCATTTTTCCCTACCTCTTCTTTTTTAAGAATTTTTCCTTCCGTCATCACAAAAGGTACTTTCCATGTTTTTAAAACCTGTAATTCTTTTTTTGTGATTGGAAAATTCTTTCCAAGAACTCTATTTTTGCCGTCATCAAAAAAAAGAGGCTCTGAAAATATCATTCCCTCCCGCAGATCGCTGATTTTAATTTTTCTTAGCACAAAACACCTCGTCTTTTCTCCGCCATAATACTGAGTATCTATAGTATATTCAAGTAGCAGCAGTGCTGCTCATTCAACCTGTTCAGAAACGGAAGTTTTAGAACAGGTGTATTCTTTCTATTTTAGTACAGAAAATGGATCTATCATTTTTCCGTTTTTATATATTGAAAGATGTAAATGCGGTCCGGTTGAATATCCTGTAGTTCCAACTGTACCGATAACGGTACCTTGTGTAACGGATTGTCCCCGCTTTGCATATATCGTGTGCAAATGCCCATACAGTGATTGATACCCGCGGTCATGGCTGATAATAACATAATTTCCAAATATGCGGTTTATACCTGCTTCTACCACTTTCCCGTCAAGCGTTGATTTAACAGGGGTTCCTGTGGGAGCAGCTAAATCAATACCGCTGTGAAAACTTTTAACGCCGGTAAACGGATCGCTTCTATATCCAAATGGGGAGGTAAGCCGCCCTTTAATGGGATAGATAAACACTTCGCCCAATATTTGCCGTAATTCAGATGCAGAAAATACCGCACCGGGAATAAAAAGTTCTTGTCCTGCTGTTAATGCCGAATTAGGCAGATCATTTGCATCGAGCAATGCGGTAACTTTTACATTGTACTGTTCTGCAATACCTGCAAGACTATCATTCTTTTTAACAGTATATGCTAATCCATCTATTGATGGAATCCGCAGCTTTTGACCCGATGATACACGCCGTGCATTGGTAATGCCATTGACAGAAAGTAAGGTACTTACATGGCGTAAGCCTGCCCGTGCTGCAATTCCGCTAATAGTTTCTCCTTTTTTTACTATATACGATCGGAAAGTAACAAGCGGTATATAATCGGAAAATGACACGGTACTGCCGTTTTTACTGTTTGCAGCAGCGGTAAGTTCTTCAGGAAAAATATATGAATATAATGCCTGCTCACAACTGGATTCAGCCGGCAGATGAATCCGCGTTAGCCCCCATATATCCAGCATATTCTTTATTAATGGTAGACTAATTATGGTAAAAACGGCACATACTGCTATACAGAGAGGAATGAGTTTAATATGCAAAAAAAATGATGATACTTTTCTTATAATGGCTGCAGTGTTATGAGATTTTAAATTGTGTTCATTATGTGAAAATAAAAGACGGGCATCTGCCGCTGCCGCAGTATATTTACCGGAATATCCCTGTACCCTGTGCGGCGTATGCCGATTCTCATTTTTTTTCCGTGTAGGGATAAACGTATGAATGGACGGCATGGTAAAAATATCATTTTGATTCGTATCTGATTCAAAAACATGATAGGTAATAATATCCATACTTACACTATCGGCAAAAACACTCTACAGTTAAGGGCATATCTCATCGTGAATCGAGGTTTTTAGCGGCTTCCTTATCCGGTTTTTCATAAAAGAGGTTCTTTGCTTTATGAAACCTATTCGGACCTTGTATTTCTGAATAGGCTGCCTTGAAATGCGATGTTTTAAATCGTGCTGTATGCATGGTTTAAAACTCGTTGACCTGTCCGGAAATGCAGTTATCGAACAAGTCTATTGACTTTCTAGGCTGTTTCTGGTTTACTGAACGAATGAAAAAAAATCTACTGATAACCGTACTCTTTGCCATGGTTTCATTGCTTATAAGTGAAGAAATTACTACTGCAAATGTTTTTTTTTCCAGTGTATCTGAAACATACGGCCGTTTGCGGGATTATGCTACGGATATAACGATTACTACGGGTTCTGGTAAAAAAACTATGAATGCATCGGTCTTTTTTAAAAGACCCAATAGACTTAGAATGGATTTTACCCAGCCGGCAAATCAGGTTATTTTGTTTACGGGAGATGCTCTGACTATTTATCTTCCGGCATACCGTATCATTCTTAATCAAAACATGAATCAGGGAGGTGCTGCAGGCAGTGCTAATTTAGCAACTCCGCAGGGGCTTTCTTTGTTAAAACGGTCGTACACCATTGCATACGAAACCGGTGCTGCAGCTCAGCCGCTTGACGAAAATTCAAGCGAGCCGGTTGTAGTTCTTGCCTTGAATAGAAGGTCTGCTTCGGAAACATTCCGCACTATCCGGTTATTGATTTCTCCGGCAACAAAACTGATTCGGCGGATAGAAGCATGGCCGATTTCGGGCAGCAAAATTACATTTGATTTTTATAATTACCGGCTGAATACCGGTATTCCCGATTCTAAGTTTTTATATGATATTCCTCAGAATGCAGATATGCTCAATAACTTTTTATTTGAAGAGTAAGAGGTATTGTATAGAGTATGAAGGTACTAGTAAAACGGAATAGATTTTTATGACAGCAAGGATTTAACTATGCAGGAATTAGGAGTTTTATTAAAAAATACACGTGAAGAAAAGCAAATTAGTCTTGAGCAGGCAGCGAGAGCAACAAATATTACAAAACGCCATTTGGAAGCATTGGAAACAGGCGAATATCATCTATTCCCGGGAGAACCGTATATTGTAGGATTTTTACGGAACTATGCTGAGTATCTTTCACTTGATCCGAATCACTGTGTACAGCTGTATAAACAAGAGAAGATTAAAGATGTATCAGTTGCTCCGGAGCAGCTTATTCCAAAAAAACAGTTTCATATTCCCCGCAGTATTCTGCTGATGCTGGGCGGTTTGGTGTGTGTGGGCTTTATTGTATTTTTCGGTAATCTCCTTTTTGCCGGATTGCAAAACCGTACACCGGATCAAGAAGCAGAAAAAAATACGGAAATTATTGAGCAAACCGCACATACTTCTTATGCAATTACTGACCAATTCTTTGAAAAAAGAATTTTTGCAGGAGATACCCTTATTGTAACATTAGGAGATAAGCAATACGAGCTTACAGTTGAAAAAACTGCTCCTGCTTTGTATCTTGCTACCCATATCGGTACACAAGTTATTGAATTGGGGCAAAGTCTGCAGCTTGATTTAAATGGCGATGTCAGTAACGACATAAAAATTTCAGTAACCGATTTGGATAAAATTGATGAAACAAAAGGAGCTGTTATTGAGATAACAACCGGAGCTGCTTCTGGTACGGCGGCTGCACCTCAAGAAGATATTAAACATGCAGCAGAGCAAAATACTGCTTCTACCGGAAAATATAAAGTGTTATTTGATGCAGGCTCTGCGTATCCTGTAACGCTCAATGCAACATTCCGCAGCTACTGTCTGTTCCGCTATGAACAAGATCACACTGCCCGTGAAGAACGGTACTATCAAAAATCTGAACAATTAACTGTACAAGCAAATAACGGTATTCGGATTTGGGCATCAAACGGTAATGCTGTTAAAATGCAGATTATTGCCGGAGGAAAAACAATTGATATAGAAGTGAGCCGTCCGGGAGAGGTAATTGTAAAAGATTTGAAATGGGTAAAAGATGATGAAAGCGGACGGTATAAGTTTGTGGTAATCAATGTTGACTAAGCAGTTTTTTTTAGACCAGCATGGGTGTGCAAAAAATCAGGTTGACGGCGAACTGCTGATAGGTGCTTTGGAGGCACTCGGCTGGAAAAGAACTGATGAGCCGGAATGTGCTGCATTGATTATTGTAAATTCGTGCGGATTTATTGAACCGGCAAAGCTTGAATCTCTCAATGCGGTACTCACAGCACGCCGTGATTTTCCCCATGCAAAGATTCTGCTTGCCGGCTGTCTTGCAGAACGGTATGGTAAGGAGCTTCAGCAGAATTTTACAGAGGCTGACGGGTTTTTCGGTAATGGTGATATTTCCCGTATTTCAGAGGCGGTACAGTGCTTATTTCCTGATGAAAGTGTTGGTAATGATGAGTTACAGTTTGAAGCGGCAGCCCGCACTACCGCAGATATGCCAGTACCGTGTAACCGGATATTTGTAAAACCGCCGCAAATAGGGGTCTGCTGCGGGGAACGCCCTGAAATACTTAATTTTCCCCGATCTGCATTTATTAAGATAACGGAAGGCTGCAATAACTGCTGTACATTTTGTGCAATTCCTTTAATTCGCGGTGCAGTTCGCAGCAGATCTATCGCAAGCATTATAGAAGAAATGCAGCACTTTATTCAAAAAGGCTATAAAGAATTTAATCTTATTGGACAAGATCTTGCAGCTTTTGAAACGGAAACAGATAGCGGCGGTTCGGCACTTGCAGAACTTTTGCGGAATATTTCTTTTCTGAAAGGTGATTTTTGGGTTCGGCTGCTGTATATTCATCCGGATCATTTTCCCCTTGATATTCTTCCGGTCATGGTTGCAGATAGCCGGTTTTTGCCGTATTTTGACATACCCTTTCAATCCGGCTCACAAAGAATTATCAGGGCAATGAACCGGCGGGGAACAGCAGAAGACTATCTTAGCCTTGTGCGTACTATCCGTGCTGCATTTTGTTCTGCACATTCTCCTATACGCAGCCCATACGGGAGAGCTGTTATCCGTACAACATTTTTAACTGGTTTTCCTACTGAAACTGCATCTGAAGCCCGCGAAACTGAAGTGTTTTTGCAGCATTTAGAACCCCTTTGGGCGGGTTCTTTTACCTATTCAGCGGAAGAAGATACTCCGGCAGCAGCTTTGCAGCCTCAAGTTCCAGTACGTACAGCAAAAAAACGCAGTGAACGGCTTACTATGCTGCAAATACCGATAACACAAAGACTACTAGAAAATTTTTGCGGAGAAACACTCACGGTATTGATAGAGGAACTTATTCCGCCGGAAACTGATGACGTGTATGAAACACGGATAGCATTAGGCCGTGCATGGTTTCAGGCTCCTGAAGTAGACGGGTCTGTTGTCGTAAATTATGAAAATGGACAAACGGATAAAGATGGTCAGCCTATTGCTCCGGGGAGTCTTGTATTAGTGCAGATTCATGCGGTACATGATATTGATCTTGAAGCAACGGCTCTTTAGCCGGTAGGGGCTATTCAAAAACCTCAAGTTTTAGATCAGCCCCTCCCAGTCATTGTGCAATAGGCTGCTATTCTCCTTGTTTAAAACTGATATTCAAAGCTCAGCTGCACAAAGTGGTTGTTTTTCCATGGGCTAAATTCACTTTTTTTGTCTTGAGCATACACGTAGCCGCCGGAACCTTCTACATAAAAGTCATCTTTAATTTTGTACTTAATACGCGGCATAACAACCACATCATTGTGTTCGATGCCCCAGATAACCGTAACAGAATCTTCTAAGGTGTTATGCAGCCATGAATCTGATATTTTACATACAAGCTTATTATTGGTAGATTTTTCTGCGGTGTTCCAATCCATATCAATTTTTTTATTGTTAATATTGTCCTTAACCTTGTTGAAGCCGATAGTGTATGAGCCGATATTCTGTACATTTATATTGAGATTATGCAGCGGAATATCCATATCGAAACCAAGCAGCCACTGGAGACTATTGTTGTGTACTGCAGGATCATCACCTGCCGTATCGTTGGTCATGTAGTAGGCACATTCTGAACGGAGATTAAGGAATCCGATTGCTGCCCCTATATCGGCACCGAAAATGTGCAGCGGATCATACGATGCCCAGTTTTGCATAGGGTTACCGTACCCTGCAGCGGTTAGAATGTTATTCATAGCGAATGACGGACTTTTATAATGCCCGTAGTAGTATTGCACTGCCATATCAACCGGTCCTGCAGAACCGGAAAGCCGTAAGCCGTACTGACCATACTGTAATTGACGGGTATCAGGCAGCATGTTTTGCATTGCAGGGAGTATAACAGTATGTACTTTCGGTAATAATGCTGATTGCTGTAGTGCCGGAAGACCTTTTATAATCTTATACAAAGATGTTTCAAGCCGGCGGGGTGCCCAAACCCCTTCTTTCGCAAAGCGGTCGGGGGTCATGGTTGGTGTCCATACTCCTTCCAATCTAAGCGGAATAGGTGTGTTATAGGCAATATGCACCATCGGCTCACCAATCCGCCGGTCAATGTAGTCAGGGATCGTAAAATCGGTAAAATCATTTGCATTAAACGGATCAAGTACGTGCAGCATATCTCCGCGGCCCCATACTACTTTCATCTTTCCTGCAGATAATACAAAGTCGCCGAGATACGCCCGCATGGTAAGTTCATCGAGTAAGTCAAGCGGATAGTCAGGGAATGTCCGTGCATTGCATCTAAGATGTGCATCAAGTTCAGTTTTTGTACCATTATAGGTATAGTGAATACCGAATTCCGGCACTGCTTCTGTACGTTTTATATCCTGGTGAGGATACATGCGTATGCCGAGACGGGCAAAGCCGGAAAATTCGCTCTTGTGTGCAGCACTGGAATCACCGGAATCCTCAGTAAAAAAATCAGAAGATTCCGATACTGTTTCAGAAACTTCTCCACTGCTGCTATCAAAAAAAGAATCTTGTGCAAAACCGTTCAATGTGCTGCACACGAACACCAATAAAAAAAATAGTGCGTTTTGTTTCATTCTATGCTCCTGTTATAGAAATGATGTTCTGCTATCATTGCCGGAAAGGGTTTACTGTCCGAACACGGGTATCTTCGGACAGTACCGTGTTATCTCGGGTTAGAGTCTGCCGGTATTTAAAAAGTTTTGGGTAAAGAGTTTGTCATTAACCGGTTTATCAATTTCAATTTTCAAAATTTCAAGTACGGTTGCATGGTTTGTCTGTACATTTTTGAGCTGGGTTTTCATCGGGATCCAATAGCCTTCTTTTTGCTCAAGTTTTTCGATGTGCAGCACTTTTAACAGCTTACCTTTTTTATCGTACATTTCCGCTTTAATCGGTACGGACGTTGTCTTGTCGATATAGGCAATTTTTTTTGAGTAACGGCTGCTTTTCGGATCAACTGGTACGGATTCCACTTTCCAGCATTGGTATGAATCTACCGCCTCTTCTCCCAGTAGGGTATGCGTGTCTTGTTCTATTTTTCTTGTTTCAAGATCGTCATAATCCGCGTCAGTACCCATAAAGGATTTTGCACCTTCTGCACCGGCAATCCGGCGGACAGTACGCAGTGACGGTAGATAAATCCATTTATCATTTGCACGGTTTTTGTTCACAATCTGTAAAAAACGGGTATCTTTTACCGATGCAGGCTTACGGAATGCAATAACTGCCGCACCGGTTTTATCACCTGAATCTTTTGCCCATTCTTCCAGCAGCCGTTCTTCTGTGCTGCCGCCGGAATCAATCAATATCATTTTTACCGCACTGTGGGTAAAAAGCGGGCGTTTTACATCAAGCGACTTTTGTACAATAGCAGTACCGTCTTCAGTAAATGCTCCTGCAGTACAGTATACAGTAAGCATACACAGTACACACCATTTTTTTAACCATAACTTATTCATTTTTTCCTCCTTTGGACGTATACACACCGTTTGAGGTATGCTGTTTCGCCATGAATGTAGGTTTAAACATATTTAATACAACAGGCAGTATCGTTAATGAAGCAAGCGAGCTGGTAAACATAACCACTGCAACTAAGAAACCGACAAACCTGAGTACCACAAAGTTTGAAAAACACATAACCAAGAAGCCGCAGCCTACTGAAAATGCGTTTACTGCAATTCCCTTACCGGAATGCCGCAGTGTATTGAGCGTAACCTGTGTAAGGTCAGTATTTTTCAGCCGTTCTTGGTGATAGTTGTTCATAAAGTGAACGGTATAATCAATACCGATACCGATTGCGATTGCTGCGACTAAACTTGTTACCATATCAAGATTTATACCTGTAAGGCTCATAATGCCGAAGTTGAGCAGAATGGAAACGCCAAGCGGAATTGCTCCGATAATACCGGCAAGCAAAGAGCGGTAAAACAATGCAAGAATAATAAAGACAATCGCAACCGCCAGTACCAAACTCGATACCTGACTCGAAATAATCATAGAGGTCATTGCTACTTCCATTTCTCCTAACCCTGCCGCCTCTAGGGTATATCCTTCCGGAAAATGTGCGGCAGCAAAGGTTTCAGCATCTTCAATTACTGCTTTTATTTTGCTGGTGTCGTGGGTACGCATAACAATTTGCATCCGGCTGGCACGGGGTTCAAGGTTTTCGTCCAATAATGCATCTAATGAACCGGAATACAGCAGCAAATACTGGGTAATAATATTTTTTAGCTCCTCTTTGGTTTTAACGGGGTACTTTGCAGTATCAGCCGGTATTTCATAGTAAGCTGCCCCGCGGTAGTTCAGCTGCCGCTTGAGTGCCTCGATAAATTCAGTTACTGTAAGCTCACTTTTATTTGCAGAAGCATACGCCGCGGTAAAAAGTGCAAGCGTTTCTTCCGCAGAAAGCTGCTGATTGCGGTAGTGTATATATGATTCCGGTATAGGATTTTGCATCGCGTTTGCCGATAGGTCATCACCAGCTGCATCTTCCGCAATAGTGTCCATGGCATCTTCGGTAAAAAAGCTGTCAACAGATTCTCCAGCGGTTTCGGCAGCCGGAGAATTCTCTTCATCAAAGAAGCTATCAACGCTGTCTGCCGGCATACCTGCACTGCTGCCCGATTCTGCAGCCGATTCCGCTCTGCTGTATTCCATTCCTGCATTCGCATGCATTACCTGATTCATACGTTTTACAAATTCAGTAAAAGAAACAATGTTTCCAATAGCGGGGTGGTTTGACTTGAGGAACACTTCCAGTTTTTCCATTTCGCTTAAAATGTCCGGACGGCACATATCACCTTTCTCCTGTCCGGCGATAATAAGACTGAAACCGGTGGTACCAACATATTTTGTATCTATTGAACTGACATCATTCCGTACTTTTGAGTTCTTTGGGAAATATTCCAAAAATGCTGATTCAATATTGAGGTTCAGCACACCCCATACAGAAAGCCCAATAATAATTAGTAAGCCAAAAATAAATACTCCCTCACGTTTGTGCAAATAGGTGTATATTCTATCCAATACTGCACCGTTTTTGTTAATTCCCAGTGCAGCAAGGCGGGCGTTCTTTTTTATTGCACGGAAACTCATCGCTTTTTGTTGTTTTTGAATAAGCTGAACCGGTTTAAGCATCAGCAACGCCGGAATAAACACAAAGGCAAGCACCAGTGCAATTACAACCCCTACTGCACTAAATACTGCAAAGGATTTGAGCGGTTTGATAGGACTGGTAATTGTAGAAATAAAGCCTGCAATGGTAGTAATCCCTGCAAGTAAAACCGGAGAGCGGGCACTTTTTAAAGTTTCTATAATAAGGATATGGTGCTGCTCTATGCTTTCTATCAGCGGCTCTTTTCCCAACCGCTGATAATAATAGTTAATTACGTGAATACCGTATGCAGAGCCTACCGCGATAAGGAGTACCGGTAAACAGCTGGAAACAATAGTCAGCGGTTCTCCAATCACCGCCATAATACCGGCTGTCCACACTGTACTGATCAGCACAGTTGCCAGCGGTAAAAATGTTCCTTCAAAATTCCGGAACGATACAAATAAACACAGCAGCACCACAATGATAATCATTGGTATTAAGTGCTTTAAATCATTGTACATAAAAATCTTACCGTATTCACTCAAAATAGGATCGCCGGCAATTCTATAGGAAAGATTTTTGTGTCCTTGGAGATTTTTCTCGATAACATCTACTGTTTCATAATATAAGGTGCTAACCTCCGGCGGAGTTGCCTCTGATGCCAGCGTCGCAATAATTTGTACCCCGCGGAAATCAGCGGAAATAATTGTACCGATATATGCTTTCTGCCATTCTAATATCCGCTGTTTCAGCAGTTGTATATCCTGCGGAGTTCCGGCAAAGGATTCAGGAATGAGCTGTCCGGTTGCAAGTTCTCCGTCTGCATCGGTAATAAAATCAATATCAGTAATGGATGCTGTTTTTACCACATTATTTAACTGTCCTATGCGTTCGGTAATCTGCTTAATAACCGCAAGACTTTCTTTATTTAGGATAGTATCTTCTTTGGTTTCTATGACGATATCCATCACATATTGATCACCGAACATTTCTGTCAGTGTATCGAATTTACGGTATGAATTATGGCTTTCAGGAAAAAAATGCCGCAGCTCATTATCCATAATTATCTGCGGCAGCATAAAGGCAAAAAATGCGGTAATAGCAAAAATACCTGCTAATGCTGCATAGCACAGTTTTGTTCTATTTGCACGTGTCATATTGCAAAGCTCCTAAAATGTTTGAAAAATTTTTTTTATTAATTTGAAAATATCTTCATTACGGTGATTGTATCGGAATTCGCATTCTTTAAGATGCAGCAGTAAGCTGCTTGATACACAGCCGTTGAATTTTGCCAAACGTTTCTTAGCAAAGAGTAAAAAATTATCAATATCTTTTACATTTTCCGTATCTCCTTGTTCTTTCCAATATACGCGGTATTGATTATATTCATGTAATGTAAGACGCGGTGCGGCATCTGATTCCGGTACTGCTTCGGTGCCGGCTGCATTAACACCGCTTTCTGCAGCTTCCGCCGTTTCAGGATTCTGTGCGTGAAACTCTTCTTGCAGCCGTGAAAATAAACTTTCATGTGAATAATCATGTACAAATGTTACAAAAATTTTTTTTCCTTTTTTGAGCAGCCCAAGCACTGGACGTTCCTTAATAATACGCTGAATTTTCTTGCCGACTACGGTTTTTGCTTCAAAATGAAGCTCGCTTATAGGATTTTCATGCTTTATTTTGTTGTATTCGCTGATACTGTGGCGTACTATTTTTTCTCGAATAATCGTAAAATAGCGGTTTACTGTATTTCTATTGACTCCTACAATCTTTGCGGTAGAGCTTGCTGTTAAATCCTCACTAAAACATAAAAAAATTTTATTCAATTTTGTTGTTGTAAGTCTTTTGTATACAAACATTTATGTATTCCTTAAAGGTGTTTTTCTAGTCAAGGTTGTTTTTCTTAATAAAAGATACATGAAAAGAAAAAAAAAGGCAAGTAGTAAAATACAGAAATTAGACCTGTTCGATAAAGCAAAGATGAGTAAATAAAATAATTTTTCTTGCGGATATTTACTTTTCATGCTATAATTATCTCCATGCTGATTTTACCATCAGATACCGGTTTTAGCCGATATTCGTGATAAATTCGCGTAAAAACTATTCTTTTTTGAGGAAAAAGACTTGACAATTATGAAAAACTCGTATATTATCCCCCCCCCCCCTATAATGGATCGGAGAGAGGGGCGGTAACCGCTTCCGGCAAAGTAAAAAAACGTTTTTCGATTCGCTTAAAACTTATTCTTATCTTTGGTCTATTAATTGCCCTCGCTTCCGCGATTGAAGGATTCCTTGCAGTAAGAACTGCACGTAAAGCCGTAACCGAAAAGGTCGAAGCTCATTTGATTGATAAAGCGAACGACATTGCGGAAGTTATCGATGGCCGGATAGCACTTCTTTTTCAGTTTGCGGAAGGGCTTGCACGTATGCCTATACTACGTGACTCATATACGCCGCCGAAAGAGAAAACAGCTTTTTTGATAAAGGAAGCAGCCCGCAGCAGCATTATACGGGAACTAGGATTTATCGATAATCATGGTATATATCATGGAGCCGACGGAAAAACAGTTGATGTGCGGGAGCGGGAATACGTCAGGTTCGTTCTTGACAAGCGGCAAAATTTTATCAGCGAGCCTTATGTTTCACTGATTGATAGCAGCCTAGTTATTACGGTTGCTGTTCCCATTTACGATGATAATCATCAGCTTATCGGTCTCATTATGAGCGATATCAAAGCAGAATGGCTTTCCGATCAAATTGACGATCTTATAGTCGGGCAAACGGGTGACTGCTCCATTTTTGGACGAGCGGGAGTATTTATTGCCGATAAAGATAGGTCATTAGTAGAAAAACAGATAAATATGCACGAAGAGGCTAAGAAGAATGAGGTATTTCGTTCTGTGGCAGCCTTTATAGATACAGCAGTTGAAAGCGACCAATCTGCTGTCGGCTTTTACGAATACAAAGGTAAGAAGAAAATCGGCTCCTACACCACTATAAAGACAATCGGTTGGACAATCACGGTTACAGCTCCTGTAGACGAATTCATGGGAACCGTTGATGAACTGCGGCTTGAAATGATCGGTATCGGTGCTGTTACCTTGATGATTGCACTGGCTATCGTGTACTTCATTGCTGGTGCAATGGTAAAACCGGTGCAGACGGCAGTGAGAGCCTTAAAAAATATCGCGCAAGGTGAGGGAGATTTAACGGTCCGTCTGCCGCTCATCGGTAACGATGAAATTACTGATTTATCCGAATATTTCAACCAAACGATCGAAAAGATCGGCGCGTCTATCCGGCATGTCGGAATAAATTCAAATACGATGGAAGAAATCGGTACCGAGCTTGCTTCCAATATGACTGAAACTGCAAGCGCCGTCCATGAAATCAGTGCTAATATTGATGGGGTTAAGCAGCAGGTGATGACCCAAGCGGCAAGCGTTACCGAAACCGCTGCAACCATCGAAGAGATTGTCCGCACCATTAAGCAGCTAAACAATAGCATCGAAACACAAGCGGCGAGCGTTGCTCAGTCATCTTCCTCCATAGAAGAAATGGTTGCCAATATTGCTTCCATCGGGCAGACCCTCGATAAAACCGGCGAGGTAATCAAAAGTCTTACAACGGCAACCGGCGACGGCAAAGCGACGCTCATAACCTCCAACAGTGTAACACAAAAGATTACAGAAGAATCCGGTTCACTGATGGAAGCAAGCAGCGTTATCCAGCACATTGCTTCGCAAACGAATTTACTCGCAATGAACGCCGCGATAGAAGCTGCCCACGCAGGAGAGGCAGGAAAAGGCTTTGCCGTTGTCGCGGACGAAATCCGTAAACTGGCGGAAGAATCTTCGGCACAGGGTAAAACTATCACCGCAACGCTGAAAACTTTATCGGGTGAAATCGAAACGCTTTCCGTTTCATCAAAGACAGTAGAAGAAAAATTCAATGCGATTTTTACTCTTGCAGAGCAGGTTAAGGAAATGAGTGCCCGACTCACGGAAGCAATGAGAGAACAGGAACATGGCAGTAAGGAAGTACTGGCAGCTATTAAGAGTATAAACACGGTAACGGCGGAAGTACAGGCTGGTTCAGAGGAGATGCTCAAAGGCGGTGAGGGGGTTGCAGAGGAAATGCAAAAATTGGATAGTCTTACCCGCGTCATCACTGAAAGCATGAACAAGATGGCTTCCGGTGCGGTGCAAATCAATAATGCCGTTCAGGAAGTAAACGGGATAACCCAAAAGAATAAGCGGAGTATTGAAGCTCTTTCCGCTGAGGTAGGAAAGTTTAAGGTGTAGACGCAAATAGATTTGTCTATACTGTTCATTTCGCACTATTTACAAAAGCGTTTTTTACTTGACATTATTTTATAAGAGAATTATACTAAAAAAACCGACATCATTGTCGGTTTTTTTAGTATAAAAATGGGGAGGAAACTTTGTTGAAAGAAGAAAAACAAAAAGTTGGACAGATGAGAAAAAGAGAAATTCGAGAAGCTGCAAAAAAATGCTTTTTAGATAAAGGCTTTCAGAATACAACAATGGAAGATGTCA
>JBQMYW010000002.1:0-114798 GCA_052173295.1 Treponema sp.
AAGTTGGTTACTTTCGGGTCATCCCCGTCGAGTTTAAAATTAAGTCTTTATACAGTAATGACTTAATTTTAAACATCGCAGTTATCGGGCAGACCGGTTGTGGGAGGAAGCGGCGGTTTCCGCCCTGAAACGGTAACAAGATGTGCGAGCCATGCGGCACACTCGTCTGTCAGTAATTCCGCTTTCATTCTCCATACCCAATTCTTTCCAAGTGTTGACGGCTCGTTAATCCGTGCTTCTTTACCCAAGGCATAGAGGTCTTGGAACGGAATAACCGCAAATATTGAAACCGACATAAAGGCAGCTTTAATCAGCAGTCCGCATAACTCATCTTTCATTACCGCTGCATTTTCTTGATCTTCAGCAAAAAGCTCGTCAAGAACTTCATCGGTTGTGTGTTCGCCGGTAAGATACGCAAGCATAACGGAAAAATCTTCACGGGAAAGCGTATCAAGCCATGCCCGCAGGGTAGTGTTGTCATGCGTGCCGGTATAAACAACCGAGCTTTTTGTATAGGTATGCGGCAAAAATACATTCGTAAAGCCTTTTTCATTGACATCTGCTGCACTAAAGGCAAATTGCAGAATTTTCATACCCGGAAGATGGAAATCATCACGGAGCCGCTCTACCTGCGGGGTAATAACGCCGAGGTCTTCAGCAATAATCGGGAGTGCTGCCGCATACCGCGGGTCTTTTTTCAGCAGTACACGCTGTACCGCTTCAAAAAAATCATGATCGGGTCCGGGAAGCCATTGACCATTTATGGCTGTTTCTGCACCGAACGGTACTGCCCAATACGATTCAAAGCCGCGGAAATGGTCAATACGGATATAATCAACCAGCTCAAGACAGGCATCAATTCTATCAAGCCACCAGCGGTATTTTTCTTCTTTCATTTTATCCCAGTTATACAGCGGGTTGCCCCATAGTTGTCCGGTTGCACTAAAGTAATCAGGGGGAACTCCAGCAACAACCTGCGGTACCCCATCTTCCGTAAGCTGGAATAATGATTGGTTTGCCCATACATCAGAAGAATCCGGGGCAACAAAGATAGGAATATCACCGATAATAAGAATATTCTTTTTATTGGCATACGCCTTTATGTTCCGCCACTGTTCAAAGAAAAAGAACTGAATAACTTTTTGCACTTCAATGGCATCGATATGAACTGCTTCCCATTCAGCAAGTGCTGCATCTTCGTGGCGGGCAAGCTCTTTCGGCCAATAGTTGTTCCACAATTTTCCAAACAACGAGGCTTCTGCCGCTTTTTGGTCATATACCTCTTTGATTGACATAAATACTGCATATTCATGCAGATGTTTTTTCCCGCTGCAAAAATCCGTATAGTGCGTATATGCATCGCCTTTTTTCTTGAGAAAATTGCGTGCAGCTTTTTTTAAAAGCGGTGTTTTCCAATACACCACAGAGCCGAAATCTATATCACCATCTGAAGACAGGTACTCCGGCAGCTGTATATCTTTTTTATCCAAAAGCTCTTGCTCAACGAGTGTTTCTAAATCAATAAGCAAGGGATTTCCTGCAAAACTGGAAAAGGCTGCATAAGGAGAATCCCCGTAGCCAGTGGGCCCAAGCGGCAAAACCTGCCATAATCCTATTTTGGCACTATGCAGCCAATCAATAAATTGATACGCACTCTTTCCTAATGTTCCAATACCTTCGTTATTCGGTAATGAAGTTGGATGTAATAATATTCCGGCAGATCGGTCTAAAAGCATATACACCTCGCTTATAGTAGACCTGTTCGATAACGCTGTTGCCGAACAGGTTTAGTAATAGTATTATATCCAAGCAGTAAGAGTGTTGCAATGACTTTTATAGAAGCTTTGCCGCTTGTCTTCTATATTTTGAATTTTCCTACTTCCGCAGCCAGTGCATCAATACTTGCCTTATTTTTTTGTGTAATTTGATTAACATCCTGCACTGCATTGCTGATTTGCACTGCTCCGGAAGCCATTTCATTCATGCTGTCGGCAATAACACGGGTAAGATCATCGAGTTTCTGCATTTCTGCGGCAACGCCCTCTCCGCCTCGTAACATTTCATCGGAACCGGCTTTTACCTCCACTGTTACCGTGTTAATGGTTTTAATTGCTGAAAGCACTTCCCGGCTGCCGTTTTCCTGCTCCCGCATTGCTTCCATAAGCCGATTACTCATGTCTTTTACTTGTCCGGATAGGTTAAAAATAACATTGAACTTTTCTCCTGCGGTTTTTGAAGAAGCTGCAAGTGTTTCAATTTCTCCTGAAAGTGCTTTTAGCGTTGCAGTGATGGTTTTTCCTTGTGTACTTGATTCTTCTGCGAGCTTACGGATTTCATCTGCAACGACGGCAAAGCCCTTGCCTGCATCTCCTGCATGAGCAGCTTCAATTGCGGCATTCATTGCCAGCAAGTTCGTTTGGCTTGCAATGTGCTGAATAACATTGCTTGCTTCCAGTAGACCGCCGGATTCTTCGGATATTTTTTGCGTTACTGCGGTAGAGCTGGTAATTGTTTCTTTGCCGTCGGCTGTAGCTGTTGCAAGTGTTTTAATGGTGTCATTCGTTTTATCAAGCGTTTGCGTGATAGAGGCAATGTTTGCTACCATTTGTTCTACAGCAGAAGAAGATTGTGCAACACTGGCAGCTTGATTATCTATGCTGTTATTCAGCTGCTTAATGGTACGGATAATCTCTTCTACAGTTGCGGCAGTTTCGGTAACGCTTGCCGCTTGGGTAAGTGCTTGCTGCTTTACCCCGTCGATATTTGTACTTATCTCGTGTACTGCACTGGCTGTTTCAGTCATGTTACTTGCAAGTTCTGCACCAATGTCTTCCATAGTGTTGGTATTTATGCCTACTTCCTGAATAGAATCGGCAATCTTTTTGATTGTTTGGTTAAAGTATTCGGCTAGGTCGGTAATCTCATCATTGCCAATCAGCGGCAGCCTGACCGTTAAATCACCGTCCCCTTGTGCAATATTTTGCAAAGCATTAACGGCGGTGTTAATGGGCTGCACAACACGGTGGGCAACAAAGTATACAATAGCAAGTGTAATAACTAAGATAAGTATTCCAATACCTACCATTGACGTGCGTAACGATTGCACTGCTCCCATAAATTCATCGGCCGGTGCACTGATAACAACTGTCCAATCAGTGGTTTTCATTGTAGCATACGAGGCAATTTTATAAATGCCGTCATATTCATAATAGCCTATTGACGGATCATCTATTTCAACAGCCATTTTCTCAAATTCAGCAAGTGTACGCAGCGATGGATCTGTTCTTGCTTTTTCTTCATTATTCCATAGGTCTTCGACAATATTTGTTTTTTTATGTGCAATGGTGGTACCCGTTGCACCTAATACATAGCTATAGCCTGTTGTACCAACGACAATATCGTCAATCTGATCACAAAGCCATGTGCCGGAAATAAGGGCTACCAACGATGCAATATGGGTATTACTATCATCAAAAATAGGAACAATCACTGCAATAACAAGCCTGTGCAGAACGGGCGACATAAAAGGTTCTGCAAAGAATTTTTGCCCGCCGTTGGAGTTTTTGTACCAGAGCAATTTTGAAATATCTGTTGTTTTACCGTCGCTGGTATAGAGTATTCCTCTTTTATCAGCAATATTAAGCTGTAAAATATCTTGATTAAATGCTGCTTCAGTATCAAGCAGCCTGCTTTTTTCTGTATAGGAAAGATCTTGATTGCGGAATGCAGGCATACGTGCAATACCTTCTAAAAACTGCCAAAATGCTATAACTCTCCCATCAATCACTTCGGTAACATCAGTTGCTTTGTCAAGCAGATGTGTTTCAACTTTTTCGGTTACAGCATACCGGGCAGCTCTTACGGCAAGAACGACTTCGGTAATTGAAGCCGCAGCAATTAAAAGTCCAAAGATTATTAATAATTTATTACGCATAGAAAAGCGTTTTGTCATGGTGTTCCTCCTTGTAGTAATGGGTAATGTAATGAGACCTGTTCGATAGCTTCGTTTTCGAATAGACCCATGTTTATGGATAATTATTCATTGCTATCAGGGAGGCAGCCGAAATTGAACAAAGGTATTAGCGGATATGATAAGTACAAAGGAATCCGTCAACAGCAGCCGGATCATCGCTGATGGGCGGAACCAAATCGTTTTGAAATAGACGATGCGGATGCGTTCCAAAATGTACGTCCATGTACATTTTGAAATCGTAAGTTTTAGAAAAATCCGAAGCAGTGCTGCTAAATGAAACAACTGCTGCCGAAAGCACACAAATAGCTGCACTCCGTAGTGTATATCCATGTACATTTTTGAATTGTGCGTTTCGGCAGGAGCTGAAATCTGCAGCTGCATGGAATCAGCGGTGTTTGAGTTATTGCAGATTTTCGGAGTGTATAAAAGATGTGTATGGGGGGGGGGGGGGGGGGTGGGTTTGAACGCATCATTATTATTTTCCTCTTTTTCCCGTTTCATAATCATTATATCCCCTTAATTATAAAAAATGTATGCCGTACCATACCCTTATAGTGTATACGGGATATCCTTGCATTGTCAAGTATAAATTTTACGCAAAAGCCCTTGTTAATATTTTTTGTATCTTGCTTTTTAGAAAATAATAGGATAGAATATGCTAGACTTTTGTAGAAATGATCACTGTTGTTTTTGCAAATACTCCGTTCGCTTTATTAGATACCGCTATAAAGTTCAGTTTTTAGCAGCATCTCATTACCATAATTAAATCGTTGACAAAAAGTTGTAGGGTTGAACCGCGGTTTAAATAAAACCGTAATAATTATCCGCAAAAGGAGAAATGTATGACTATACGTTTTAAACTCACCTCTTTTATGGCAACGACGGTGTTGATAACCTCTTTTCTTAATCTGACTTTTACGGTACTTTCAATCAGAAAAAAATTTGAGAAGCAGTTTTATGACAGTACAAAGGCAATTCTCGATTCTGCGGCGATTGATATAGAAAACGATTTTACCCGCGGTTTTTTGTATGCTCAAAATTGGTCTGAAGATACCGAGGTAATAAAATGGATAGAACGCGGCTGTCCTGATGGTGAACTTAAAGACACTGTTATGGAAAAATTTCATAACCTGACAGAAAAAGACGGTATTATTTCGGTATTTATTGCAGGCAAAAAAATACAAACAAACTATATGTCGGATGCCAATAAAGTTATACAAGTTGGGCGTTTAAGTGAAACAAATGCTTCCGATTCATGGTTTTATACAACTTTAAAGCTAAAAGAAAAAATAACATTCTTTATTAACGAAAATAAAGAAACCGGATTAACCGGATTGTGGATTAATGCACAGGTTTTCGGTAACGACCAGCACATACAGGGCGTAGCGGGCGTAGGATTGAGTTTGGAACAATCTGTTGCAATGTTAAAGAATATTATACCAAGTAAAAACTCCCATCTGTATCTTGTCGATTCAGATGAAAATATCGTTATCTCGTCCCAAGATGATATTTTTGGAAAAAAGCTCTCCGATTATATTCCTTCGGGACTTTCGGCAGTTATGGGATTTTCGCATATTAAAACATGGAACGATGAAAAAAGAGGTAAAATGATCTATGCCGAAAAAAGTGCTGTAAAACATTTCCCCTATAAAATGGTTTTACTTGCACCAATTGACGATTTTCTTCCCTCTTTTCTAAGCATTGCAAAAGATTCTATAACAGTAACAGTAATACTGTTGATTGTTGTTATTCTTGTTATTGCTGTTGGAATTAGGAAAACATCAAAGCGAATTATTAAAATCGGCGAAGTGCTGGGTCTAATTGCAAAAGGAGATTTTACAGTTAAGATTATTCCGAACAATGATGAACTGGGAGCAATCGGTACTCATTTAAATTACACGTCCGAAACAATGCGGAAACTGTTTATGCAAATTAAAAATGAAGCATGTACCATGACATCTGTCGGGGGAGAGCTGTTTATCGAAATGCAAAAAGCCGGAAGTGCTATTACCGGAATATCCCAAGATATCGAAAAACTCCATTCAGAAGCAGAGCTGCAAGCACATAGTGTATCTAAAACAGCAGAAACCATTAATCAGATTATCAACTCAATTGGGACATTAAACCGTTCAATAGAAATACAAGCTTCAAGCGTAAGTACCGCATCGGCAGTGATCGATCAAATGGTTTTAAACATACAGACCGTTGCCCAGAGTGTACAAAAAGCCGATGCATCTATATCGAGTTTGACCAAGGCAACGAATGACGGAAAAAATACACTGGTTGAAGCAAATACAATTTCTCAAAAGATTGCAGAGCAGTCGGGCGGGCTAATCGAAGCCTCAAATGTTATTGAAAATATTGCTTCACAAACCAATTTGCTGGCAATGAATGCGGCTATAGAAGCGGCTCATGCAGGAGAATCGGGAAAAGGTTTTGCCGTTGTTGCAGATGAAATCCGTAAGCTCGCTGAAGAGTCTAGTGCTCAAGGTAAAACTATCAGTGCAACCTTAAAAATGATTACCACGGAAATTGATCAGCTCGCAAAAGCTGCTGCCTTGGCTGTAGAAAAATTTACCGCAGTTTCAGAACATGCAGAAAAAGTAAAAGAATCTGCTGTGATGGTAAGCGATGCCATGACCGAACAATCACATGCAGGAAAAAATGTCATTAATTCCATGCAGCATATTAATGATATAACTGTTTCGGTTAAAAAGGATTCGGGAGCTATGTTTGCCGATACTAAAAAAGTTATTAGCGAAACAGATAACCTTGGTACGGTAACAAAAACTGTTCAGAATAGAATAAAAACTATCGCGGTCAATTTTTCACAGATACACGATTCTGTTAATGATGTGCAGGCTTTTACAAAGAAGAACAAGCAAAGTATTGATGTCCTAGTTGCAGAAGTAGATAAATTCAAAGTCTAACGGCGGAACTCTTGTATAATTATGGTTATTAGTATTCTACGGTAAAATGCACTTGTGCTTCTTGTGAGCCGCAGCATACACGCAGTGTGTGTGTTCCCTGTTCAGCAGGAATACTCCCTAAAAACGGACGCTGCACTGACTGTAGTTTTTTCCCGTCATAAAAAATCTCCGCGGTATTTTCACTACCGCCGGTAATTTCAAAGGGAATACTGCTGATTTCCTTGTAGAGTTCTGCAGAAAAAAAACGGCTGCCGTTTGCCGGACGGATAATGGATAGCGGAGAGCCTTTTAGTTCGATATTTCCCCGCCGTTCTTTCATTACAAACCAACGCTGATACTGTTCAGGATAGCGGACAAGGCTTACCCCATTGCGGCGGATATGCCATGAACAGTGCTGTGCAATATCGGATTCTTGCACCAGTGAATCAGGCATATACTCCAGTATGCGATGAGGGCAGTCCGAACCGGCAAGCAGACCGGAAAGAGGGCATACCGGTTTTAAGTGCCAGTGTACAGGCTTTTCAAATTGCACTATCCCGGTATGCGATTCGTGCAATGCAATAAGCAGTTCCCGTGCGATAAATGCCGGAATAGAGCTGCCGGTTTTTCCTACAACGGTATGCCCTGCAAAATTACCGAACCATACGCCGACGGTGTATAAAGGAGATGCTGCAAGTGCAATTAAACTTTGAAACTGATTCGCAGTACCTGTTTTAAAGATTGCAGGAAATGGTGCAGTAAGCCTATTGCTGAACCCGAAGCCGGTTACCCGTGCACTTCTATCGGAAAGTATAGAGCAAATTAACCGTGCGGTATCAGGGGCATAAACAGCAGTTTGTTTAAAATCATCTGCAGATTCCTTTTGCACAGTGCTGTTATGCAATGCGGATTCCTGAAAATGCTTAAGCGGAATGAGTGTTCCGTTGCGGGGAAACACACTGAATGCCCGCACTAGTTCATACAGGGAAACTCCCGTGCTGCCGAGTGCAAGTGATAAACCTGCATCGGTATGCTGCTGCTCAAGTGAATTGAATTGTAATTTCTTTAACAGCAGTTGGTAAGTTTGTGTACCGATTTGCTGTAAAAGAAATACTGCCGGAATATTCAAACTGGATGCAAGTGCAGCACGGAACCGTACCGGACCGTTGTACCGGTTATTAAAGTTCCGCGGAATATATGCTGCATCACTGCCGAACTGCATGGGGATATCCGGCAGCACATCAGATGGTTTCCAGCCTTTTTCCAGTGCAAGTGCATAGAGAAAAGGCTTCATACTACTGCCGCTTTGATGTAATGCTGTAACTCCATCTATTTGTCCGCCTGCCTGAAAATCAAAAAAAGAGTTTGACCCTACCCATACAATGACATTGCCGGTTGTATTTTCTATTGCAAAGATAGCCCCATTTTTGATGCGTGCCTGTGCATTCTTTTGTAATTGCAGGCGGAGCAAATCGGCAAACTTGCTTGAAAATGCAGCATCAGCAGTAAGATGCCACTCCGGCGGCAAAGGATAAACGGTAGGACTGCCCGCTGCTTGCGGAGCGGCAGGAGCGGCAGGAGCGGCAGGAGCGGTGTTGCCGCTGCCGCGGCGGTGTCCATTTTGGGGGTGCTGACGGGCTTGCTGATTGTGAAATGCTCCGCGGCGGTACTGCTGCTTAAGAAATTCAACATAATGCGGCAGAAAAAACGGATACTCATACTGTTTTGCAGTGTGTGCCGCAGCAAGAAGCTGCTCTTCAATCAGCCTGCTGTTCTTTCCAGTTGTTTCAGTTTCTGTTCCGGTATCAGCTTGTGTAAAGATGCTTTTGTACAGCCCCGCTGCTTTTTTTGCACAAAGTACAGGATTTACAAGCGGATTAAAATCAGCAGGGCGGCGCGGCACTACTGCAAGACAGCACAGCTGCTCGCGGGTAAGCTCCGCCGGTGTACAGGCAAAAAAACTCCGTGCAGCAGAAGTAATCCCTTCTACCTGAAACCCGAACGGCAGACAGTTTAAATAGAGATTGAGTATATCCTGTTTAGACAGCTGCCGTTCAAGGCGGAGTGCATTCCATACTTCGCGTGTTTTGGTAAAAATATTCCGTTTTTTTGCAGGAACAATCATACGGGCAAGCTGCATCGTGATAGTTGATGCCCCGCTTACCCGCCTGCCGCCCACTATATTTTGACCTGCCGCCCGCACCATCGCCCGTATATCAACACCATGATGAGAAAAAAAATTGCGGTCTTCGGCTTCTATAAAAATGCGGATAGTATCTTCCGGCATCTGTTCCAATGGAGTATATTCACGGCGAAGCCCATTTTCTAAGGCAAGAATTTGTACCAGTTCACCATTGCGGTCATATATCCGTGTACTCCAATCCCGCTGCCGGAACGCCGTTAATTCGGGAAACGGTATATATAATGAAAAAAAGAAAAGCAGCGGTATACATAGCATACCGCATATAAAATATACCCGCTTCCGGTAGGTATTCGATGATATTCCCTGCATCGTGTACTATGTCCGAATTTGCCGGCAACCGGCACAAAACGGCGGATAACCGCCTTAGCAGGTTCTTTTTATGATGTCAAATCCGCAATACGGCACAAGTACAGGCGGAATTTTAATACTGCCGTCCGCTTGCTGATAATTTTCCATTATTGCAACAAGCGCACGTGACACAGCAACAGCAGTTCCATTCAGCATATGAACATATTTATTTTTCCCGTCATCATCTTTAAAACGGACATTCAGCCGCCGTGCCTGATAGTCAGTACAATTTGAAGTTGAGGTAACCTCTCCCCATTCTCCGCCGTTTCTGCCGGGCATCCATGCTTCCAAATCCCATTTCCGGTATGCAGGTGCCCCTAAATCGCCGGTACACGTATCAACAACGCGGAACGCTATACCTAATCCGGTAAAAATTTCTTCTTCAATCTGACGGAGCTTTTCATGCAGTGCATCAGACTGCTCCGGCGTACAGTAGACAAACATCTCCAGCTTGCTAAACTGATGCACACGGTACAGCCCCTTTGAAAACTGCCCTGCAGCACCGGCTTCTCTCCGGAAACAGTGCGACAACCCGCAGTAAAGCAGCGGCAGCTTCGCTTTTTCTAAAATCTCTCCGGAGTGATAGCCTCCCAATGTAATTTCAGCGGTAGCAACCAAACAGGCATCCTCACCCTCAAGCGTATAGACATTCGATTCGCTTCCACGCGGGTTAAAGCCTATTCCATGCAGGATTTCTTCCCGTGCAACATCAGGTGTTACAAATGGAGTAAATCCATGCTTCCGCAGCACATTGAGTCCGTACATAATCAACGCCTGTTCTAAAAACACCGCTTCATTTTTCAAATAGTAAAATTTTACACCCGAAACTTTAGTTGCTGCATCAAAATCAATAAGATCGAGAGCCTCTCCCAACTGTACATGATCTTTAGGTTCAAAAGAAAAGTCAGGAATTACCCCTACCTGCTTTACTTCGCAATTTTCGGTATCGGCTTTTCCAATAGGAGCATCAGGGTGTGCCATATTCGGAATACGCCGTGCAGCCTCATCAAGTGCATGTTCTTTTTCCTTTAAAAGGACTTCCTTTTCTGCAATTTCAGCTTTAAGTTGTTTACCTGATTCAATCAGAACAGCACGGGCATCTGCCGATGCAGCCTTTTTCATAGCTGCCGAATTCTCATTCCGCTTTGTTTGCAGCTCTTGTAATGCCGTGATAAGGTCAGTCCGTTCGTCAAAAAGTGTAACAACCAAATCGGCATCTGCATTCATTGCACGGTTTTTAATATTTTCTTTTACCGCATTTACGTTATTTTTGATAAATTTATAATCAAGCATAATAAATATTGTATGAACTTCCGGACATTTATGCAATAGCCTGTGAGGGGGAAACGCCCCCTGCCTCTATAAACGTGTGCCTTTTTTGCTGTATCACTGCACGCATAAAATATAATAAAAATATTCAAAAAGTCCCTAAAAAAGGAATTTTACTCTTGACACAGAACAAAAAAAACGATACAATGCATTTATATTTACGCCAACTTAGCTCAGCTGGCCAGAGCACGTGATTTGTAATCTCGGGGTCTAGGGTTCGAATCCCTAAGTTGGCTCAAAATATGGGGAGATTCCCGAGCGGTCAAAGGGGGCAGACTGTAAATCTGTTGGCTCCGCCTTCCAAGGTTCGAATCCTTGTCTCCCCATTTTTATCTAAAATAATCCTTGTAAAAAGGCTGCCTAAAGTTTTGCTTGTAGGCGGCTTTTTTGTTTTAAATGTATTGTCTGTTTTTCTTTCCTGCGGACGATATACCTGTTACGGGACAGGCGGCTTTCTTATTTTGTCCGGATTTACGGATCGATGGTTTCAAGTAAGTTATTCATAATAAAGGACTTCCGTTCTGGTGTATTTTTCCCCATATAAAACTCCAATACCGCAGGAATTTTCTTGAGTGTTTGTACGGTAACCGGTAAGAGCCGGATATCTTTACCGATAAATTGTCCAAATTCGCTCGGGTTAATTTCGCCCAATCCTTTAAAACGGGTTACTTCCGCACTGGTTCCCAGCCGCTGCATTTCAGCATCACGTTCTTTTTCGCAGTAGCAGTAACAGGTTTCTTTTTTGGTACGGACTCGGAACAACGGCGTTTCAAGGATAAAAATTCTCCCGTGCAGTACAAGCTCTTCAAAATAGGTTAAAAAGAATGTAAGCAGGAGATTCCGAATATGGTAGCCGTCATTATCCGCATCAGTTGCAATAATAACGCGGTTGTACCGTAAATCTTCAATGGTATTTTCAATGCCGAGTGCCATCATCATATTGTACAACTCTGCATTTTTGTAAATAGCTGCCCGCTTTTTTCCATGCATATTTTCGGGCTTTCCCCGCAGTGAGAAAATTGCTTGCGTAAGTACGTCGCGGCTTGAAACCATTGACCCCGACGCAGAATCACCTTCGGTGATAAAAATCATCGATTCATCGCCGTACTGTTTGTCGCCCAAATGAAATTTGCAGTCTTTCAGCTTGGGGATTTTAATGGCGATTTTTTTCGCGGCAGCTTTTGCTTCTTTTTTTACCGTGTTTAATTCGGTGCGGAGCCGTTCATTTGCAGTAATTTTTTCTTCAAGCTGCCGCGCTGCGTCGGGGTTTTTTTGCAGCCACTCAACTGCCGCTTCTTTAACGGCGGCAACAATCCACGGGCGGACTTCGGTATTGCCCAGTTTATTTTTTGTTTGGCTTTCAAAAACCGGTGCTTGAATTTTTACTGCAATACAGCCGCACGTTCCCTCGCGTACATCTTCACTTTTATAATTTTTCCGGTAGTATTCATTTATCCCTTTCAGTAAGCCTTCTTTAAATGCGGAAAGATGAGTGCCGCCGTCAGAAGTATACTGCCCATTGACAAATGAAAAATAGGTTTCACCGTAATTGTTGGTGTGGGTAAATGCACACTCAAGTTTTGCATTCTTAAAATGAGCAACTTGATAGAGCCGTTCTTCGCCGATGTGAGAATCAAGCAGGTCGAGCAGCCCGTTTTGGGACACATATTCAGTGCCGTTAAAAGAAAGGGTCAAGCCGGCATTCAAATAGGCATAATTCCACATTCTTTTATCGATAAAATCAAGATTAAAAGCGTAATTGGAAAAGATTGTTTCATCGGGAATAAACTCAACGAGTGTACCGTTTTTTTCCCCCCGCTTGGTTTTGCCTCCAGCTTCTTTTACTAATACACCGCGTTCAAAAACTGCTTCTGCATACTGTCCGTCACGGAAGGCAACTACCCTAAAATATTCTGACAGGGCATTGACCGCCTTTGTACCTACTCCGTTAAGACCCACGGAAAACTGAAACACCTCATCGTTATATTTTGCTCCGGTGTTAATAACTGAAACGCATTCAACCAGTTTGCCGAGCGGGATTCCCCTGCCGTAGTCCCGAACGGTTACTTTTTTCTGTGCAAGCGTTATATCAATACGGTTTCCATTTCCCATGATAAACTCGTCAATAGAGTTATCAATTACTTCTTTTAAGAGTATGTAAATACCGTCATCAGGATTTGCACCGTTTCCCAGCCGTCCGATATACATACCGGTACGCAGCCGGATATGTTCCAAAGAACTTAATGTTTTTATTTTTGATTCATCATAGGTTGCTTTTGCCATTTTTACCTCAAATTATCTATAAAAAAAGCCCCATACTTATTTCATCACGGTAGGTTCCGTCTTTTAATTTATACGCATTCGGTGTTTTGCCCCATTCAGTAAAGCCGAATTTGCGGTACAGGTGCTGTGCCCGTCCGTTATCGGCAAAAACGCTGAGTTCTACTTGCTCGTATCCGCATTTTTTTGCATGGGTTAGTATTTCAGACAAGAGCAGTGAGCCAATGCCGCAGTTCCAGTAGCGTTTCCGTACTGAAATACCGAATGCCGCCCGGTGTGCGATTTTTGTTTTACCGGTATCGGCTTCTATTCCGCACGTACCAGCAATTTCCCCATTTACCCAAGCAGTAAGCAGGAGTTTACCGGCTGCTGTTTTAAAATCTTGTAAGATTTGTGCTTCTTTGTTATCGGTTAGGGTTATTTCTTCAGGATACCGCATGAGAAAATAGCTTTCTCCTGTGGTAGTTTTCAAAAAATTCAGCATTTCTGCGGTATCTTCCGGTTCAGCATTGCGGAGAAATCCCGTTACACCGCTTGGAAGCTGAAATGATTTTTTTTCATACTGCATCGGGCAAGTATATACAAGATGCGGGCTGTATGCAAGCGATTAACTTGTTTGAATAAAAATTTTCTGTTAAGGGCTTGATTTTTTTTTTATTATATAGTAAAGTTCTCCGCATATCTTGGTGGGTGTAGTTCAGTGGTAGAGCGCCAGATTGTGGATCTGGTTGTCGTGGGTTCGAACCCCATCACCCACCCTTTTTTACGTTCATGTGTGAGTACGGAAACGCTGCCGGACAGGCAGCGTTTTTAGCATGGCGGAAAATGCGCTTGTAGCTCAGTTGGATAGAGCAACGGACTTCGAATCCGTAGGTCGCACGTTCGAGCCGTGTCAGGCGCAGTCTTATTTCAACTGCATACACAGAATAATAATTGTTTTTCTTAGTTCCATACAGCTGTTCTGCTTGGCATATAGAATGTTTATATGTTTTGCTATCTCCCTATTTTGTTATTGTAAGCTGCGTGTTTAAAATTGCTGGTGTCTTATTCTATACAGATTTGTTTGTACTATTTTTGTAAAACTATAGGGCTGTTAATGCCGGCAGCGAAAAAGCAGCCGGCATTTGAAGTTTCCCTATACTTTTTATCAGCACTAAATCAATATCTTCTTTGCAGTTCCTCCGTAAAATTGCGTACGCACATTTTGTATTTGCTCATCACGGATATAATCGTCAAAGGGCATCATACGGTCGATTACTCCGCCGGGGGTAATTTCTACGATGCGGTTTGCAATTGAAGAAATAAATTCATGGTCGTGCGAATTAAACAGCACTACCCCCGGAAAGGCGATAAGTGCTTCGTTTAAGCTGGTAATTGCTTCCAGATCTAAGTGATTAGTAGGCTCATCTAAAATCAGTACATTGGCACCGGAAAGCATGAGTTTACTGAGCATACAGCGGACTTTTTCTCCTCCTGAAAGCACAGTAACCGGCTTTAACGATTCATCGCCGGTAAACAGCATTCGACCTAAGAAGCCGCGGACGTATGCTTCATCTTGTTCCGCAGAAAACTGCCGCAGCCAATCGGTAATATTCAAATCAGTATCAAAGTATGCTGAATTGTCTTTACTAAGATAGGTATGAGTAACTGTTTGTCCCCAATAGACATCTCCGGAATCGGCAGTTTTTTCGCCGGTGATAATATCAAACAGGGCAGATTTTGCATTATGCTCCTGTCCGACAAAAGCAATTTTATCGGTGCGGTTTACCGTTAAGCTAAAATCTTTTAAAAGTTGAATACCGGCTTCTGCAGATTCTTCTTTTGACGTATAACAAAGTTTTTCTATCCGCACTACGTTATTACCAATATCACGATCCGGTTTGAAGTGCACATACGGGAACTTACGGGTGGTAACTTCGATTTCTTCCAATGCTAGTTTATCATACACTTTTTTACGGCTGGTTGCCTGTTTGCTTTTTGATGCATTCGACGCAAAACGCAAAATAAATTCCCGTAAGTCTTTCATTTTTTCTTCGCGTTTTTTCTGCTGATCCCGTGCTTGGCGCTGCATGATTTGACTCATTTGATACCAGAAGTCATAGTTACCGGTGTACATACGGATTTTCCCATAGTCAATATCGCAAATATGGGTACACACGGTATTAAGAAAATGCCGATCGTGGGACACTACAATCACCGTATTGGGGAATTCAATTAAAAATTCTTCAAGCCAGCTAATTGATTCCAGATCCAGACCGTTCGTCGGTTCATCTAATAAGAGGATATCAGGACTGCCGAATAACGCTTGTGCTAACAATACCCGGACTTTTTGACTTTCGTCCAGCTCACTCATCATGCGGTCATGGTTCGATTCTTCAAGTCCAAGCCCCGAAAGCATTTGTTCCACTTGGTTTTCAGCTTCCCAGCCGCCCATATCGGCAAATTCACCTTCAAGTTCAGAGGCACGGATACCGTCTTCTTCGGTAAAATCCTCTTTCTCGTAAATAGTTTCCCGTTCTTTCATAATTGCATACAGTTTCGGGTGTCCCATAAAAACCGTATCTTTTACCGTGTATTCATCAAACGCAAAGTGATCTTGACGCAGCACTGCCATACGTTCGCCGGTAGTAATACTAATTTCTCCGCTGTCGTGTTCCAATTCTCCGGAAAGCAATTTCAAAAAGGTTGACTTGCCTGCACCGTTTGCACCGATAATTCCATAACAATTTCCCGATGTGAATTTTAAATTCACATCTTTGAAAAGAGGTTTCTCTGAAAATTTTAAACTTACATCGCTTACTGTTATCATAGCACTACCATACTGCAAAATACAAAAAGTTGAAAGATGTATCAGGTCTTGTTATCGAATAGGTCTAATTTTCATAATATTTCTACAATCATCATTGACGCATTTTTACAGAGAATGATACAATAAACCTTGCACTGTGATGTTCTAAAACGCAGTTATCGAACAGGTCTAATAGTAAAACTGGATAAAGGAGTCTGTAATGGAGTTTTCAACAGTAAAGGATTTTATAGCGGGAAGAAAGGAGCAAATGATAGAACTTGAGAAATTATTATGTTCTATTCCTGCTATTGCACCCGAAGAAGGTGATGGAGAGCTAAAAAAGTGTGAAGCACTGCAAAAGTATCTTGAGCGGATAGGTTTTACACAGTTTGAACGGTATGATGCTCCCGATACACGGGTGTCTTCGGGAATCCGTCCTAACCTTATTGCAACAATCCCGGGAAAAGATGATTCAAAACGTGTATGGATTATGGCACATACTGATGTAGTGCCTCCGGGAGATATGTCAAAATGGAATACAAATCCATGGGATATGCAGCAGATTGGGGATAAACTGGTTGGACGCGGTGTAGAAGATAACCAGCAAGGGCTTGTTTCTGCTGTTATTGCTGCATACTCATTTATTGCACTGAATATTCAGCCTGCATATACCATTAAACTACTGTTTGTTGCTGATGAAGAGGTAGGCTCAAAATATGGTATTGTGTATTTACTGAAAAATCATCAGCTGTTTCAGCCGCAGGATATGATTATTGTACCGGACGGCGGCGATCCGCTGGGCGAAACAATTGAAGTTGCAGAAAAAAATCTTTTATGGATGAAAGTATCGGTAAAAGGGGTTCAAACCCATGCTTCACGTCCTGATTTGGGAAAAAATGCTCATATTGCAGCTGCTGATTTAGCACTGCGGCTGAATGCTCTGGAACGCTTTTTCTCTCGGCAAGATGAGCTTTTTGAGCCGCCGTATTCAACCTTTCAGCCGACAAAAAAAGAAGCAAATATTCCGAATATCAATACTATTCCGGGCGAAGATACCTTTTATATGGATTGCCGGTTATTACCGTGCTACCGCATTGCGGAGGTAACAGAGAAAATGCAGCAGGAAGCAGCAGCTATTGAAGCAAAGTACGGTGTCCGTGTTACGCTTACTATCGAAGATTCCGAGGAATCGCCGGCAACACCGGTTGATGCAGAAGTTGTTACCGTACTTTCAGCCGCGATAGAGAAAGTTACCGGACGTAAAACAAAAACAATCGGTATAGGCGGCGGAACAGTTGCAGCAGCACTCCGCAATGCAGGCTACCATGCAGTAGTATGGAGTACCCTTGATGATATGGCACATCAACCGAATGAATACTGTCTTATTCAGAATATTGTCAGCGATGCACAGGTTCTTGCAGCAGTTATGTACGGAGTTGAGCATATTTAAGGCGGAAAAACCGAGTGGTGCATTATACAATGGATCAAACAGACTGGCGTAAAAGTACTGGAACTGACACTGTTGAACTGCCGGAGCATATTTCACCGGCATTTCGTAAATTGATTGCTGCTGCCGACACAGAAGCAGCAGCGGCACTACGCCGGCAGGTTGTAAAAACAGCTGCTGAAAATACAGCGGAACCGCATGAAATTGCTGATCCGCTTGGCGAGGCACGATACTGTATAACACCGTATCTGGTACATCAATACCCGAATAGGGTGCTTCTGCTTACTACCGGACGCTGTATTTCATACTGCCGCTACTGCTTCCGGCGTGAATTTACCGCCCGCACAAGCGGTTTTATTACTCCGGAACAGATAGAAACAGTTGCCGCTTATGTAGAAAGAAATCCGCAGATTACAGAAATTCTTGTGTCGGGCGGTGATCCGATGAGCGGTACTTATCAGCAGGTGTGCAGCGTACTGCACCGGATCAGAATTATCAGACCAAACCTCATTATCCGGCTTTGTACCCGTGCCCCTGTTTTTGCACCGGAACTATTTACCCCGCAGCTGATTACAGTATTGCAGCAAATGCGTCCGCTCTGGCTTATTCCTCATATTAATCACCCTGCAGAACTTGGTAAAGAGCAAATAGCTGCCCTTACAGCATGTATTAACAATGGTATTCCGGTGCAGTCGCAAACTGTACTGCTCCGCCGGGTAAACGATAGTGCTGATATACTTGCAGACCTTTTTCACCGGCTAACCTGTTTAGGCGTTAAACCCGGCTATCTGTTTCAAACGGATATGGCACGAGGAACTGCTGATTTTAGAGTACCGCTTGACCGTGCCGCCGAGCTGTGGAAAGCTCTTAAAATGAAGCTTTCCGGACTTTCGTTGCCGCAGTTTGCCGTTGACTTACCTGCAGGCGGCGGTAAGTTTCCGCTTTCAGCCTTGATTGCAGCAGAAGCGGTTGTAACACCGCTTTCCGATAACTCATTTTCTGCACGGGGGCTTGACGGAGCTGTATACCGCTACCCGCACTAAATTACCTATTTATTGTGAATTGCGGTACCCTCTAAAAACATCAGTTTTTGGAAAAGTGTATGGATTTAGATTTCTTCATCAAATATTGGAAGTTTAAAAAACTGTTTTAGTTCACGTTCCGAATACCGTTTTGAATTGATAAAATTTTCTTTTACTAATTCGCGGGTTTCTTTATCCAAAATAAGCCGTTTTTCTTCGCGCAAGTACACTACTAAATCTTCAAATACCGATAAAGGCAGCCATGGAAACGCAATCTCGAAAATATTATGCCAGTTACTATACTGCTTGATATTTTCTTCCGTTAAAATTACTCCCTGTGCTTTTAACCGTTCACGGGTTTCGGGATGTACGGTAAATATTTTTTCATTCAATAAACTGCAATAATCCTGTGTAGAAAAAAATGCACCCGTTTTTTTGATTAAATCTGTTTTTTCCACTGAAGGAATATCTGCTAAAATTGATGCTGTAACAAAATTTAAACCGTCGTGAGTTACATCAAGGAGTTCACGTCCCTCACTCTCTGCTAATGCAAGACTGTCTTTTAGTAAACCTTTTTCTAAAAGAGGTTTTAGAATATCAATATTTTCCATAGCTCTATTATAAACGAGAAAAAAATAAAAAACCAGTGTTTTATTTATAGAAATTATTTTTTTGCATATTGAAACCGCAAATACCGCTTGTTTTACGCGGTAAGTAATGGTATACTGAAAATCATGGAACAGCGTGCTTATCCTCTTGTAAAAAATACATTACGGCGGACGAAAGTGCGGGAAGCAATTTTAAATATTCTTACCTGCCATAACGATAGAGCTTTTTCAGTTGAGGAATTGCATCAAAGGTGCTGCGATTCCTTTCATACAGATTTATCTACCATATACCGCACTATGCACACGCTCACTGAAACAGGGCTTGTTACTAAAAGCATTCACTCTGATACTAAAGCATATTTTCAGCTGGCTTCTTGTAAATGTGTTCCGCATCATCATCGGATTGTGTGTACGCAGTGTCATACTGCTGCCGAGGTTGCTGTGTGTCCTTTGTCTGATTTTGAAGATAAAATTTCTTCTGAAACAGGCTTTGTTGTAACGGCACATAGTATTGAACTTACCGGTTTATGTCCTGCTTGTGCTGCTGCGGGCTGTACCGCTAAATGCAGTATCCGGCTTGCTGTACAGGAAGATATTGACGCTGTTTTTCATCTTGTAGAAAGCGTAAAACAGAAAATGAATAAAGAAGGCAATAGGCAGTGGGACGAATCGTATCCTGACCGCAAGCTGTTTGCCGATGATATTGCTGCGTATTCGCTTTATGTTGCCGAATGCAGCGGTGCTGTTGTTGGTATTGCTGTGCTGAACAATGATTCTTCTTCATACGGTTCTGCTGTTTGGAATACGCCTGAGCCCTACAAAGTGCTGCACCGCCTTGCAATTGCTCCCCGCTATCAACGGAAAACTATTGCTTCTCAGCTGCTTTCCTATATTGAAGCTGCTGCAAAGCAGTCAGGTGTTAAAGCTATTAGAAGCGATACTTTTTCAGCAAATAAGGCGATGCAGCAGTTTTTTGAAAAACAAGGATATGTGCAAGGCAGCAGTATCTATATGCGGAATATTCAGCAGCCGTTTTATTGCTTTGAAAAAACATTATAGGGTAAAATCGCTGAAATTTCTACAAAATAGTATTGACATTTTTTTTTAGATGATATATAACTATTTCCGTTGTAAACGTATGTCTCCTTCGTCTAGTGGTTAGGACATCGGGTTTTCATCCCGACAACAGGGGTTCAATTCCCCTAGGAGATGGCAAGGTGTAAAACGCTTGTTTTACACCTTTTTTGTTTTTAAACTCTTGCTGCAAAATGTACTTTTTACGCATTCTATATGCTGGAATGCGGAATGAGCCTATTTCTTTTGTGTTTACCCGTGCAATTTATGATAAAAATGATTAGAAGACCTTGACTAATCTTAAAAAGCAGATAGAATTATCAGTATGAGTGATTATCTGGATATCAATAATGAAGAATTATTGAAAGACTTCTTTAGTGAAGCTGAACAACAAGTTGAGCAACTGGAAAGTAATATCCTTGTTATAGAACAAGACCCTACCAATAGAGAGTCAATTGACGAAATTTTCCGTGCTGCTCATACATTGAAAGGCGGATCTGCGACAGTTGAAATGAGTGAATTATCAGGCTTCACTCATGCAGTAGAAGATTTGCTGGATGCTATCCGGTCAAACCAAGTAACTGTTACGGAAGAAACAGTAGACCTGCTGCTGTATTCTTTGGATATTATTAAAGCAATGCTTGAAGCACGGGCAAACGGCAGTGTATATGGTGAAGATGTATCTGCAACCGTTACACGGCTCCGCTCGTATATACCTGATCAGAAAGGCGGAAAAAAAGCTGCAGCTGCTAAGCCGCCTGTTCAGTCTGTCCAAAAAGCTGCAAGTGTTGCAGAAATAGAAGAGCCTGTTTCCGGGGCGGATCCTTCATCTCTTTTATCTGAGTATGAAATACTGGAGTTGCGGGAAGCTGTTCCGAAGGATCATAAGGTTTTTGCAGTTAGTGTTCATTTCGATGAAAGTAACTTAATGAATACTGTCGGCGGTATTCAAGTTTTTGCCGCTTTGAAGCAGTCTGGTATGGTGCTAAAAACAATACCGGATTTTGATGCATTATATGAAGACATATTCCATCCGGACGTTATTTATTATGTGGCTTCTCCCTCTGATAAGACATCATTAAAATCCATTGCAAGTATTCCCGATGTAACATTAAAGGTTGTTATTGATGAGCTTAGCCTTAATGCGGAGGGCGTTGCTTCGAAGGTTGCAGCAGCCAAGCCTGCTGCTCCGGCTGCATCTCCTGCTCCGGAGGTAAAAGCTGCTGCTGTACCGGCAAAAGAAGCTGATGCAGCGCAGCCGGAAGCAGCTCAGCCTAAACGTGCTGCACCGGCACAAAGTGCAAGCAGCAGCGGCAGCCATGCTTCAGGTTCTGTTCTGCGTGTTGATGCAAAACGTATTGACTATTTGTTGAACTTAGTGAGTGAAACCGTTATTACAAAGGCATCACTTAACCAAAGTGCAATGGAATTTAATGAATTGTATTCAGTATTCCAATCAGCAAATAATGAATATAAAGACCGGATGCGGAAGTTATTGGATAAAATTCCGTCGTATTTGGAAAAATTGCAACAAGGAGCAGACCTTAATACGATTAAGAAAGAATTGTCGTCCGATTATACCGGTATGTTTGAATTGTTTACTCAGTTCGATACTTCGATGAAGTATTCTGTAACAAAATTCCGTTCTTCTGCCCAAAATCTTGGAAGAATATCAGGCGAGCTTCAAGAGGGTGTTATGAAAATCCGTATGGTTCCCATTAGCCAGATTTTCAGCAGATTCCCCCGTGTCGTCCGCGATCTTTCCAGAACACTGAATAAAAATATACAGTTGGTTATTGAAGGTGAAGATACCGAGCTTGATAAGTCTGTTGTTGAAGACTTGCTCGATCCTATTATGCACTGTGTGCGTAACTCCATGGATCACGGTATTGAAACCCCTGAAGAACGCAAAGAGAAAGGGAAACCGGAACAGGGGACGCTGCTTCTTAAAGCCAGTAACGAAGGTAATATGATCGTTATTGAAGTAGTTGACGACGGTAAAGGTATTGATGTTGACGCGGTGAAAAATAAAGCTGTTGAACGCGGATTATTGCATCCGGGTAAAAACCTGACGGATGTTGAGGCATATCAGCTTATATTTGCTCCTGGATTTTCAACTTCAAAAACAATTTCCAGTGTTTCAGGACGCGGGGTTGGGCTTGATGTTGTAAAAACGCATATTGAAAAATTAAATGGAACGGTTACTGTTGTTTCGGAGAAAAACAGCGGAACCCGTTTTACTATAAAATTGCCCTTGACACTGGCAATTATACAAGGTCTTCTTATCCGTGTTGGTGAAGAAGTATACTCTATCCCGATTACTTCTGTTATCGAAAGTCATCGTGTACGCAGTGAGGAAATTAACCGCATTGACAGTTATGAGGTCTTTAATGTCCGTAATGAAGTTATCAGTTTGTTACGGCTGAATAGATTGTTCGGCGTACCCTCTGCTGAAGGCGGTGAAGAAGGTTATCACTATATCGTTATTGTTGGAACAGCTGAAAAGAAAGTTGGGTTGATGGTGGATAGTCTTATTGGCGAAGAAGATGTTGTTATTAAGCCGCTTAAAGATCAGTTTACTAACTCACCTGGCATTGCCGGTGCTTCTATTCTTGGTGATGGATCGGTTTCGCTCATCATTGATGTTGGTCAGCTGCTTGATTTAGGTTTGAAGCAGGAAATTCGTGCCCGTGAACGGCGGGAAGCCTCTATTTGGTAGAAAGGATTGAAAACGATGGAAAATACCGAAATAAACCCGAATGTGTCTGATGAAATGCAAGACGAATATGTACACGAGCATATTTCTGTTGTAGATTTTAAGATGATAACTTTTTCTCTTGCAGAAAAAGATTATGCTATTGATATTATGAAAGTAAAGGAAATTGCAAAGGCAAATAACTTTACTTATGTGCCGAATACTGCACCATTTGTATTGGGGGTATATAATTTACGCGGTGATATAATTCCTATCATTGATTTGCGTATTTTCTTTAATATTCCTGTTAAGCAGCGGTCAAAAGACAGTATTGAAAGTATGGTTATTATTACAGTTGATGAACAAACTTTCGGTATTGTTGTTGACCGTATTGATAAAGTTGTAGGCGTATCAAAGAATTCCATACAGCCGCCGCATCCTATTTTCGGCGATATAAATATAAAATATATTTATGGTGTAGTAGAAAATGCCGGACAGCTTTATATATTGTTAGATGTTGACCGTATTTTTGCTGCACGGGCTGCGAAAGAGGAAAAACCGGCAGAGACCGAGGCTGAAGATGCTTCTATCGCTGTAACAGAAAAAGCTGCTCCTGTAAAAGAAGTTACACAGTCAAATGATGCTCTTGATATCCGGTTTATCGGCGATACGCTTGCTGCACTTGGAAAGTTCTATGCTTCGCCGATTAACGCTGCATGGATAGAAAAGCGTTATTACGAGTGGCGTGATATGCGTGTTGCTTCAGATATTCAAATTCAAACTGAAGAGCAAGCTAAGGAGTTCTTGCAGACATTCCTTTCTCCGGACACCCGTAAGTTCTGGTCTGATGCATATATGAATGAGATTTTATCCGTACTTCCCGATAATGATTCAAAGGTTATCAATGTATGGAACGTAGGCTGCGGTTCAGGGTATGAAACATACAGCTTTGCAGTTTTGCTGAAATACCGCTATCCGCGTTCTACAATCAGAATTTATGCAAACGATGCTGACCTTCTATCTATCTCGAATGCTCCTATGCTGACAGTGCCGGAAGATCAGCTTATTAACAGATTCCAGCGTCATGTAGTAAAAGGCGTTAATGGCAGCTATAGCTTTAATCAAGAGATTAAAGAAGCTATCTTATTTGAATATCATGATTGTACTCACCAAAATGCAGTCCCTGATATTGATATTATATTGGCTCGTGATGTATTGTCATTTATGAAACCTGAACACCAAAATGCACTTTTGGAAGAATTTAGAGATAAGTTAAAATCCAGCGGTATTGTTATTTTAGGTGCTAATGAAGTAATGCCGAAACAAAGCGGCTGGCGGCGGCAACTGATGGGGGAAACTGCTACTTTCTCGCGGGAGTAGTTTGTGCCGGCAACAATTTCACGTTGCCGTATAACTGCGGTGCTGCAGCCGTAGTATTTTCAGAGGGTACGGCAGCCCGCTGCCGTACACAGTTTTTATAGAACTGTAAACGGACCTCTTGCCGTGATGGATATATCGTCCGTCTAATTTTTCTAAAGAGGAGATTTTGATGCGTGTAGAGTATATCAATCCGTTTAGCGAAGCTGCCTATAATATTTTAACAGAGGTTCTTCAGGAAGACGTTAAGCGCGGAGATTTATATTTGAAATCTACTTGTATGCCTGTGATGGGTGTTGCAGCAATTGTTGGTTTGGCGGGTGATGTTGAGGGGCGTGTTATTTTCGATATGGCTTCTGCAACTGCCTTAAATATTGCGTCGGTTATGAACCAAGAAAAGTTGACAGAGTTTGATGAATTAACTCGTGCAACAATTACTGAACTTGCAAATATGATTACTGCACAGGCTGTAACAAAGCTGCATGATCTAGGCTTTACGTTTGATTTGACACCTCCTGCTCTTTTTACTGGTGAAAATATGGCAATATCAAGTAGCGATATTGAGGCCCTAATTGTACCTATGGAAACAGCGCAGGGAAAAATTGAAATAAACGTTGCTATTCGCGACAGAGGATAAGAGGAGAAGGGTATGATTTCCAAACAAGATTTTCCATCTATTAATGAGCGTGCCCCAGGCGGCGTAAAAGCAGACGGAACAGCTTTCCGTGTATTGGTTGTAGATGATTCTATTTTCGTTTCAAAGCAGATTGGACAAATTCTAACGAGCGAAGGCTACGAAGTTATTGCAACAGCGACTGACGGATTTGAAGGCGTTGAAAAGTATAAAGAGTTGTGTCCTAATGTTGATTTGGTAACAATGGATATTACAATGCCGAGAATGGACGGAATTACTGCACTGGAACAAATTATGGCTTTTGATAAAAATGCAAAAGTTGTAATGATTAGTGCTCTTGGAAAAGAAGAATTAGTAAAGAAGTCTTTATTACTTGGTGCAAAAAACTATATTGTAAAACCGCTTGACCGCAAAAAGGTTCTTGAGCGTATCGCTGCGGTTCTTGCAAAATAAACCATTTGGTGTAGCTGCATCATTACTATAACGAGCTGCTCGATAGTTAGTTTATTTTTCGGGCAGCTGTTTTTTATATCGGAGTGTTTTATTCTAAAAGTTTTTAACAATGAGCCTGTCTTTTAATTATACAGTGAAGTTGTGCGGTTTAGAACGTGCCGGTCTGTTCGAAAACGGCATTAGCGAATAATTCTAGTATATTTGAACTGTTTTTTCTGCACCTATTGTGGTATTTGTCCCGTGTCCGGTGTATACAGCTGTTTCGTTAGGCAGCATCGAGAATAATTTTTTAATAGATTGGCACAGTGCTGTTTCATTTCCGTCAATTAAATCAGTTCTTCCCCGTGAATGGTAAAAAAGTGTATCTCCGCTAAACACTATTTTTTCATCAGGATCCCATAAACAAATAGAGCCGTTTGTGTGACCGGGTGTATGAATTACTGAAAAATCATACACTTTTTTACTTTCAGTTAAAAATTCTGTTGCTGCAGGAATTTCGTTAACTGTTTCTACTAATGCCTGTGCACGCAGCGGTGTAAAGCTTTTGATATGTTTTTGCTTTGCGTGTGTTCCAAGATATTCGGAATCAGCAGCGTGTATGAAAAGCTGATAGTGCGGATAGCGTGTAATAAGTGCTGGAATTCCGGCAATATGATCGAAATGTCCATGTGTAAGGATAATCGTAATATGTTCCGCTTCTTTTTCGTTAAGATATGCGATAAGCTCATCAGTTATGCCTCCGGGATCTATGATAGCGATGTTTTTCGCTTCTTTGCATACTGCCCATGTATTTACCCAAAAAGGACCTGTTATAAATTTACGGATTTCATATTTCATATATGGGAGTATAGCCGATTAATTTTGCATTGTAAATAAACTTTCGATACCCAAGTTATTGAACAGGTCTATTATAAAAATTAGATAGTATACGAGGTGTGTACTTGTGCAGAAAAATTAGCCGCAGCGGATTTGTGCAATTCATAAAAATCAACAGAGGTAGTACCTTTATTCCGTATTGTTATATGTGCAAAACCTGCGGTAGAATTGCGGGGGTATTGCGGACTTCCTCCATTTATGCAGCTAATGCCGTCTATCCGGTCAAATGCCTGCTTATGTGTATGACCATAGATAGCTACCTTGCATTGGGCAGCTTTTGCCGCATTCCTGAGCCGTACAGTGTCTAATGTTACCGTATATGTATGTCCATGTGTGAGAAAAATAGGCAAACCGGCAATAGTAATATGCTGTTCCACCGGTATGATGATGTGTGTATTGTTACCATGTATCTGCTGCGGTAGAGGGTAGCTTGCGATGTCGCAATTTCCGCGGACTAAAAAAACTACAGGCGGCATTGCTGCATTCAAAATATCGGGAATCCCGTCCCCGGCAAATAAACAAACATCAAACGGCATAGAGGATAAAATCCACTTGACGGCATCTTTTGCTTCATGTGTATCTGAAAAAATGACTACAGAAGCGGTATCTTTTTGGGGGAGTGTTTCCAGTACGGATAAATCGGCAATAATACCGTCGGCAATAAACCGGCTGCACATTGCTATACCCCTCCTTCAGCTGCCGTATCAGCAGGTTTTATTTCTGAAAGCACCAAATAGTTGTATGATGCAATATTGAACTCTGCATCAACGTGCGGCTGTATTTCAAACTCATGCTCAGGTACGGGGCAGCCGGCTTGAGTAAGCTCTGTCCGTACGGTATTTAATGCGATAGTAAGTTGCTCAATTGGAGAGGCTGTTTGATTGTTATTGTTTACTTCTGCAGCAAAAACCGCAGCAAGAGTGAGTAGTTTAATAGATTCACCCGAAACAGCATGGGTACTTTCTTCCAGTAAGCTGTCAGAAGATACAAAATCAATAACAGCTGTACTGCATACTTCAAGCGGGAGTGTTTCGTCATCGGGGAGCAGTGTATATATTTGCAGGTGCGGATTATTGGTTTTTGCTGCGGTAAGATGTTTTGCACTGCCTTCAGGTAAGCCGAAACTAATGATGAGATCAATATTGTGCGCATCTATTATTTCAGCTATCATTTTTACACGCGGCTGTTTGGTTTTTGCAGTCATTTCATTATATGATAAAATATGTACATTTTTTTCAAGGCTTGCTGAATCATACACTGAGTACAGATGGGTAAGGGCATAGGAGCTGCCGGAA
Organism: Treponema sp.; assembly: GCA_052173295.1. Taxonomy (GTDB): domain Bacteria; phylum Spirochaetota; class Spirochaetia; order Treponematales; family Treponemataceae; genus Treponema. Next base: position 27,312 of record JBQMYW010000002.1, read on the forward strand.
AATTGCTTGCCCAGTATGAGCAGCAGCTTGCGGTTAAATATTTTCTTTACAGGCTCGGTATTTACTGTTTTATCGGTTCCGCCGGATTTATCTGTACATGCAGGAATGAGAAAAACGCATAGCAGAAAAGTAATACTATATAATATTTTTTTTATCGGTATCATACTAATTCCTTATTTATATGTATAATTGAAGTATTTATGCTTTTATGTCAATATCGGAGAAGAAAAACCGGGAAGATTACGATGAAAAAAAAATGCCGGACATGCATATCTTCATTGACAATATTGTAAAGATATATAAAAATATAGACTATTCATAGAGAGTATTCGCAGACAACTGGTCAACGTATTTAAGGAAGGTTTTAATGAAATATTATCCGCGTATTGCTGTGCTTGTGTTTTTGTGTTTATCAATGATGATGAGTTCTTGTACAAATTCTGCATTTATGCGAAAGCTGCAAGATTTAGAACTCGGTGTAAAAAATCCCTCTAGTATAGAAGAATTAGAAACTGCAATTAAAAAATATCAAGGAAAAGTTGACAGTATTATTATGTCTGAACAGCGTGTCGGAATATGGTATAAAATGCTTGGACGGCGGTATATGGATAAAAAAATGTATAAAAAGGCTATTGAATGCTTCCGTTCCGCATTGGAATATTATCCCGAGAATCAGCATTTGTTTTATCAAATAGGGATATGTGCCGGTGTTATTGCAAAAGGAGTATTAAAATATCCGGGGGAAACCAGCACTGATAATCGGCAGGAATATTTTGATCTGTCTGTTTCTTCATATAAACGTGCGGTTGAAATTGATCCTAACTATACCCGTGCAGTGTATGCACTGTCAGTGCTGTATGTGTTTGAATTGAACCGCCCGCAAGATGCGATTATGATTATGGAGCCGATAGCAGCAAAAGAGAAAAAACCGCTGGATTCGCTGTTTATTCTGGGGCGTGCGTATTTTATGACAGGGCAGTACCAAAAAGCACTTGCTGCGTATGATAGAATCATTAAAACCAGCGGCAGTGCCGAGCAACGGGCGGATGCGGAGCGGAATAAAGCATTTGTACAAAATGCGATGGAGTAGCCGGTTGTTCTATGTTCAGCACGTATCGCACTGAAAAATCTCTGCTGTGTATTGCATGATCATATTGCACCTTTTTGAAAAATGCGGAAAAGCTGTTGCTTGCAGAAAGGCTTGACACTTTGCAAGAACTTACAGTACTTTCAATGCACGATATGGCTGAACTGCTGCAGCGGCTTCCTAATCCGCGTACGGTGAAGCTGAGCAGTCTTCCTGCATTGGCGGAAAAAGCTGTTGCTCTTATGGAGCGCTGCCGGATTCAGATGGCGGTTGCTGATGATTCGGATTTTCCGCCGCTGCTGCGGGAAATTCCCGATGCTCCGTTTCTCCTCTTTTACCGCGGTATATTACCGCAGCCTACTGTACCCTGTATCGGTATAGTAGGAACCCGCCGCCCAACCGGAGCCGGTATGAAAGCAGCGTTACGGATTGCTGCTGAATGCGGGCATATCCGTATTCCGGTTATATCCGGTCTTGCACGGGGGATTGATGCTTTTGCTCACAAGGGGGCGTTAGACGGCGGCGGGTATACTGCAGCAGTGCTTGCGTGCGGAACTGATCAGTTTTATCCGCGTTCCAACAGCCGCCTTGCAGGACGTATACTGGAAAACGGCGGCTGTATTATGAGTGAATACCCGCCCGGCGATGCACCGCTGGCATACCGGTTTCCGCAGCGTAATAGAATTATCTCCGGACTTTCCCGTGCCGTACTAGCGGTTGAAGCACCGGAAAAATCCGGTGCATTGATTACCGCAAATTTTGCACTTGAGCAAGGGCGGGATGTGTGCGTTGCTGCCGGTATGCTGGCTTCCCCGCAGAACAGCGGCGGGCGGGCGTTGGCAGCAGATGGAGCTATACCCATTGACGGAGCGGCAGACTTGCTGCGTGAGTGGGCTCAGCCTGCATTACAGTATGTACCGAAATTACACAATAGCCAATTACCGCTGTTTTAAGCGAAAGAGGGGAGGGCGGCGTAATCAGCTTTTGGGCTGCCGCTCTTCTATAGCAGACCTGATCGATAACTGTGTTTTCGAACAGGTTTAGTATATTCATCAAGGAGAAAACACAGGTATGCCGAAACAAGCCGGAGCAAAACAAAAAAAACGAAATCTCATCATTGTAGAATCTCCTGCAAAAGCAAAAACAATAGAAAAATATTTAGGTTCTCACTACATTGTAAAAGCCTCTATGGGGCATTTAATAGATTTACCGAAATCCCGTATTGCTATTGATGTTGAAAACGGCTTTCAGCCTGAGTACATAACAATACGCGGTAGAGCAAAGCTATTAAAGGAATTGCAGCAAGACGCAAAAAATGCAGCTCATGTGTTCCTCGCAAGTGATAATGACCGCGAGGGGGAAGCGATTGCTTATCATTTGTACCGTTCAATTAGAGAGAAATGCGGAACAGTACCAGTAAAGCGGATTATTTTTAACGAGATAACTCCGCAAGCAATTAAACATGCAGTGCAAAATCCTATTGAAATTGATACGGCAAAAGTAAATGCCCAGAAAGCCCGCCGTGTGTTGGACAGGCTGGTAGGCTATAACCTTTCCCCCCTCTTGTGGCAGAAAGTAAAAAACGGTCTTTCTGCAGGGCGGGTGCAATCTGTTGCACTGCGGCTTATTTGCGAGCGGGAGCAAGAAGTTGAAAACTTTATTCCTGAAGAATTTTGGACGTTAGAAGGGAATTTTAAAAAGGGAAAAAGCCGGTTTGATGCACAGTTGATTAGTTATCAGGGGGAAAAACCTACCCTAAAGACGGAACAATCGGTACGGACTATTATTGATGCATTGCACAATGTTTCTGCAGCGGTATCAGATATAAAAACTACTGAAAAAATGCTTCGCCCAAAACCGCCGTTTACCACCTCAACAATGCAGCAAACAGCGGCAAACAGACTCGGTTTTACTTCCCGTAAAACCATGCAGATTGCACAACAGCTGTATGAGGGTATTGCAGTAGGGTCGAGCCGCGTGGGACTCATCACCTATATGCGTACCGATTCCGTGCGTATTTCCGAAGTTGCTTTACAAGATGTCCGGCACTGGATTCAAGAAGCCTATCCGGAATTTTTACCGCCGCAGCCGAATATCTATGCAATTGGTGCAAAAGCTCAAGACGCACACGAGGGTATTCGCCCTACCTATTGCACCTATACCCCTGAATATCTCAAACCGTATTTAAATAAAGATCAATTACGGCTGTATACTATTATTTGGGAGCGGTTTGTTGCAAGCCAAATGACGAATGCAAAAACAGAAACGGCAAGTTTTGAAATAACTGCCGGAGATGCTGTGTTTAGAACTGCCTCTACCAAAGTGACGGAAAAGGGTTTTTATGCTGTTACTAACCTGCTTATTTCTAAGGAAGAAAAAGGTAAGCCGCTGCCTGCCCTTTCTCTTGGAGATATACTTACTGTGTATGAACTCCGTCCTGAACAGCATTTTACCCAAGGCCCTGCACGGTATACCGATGCAACTATTGTAAAAATGCTTGAACAAAAAGGTATCGGAAGACCGTCAACCTATGCTCCGATTATTTCGGTGCTGCTGGATCGGTACTATGTCAACCGCTCTAACAAGCAGCTGGTTCCTACCCAGCTGGGAAGAATTATCAATGACATATTGGTCGCTCATTTTAAAGATGTCATTGATGTTAATTTTACGGCAGGTATGGAACAGCAGCTAGATGCAGTTGAAGAAGACAAAGTAGAGTGGTCTTCTCTTATTCATGCATTTTATACACCGTTTATTACACAGGTCGATTCTGTTATGCACAGTCTCGGCAGCTTGAAAGGTTCGCTTGATGAGCCGACCGGCTTTGTGTGTGAAAAATGCGGAAAGCCGATGATGAAAAAGCTCGGCAGATTCGGTTTTTTCCTTGCTTGCGGGGGATTCCCTGAATGCCGGAATACAAAGTCAATTCCGCTTGCAAAGTGTCCCCGTCCGGGCTGTACCGGCGATATTGTTGCCCGCAAAGCAAAGGGTCGCGGAAAAGAATTTTACGGCTGTACCAATTTCCCCGAATGCAGTTTTATTTCTCATTTTAAGCCGATTAATGCGGTTTGTCCGCAATGCGGCTGGTTTATGGTAGAAAAATATGATAAAAAGAACGGCAGCTATAAAGCCTGCGTAAATCCCGATTGCAGTTACTTGCATAGTGTTGTTGAAGGCGTTGAAGATCAGGAAACGGAATGATAGTATGGAAGAAGTGTTTGAGCAGTATTTAGAATACGGAGCCGGCATTAAAAATTTTTCTCCAAAAACTGTAGAAGCATACCGTGCAGATATGCTATTATTTTCAGCATGGCTGGAAGATAATGCATGTACATTTGAGCAGGTTTCGCCGGCTTTGATGCGTATTTTCAGTGCAGAATTGCGGGATAAGCACTTTGCTCCGGCGAGTGTAAACAGGGTGCTTTCTTCGGTGCGGGGATTTTACCGGTATGCGGTGAAGCACAAACTCTGTAAAGAAAATCCTGCATCGGTTATCCGCAATATTCGGCAGCCGCAAAAGCTGCCATTATTTTTATTTCCTGAAGAAGCGGAAGAATTTTGTAAAATGCCTGAACATAGTGCTGTTTTATGGTATACTCGTGATGCGGCATTGTTTTCGTTATTGTATTCTACCGGCTGCCGTGTGTCAGAACTTTTAAGCCTGACTCTTGCTGACGTAGAGCATGGTGCAACGGCTGCAATCATTTCAGGTAAAGGCCGCAAAGAGCGGAAAGTTTTTTTTGCGGACTTTGCACAAGCGGCGGTACAAAACTACCTGCCGGAACGGATGCAGCTTTTAGACACAGTACACCATACGGATTGTAAGGCTCTTTTTTTAAACAAAAACGGGGGGAGCCTTACCGCAAACGGGGTGCGGTATATTATCAGGCGGTATACCGCACTGATTCCGCATTCGAAGAAACTTACTCCCCATGCGTTCCGGCATAGTTTTGCTTCTATGTTCGTAACCAGAGGGGCTGATATACGGGTGGTGCAGGAACTGCTTGGACACAGCAGTATTGCCGCAACGCAGCGGTATACGCATATTACTGCTGCACAGCTGCATGATATATATCGTGCAGCCCATCCGCACGGCTAAAGCCGTTAGGTGATTAATTATGAAGAAAAAAACCTGTTCGGAAACTTCTGTTTCTGAACAGGTTATCGAATAGGTCTAAAGATGAGGTGGTATAGATGAAAAAGGAAAAGGTACGGAGTACAACCGTTATTGCAGTAAGAAAAAACGGAAAAGTTGCCATGGCAGGTGATGGACAAGTAACCATGGGACAAACGGTTATGAAAGGAAATGCACGGAAAGTACGAAAGATTTATGACGGGAAAATTATGACCGGTTTTGCCGGTGCTACTGCCGATGCCTTTACACTTTTAGACAAGTTTGAAGGACGGGTAAAAGAATACTCAGGAGATATAACCCGTGCTGCAGTAGAACTTGCAAAAGACTGGCGTACCGATAAAATGCTGCGGAACCTTGAAGCACTGCTGCTTGTTGCTGATTCAAAAACAATCCTGCTTATATCAGGCAATGGTGATGTGATTGAACCGCAAGAAGATGTGCTTGCTATTGGTTCGGGCGGTAATTATGCGTATGCAAGTGCCCTCGCTCTTTTACGCAATACCGATTTACCTGCACGTGAAATTGCAGAAAAAAGCCTTGAAATAGCTGGTGAAATTTGTGTATACACAAATAATACTATTCATCTGGAGGAATTATAATTATGAAAAAAAAACTGGAAGAATTAACTCCGCCCCGTATCGTCGAGGAATTGGATAAATACATCATCGGACAAACAAAAGCAAAAAAGGCTGTTGCGATTGCATTGCGGAACAGAGCCCGCCGCTTAAAACTTGCAGAAGAAATACGGGAAGAAATTGCTCCTAAAAATATTCTTATGATAGGGCCTACCGGAGTAGGAAAAACTGAAATTGCCCGCCGGCTTGCAAAACTATCCGGTGCACCGTTCCTCAAAGTAGAGGCTACCAAGTATACGGAAGTTGGATATGTTGGGCGTGATGTAGAATCCATGATTAGAGATCTTATGGCTGTCGGCTATTCAATGGTTAAAAGCGAGATGCAGGAGGGGCTAAAAGCGAAAGCGGAAAAAAATACCGAAGAAATTCTCCTTGATCTTTTATTACCCGGCTCAAATAAAAAAGAATCTCGGCGGCGGAAAAAAAACGAACAGCTGCTTTTAAGCAGCGGAGAAAATGCAGCGGCAGAAGAAAAAGAAGCTAAACCCGCTTCTGAGGAAGATATGCAGCACACCCGTGAAAAATTCCGGCAGATGCTCCGTGACGGCAAATGTGAAGACCGCATGGTAAGTATTGTCAGCCAAGGTTCAGGAATGCCGAATGTTGAAATCTTTGCCGGTGCTTCAAGTATGGAAGATTTTGAAATGGCAATGTCAAATATTACCGATATGCTCATGGGAGCAAATAAAAACCGGAAAAAGACACTGCCGGTAAAAGAAGCCCGCACTATCATTATTAACGATCAGCTTGATAAATTGGTTGATCACGACAAAATTGTCGAAGAAGCAAAGCATCGGGTAGAAGAAATGGGCATCATTTTTATTGATGAGATTGATAAGGTCGCTTCAAAAAGTGAACGTTCAAATAATGCCGATGTGTCCCGTGAGGGGGTGCAGCGTGATATACTGCCGATTGTTGAAGGTTCTAATGTTAATACAAAATTTGGTGTGATTAATACCCGTCACATTCTGTTTATTGCAGCCGGTGCGTTCAGTATTTCAAAACCGAGTGATTTAATTCCTGAATTTCAGGGGCGTTTTCCTCTTCGGGTGGAGCTTGAATCTCTTCATGCAACAGATTTTAAACGTATTTTACTTGAACCTAAAAATGCCTTAACGCGGCAGTATCAAGAACTGCTTGCAACTGAAGAGGTTACTATTGTATTTAAAGACGATGCCATTGACCGAATGAGCAGCCTTGCCGAAGAAGTAAACGCCCGTATGGAAAATATTGGTGCACGGCGGCTGCATACCATTATGGAGATGCTGCTGGAAGAAATTTCTTTTAATGCAACTGAAATGAAGGGTCAAACGGTTGAAATTGACCGTGCCTATGTTGACGAACGGCTAAAGGATATTGTGCAGGATCAGGATTTATCGCGTTATATTCTATAAAAATCTGGATATATGTGAAGCTGCCCGAATATCGGCATGAGAATCTTAAAGCATCTATTCATTATGCCGATAGTAAATATGAGAATTTTGCAAAATTATTTTTGGAAGAAAGGAGTTAAGATGCATATCAATAGTTTCCGCAAAACAGTAGATCTCTTACACCGTGCATTAGATGTTAATACCTTACGGTATACGGTGTCGGCAAATAATCTTGCAAATGCCGGAGTTCCCGAGTTCAAACGGACATCAGTGAACTTTGAAACTGAATTAAAACGTGCACTTGATTCTGAAGAAAGAGCAAAAACGGAATTTCAACTGAATGTAACAAATCCGCAGCACATTGCATCAGGCGGCAGTATTGACTACCGCACGGTTCAGCCGCGGAGAGTGTTAGACTATCTTACTACCGTAAAAGCAAACGGCAATAATGTTGATGCAGAAGAAGAAGCAATGGCAATCTTAAAAACGCAAATGCAATATCAGCTTCTTAGTCAGATGACTGGTTTCCAGTATAGTCAAGTTCAGTCAGTATTGAAATAAGAAAGATAAAGGAGCTGATGTATGGGTATTTTTAGCAGTATTAATATTGCCGCAACAGGTATGAGTACAGAACGCTTGCGGACAGATGTAATTTCTGATAATATAGCAAATGCTTCAACAACACGGACACAGGATGGCGGACCGTTTCGCCGCAGCCGTGTGATTGTTGCACAAAAAAAAGACGGTATTGATTGGCGTATACCTTTTATTGCTTCCAATATGGATCGCGGTGTTGGTACAGGTGTCCGTGTTATGGGTATTGAAAAAGATGCAGCTCCGCCTGTGTTAAAGTATGATCCTCATCATCCAGATGCAATTAAATCAGGTCCTAAGGCGGGGTATGTTGAGTATCCTAATGTAAATATTGTAACAGAAATGGTAGATCTTATTGCAGCGTCCCGTGCCTATGAAGCAAATACGGCGGTTATTCAAGGATCTAAAGAGATGTTTCAGCGTGCTTTAGAAATCGGCCGCTAAAAATTGCCTTAAACATATAAGGAAGAATATATGACAATCACAAATACTGCAACTTTGTATAAAGTTCCTTCATTGTTAAAAAATCCGCCTGTCGGTTCTATTACTGTTGACAATTTCCGCAGTGCTATGGTTTCCGATACTGATCTTGTTGATACGGCAGTACATAAAACCGGTATGAGCTTTGAGCAGACGCTTTTAAAAGCCTTTGATGCAGTGAATGCAAAGCAGCAGCGGACAGAAGATTTAGGAAAGCAGATGATTGTCGATCCTGAATCGGTTGATGTGCATGATATTACTATCGCAATGGCAGAGGCAGGTATGTCGCTTAAAATTGCACAAACGCTCATTGACCGTGTGGTTAAAAGTTGGAATGATATTACAATAACACGATAGATAGAACTGTTATGATTGTGATGAGGTTTTGCACACTATCCGCCGGTTGTAACGGATATGGCTTAATACGAATTGCGGTGCTGCCGGAAAGTACCCTTTATCCGGCAGCTTATTATAGCAGATTCGTTCTGTAAGGGGAGGAAACATGAACGAATGGTTCAAAAAAATGTCTGCCCAAGTAAAAACCTACTGGGGAAAATGGACGATAGTACAAAAAGGAATACTCGGCGGTGCTGTACTTGCTGCGGTTGTGCTTGTAGTGCTGCTTTTTTCATGGTCAGCAAAACCTACGCTTGTGCCGCTTCTTGATGTCCCTATTACCGATGAGTCCTTGCGTGAACGTATTGTTCTACGTTTAAATGAGGAAAATGTTAGTGCAACGGTGTCGTCTGCGGGTGTTATTTCTGTAAAAGATGTAAAAACAAAGCGGCGTATGGTTGCAATCTTAACCCGGGAAGACCTTATTCCTAAAAATACTGACCCGTGGGCATTGTTTGATGTAGAACGCTGGACACGTACTGATTTTGAACGCAATATCGACATCCGGCGGGCTGTTATCGAAGAAGTACGCCGCCATATCAAAGCTTTAGATGATATTGATGATGCAAATGTTGTTATTAATCCTGCACAGAGAGGAACAGCTCTTAAAAGTGAGGAAGTAGAGGCAAGTGCGAGCGTTATTCTTTATCCGAAACCCGGCAGCGATATTGCAGCAAACCGGAAAAAAATAGAAGGTATCCAAAAACTGGTGAAGTATGCAGTTTCTGACTTGAAAGATGAGAATATCACAATTGCAGATAACAGCGGTACTATCCTCAATGATTTTGCTATAATGAAAGATTTTGATCGGCTGTCTGTTATCGAAAAACAGCAGAAGTTGATTGTAAAACTTGAAACACAATATGAAGCAAAAATTTTGAATGAGCTGCAGCAAACTTTTGGTAAAGACCGTGTGCGTGATTTAAGTATAAAAATAGAAATGAATATGTCTGAACGCACTTCGGAAACAATTGAATATCTCCCATTTCAATTAAAGCCGGATGATCCGAATACCCCGTATAACGAAGCAGAGGTGCGTCCGTCGGTAACCCGCTCATCTGAAACTGCTGCTACTACCTATCAGGGTACGGGATTTAGTCCTGAAGGACCTGACGGTACAGAAGGACAAACTCCTCCTTCCTATCGCGATATGAATAATGTGACCGGTTTGTCTACACAGTCAATTGTGCGTACCAATGAAGAAATCGGAAGCAGACGTACTTCGGAAATTGCGAGTCCTGAAATGGGAAGAAGAACTGTATCGGTAAATATCGACGGAAAATGGGTTAAAAAGAGGACGCAAGACGGCGAGCTTGTTATAACCGACGGCCGCATTGAGCGTGAATATATCCCGATTTCAGATGAAGATTTGCAAAAAGCAACGGAAGCCGTACAGCATGCAATAGGCTATAGTGCTCAACGTAATGATTCAGTGCGTGTGTTGAATATTCAATTTGATAGAACCGCTGAATTTGAAGCAGAAGATGATGCCTATTTTAGAGCTATTCAGCGGCAGCGGATCATTTTGTATAGTTTGTCCGGTTTGGCAGTGCTGCTCTTGCTGTTTATTATTTACCGTGTTGTAAGCCGTGAGTTTGAGCGGCGTAAGCGTTTGCGTGAGGAAGAATTACTCAGACAGGCACAGCTTGAACGGGAGCGTGCAGTATGGGAAGCGGAACAGGCCGGTATGGAAGTTTCTATGTCGGTAGAAGAAATGAAGCGGCGTGAATTATTAGAAAGTGTTATAAATCTTGCGCGTGAGCATCCGGAAGACGTTGCATTATTACTGCGCACGTGGTTGATGGAGGAATAAAATGGCAGTATCACCGGCAAAAGAGAAGTCAGCCTCAGCAGGCGGTAAAAAACAACGGGATGTAAAGTCCCTTAACGGGCGGCAGAAAGCAGCGATTTTCCTTGTTGCAGTAGGCGAAGAAATATCTGCAAAAATTATGGAGCAGCTGCGTGAAGATGAAATTGAAAAGCTTGTATTTGAAATTGCACGTACTGAAACAGTTGAATCCGAATTAAAGGAAGCAATTTTACAGGAATTTCAAGATTTGATGACTGCACAGAACTTTATCACTACCGGCGGTATTGATTATGCCCGCGGTCTTTTGGAAAAATCGCTTGGCAGTCAAAAAGCTATTGAAGTTATTAACCGGCTTACCAGCTCTTTGCAGGTGCGGCCGTTTGACTTTATCCGCCGTACTGATCCGGCACATTTGCTGAACTTTATTCAGCAGGAGCATCCGCAAACCATTGCTCTTATTCTTGCATACTTGGAACCGCAGAAGGCATCGGTTATTTTGCAGAATCTCCCCGATGAAATCCAAAGCGATGTTGCACGCCGTATCGCAACTATGGATAGAACATCTCCTGATGTTTTACGTGAAGTTGAGCGGGTTTTGGAAAAGAAACTTTCTACACTTTCGAGTGAAGACTATACAGCTGCCGGCGGTGTGGAAAATATCGTTGAAATCCTCAATCTTGTTGACCGGTCTTCCGAAAAATCAATTATTGAATCACTTGAAGATCAAGATCCTGATTTGGCAGAAGAAATCAAAAAACGTATGTTTGTGTTCGAAGACATTGTTATGCTCGACGACCGTTCTATTCAGAAAGTGCTGCGTGAAGTTAATAGTGAAGAGCTTGCAAAGGCACTTAAAATTGTTGATACGGAAGTACAGGATAAGATATTCAGGAATATGTCGAAACGTGCTGCAAGTATGTTAAAAGAAGAAATGGAATACATGGGGCCGACCCGCCTGAAAGATGTTGAAGAATCGCAGCAGAAAATTGTTTCTATCATCCGGCATTTGGAAGACAACGGCGATATTGTTATTGCCCGTTCCGATGAAGATGAAATGATTGTATAAGCAGGAACAGGTGAAAATGCACAACTGCAATTTCTGCCCGCAGATACCGGCATACATGACATGGTGATGTAGGGAGCATAAGGAGAAGCTAACAGTGGCAAAAAATATTTTCCGTAATTTTGAAGTAAAAAATGTCAATGAAGACTTGGTTTTAACACTGTCAAAAACATTTGAACCTGAAATCATCGAAGAAGAGGCGGTTCCGGAAGCAGTACAAGAAGGACCTACTCTGGAAGACCTTAAACGGGAAGCAGAAGAATTCCGTCTTGCATGGGAAGATGAAAAGGCTCATCTTATAGCGGAAGCACAACGCGAGGCTGAGCAAATTATAGAAAATGCGAAAAAGGCTGCCTTTGATGAAGTAAAACGGCAAATAGATGCCTCGCAGGTAGATGCACAAAAGGCACGTGATCAGGCACAAGCATTAGTAAGCGAAGCTGAAAAAAAAGCAACTGAAATTGTCGGAAATGCAGAGCAAACAGAAACCTCTACACAAAAACGGGCATTTACAGAAGGTTTTGATGCCGGACGTGAAGCAGGGTATCAAGAGGGAAAAACTGAGGTAAAGCGGCTTATTGACCGGTTGCACCGTATGATTGAGCGGACAATGGATAAACGGCAAGAAATTCTTGCAGAAACAGAACAACAAATTGTTGACCTTGTGCTGTTGATGACCCGCAAAGTGGTAAAGGTTATTTCAGAGAATCAGCGGAATATTGTTTCTTCTAATATTATCCATGCTTTACGGAAAGTAAAAGGGCGGGGGAATGTTATTCTCCGTGTCAATCTTGCTGATGTCGGCTTAACAACAGAGCATACCAAAGAATTCCTTGCTGCTGCTGAAAATGTTAAAAATATCACTGTCATAGAAGATTTAACCGTAGATTCAGGCGGCTGTATTGTTGAAACAGACTTTGGTTCAATTGATGCCCGTATTGCCTCACAACTCCATGAACTTGAGCAGCGTATTCTGGAAATATCGCCGATAAAAACAAGACCTGCTGGTAAAGCAGGTAATGCCGGCACCCGTGAATAGCGTATGACTGATATTTTTTCGAAATACATTGAAGCTATCGCTGAAACTGAACCGATAAAGCATCGCGGTACTGTAACCCGCGTACAAGGACTGCTTATTGAAAGTATTGGTCCGCAAGCTTCTGTCGGTGAATTGTGTAGAATTTTTATTAAAAATACTGAAGAATATATTACGGCAGAAGTTATTGGACTGAATGATAAATATGTACAACTCATGCCGTACACTGATTCTCAAGGAATAGAGGTAGGCTGTGAAGTTATCGCAAGCGGAACGCAGCTTTCTGTTCCTGTCGGCGATGTGTTGTTGGGCAGGGTGCTTGATGCACTGGGGCGGGCTGATGACGGCAAGCCTGATCCGTATTCGCCTATCCGTTATCCGCTCATTGCTGAACCGCCGGATCCTATGGAACGTATGCCTATTAAGGAGCGGACAGTAACTGGAATTAGAGCTATTGATGCACTGCTTGCTGTAGGAAAAGGTCAGCGTATTGGTATTTTTGCAGGGTCGGGAATTGGTAAATCGACATTAATGGGTATGATAGCCCGTAATACTAACGCCGATGTCAATGTTATCGCACTTATCGGTGAGCGGGGAAGGGAAGTCCCCGATTTTTTACTTAATGATCTTGGTCCGGAAGGATTAAAAAAATCTGTAGTAGTAAATGCTACTTCCGATAAAAGTCCGCTTGCCCGTGTTCGCGGTGCTTATACTGCAACCGCTATTGCAGAGTATTTTCGGGATCAGGGAAAAGATGTTATGCTGCTGTTTGATTCTGTAACCCGCTTTGCAAAAGCACAGAGGCAGATCAGTTTATCGATTGGGGAGCCGCCTGCAACGCGGGGATATACACCGACTGTTTTTGAAACTTTACCTAAATTGTTGGAGCGTACTGGTACCTCAGCGAAAGGTTCCATAACAGGGTTCTATACGGTATTGGTTGATGGAGATGATCTTGATGAGCCTATTTCAGATGCAGTACGCGGTATCCTCGACGGGCATATTATTTTGAGCCGTAAACTGGCACAGCGGGGACAATATCCTGCTGTTGATGTTTTACGCAGTATTTCCCGTTTGTCCAACCGGGTTGCAGGCGAATATACTAAAAAAGCTGCACAGTATATGCACCGTATGATGGCAGTTTATGAAGAAGCTGAAGATATGATTCAGCTTGGTGCATATCAAAAGGGTACGAATCCTGCAATAGATGAAGCAATTGAACACCATGATAAAATTCTTGCATTTTTACGGCAAGAGGTAAATGATCCTGCCCCCATCGAAGATACACTGACCGCCTTGAGTAATATTACACATATTGATATTCCGGTTGAAGAAAGCTATCAGTCGGGAAGCGGTGCCGCACGGAAATATGTAAAAAATGAAAATGCAAAAGGTCTCTATACTGAAGAAAATGCTAACCGTTCAACGGATACTGTTGTATGAGAAAATTTCAGTTCAAATTACAAAAGCTGCTCGATTTCCGCACTTTTAAAGAAAAAGAAGCTGAAACAGCCCTTGCCCGGGCTGTTTCAGCACGCGATTCCGTCAAACTTAAACTACAGGAAATTGCTGAGCGGGAACTTACTGCACGGAAAAATTTTGAACATGATTCTTATAATACCCTTGCTGATTTTACTATACTTGAACATTACCTTATACGGTTGTATACTGAAAAAGAGCAGCAAATTACTGCACTTGCACAAGCCGAGCTTGTTATTGAACAGGAACGGGCTCATTATATACAAGCACACAAAGATAGACTTATTATGACAAAACTCAAAGAAAAAAAAGAAGCACAGTGGAAAGCCGAATTCCTAAAAGAGCAGGATAATATCATTGATGATATGGTGAACTCTGTCCCATATAGAAATTATGCATTGTAACAAGCGGGGGTGTTCCTAATTATGAAACAAGATTCTAGCATTCAGTCTTCTCATTTACTGCAAAAAAAGCAAAGTAGTGTCGGCGTAAAATTAAGTCTTATTCTTTCGCTTATATTATTTATTGTATTTGCGGGAAAAGCAGCCTATGATTCAGCAAATAATTATTCGCAAGAAATATTGCAAAAAGGGTTGCTTAAAACTGAAGAAAATAGAGTTCTTGCTAAACAATTTGAGGCACTATTTTCGGATTCCTATCAAACGCTGCTGTCCCTTGAAAGTATTGTTGCCTATGAACTGAATCTTCCTAAAGAGAATCGAAACAGAACGCGAATGGTAGCCTATCTAAAGAATCATTTACTTCACTGTGAACCTATATATGGGCTTGGCATATTTTTTGAACCTGATGCATTCGATGGCAAGGACAGTGCTTTCGGCAATCAGGGATTTCATCGGGAAGACGGCCGTTTTATTCCCTATGCTGTTAAAACAAAATCGGAAGTAATTGTGGAAACACCTGATGATATTGATGATACAGCGGATAATGTATGGTATACCCAGCCAATGGCAGAGAAAAAACCAATGTTGTTTCCTCCGTATTTTTATCATACACAAGGGGAAACTCTTATTATTTCAACACTTGCTATTCCGATTATAGTTCAGGGGAAAGCTGTAGGGGTTTTAAATGCTGACATTGATGTGTCTTTTTTGCAGAAAACCTTGGAATCGCTGCCGCATACAACGCAAAAGAATTTTAAGGCACTGTGTGCGGATGACGGTACTATCGTTGCCAACGGCATTGATTCCTCAAAAATTCTTCAAAATTCGCTTGAAGAACACCCTGAATTTAAAGAAAATTTTGATTTAGTGATGAAGAATCAAACATCAGAAAATATTACGGTTTCACAACTTTCACACGTAAAATCAAAGTTTATTTTTGTACCGGTGCACATTAAAGCGGTGGATACCTATTGGGCATTGCTGGCTATCGGCTCACTTGATGAATTTACTGCGAGTGCAGAAAAATCTTTGTTTACTACTATTATCCAGTATTGTGTAATTCTTATCGCAGTTATTTTTGTACTGTTCCTACTTATCGGCAGAATGGTTATCCGTCCATTAAAAACTACAACGCAGGCTCTGCAAAATATTGCACAGGGCGAAGGCGATTTGACAGTGCAGCTGCCTGTGCATGGTACTGATGAAATTGCACAGCTTGCAGAATATTTTAATCAAACTATTTCGAAAATTGGCAGTTCCATTAAACTCGTGGGGCGGAATACTGAACGGATGCAAATGGTCGGTAATAATCTTTCGGCAAATATGGCTCAAACCGAAACTGCGGTACGGAATATTAGCGATCATATTAACAGTGTTAAGCAGCAGACCCTTACACAGTCTGCAAGTGTAAGCGAAACGAATGCTACCATAGAAGAAATTATCAGAATTATTAACAAACTGAATACAAATATTGAATCTCAGGCAGCAAGTGTTTCTCTTTCTTCTTCCGCTATTGAGGAAATGGCTGCAAATATTGCGTCCATCACTGATACTTTGCGTAATACAGATGATGTTATTAAAACACTGGCAACTGCAACGGCAACCGGTAAAGAAACAATTGTAAACTCAAATGCTGTTACACAAAAGATTGCCGAAGAATCCGGCAGTTTATTAGAAGCAAGTAGTGTTATCCAGCATATTGCTAGTCAGACAAATCTTTTGGCAATGAATGCGGCGATTGAAGCGGCTCATGCAGGAGAAGCGGGAAAAGGCTTTGCCGTTGTTGCCGATGAAATTCGAAAACTAGCGGAAGAGTCGAGCCTCCAAGGAAAGACTATTACCTCAACATTGAAAGCGTTAAGCGGAGAAATTGTTTCTTTATCGGAAGCAGCTAAAGAGGCAGAAGATCAGTTTAATACGATATTCAATCTTTCAGGACAGGTAAAAACAATGAGTACCACGCTTACTGCTGCAATGCAGGAACAGCAGCACGGCAGTCAAGAAGTTTTATCGGCAATTAAAGAAATTAATACCATTACCTATGAAGTACAAACGGGTTCTGAGGAAATGTTAAAAGGCGGAGAAAGTATTGCCGGTGAGATACAGAAACTTGACGGGCTTACACAGGTAATTACGTCCAGCATGAATGAAATGGCAAATGGTGCTGTGCAAATCAGTAATGCTGTGGAAGAAGTCAGCAGTTTAACGCAAAAAAATAAACACAGTATTGAAAACCTTGCAAAAGAAGTAGGAAAGTTTAAAGTACAAAATTAATCGGCGGTTAATTATGGATATGTCTTGAATAAAAAGGAGTGTATTATGGTTATTTTAACATTGAACTGCGGAAGCTCTTCTGCAAAGTATCAGGTATATGATTGGGATAGCAAAGATGTATTAGCAGTCGGCGTTGTTGAGCGGGTAACACAATCGGGGAGTGTAATTACTCACGAGGCAAAAGGGAAAGATAAATATGTACTGGAAAGCCCTTGCCCTACGCATACGGAGGCTGTTCAGCTTATCATTAAAATTCTTACCGACCCTGCAGTGGGTGTTATTGCCGATATGAGCGTAATCAAGGCTGTTGGGCATCGTGTGCTGCACGGCGGGGATAAATTCATAAAATCGGTAATTGTAACTCCTCAAGTGCTTGATACATTCCGTGAGGTACAGGATTTGGGCCCGCTGCATAATCCTGCAAATATTATGGGAATTGAAGCGGCTCAAAAAGTGTTACCGGATGTTCCCCATTGTGCTGTTATGGATACTGCATGGCATCAGACAATGCCTGAAACAAGTTTTATGTATGCTATTCCGCATGAATGGTATACAAAATATGCGGCACGCCGTTACGGATTCCATGGGACAAGTTTTCTCTATACGGCAAAACGGGCATCGGTTATTCTTGGAAAAAAACCGGAAGATACAAATATTATTATTGCACATATCGGTAATGGGGCTTCTATGTGCTGCGTAAAAAATGGTCAATGCTTTGATACGTCAATGGGAATTACCCCGCTGGAGGGGCTGGTAATGGGTACCCGATCGGGTGATTGCGATCCTGCATTGCCGTTTTATATTATGCGGAAAACCGGTATGTCTGCCGCTGAAATGGATACAGCACTTAATAAAAAATCCGGTTTGCTCGGTATTACTGAACAATATGTTGACCGCCGTGATGTTGCAAAAGCAAAGGCAGACGGTGATGTAAAAGCAGCATTAGCATTTGACATGGAAGTATACCGGCTGCAGAAATATTTTGGTTCATATATTGCAGCTCTTGGGCAAACACCTGATGCTATTGTTTTTACCGCAGGGGTAGGGGAGTTTGGTTTTGATGTACGCTTGGCTGTGTGTGAGGGACTTACCCATTTGGGAATAAAAATTGATCCCGTTAAAAATGCACTGGCACGCACCCGCAATGCTGAGACTTGTATAAGCACAGATGATTCTCCGGTAAAAATTTTTGTTATTCCAACTGATGAAGAATTGGTGATGACCGAAGATGCTTATGCCTTGATGAAGGGTACTTATGATGTTCATACACGGTTTACCTATTCTTTCCAGAGTCCGGGCTACAAAAATAAAGCACGGGAAGAAGGTCTTAAAAAAGAGCTGGAGAAAAAACCAGAACTTGCAGATATTATTGTAAAAATTCCCGCAGTGTGTTGATTGGAAAATACAGCTCCCGTATTGAATGTTTTTATAAACTAAACCTATTCAGAAACTTCCGTGTCTGAATAGGTCGACTGAGATGCGGGAACATTGATTTGTGCTATTTTGTTACTGCCGTTCTGCAAGGTTCCGATACAACCGGCGGAATGGCAGTTGATGTCTGTGTTATAAAAACTTTTTTATCCAATACAGTTTTTTTCTGGTATACGGATGATACCGCAGCGGTATATCAAGTAATAGTGATTTTTTTAAAATGCTTTTTTTATGGCTGAATGTATCGAAGCTGTGTGTACCGTGATATTGTCCCATACCGCTGGCACCAACTCCGCCGAACGGCATGGCAGATGTTGCAAGATGCACAATTGTGTCGTTTATACAGCCGCCGCCGAAAGAAATTTCTGCAAGAATTTTTTTTTCGGTTGCTGTATCACGGGTAAAAAGATAGAGTGCCAGCGGCTTCGGTCTACAGCGGATTTCACGGATAGCCCAATCTATATCCGTAAAACTTATGATCGGTAAAATGGGTCCAAAAATTTCTTCTTTCATAACCGGCGATTCAAATGTTATAGCATCGAGCAGTATGAGCGGAAAAAACTGTGTTTGAGGATTACTAGTACCGGCAGTAAGCAGTTGTTTTTCTCCTTGTATTAATGCTGAGAGGCGGTTAAAATGTTTTTCATTTACGATATGGGGCATTTCTGCAGCTGCAGCAGAATCAGATGCGAAAAAATCATGTACTACTTTCCTGCATTCGCATACAAATGCTTCTTTTACGGATTCATCTATCAATACATAATCTGGTGCGACACAGGTTTGTCCTCCGTTTAATATTTTTCCAAATAAAATACGCCGTGCTGCAATGGAAAGATTTGCCGTTTTTTCTATAATGCAGGGGGATTTTCCGCCTAATTCGAGTGTTATCGGTATGAGATGTTGAGCCGCCGCTTGCATAACCAGCTTGCCTACGGTAGTGCCGCCGGTAAAGAAAATGTAATCAAACCGATGCTCAAGCAATGCACTATTTTCTTCTCTGCCGCCGGTTACCGCTGAAATATAGTGCGGGGGAAATGAGGTTGAAATCATATCAGCAATGCACTGAGCGGTTTGCGGAGTATAATTTGACGGTTTTAAGATTGCACAATTTCCGGCGGCAATTGCTCCAACAAGCGGTGTCAGCGTAAGATTTACCGGATAATTCCACGGCGACATAATCAATACGGTACCGTATGGTTCACAATAAATAGTGCTTGATGCAGGAAAATGGGCGAGCGGTGTTGCGGTATGCCGGGGTTTCATCAGTTTTTTAAGATGTTTTAAAAAAAAGCGTATCTCCTCTTGGACTATTCCTATTTCTGTAAAGTACGATTCCATTTCAGTTTTATGTAAGTCGCAGTACAGTGCATCAATTAGTTTTTTTTCGTATGCTGTTAGTGCCTTTTGCAGCTTTTTTAGCATTGCTATTCTGAATTGATAGGGACGGGTCGCGTGAGTATTAAAAAACTCTGCTGTATGCTGCACAAGATTGGAAATTTCTTGACTCGTCATGTGTTTAAACCTCCGATGGTGCTGGTCTCTATAGAGGGAACCTCTAAAGACGATACTTGAGTTTTTAGAGATGCCCTAGAGTCTAATTAACGCCTTTCAGCGGTATTGTTCCTTTCGGTTTAAAATCTCCAAGCAGTGCGGCAAAACCTGCCGTAAATGAAACCGGTGCATAGCTGTATAGTGCAAGTGCTGTGGGAATTTCCGGTATTTCAGTGAGTAATACCGGCGAGAGTACGGAAAAAATAATATACTTTTTATTCGGGTATGCTTTATACAGCCGCTGTAGTATGGAAAGAGAATATTCGTTTGCCAAACAAAAAATAATCACGGTACTTTTTGCGGCTTTCGCAAATACGGCATCGGACACATTACTCGTTTGTGCATCAGGAAATCGTTTTAAGCCCGCTTGTAAAAATGCTGGATAGCTTCCTGCAATTAAGATGTGTTCTCCGGTTTTCGGCTGAAAGGGAATATTTTTTCCGCGTACTGCGGTAACTGCACGTGCTGCAAGCGAAAGAAAAAATGCTTGCCCGTCTTTATCCGGCAGCTTATCAGGAATAGCATAAATATCAGGATATAGAGACACGGCAGTTCCGCTTTTGAAGTAGCGGAGTTTTTCGAGGATAATACACCGTGCTGCTTCTTTTACCCTGTGCTTAAATGCAGGTACGGATTTCATACGTTGGATATTGTGAGTCCAAAAATCATCATGCAGCCGCGGTGTTGTAGAAGATTCAATAATGTCATTGCCTGCTTCTAGTGCCAGCTGAACAGCTTTTGCAATACTGCCTGCATAGCGAATTGCACCATTCATCATCATATCGTCGGTAATGACCAGTCCGCGGAAGCCCATTTGCTGCCGGAGGATTGTATGCAAAAGATGATGTGAAAAGGTTGCAGGCTCTCCATTTTCAGAAATTGCCGGAAAATGTAAATGCCCGCTCATAATGGCAGGTATGCCTGCATATATGAGATACTGAAAGGGTACGAGTTCTCTTCCGTACAGTGTTTCAGCAGAAATGTCAATGCTCGGCAGCTTTCCATGACTATCGAGTGCGGTGTCACCGTGTCCGGGAAAGTGCTTTGCGGTGGTTAATACACCGGCTGCACGGCTTCCTTGCATAAATGCACGGGCTAAGATACCGGCTGCTGCTGCATTATCGCCAAAGGATCGCGGACCTATAATGGAAGATTTATGATTAGTATATAAGTCAACCGTAGGGGCAAAGTTTAAGTTAATTCCCAGTGCTGCTAATTCACGGGAAATATAAAAACCTTCATAGTACGCATCAATTGGATAGCCGGAGGCACCGAGTGCTAAATTCCCGGGCGTTTCCGAAGTAAGTCCCTTGACATGGCGTATCCACCCGCCCTCTTGGTCGGTTGCAACAAACAGCGGTATGCGGAAACGGGTTGTTTGGGAGCGTTTTTGCAGCAACGTAATTGATTTTGCCAGTTCAATACTGTCTTGCGTATTCCACCCAAAGATTTTAATGCTGCCGAGGCTCCGTTCTCCTACCCAGCCGATAAGCAAATCTGTAGGCTCTTGTCCTGCCCAGCCGAACATAAAAGTTTGAGCTAAAAGCTCGTCATCGGTCATCGCATCAGCAATACGGCGGGCAAGCTGTTCGTGCGGAACATCATCATAAAAGTCAGGAAGAGCCTTTGGCTTAACCGTTTGTGCGTTTAGTGCCGAAAGTACAGAGAACGCGAGTAGATACGGAAAAACAATTTTACGGAATATGCACAGCATTAGGCGTGTGTAGTATCTAACTCATCAATATATGCAGCTGCCGTATGTGCTGCAATCGCCCCATCTGCTGCGGCAGTAACTACTTGTCTGAATGATTTTGCCCGTACATCTCCCGCTGCATACAAGCCGGGGATTGATGTCCGCATATCTTCATCAGTTATAATATAGCCGGTTGCATCTTTTTCAGCAGTAGGCAGCAGTTCTGTTTTCGGATTCATTCCAACAAAGAAAAATACTGCGTCACAGGCAACTTCTTCCAGCTCATCGGTTTTGAGGTTTTTTAGCATAATTGAAGTAACAACAGAGCCGCCTTTTATTGCTTCCACTGCTGAATCAAACCGTACTGTAATATGAGGATTTGCAAGTGTCCGCTGTACTAATGCTTTTTGTGCTCTGAATGTACCGCGGCGGTGTACCATTGTTATGGTATGTGTTAATTTTGAAAGAAAAAGTGCTTCATCACACGCAGCATCCCCGCCGCCGACAACAATAATGTGCTTATTTTTAAAAAAAGGTCCATCACAGGTTGCACAATACGATACCCCGCGTCCTTGAAACTCTTTTTCTCCTGTTACTCCCAAAGTTTTATGTTCTGCACCTGTTGCAAGAATAACGGCAAATGCCGTGTAATTTCTTTCTTCAGATGAAATGGTGAATATATGGGAACTGGTTTTTTGAACAGCAGTAACTTTTGCAGTTTCAAATACTGCACCAAATGCGGCGGCTTGTTTTCTCATAGTGTTTGAAAACGTAAAACCATCTACCGGCTCTGCAAATCCGGGATAATTTTCAAGGGAATCGATAAGCAGAACCTGCCCGCCGGGGGCTTTTTCTTCAAGTACTAAAGCCCGTAAGTTAGCCCTGCATGCATATTGTGCAGCGGCAAGTCCGGCAGTTCCTGCTCCAATAATAATAATATCATAATCTGGATTCATATCTTACACTGTACGATAAATTTTCTGATTCGTCAATAAATTTGTTTGGAAACACTTGTTTGAAAACATAGTTGCCGAACAGGTTTATTGAAAGTTTTACTCTTTGTCTCTTACTTGTAACTTCTCATTTGCTATGCTATTATCTTTCTGTGGTACGATATATCAGTCAATGTATGAAGTTCTTGCTATGCGGTACTTTTATGCTTGCGGTTTCTTGTGCAAAACCGCCTTTATATTATGTTTATCAGGACATTGAGCGTAAAACAGAGCAAAAATGTTTAACAGAGCTTCTTGTAGGAGAAAAAAACAGTCAAGTGCGTTTTGCACTCATTGATAAAATTGCACATAATCTTCAGATAGAACGAAAACTTAAAACGCTTACCGTTTTTTTACAGTCTGTTATTGAGCAAGAACCCAGAAATATATATAATGCTTACTTTATGCTGAGAATAGCTTCTGCACATTTAGATGCAGGAGAGGATAAACTTGCAGCATATTATTTTGAGCATATCATTCAAAATTACCCTGATACAATTGTACAAGGGCAGTCCGTTCATTTTATGTGCTTAAAAAAACTCATAGAGCTAACGGACGTAACAGAAAAACAGATAACGTATTATTTACGCCTGTTAACGGACTATTACCATGATATAGACCCTGCTTATTCATATTTTATGCTTGCACAAGCGTATGAAAAGCAAGGAGAATGGCAGCTTGCTATTCAGACCTATACACGGTTTTTGAATTTGCGCCGGTTTGATGTAATCATTCCCGGCATTCCAGACAGCTACGGGTATGCAAGAAAAATTGTAGATTACAATGCATCTGCAAAAGGTTGGACATTTAATACACTTGACGAGCTTATCAAGACCGTTACAGCAGCTATCCGTGCAAATGATTACACTACACTGGAACGCTGCCGCTCAAAAGTAAACTTTTTTGCAATGTCATGGAAACAGGAGCTGTCCGATCTGCATCCTCAAGCCGATTTCAATTTAAGAAGTTTTATGCACGGCAGCGGAATACGGATTGCCTCCTCAGTAGATGCTTCTTCTACCCCTTACGAAGCATATCTGCGTACAACAGGCTGGAATCAGTATATACGGACATGGTATCTGTACTTCAAAAAAATTAATTTTCCTGCTGATCCTGCGATTCATGGACGCTGGGAATGGGCAGGGATATACTATGGAGAAAAAATTTGAGTAGCAGTATGAAATTCAAATGGGAAAAGTACATCCGGCTTGCCGCTCTTTCAATAAGTATGCTGTGTTTTTGTGCTGTGCAGCTGCCTGTCTATGGGCATAGTGCCGTTTTTATGCCTGAACAGACATTTGCACACTGTGATGCGGCACAGCTTGAGAAATTTCAGAGCAGCTCTTTTATGCAAAAGACGCTGGTATTGTCCGGATACCCGTTGGTAGAGCGGTTTAAGCGGCAGTATATGAACGAAAAAGGATTTGAGTATTTATCGGCAATTATGCAGCGTTCTGCTCCATACCGCCGTTTTATTGTAGAATTGCTTGAGCAGGAAAATATGCCGCCTGAATTACTCTTTCTTCCCGTGATTGAATCAGGCTTTTCAGAAAAAGCAACTTCCCGGTCAGGGGCGGCAGGAATATGGCAATTTATGAAAAATAGTGTCGGCGGCTATAATATTCATATCAATGATTGGATGGATGAACGTTTTGACCCTTGGAAGACAAGTATTGCTGCGGTAAAAAAGCTTAAATGGAATTATAGCCGCCTTGGAGATTGGCCGCTGGCACTGGCAGCATATAACTGCGGAATGGGGGCAATACAAGGAGCAATAAAAAAGGCTGGAAAAGCCGATTACTGGTATTTGGCTGAACATGGGTATCTAAAAAAAGAAACGATGTATTATGTACCGAAATTTCTTGCTATCGCTGAAATTTTAGCAAAAAGTGAGGAGTTAGGGATAAACTGGGGAGACCCCGGTGAATATCCGCAAACAGCAACAATCGAAATAAAGCGGGCGATAGATATCCGGTTATTAGCGGAAGAAACCGGTATTGAAATTGCTACTATGAAAAAGCTTAATCCTGCTTTGCATTATGCAATTACACCTCCGAATGTTCACTATCATCTCCGCATTCCTGCAGAATACGAAGAACCGGTAAAAACAGTTCTGAATCAATCGGATAAACTTCTGATAAAATATTATCAGTACCGGATAAAATCGGGAGACACACTGTATGCACTTGCAAAACATTATGGAGTAACGGTACAAAATATTATGCATTATAATCCGGGGGTAAGTGCTCAAACGCTTAAAATAGGGAAAGTTATTTTAATTCCTGCACTCAAAGCAGTGGAAACGTATCACGGGAAATCAGAAAAAACATATACTGCTGATTTTTCTAACTCACATGTTATACAATCAGGTGATACACTCTGGTCTCTTTCCCGTAAGTATTCGGTGCCAGTTGAATTATTGGCACAAAAAAATAATTTACGGGTAAATAGTGTTCTCAAGTTGGGAAATGTTCTCAAGGTGCCGATGCTTTAAAGTAGTTTGCAGCGGTATAAAAAAGATATGTTGGCGAGTTTGCTCTGAAACGGAAGTTTCTGAACAAGTTTATTTTATAGAAAAAGGCAGCTGTATGAATAATAGATTATGTATTATGAGTTTGTTGATGTGTCTGGCAACTTTTGCCCATAGTTACACGCTTAGTATGGATGCTCAAACAGTGCAAAACTGGGAAACAGCCCATATTGATTCAAAAATTACGGTAGATATGCATAAAAGCGGTTTGCATTTACCGGTAGATAGGAATGCAGCGTTTCAGCTTATTGAGCAAAACCGTTTTTCTCTATTGAAAAACGTCTATTTATCTGTTCTTGTCGATTCTTCGCATAGGGTAGGTAATTATCTTGCAGAGGGAAAAATAGGGATTACGGATATAAATTATGTTATCAATAGCGGAAAAAGCACTTCGCCTATTTTATCCCAACAATTACAGCAAGTAATTGTGTATCATCAAAATCCATTACAGCATATTGCACGGTTATTTATCAAGCATAATGCTCCGTATAATCCTTCCTATTTTCCTGTAGGAGCAGCGAGTAAAGTATATACCGGTATTTTGATTGATGCACGGGGAAAACTGCCGGTTCATGGTGAATATACCGACGAAAAATTGAACCCGTGCCTTTTCCCTAAAATATGGACTAAAGATATGAGTCTTATTTACGAAAAAAACATTGTTGCACCGTCAATCGCACTGGAAAAAAGCATTGTTTTTTATACCGGTGATACTGATGAAAATTTGTACCGTGATAGGATAGGGACACAGCCGCTTAGAATTATTGCCCGCGGGGTATTCGGCGATAACCGCACTGATCCGATTATTAGCAATGCTGATGCAGAGAGAATACTTGCCAAAGAAGAAAATATTAAGTTACTTCGTGAGGGGAAAATAGTTATTCTCTGCGATAAAGAAAATTTACAGTTCTCAAAACCCTATCCTTTTGAGGATGAAAATTTCTATTTTACGTATCAGGATATTGCAACCGTATTCTTAGATCATCAGCCGGAAAAAATTTCGGTAAAAAATAAGGATAATGTTGTCAAAATTACTATGTATGATGTGCGGTTTGTTGCAGACTCGCCTGAAATTCTCCCTGAAGAGAAAAGCAGTATTGACGCAATTGCCGAAGCCTTAAAAAAGGTAGGAGCTAAGACACATTTCTTAATTGAGGGGCATACCGCTGATCTTAACCGTCCTGAGTCTGAAAAAATACTTTCACAGCAGCGGGCTGATGCGATTGCAGAAGAGCTCGCAAAACGGGGCATTGAACGGGAAAGAATGGAAACTGCCGGTTATGGAGCTTCCCGCCCGCTTGCTCCTAGTAACAGCCAAGAGAACAAAGCTCGGAACCGCCGTGTTGAAATTACGATTTTACGGAATTAATTAAATCTGACCGAAAACGAAGTTATCGAACGGGTCTATTATACTGCCGCTATTAAAATTCACGTAAGGAATGGGAGTTTATATGAAAAAATCATTATATAGTATACTTGTTTGTACTGTATCAGCACTTATCTTTGTAACATCATGTATGTCAGTACCAAAGGAATCCGATATTCCTGATGATGCAACAGCGATCGATTTAACACAGAAAGCACAAGAGTCTTTTGATGCCCGCAATTACCGTGCTGCAAATGCATACTATCATATTATTTTGCAGCGGTTTCCCGATGATCCTGCTGTATATGTTGCTGCAGAATATGAAATTGCTCATTTACTGATTAAAAAAAGAAAGTGGCAGCAGGCATATACGAAACTTGAGGGTATTATAGAAAAATATGGTCAACCCGAAGGTAAAATGCTGCCGCCGCAATATTACAAACTTGCTCAAATTGATTACGAAAAAGCAAAGACCAAGTTACATAAATAAAAATGTATGCTCTTTTATGGGACTGGCTGTGCTGCCGGCTGCTGCCACTTGGTAACGCCGGAGCGTAAGAGCCTGAATTCCCGTAACACTAAAATCGCGACCGGAACGGCACTCATCAGTTCAATAATAAAGGTTCCATAGTATACTCCTGCTACACCGATATATATCGGTAGAATAAGCATAACAGGAATATAGAATATAACTTGCTGTAATATGCCTAACACAGAGCTGATTTTCCCTTTGTTTACAGAAGGAAAAAATGCGAGTGAAAAAAATACAAGCGGCATTACAGGAAGCAAAACCATATAAATTCTAAACCGTGCAATATCGTGTACTGTCAATTGAGCATTTTCCATCATAAGGGCAGCAGCATTTTCAGGGAAGATGAGCAGTGCTATCCAGCACGGCAGTAGGAGTAGAACTGCTACCGCTACAAAGCGTTTAAATGCGGCTATTACTCGGTCAGCACGGTCTGCCCCGAAGTTTATCCCAATAACGGGACCAAGTGCAAACATAAATCCGGCAATAGGTTGTATGATAAATGCGAACAAGCGGGTTACAACACCGTAGAATTCAATATCGCTTGAATTACCGTAGTGAGTTAGTACATTCAATACCAGTAATGTCTGAATAGTACCCATAAACTGCATGATAAAGCCTGCAAGTCCCATTGAAATAATTTTGCTGATAACTGCTTTATCCGCATTGACTGCAAATGCTGCAATACCGTGTGCAGTATTTTTTTTGAAAAAATACACTGCTGCAATACCGGCTTGTACTGCCATGCCGATGTTTGTTCCAAGTGCAGCCCCTTTTATTCCCATGCCGTACATAACCATCAGGACATAGTTTGCACAGCCGTTTACCAGCAGCCCTACCGCCATAATGGCAGCACCGGTTTTCATATTTCCTTCTGAACGTATCAGATTGTTTAGTGAAATTGAATATATCCAAAGCGGTGCTGACCATAGCAGTGTACGGTAATAGCTGTTTGCTAACGCAAGTGCATTGCCGCGTCCGCCCATCAAAAAAAGCGTTTGTTCAGAAAAAAGCAGCCCGAACAGCATAACTGCCGCACTGAATACCAGTGTTAAAAAATTAACATTTGCGAGAATCGTATTCTGTGTTTTTTTGTCTTCTGCACCGATAGAAATACTCATAAGGGTACCGGCTCCCGTTCCAATGAGAACTCCAAGTCCTATAATTGTAATAATCGGCGGCAGTGCAACGGAAATTCCTGCTAAAGCCTCCATTTCTGCAAACCTACCGACAAAAATACCGTCTAGTAGCGTATTTGCACCGAGCAGCAGCATGGATAAAACAGCCGGCCACGAAAGGGTAATAATGACGTGCCATAAATTGCCATTTAAAATAAATTCTTTTTGTTGGTCATTTTTCATATAAAACTCCTGTTAAGAATATTAGACCTATTCGATAACTTGCGTTATCGAATAGGTCGACGAGTCCTAAATCGTGCAAATAGCACGATTTAGGACATCGCATTTTTATAAAACAGTTGGGTAACGAAGATAGTGAACCGGTTTATTTTCCTACACAAAAATCGGAGAATATTCTGTCAAGAATATCATCAGAGCGTACTTCGCCGGTTATGCTTCCTAAGATATGTACAGCATCCTCTAAGTCCTGTACAACGGCATCGAGCGGGAAGCCTTTGGCTGCTGCATCAGCAGCATAACGGAGAATAGCCGCCGCTTCAGATACAGCGATTTTTTGCCGCTCGGTACCAAGCGATACCGTATTGCGTACCGGCTGGTTTCCGTTAGTAACGGTATGCACAACTTCGGTAATAACATTGCCGATTCCTGCACCTGTCTTAGCACTGATGCAGATAACCGGCTGTCCGGAAACAGGAATATCCGGCTGCTGTTGGATAAAGGCGGCGGTATCAGATTTTGTACGGATAATGATAAGCGGAATTTCTGTATTGGTAATAAAATCTCTATCTTCTGCAGTAATAGGCAGTGTTCCGTCAATTAAATACAATACAATATCAGCAGAAGATACCAGTTCAACGGTACGCTGCACCCCGATTGCTTCAACAGTATCGGCAGTTATGCGTATACCGGCAGTATCATACAGAATAACCGGTATGCCGTTAAAATCCAATGATGTTTCAATCCAATCGCGGGTAGTGCCGTGTATATTTGATACAATTGCCCGATCTTCTTTAAGAAGTGCATTAAAGAGAGAAGATTTTCCTGCATTAGTTTTTCCTGCAAGAACAACTTTGACACCATTTTGATACATTTTTTCGCTTTGCCACGAAGCAGCAAGCCGCTCAAGTGCCTCAAGCGGCTGTTCCAGCAGCTCGGGGTTAAAGCTATCTGCAATTGTTTGTTCATCTTCAGGATATTCAATTCCCGCTTCCAATGCGGCAAGTGCAGAAAGAATACCGTTTTTAATCTGTTCTATTTCTTGATATACAGAACCGGATAAGCGTCCTGCCGCTTTTTCCCGGGCTATTGCAGTTTTTGAATCAATAATTTCGCGTACAGCTTCGGCACGGGTAAGGTCTGTTTTTCCATGGATAAACGAGCGGAATGTGAATTCGCCGCGTTCTGCTGCCCTAAAACCCGCTTTAAGGCACAGTGCATATACTGCTTTTACCAAATGGACACCGCCGTGGCAAATAATTTCAACAGCATTTTCACCGGTGTTACTCTTGGGACAGCGGTATACACATAAAATTACCTCATCAATTTTTATGCCGTTATCATGCAGCCAGCCGTATACCATTGTATGTCCGGCTGCATTGAGTAGTGCTTCCGGACGGGAAAAATACGCTGCAAGCCGCTCTATACTTTTTTCTCCTGATGTCCGGATAATTCCCAATGCACTTGGTGCAAGTGCAGTTGCAATAGCTGCTATATCATCATCAAGTGCATAATCTACTGGTTTCATGCTAGCGGGAAGATGCTGTATGAGGAAACAGCTGCACAAAGTTTTTTACAATCTCATCAACTGACGGCTGTGCATCAATAGTTTTTAAAAGCCCCTTTTTTGTATAAAAATCAATGAGCGGAAAAGTTTGGCTGCGGTACATTTCAAGCCGCTTTGTAATAGATTCTATTTTATCATCTTCGCGGATGTACAGGCTTCCTTTACAATCATCACAGACGCCTTCTGTTTGCGGCTTCATAAATTCAACATGAAAACTTTTTCCGCAAGAAGCACACAGCCGTCTGCCGGAAAGCCGCTTAATCACAGCTGCATCAGATATATCAAAATTAACTACTGCATCAAGTGTACAGAATGCTGCAAGTCCCTCCGCCTGCACAACAGTGCGGGGAAAGCCGTCCAGAATAAAGCCGTGTGCAGTATCAGCATTATCAAGCCGTTCTTTTACGAGGGCAATAGTAGTTTCATCATCAACTAAGCCGCCGGCATTGGTAATTTGTTGAATTTTTTTTCCAAGTTCAGTTTGATTTTTAATCGCAGCACGGAACATATCACCGGTTGAAATATGCGGTATTCCATACATTTTTGAAACTTCAAATGCTAGTGTCCCTTTTCCTGCTCCGGGCGGACCTAAAAAAATACAGTTCATAGCTACTCCTTACGTGTGCGGTTATTGAGTGCTGTCTTGCTTTTATGCCGGCAGCCTCTCAATAAAAAGCTTATGTCTTATTAAATAAATATAAATCAGGTAAATGATGACAATTATCAGCATCTAACTCTTTTTTTGCTGCAAAATCACTGGTTAATCCAAGCTTAAAGTGATAATGAATAGGATCGCAGCCTTCCCGTTCAGCATGAATAAAAAGGTTAAATATCCGGTTTTCTCCTGCAGCTTCTGCTACGCTTGGGAACGGCCAGAATGTATAGGTTCCCGGTGTTTGACTTGAAATAATATAAGGATTTTCCCACAGATGGTTTATCTGTCCCACTAGCGTACTTTCTAAATATAATGAAACAGGAATATCATGCACGGGAGTAAATGTCTGCCCGTCAACAATGCGTCCGGTAAGTGTGGGGAAATTAAATACAGGACCGCTTGGCAATGCTTTTTCGGATGTTGTATGCGGACGTTGTGTTGCCAGCACCGTTTTCATACCCTCAAATGCAAGGATCGAAATATCCGCAATAAGCTGATTTTTTTCGCCCTGATCAAAATGTATGAAGTGAGCCATACCTCTGCCCGAAGTTGTATACCGCGGACTTATTCGGTTTAATACATAACAAACAGTATCAAACCGGCACTGCAAACAGTTGCAGGTAAACCACGGCTCATTTTTATCTTTTGCGGCATCGAACACCCTATTTACTTCTGCGTATACGAAGTCTTCCATGAGATTGTGTATTGTCATATATCAAGCTCCTTGTCATATAAGTGTACTCGATAGACAAAGATTCATCAAGTAGGACTTAATGTAAACCCTGAGGATAATGCTGCAAGGATTAGATAAACTGAAGTTTTTAGCGGTTCCTACATTTACAAAATAACTTGAAATCAGGTATACTCTTCCGCTATGGAATTGACTCAAGAATTTATCGACGGTCTTATTGTGAATGAGATCGATATTATGAAAAGAATTGCGGAAGAGCTGAATATCCGTATGCAGCAGGTTTCCGCTGTGATCAGTTTGGTCAACGAAGGTTGCACCATTCCATTTATTTCCCGTTACCGGAAAGAGATGCACGGTTCATTAGATGAGGTGCAAGTCCGCGATTCCGACAAGCTTTTTAAATCATATACCAATCTGGAAACACGGCGGTTGGAAATTGTACGCGGTATTTTTGCAGCCGGTAAGCTCACAGAGCTGCTCTACGAAAATGTTATGAAAGCGGGTACACTGACTGAACTGGAAGATATTTGGGCACCGTTTAAGAAAAAGAAGAAAACACGCGGTATGCTTGCAGTTGAACGCGGGCTGCAGCCCCTTGCCGATTTGATGAAAGAGCTGGCTGATGAGGAGTTGGAACGCCGTGCTGCGGATTTTATTAAAACTGATTGCGAGGACGAAACGCTCATTGTTGCTACTGTTGAAGATGCCCTTGCAGGTGCGTCCGATATTATTGCTGAAGAAATTTCTCAAGATACGGAGAACCGTAAAGCTGTCCATGATTACTTTACTGCAACCGGTACTTTTGAAGTAAAAGGCATCGGAGATGAAGAAGCACAAAAAACCTCCGTGTACCAAATGTACTGGGACTACTCGGAGCCGCTTAACCAGATAAAAGCACACCGCATTTTGGCAATTAACCGCGGTGAGCGGGAAAATGTGCTGGAAGTAAAAATTAATGTTGAAACGGAAGAAGCAATCAGCCGTGTGCAGGGGCGGTATATCCTGCATAATGGGTACCATAAAGAAGCCATTGCAGACGGAATTGTGCGGCTCCTTGCTCCTGCGGTATTGCGGGAAATCCGCAGTAATTTGGGAGAAACCGCAGACGATCACGGAATAACTGTATTCAGTGAAAATCTTAAGCACCTTTTGATGACTCAGCCCATTAAGGGAACACGGGTGCTTGGCGTTGACCCGGGTATCCGTACCGGTACAAAATGTGCTGCACTGGACGAAACCGGCAAGTACCTTGGTTCTTTTGTTATCTATCAGCATAAGGCGGAAGACGCTAAAAAAGCACTGCTGCAAGCAGTCAAGGACTATGCCGTGCAGCTTATTGCTGTTGGAAATGGAACAGGCTCGCATGAAGTACAGGAAATTGTTGCAGATGTGATTAAAACCCACTGCCCTGAGGTGCTTTTTACCGTAGTAGATGAGGACGGTGCCTCTGTGTACTCTGCCGGTGATGTTGCCCGTGAAGAATTTCCCGATCTGGATTTAACAATCCGCGGTGCTATTTCTATCGGAAGAAGATTACAGGATCCGCTTGCAGAGCTGGTAAAAATCGATCCGAAATCCATAGGAGTAGGATTATATCAGCACGATCTTAATCAGAAAAAACTGTCTGAAGAATTGGATACGGTTGTCGGTTCAGTTGTGAATAATGTCGGGGTGAATTTGAACACTGCCAGTGCCTCGCTTTTAAAATACGTGTCAGGCATTACCAATAGCTTAGCAAAAAAAATTGTAGCACACCGTGAGCAAACCGGTATTTTCACTGATCGCAGCCAGCTGCGTGCGGTAAGCGGTATGGGGCCGAAAACCTTTGAGCAATGTGCCGGCTTCCTTAAAATTCCCGAAAGCAGTAACCCGCTGGATAATTCATGGGTACACCCCGAAAACTATCCGGCAGCCGAAGTTATTTACCGGATTATCCGCAATAATGAACAGGTTTCAAAAGAAGTCCGCTCCGATTTGCAGTCAAAATATAGTATCGGTGAGCAAACCATTAGCGATATTATAGAAGAATTAAAAAAACCGAACCGCGATCCCCGTGAAGATTGTCCCAAGCCGATTATGCAGCAGGGGGTACTGCTGTTTGAAGATTTAAAACCCGGCATGACGGTAAAAGGAAAAATCAAGAATGTTGTTGACTTTGGTGCTTTTGTTGATGTAGGTATAAAAGAAACTGCCCTGCTGCATATTTCTGAGATGAGCGATTCTTTTGTTTCTGATCCGCTGGAAGCGGTGAAAGTCGGTGATATTGTTGAATGCAGAATTATCGCTCTCGATGAAGTACGCCGCCGCATTTCTTTAAGTAGAAAAAGTGAGAGCGGAGTACAAGGCAAGCTGACCGCAAAACAAAAGACAGAAGCAAAGAAAGTGCTGGTAAGAACAAAAGACGGGAAAACCGTTACGGTTAAAACGTCAGGAGGAAAACCTGCTGCACAGGAAGAACGTCAGCGTCCTACTGGAAGCGGGCGGCGGCAGGTTGGGCAAACAAGCGGTGCTCCTCAGCGTAACCGTCCCAGCCGCGATGATGACGGAACAAAATTCAACCCCTTTGCCGACTTCTTTAAGAATAAATAATAGGAAGATACGCAGCGGGTAAACGCTCCTATTGATGTCCGGATACCTGCCTGCTTTTCCGGACATCACTTGCAGGGATTCAGATGATGAAGTCCTGCAAGTGATGATTTTTCCTCTTGCGTTCTTTTCACTATTGCATTACTATTACCCCGCTATGATAACAGTACCTTTTACTGATGACGTATTACAAAAACATTTTGAAACAATTGAAAAAGATGAAATGACCGTATTTGTTGCAGCTGACGGCTTGTTCCGCGGTGCACTTTTTCATGGAACCCGATTAGTAAATACAATAAAAATGCAGCATCATTTGGGTGCAGCAGAAACTTTTGTGCTTGGACAGGCGGGACTGTGTGCTGCATTGGCAATTCAAACAATGAAAGGAAAAGAAGCCTTACAAATCCGGTATGAAACCGATGGAATTGCACAGGGATTTTCTGTGGAAGCACAATCGAGCGGTGTGATTCGGGGATATTTATTGCAAGATACTATTCCCATAGAAAAACTACCTGAAAACGGCGATAGTACCGCTCTTTTCGGTGCTGGAACACTGACTGTTTCACGGTTTACAGAAACCGCACACGGAACTATACAGCCGCCGCAAACAGGAAGTGTTGCAATACAGTACCGGAATATTGCACAAGATTTAGCATATTATTTTTTACAATCTGAACAGATTTATACCGCATTTAAAACAGGTATTTATTTTGATCCGGATGGGCGGGTGCTGGGAGCCGGCGGTTTATTTATTCAGCGGATGCCTGCTAAGGACGGTTATTTCCGCAGCGGTACTATAAAAACGAACGAAGAAATAGATAATACTGTTGCTGCAATGGAACGGGCTTTAGCTGCTTGTCCTCCGCTGGGGCAATGGTTTTATGAAAAAGGAAAAATTGAAGATATTGTATACGGATTATTTAGAGAATTTAAGCCGCAGACGGTAGCATCCTGCTCAATTATCTTCCATTGCCCCTGTTCTAAAGAACAGTATCTGACATCATTACGCACTTTGCCATTGGCTGAACGTCAAAAACTAACTGATACTCCGCATATTCCGCTTGAAATTGTATGCAGGAATTGTTCAAGCGTGTATCATATTTTACCGGATGAATTATGATCGGTAAAATTATTCGTACTATAGTCCTTTTTTCTCTCGCCTGCGTGCTGTTCATTGCAGGCATTAACGGCTGTATTATCTATACTGCCCGCTCCTCCATTTACCGCTCTCCTGCAGAACTCCAGTCTGCTTTACAGAATGACACCGCCTATACCGCGTTAGTGTTAGGTGCACAGGTATACGGCAACCGCCTTTCCACAGTGCTCAAGGACAGGGTAGAAGCCGGTATGTATTGTTATGAGAAAGGACTTACTCATACTTTGATATTTTCGGGCGACCACGGTAAAAAATATTATGACGAGGTAAACGCCATGCGGCTGTATGTGTTAGAAAACTATCCTACCATTGACAGAGAACGGATATTTCTTGATCATGCCGGCTTTGATACCTATGATAGTATTTATCGGGCAAAAGCTATTTTTGAAGCTGAAAAACTTGTTATTATCACACAAAGTTTTCATGCATATCGGGCTGTATATATAGGAAAAAGATTAGGGCTGCAAGTATATGCACTTGCACTGCCCGAAGCAAAATATAGTACGAGGCTGCGTACTTTTTGGAAATTTCGGGAATCGCTTGCCTGTATTAAAGCTTTTTTTGATACATCAATTCAACGGGAACCATATTTTCTCGGCACAAAAATTCCTATTCACGGCAGCGGCTTAGCAACATGGGATGAAAATCCGTAAACTAGGTATAGAATGTTTGAAACTTTTACTGCACTATCTACTGTTTTTATTAGTATTGTTCTACAAGCACTGCCTTTCATGCTCGTTGGAGCAGTGCTTTCATCAATTATTCATATTTTTATTCCTCCGCACGTAATTGTTGCGGCATTTCCTAAAAAATACGGATTAGGGTTTGCAACTGCACTGTTTGCAGGCTTTTTATTTCCTGTCTGTGAATGTGCTTCTGTGCCGCTTATGCGCGGATTGATTAAAAAAGGGGTTGCTATGCCGATTGCAGTAACTTTTATGCTTGCAGCTCCTATCGTAAATCCAATTTCAATCATTTCAACATACTATGCGTTTCCGCAGCAGCCTGCTTTTGCTCTGTACCGGCTCTATTTTGGGCTAATTATATCGTTTGCAACAGGTCTTATACTGCTTGTATATCCTGAGTCAAAATATATGCGGGAATCGTTTGAGGAAGCAGGGGATAAAACTGCAAAATCCATTCATATTGATTCGCATACCGCATTTCAAAATTATTCTGATAGCAGAAAAATTCCGTATACACATGCTATTATGGCACATAATTATACTGGTGTGCAGCGGTATGTTCCGGAAAAAAATCATTTAAAAAATATCATCGAACTGTTATACCATACCGGCAGTGAGTTTTTTACCGCAGGAACTTATTTAATTATCGGGGCATTGATAACTGCACTGATCCGTGTTGGGGTACCGCAGCATTTTTTCCGCAGCACATCGGCGTATCCTCTTATTGGTATACTGATTATGATGTTGTTTGCCTTTATATTTTCGGCATGTTCTACTTCTGACGCATTTATTGCTCGTAGTTTTTTAAATAGGTTTTCCTCAGGGGCTGTTTTGGCTTTTTTAGTATACGGACCAATGATGGATATTAAAAATCTTTGTATGCTGCTTTCATTGTTCAAAACTCGGTTTGTAGTTGAACTAACGGTCATTATTACGGCAATAAATGCACTAGGACTTGCGATTCTTATTAAAATTTTTGCTGTAGGATTTGTATAACGGATAATTTGTGAAGATACTGATTAAGGTTATGTCTTGAATATATGAAACATATAAGGCATAACCTTATGCTTAGCCGTACTATTTAAAATCTTTTGGACGGCGTTCAATACGATGACATTTTGCACATTCTGCAATATTTTTTATTTTACCGTTTTCTACCATTGTTTTGAGCTCAATATCTCCGCCGCATGGACAGCTAAAACGTTGAGTTGCAACCGCTGTACGAGAGTTTTTACTTGCACCAGCCATATTCAGGGCCTCCTCTTCAAAATTTACATATTTCAATATAGAAAATTCCGCAAGGGTTGTCAAGGCTGGTATCAAGGCTTCATACACTGAATCCCCTATATTTTTCTATTGCGTCTATTCATTCTATCAGGTATACTATGTGTAACAATGGGGCAATCTAAAAAACTGAATTTTTCAGACAGCTTCATATCAGTAAATCTGTTTAGAAACGTCCGTTTTAAAGCAGGTCTAGTTAATGTGCAGGATATTCCTGCACGTATGGAGGCATTTATGAAAAGCATGAAAAAAGTGCACTGTATTGGCAGCATTTGCTGTGTACTGCTTGCAGTGTCGTGTGCTACGGTTAATCAGAATGGGCAGGGGCAAGCGAAAGCGTCTGTTACCAATGATTTTAGAAAGGAATCCTATTTGAACGGTATTGTTTATCAGTTATCGGCAGAAGTAAAAGGCTTGCAAATCCAAGCCTTTCAGCTGGCACGGCTTCGGCTTGATCAACGCTTAAAAGAAAAAGCAGAAGGCAAATATACACGCCCTATTGCGATTGTTTCTGATATTGATGACACTCTTGCCGATGATGCTATGTATATGGCAGATATTGTGCAGCGTGAGGGACACTGGGATAATGGTCCGTGGGATTACTATTATGATGCAGTAGGTTCTACTGCCTGTAAAGCAATTCCCGGTGCGGTTGAGTTTTTGCAGTATGCACACAGTAAGGGGGTAGAGGTTTTCTACATAACAAATCGTGATTGGGATCAAGATGACTTAACGGTAAAACAGTTGCAGCGGTTAGGATTTCCCAATGCGGATAAAGCTCATGTGCAGGTTATGAATACTGAAGGTTCATCAAATAAGACTGAACGCCGTGAAAATGTATTAAAAACGCATGATGTTATTATGTATATTGGTGATAATATTGGCGACTTTACCGCCGCATTTAAACGGGAGCTTGGTCCTATTAAAAGAACAGAACTGGCACTCCATGATGACTATAAAGACCTCTGGGGCGATCTTTGGATTGTGCTTCCAAATGCTACTTATGGTGATTATGTCGGTGCAGTATGGTATAATGACAAGAGTGCCGATGCAGAAAAAAGAAGCCGCCATGTAAAAGAGCTGCTTGATACGTATAAATTTACTAACACATCAAAATATCAGCAATGGTATAAAAAAGCTCAATAAATAATCTGCTTTGGTAATGGTATCATAGAGAGCAATTTTTCTTTATGATACCTGTATTTTTGTTTTATACCCTTTTATAGTATCTTAAAATCGTGTATGCTAAGCTATGGCGATTCAAAAAACAGCACAGTTCAAGGCTGTATTGGCATATATCTTGCAGCAAGCAAATATAGAAGAGCTTGAAATACTTACCGCAGCGATTAAACAGCGGACACGGACTGCCGCAGGTAATGAGCAGTTTTCTGCTCCGGGGGCTATGGCACAGCAAATAAGCCGGTCAATTACCCAGTCGCTTAATGCTAACATGGAAGGTATGAGAATCAGTTTGCGTAAATATGCAGCGGAAATTATCGTAAAAGAAGCTCCTGAAATACCAAAAGAAACTCTTTCTCTATTATTGGATAGCTGGATTCCGTCCGGAATACAACCCGCTATACAAAAAATTAGGGACAATACTGCTGGAAATTTTGGTACGCTGCCCCCGCAAGCTCTCTATGAAATGGTTTTGCAATTTGTATCGTACAGTTTAGGTGAAATGGAGCAGGCAGAGTACCGCGAGCTGAGTGCTTCTATGGGGAATTGGACAGCACGGTATTGGAAAGCCTTTCCGGCAGCCATAAAACGTGAAATAAAAGCGTTTTTAACAGGGAGTATTACTGCTGGAACATTCCGCCGTACACTGCAAACAATACTTACTGCCGCAGAGGAGGCATTATGACCAATAACACCGCCCGTCCCCCCAAAACTGCTGCCTATTATGGGAAAGGACAAAATCCGTTTTCTGATTATTCAGAAGAAATAGCACTGGAGCAGTGCTTTGATCGGCTTGCTGCAGTACAGCAGCAGGGAATACTGCAAAAATTACAGCAGATGAGTGCTGCATTAGCTGTATTATCAGAAGAACTTACACAATTTCTAAACACCTGCGGAGGGTGTAAAGCACCGTATGACGGATTTTGAGCGGATTTTCCGGTAAGCTTCTTTCATGCGGAATCTCTGGGCAGTTTCAATGACTGCTTGAAAAACTCTGCTGTTTTTACTATACTATCCATAGTGATAAACTTGTTTGGAATTTTTCACAGCAGGCTCGGTCTATCCGGCAGCATCGAATAGGTTTATCAAAAAAGGGAGACTGTTTTTGAGTATTCAACCTTTCTGGGAAAAGGGATTACGGTTTTCATGTCAACAGTGTTCGGCGTGCTGCCGGTTTGATCCAGGCTTTGTGTATCTGACGGAACATGATTTGACCATGCTGCAAAAATGGGCATCGCTTACTAAAGAGTTGTTTGTCGAAACATTTTGCCGCTGGGTATTAATGGGAGATGGATACGAATACTTATGCTTAAAAGAAAAGCCGAATTATGATTGCATTCTTTGGGATAACGGCTGTACTGCATATTTGTACCGCCCAATACAATGTTCATCGTACCCATTCTGGGATTATCTGCTGAGTAGTCAAGTATTATGGAATAAAAATGCAAAAGACTGTCCGGGGATTAATTGCGGTAAATGGTATTCTAAAGAAGAAATAACCGCTTTTCTTGCTGAATCGCAGCGGAATCCGGTTATTAAAAGAAAAAAACAAAGGTAAAAAATACCGTATTGTACCGATAATGCCGTAAGGTGTTTCTAAATACGTACCGTAATATGAGGAGTGTATGCGAATACATTTTTGGGGAGTACGCGGTTCTATTGCTACTCCGCTAAATTCAGAGCAAATACAAGCAAAAATATCCGCTGTTGTTCAGCGTATAACCGCAAAGGATATTGAAGATCAAGATTCCCGCGAAAGATTTATTGCATCACTTCCAAGTTGGTTGTTCGGCACTGTCGGCGGGAATACCACGTGTGTGGAAATTGAAACTGAAAACGGCGAGCATATTATTTTTGATGCAGGTTCCGGTATACGGCAGCTTGGTATTGATTTACAAAGCCGCCCTGACTACCGTGAAAAACCGCATACGTATCATCTTTTTTTTACTCATTTTCATTGGGATCATATTCAAGGGCTGCCGTTTTTTAATCCTGCGTATGATCCGCGGAACACTATTATCATCTATAGTCCGCGGGAAAAAATGCAAAGTTTTTTAGAAGAACAAATGAAATGGCCGTATTTTCCGGTTGAAATGTTTGGAAAGGGCGGCTTTATGGCTCATATTTCTTTTCATCATATAGAGCCTGATGAACACTGCATTACTATTGGTGATGCACAAATCGGGTGGCATAGAGTGCGGCATCCGGGCGGCTGTGTTGCATATTCAGTAGCGAATAACGAAAAGAAAATTATATTTTCTACGGATACAGAATTGCGTCCGCAGGATTTTGAACGTAATGATGCTAATATTGCATTTTATAGTGGTGTTGATCTTTTGATTATTGATGCTCAATATACTATGACCGATTCTATTCAAAAAATAGGCTGGGGGCATTCAACCTTTTCGCTGGCAATTGATTTTGCCAATTCATGGCGTATCAAAAAACTTGCTTTGTTTCATCATGAACCAACCTATAACGACAAAAAGATTTTTGCTATTCAAGAAAATGCACAACATTACTGCAATTATGTTTCTCATAATCAGCTGGAGATTTTTACTGCAGTAGAGGGGAAAGATTTTTATATATGACAGCCATTGCACCGTATCAGTATTCCTTTTCAGAAAAAGAGTTAAAAGAACTTGCCCGCCTTTTATGCGGCGGTTCGTACAGCTGCACTATTTGTGCTGAATTGCAGCATTTTCAGCGTTTCCTTACAAACTACTTGAATGAGACGATGACGGTCGAAGAAGCGATGGGCTTTTTTGATGCAGAATAGTATGCATTTTCTCTTTACCCGTATGAAAAAAACTTTGCTTATTTTAGTTACTGTTTCTTTATTTTTCACAGCCGTTTTTGCAGGAGTTTGTGTCTATTGCTTTATGCCTGTTTCTTCTCATGATTCCGATGTTCCGGATACGCTCTTTATTATTAAAAAAGGGGCATCGCTGCGGCGTATTGCAATGCAGTTAAAAGAAGAGCAGTTAGTACGGTCTGAATACGCCGCATATCTCTATTTTAGATGGGCTAACAGCCGTATACAGGCAGGAGCATATAAACTTTCAAAAACAATGCCGCTGCACCAGCTGTGTAACTATCTTGAATCCGGTAAGCAAGAGTATATAAAAGTAACTATTCCCGAGGGCATTACCGCGTCAAAGATAGCACTTCTTCTTGAACAAAATGGCATTATTTCTGCTGATTCGTTTTTGCAGGCTGTTTCAGATAAAACACTGCTAAACAGCTATGCAATACCGGGAGAAACTGCGGAAGGTTTTTTATTTCCCGATACCTATTTTTTTAACTACAATGAAACCGGCAATTCAGTGGTAAAAATTTTAATAGATAATTTTTTCTCAAAAACAGCATCCATTCCGCAGTTTCCGCATGATGCCGGCAAACAGTATGAAACCGTTATTCTTGCAAGTATTATAGAACGGGAGTACCGTATTCCTGAAGAAGCAGTAAAAATAGCGGGAGTATTTACTAACCGTCTTGCAATAGGAATGGGTTTGCAATCCTGTGCTACCATTGAATACATTATTACAGAAATTCAGCACAAACCGCATCCGCAGCGGCTGTTTACAAAAGACTTGGAAATAAATAATCCCTATAATACCTATAAATGGCGGGGGCTCCCTCCCGGACCTATTGCTAATCCGGGTATGACATCGCTGTATGCAGCGTGTAATCCAGAAAAAAACGGATATTACTTTTTTCGGTTAGAAGATCCGGTGCGGGGGAATCATATCTTTACTAAAAATCTTTCCGATCATACCCGGGCAGGTGCGTTAATTATCAAAAAAGCTGCAGGGCAGTAGGCAGTATGGCAAAAATTGCAACAGAAACTATTGATGCAGTTAATACACACACAGACTTGGTGTCGCTCGTAGAAAATTATACGCATCTTGAAAAACGCGGGTTTGATTGGTGGGGGTGCTGCCCGTTTCATAATGAAAAAACCGCTTCTTTCCATGTTGTCCCTGATAAAAAAATGTACCATTGTTTTGGCTGCGGTGCAGGCGGTTCAACAATAAAGTTCATCATGGAAATGGAAAAACTATCGTTTACAGAAGCGGTTGAACATCTTGCAAAACGGGCAGGTATACCGGTGGTATATGAACAGGGGGCGTACATACCGCACGAGGAAGATACCCGCAAAGAAACACTCCTTGAACTCTATGACAGAGTAACCGGTACTTTTCACTATTTTTTAAAAGAAACGCCCAGCGGTCAAAAAGCATTACAGTATCTGCATGCACGGGGTGTAAGCGAAGAAATGATGAACCGGTTTCGGTTGGGGTATGCTCCAAAAGACCGCCGTTGGCTCTACCAGTTTTTAACTCAAAAAGGCTATTCTGCTGATTTTTTAGCACAATCAGGGTTATTTTCAAAGAAAAATCCGCAAGGGGCGTTTTTTTTTGATAGAATTATATATCCGATTATGAACCGTCATGGGCAGGTGATTGCTTTCGGCGGAAGAATTATTGAAGGCGATGGTCCAAAGTACCTGAATACCGGTGATTTACCTCAATACAAAAAAGGTGCAACCCTTTTTGCTTTTTCACAAGCACTGCCGAGCATTAGAAAAGAAAAAACAGTCATTTTTTGCGAAGGTTATATGGATGTTATTGCATTTCATCAAGCAGGCATTTCTCATGCAGTTGCTCCGCTCGGCACTGCTCTAACAGAGGAACAAGTAAAATTGATTCGTTCCTTTGCTGATACCGTTATTATTGCATTCGATTCTGATGCGGCAGGACAGGCTGCCGCATATAAAGCTATACTTCTGTGTAAAATGCAGCATTTACAGGTACGCGTTTTTATTCCAACGGAAGAAAAAGACCCTGCTGAGATACTCTTAAAAAAAGGAAAAGATTGCTTGACTCAGTGTGTTAAAAATGCTATATTTGATATTGATTATCTTATTAAAATAGCCCTAAACCGTTTCAAAACGGTGAGTCCGGAGGGGAAAGCCCAAGCAGCGGTTTTCCTTTTTCCATTTATAGAGGCGTTGGAATCGGATATTCAAAAAGAGTCAAGCCTTAATAAATTTTCAGCGGACTTGGGTATAAGCTCAAAAGCGTTATTTGCTGATTATTTTCAGTATAGCCGGAAAAAAGAACCGCTGACGTATGTACAGAAAAGCCCATCGAAAAATAGAGGTGTAATTAAAATGACCGCAGAATTGCGGATAGTGCTTGCAGCAGTTGCAAATCCTCATCTCTTTAAAAAGATGCGTTCGTGCTTGACTTCTGATGATTTTGAAGATTCTTATGCAAAAGATTTGTTTATTGTCCTGGAGGAATGCTACCGTGCCGATGCAAACACGTATGACAGCTTGCTAAACCATTGTTCATCTGATATTCTGCGGCATACGGTAAGCTCTGCGATTATTACCGGAGAGTTTTCTGAAAATGCGGAACAGCTTATTGATGACGGCATTTATTACATCAAGCAAAGTGCATTACAACGGCAAAAAGATATTATTCTCAGGAAATTACAAACATTACACGGCAGTCATAGTATTGATGAAATAGAACAGATACGTGTGCTGCTCGGCGAAAAGCTGCATATTGACAAAATGCTTGCTGAACTAAAGGAAACAACCTGAATGATAGATATTTCTGAAGATCCTGCAGTTGCTAAACTGATTGCACATGCAAAAGAGCATAAGAATTTAACATGGGACGAGTTGAATGACTTGCTGCCGGAGAAAATCACTTCTTCCGAAACAGTGATGGAGGAGGTTCTTGAGCTTCTTGAGCAAGAGCAAATTCAAATTGTTGACGATTCTATTGAAGAAAATGAATCAGCATTTAATGATGATTTAGATGAGCTTGAATTAGAAAGCGAAGAGGAGTTTTTTGAAGAAGCGGTACTTGAACGGGAGGAAGCTGATTTTGTTCAGGTAGAGGAAACGCATAAGCGGCTTTTGAATAATAACCGTGATGCTGTTATTGATGATCCTATCCGCTTATATTTACGTGATATTGGAAGAGAAAACCTTTTAACAGCTAATCAAGAAGTACAGTTATCTCAAGCTATGGAAGACGGCGAAGAGGTTATTAAGCATGTTATAAAGAATTCCGGTGTGCTGATTGTCGAAGCGTATATGATTGGGCAAAAGGCTTTTGCAAAAATCAATGCCTCAGAAAATAA
The DNA here is from genome assembly GCA_052173295.1 of Treponema sp. Classification (GTDB taxonomy): domain Bacteria; phylum Spirochaetota; class Spirochaetia; order Treponematales; family Treponemataceae; genus Treponema. The sequence goes on from JBQMYW010000002.1 coordinate 71,488, forward strand.
TAAACCCCGTAAAGAACTTAGTTATGAAGATGCAGAAAAAAAACGGCTTCGGCAAGCTTACGGCGAACAGCTCCGTCCTGTCTATGCAGATATAAAATCATACATGGTATTAAAGAAAAAACTGTATGACCGCGAATCTGTTTCAAGTTTTTTGGAAGATGAAGATATACGGAAAATGAGAAAACGTATTCTAATGTGTTTGCAGAAAATTGAATTTCAGTCAGAAGAGATCGAAAAAATTTCCGACCATTTCTTAGAAGCAGCACATAAGATTAAAGAATACGGCCGCAGACGTGAGAAACGGCAGAAGCAGCTGGGTGTCCGTGAATATAGCGATTTGCGGAAGATTGGAAAAAGGCTTGCAATCCCCCGTGAACGGCAAAAACTTGAAGAAGATATTGGTATGAATGCAAATGAAATACGTGATATTTATACCTATATCCAGACTCTTATTCGAAAAATACGCAAAGTTGAATATGATTTTGAAGCCTCAACAGAAGAAATTATTGCAATGGCACGAGAAATTAGACGGGGGCATGTCAAATTAAAGCACGCAAAAGATAAACTTATCAATGCTAACTTGCGGCTTGTTGTTTCTATTGCAAAAAAATATACCAACCGCGGGCTGCATTTTTTTGATTTGGTGCAGGAAGGCAATATCGGATTGATCAAAGCGGTTGAAAAGTTTGAATACCGTAAGGGGTATAAATTTTCAACTTATGCGACATGGTGGATACGCCAAGCCATTACCCGCTCTATTTCTGATCAAGCACGGACAATTCGTGTGCCGGTACACATGATCGAGCAAATCAATAAGGTAACGAGGGAATCCCGTCAACTTATGCAAAAATTCGGAAGAGAACCTACTGATGAAGAAATTGCTGCACAGCTTGGTTGGAATATTGAGCGTGTTAAGCAGGTTAAGAATGTTGCACGGGAGCCTATTTCATTAGAAACTCCGATAGGAGAAGAAGAAGATTCCTCTCTTGGTGATTTTATTGAAGATAAAGATGTAGAAAATCCGTCTAATCTTACCGAGTATATTTTGCTGCAGGAACAGCTGCATGGCGTATTATCCTGTCTTCCTGCCCGCGAGCAAGAGGTTCTCAAGATGCGTTTCGGACTGGACGGCGGATATGCACTAACGCTTGAAGAAGTAGGACTGTATTTTAATGTAACACGGGAGCGTATTCGGCAGATTGAGGCGAAAGCACTACGCCGGTTGCGGCATCCGAAACAAAGTTGTAAACTAAAGGATTATTTAGATACATAATAAGGGAGGTAGTATCATGGTAGGAAAGGAAGTGTTTGATAAACTGCGTGAATTGCAGGATATTTTAGCCCGAAAAAATCAGTTAGAAGTTGAAATAAAAGAAGCACCTGAAAAGTTAGGAAAATTAAAGGAGCTGCTGGCACGCTACAAAGAAAGCTATATCAAAAAAAATACTGAATATGAATTAATGCGTCAAACTATCAATGCGTTGAAAGCAGATCTTTTTGCTGTAGAACAGCGGCTTGAACACGCCGAAAAAAGTATGGACAGTGTTACAACACAGCGTGAGTATGATGCACTTGATAAAGAAATTCAGGAAGCAACAAAGAAAGAAAATGAGCTGCGTAAAGAAATTCTCAAAAATGAAACAGCGTATAAGCGGCTGGATGAAGAGATAAAGGAAGATGAAAATTCTATTCTTCAGCAGGATAAAGAGCTTAATGACCGCAATGATGTGATTAATCAGGAAATTGAAGCGAAGCAGAAAGAACTTGATTCGCTTAATGCAGCCGAAAAACAGCTTTCACCTGATTTGGATAGTGATACACTGTTTAAGTTTGACCGTATTATCAGAAATAAGCATGGTATTGGTATTGTTCCTGTACAGGGTAATGTCTGTATGGGCTGCCACATGATTCTTTCTGCCCAATTTGCCATTGAAGTACGGGAAGGAAAAAATATTATGTATTGCCCCTATTGCAGCAGAATTTTGTACTATGAAGAAAGTGATAATGATTCAGTACAAGAAATGCTGTTTGATGATTCCGATATGGGCAGTTTGGCAGATTTAGACTCGTTTGATGATGGTTCCGGAGAATCATCGGATAGCGATTCTTTTGCCGATTGATAGAGTAAACAAGAAGAGAGCCGATAACCGCTGTATATACAGAGGAAAGTCCGGACTCCGTCGGATATGATGCCGGCTAACGGCCGGGCACCTGCGTTGTAAAATGCAGGTGACAGAGAGTGCAACAGAAAGAATACCGCCGGTTTTAAACCGGTAAGGGTGAAATGGCGGGGTAAGAGCCCACCGCGTTCCGGCAACAGAACGGCATTGTAAACCTCATCAGGAGCAAAATCAGATAGTAAAGGATATCCGATCCACTGATTTACGGGTTGATTGCATAAATTGCGTACAGTAATGTACCAATAAGAAAGATGGTTATCACTGGTGTGCTGTATGCACGCCGGAACAGAATCCGGCTTACGGCTCTCTTTTTTTATTTAGGATTGCTATGGGATACCGAAGAAGAAAAACAGTATTAGATTCCTCAAAAAGCCGCTTATTAAAATACCTGCTGTTTCTTTTTCTTATCGGCGGTTGTACAGCCGGCGGATATTTTTTTATCCGTACTTATACTGTTTTGTATTCCCGTAGCCCATCTTTATCTTCTGTATACCATGACTGGGAAATTGGCAGTTACATGAACGTATATCAGAAAACGGCAGACATTATAGATGTTCGTCCTTTTGATGGTACCGCACTTGCACTGCATGGTTTTGCTGCGTATTACTTATTTGCAGAACAAACAGACTTATCGGTTGGATCTGACTATCTAACTGATTCGATTGTTCATTTACGCCGTGCATTATATACAGTACGAAAATCTGATATGCCGAAAGTTGCCTATATGCTTGGAAAAGCGTATTACCAGCAAGGGTATTATTATTCTGATCTTGCAGTAAAATATCTTGATATGGCGAAATCCGGCGGTTTAGAGGCTGCTGATCTGGCTGAGTTCCGCGGTATGGCTGCATCACTGTTCGGCGATGCAGATAAGGCACTTGAGGCTTTTACCGATGCCCTTGCAGATGATCCGTCAGACCTTGTATTATATGCTGTTGCGGAAAATTATGCTAAAAAAGGGGATATAAAAAATGCCCAGCTGTATTTATTTGAAACGGTAAAAAAAACATCAGATGCAGTATTAGAACTGCGCTGCAGAAATAAACTTGCGTTTCTCTTTTTAGAGGAGGGAAATACTGCCGAAGCGGCAGAACAATTTACTGCTGTACTTGAAAAAGATGCAAATTCCGCAGATGCCCATTATGGGCTCGGATTGCTTCACGAGGTGCAAGGCGATATAATCAAAGCACGGTATGAATGGCGGAAAGCATTACGCATAAACCCGCTGCATACAGAAACACGGGCTAAACTAAACATAAAATAGGATCTATTCGGGGGTATATATATGGGTTTTTTTGACAGATTTTCTGCAGATATAGGTATCGATCTTGGTACTTGTAATACAATTATTTATGTAAAAGGGAAAGGAATTGTTGTTAATGAGCCTTCTGTTGTTGCAGTAGAGCGGGGAACTAAATCGGTTGTTGCTGTTGGAGCCGAGGCAAAACGTATGTTATGGAAAACGCCTGAAAACATTATTGCAATCCGTCCTTTGAAAGATGGCGTTATTGCGGATAAAGACACCACAGAAAAAATGATCCGCTATTTTATTTCTAAGATTTTGCCGCGGCACCGTTTAATAAAACCCCGTATGGTAGTGGGTATTCCAAGCTGCATTACTGATGTTGAAAGCAGTGCGGTGCATGAAAGTGCAACAAAAGCCGGAGCCGGTAAAGTTGATGTAATCGAAGAATCTCGAGCGGCAGCAATCGGTGCGGGCATTCCAATCAATGAGCCTGCGGGAAACATGGTATGCGATATTGGCGGCGGTACAACGGAGGTTTCTGTTATATCCTTGCTTGGTATGGTTGTAACTAATGCAATCCGCGTCGGCGGTGATGAATTTGATCAGGCAATTATTAAACATATTCGATCAGTACATAATCTTTTTATCGGTGAGCAAACTGCTGAACGGTTAAAAATTGAAATAGGGAATGCTTCACCTGAAAAAAATATCGAACGGGTTGAAATTAAAGGTACCGATGCAATTACTGGTCTACCCCGCCGCTTAGAAATAGACTCGGTTGAAGTACGGGAAGCACTACGCGAACCGATTACCCAGATTGTTGAAGAAATAAAATCAACGCTTGCACAAACGCCCCCTGAGCTTGCAGCTGATATTGTTGAACGCGGTATTGTTATGACCGGCGGAGGCTCCTTATTAAAAGGGCTGCCTAAACTGATTTCAAAAGAAACGCATGTACCGGTTATTTTAGCAGAAAATCCTATGGACTGTGTTGCAATCGGTGCAGGTAAATACTACGATGTCTATAAGGATATGTCTAATAACCGCAGCTTGTATGAAAGTTTAAACCGCTAGCTCCATGAAAAAAACATTCTTTAAAATTAAGATTGATGTTTTTTTATTGATTTTTTTTCTCATTGTTTCTTCAGTGCTGCTGTCATTTTCGGGCGGGCGGTTTATTATTAACTTTAAATCAATCGGTTTTACGCTCTCTGCCGGCACTGAAAATGCGGTATATTCGCTTTCATCGTTTATTACACGTTCCATCACCGCAGTGCGGGAACTGGCTGAACTTCGGCAAAAGTATGCTGATTTGAGTGAACAACTGAAAGACTACGAACTTTTACAGCGTTCTAATGCAGATATTCGCCGCGAAAATCGGGAATTGCGGGAACTGCTCGGTTTTGCACAAGAAATTGAAACAAAAAATATCCCGGCACAGGTTGTAGGCTTTGATTCCGACAATTTATACTCCGGTGTTATTATTAACCGCGGTGCCAAGCATGGTATTAAAAAAAATATGCCGGTTTTAGCATTCCAAGGTGCTAATCTTGGGGTAGTTGGAAAAATTGTCTATACCGGAAGAAATACCAGTATGGTAATGCCTCTGTATGACTATCAATGTTATGCTGCAGCAAAAATTCAAACAACAAAGCACCGCGGTCTAGTAAATGGACAAGGTTCAGCCGGTGAACCGCTCATTATGAAGTATGTACAAAAACACGCCCGCAATGAAATTTCCATCGGCGACAAAATTCTTGCGTCAGGAGAAAATATGCTTTTCCCCAAAGACAGCCCAATCGGTATCGTCAAAGCAATCCGCGTGCATGATTATGAAACATACCTTGAACTTACTATTGATCCGATTATTGATTTTTCCCGTTTGGATTATGTTTTTATTGTTGATACTTCTACTGCTGAAAAGGAAATACTCAAGTGAAACATGTAATATGGTGGACATTGATAGCCGCTTTTCTATTTAGTGTGTTCGACACAGCAGTTCTTTCGCATATTGATGCACTTATAATGCGTCCGGATCTTATTTTACTGTTAGTTTTGTATAGTGCTGTTACCAACGGTTCTATTCCGGGTATGATTACCGGTTTTTTTTCCGGTTTACTATTCGATTTTTTATCACTTGCCCCGTTCGGATTGCATTCGTGTATTTTTACCTGTGTAGGATTCTTGTACGGATACGTATACAAAAAGTACAATATCCGGACAATTTTTTTCCCCTGTTTATTTGGAATTACTGCAACAGTGCTAAAAGCAGCAGTGATTTTTTGTCTGCGGTTTTTATTCGGTGAAATTATCCACGTGTATAGCATTGTTTCTTTTTCGTTTTGGTTTGAAGCGATACTGAATACGCTGTGTGCACCGCTTATGTTCCTGCTGCTTCGGCTTTTTCCGAGTGCATTTGAAATAGGAGAATATAAACAGTAATGCAGCATACTCATGCACCAAAAAATAATTACCGGTTATCACTTCTTACCGCATTCATTTTTTTAATACTCATGTTCTACCTTATGCAGCTTTTTTCATTACAAATTGTAAAGGGTGAACAATTTCGGAAAAAATCACAAAGCATTTCTCAACGTAGTAAACGGATACCTGCACAGCGGGGCGAAATATTTGACCGCAATGCAAATATCCCTATGGTACTTAATACCAATACCTTTGCCGTATCAATTACTCCGGGCGAAATACCCCATGAACTCTTTTCTACAGCAGTTGTTCGTCTTGCAAATATTTTGCAAATTCCTGCTTCGGATATTGAACGGAAAATACCGAAAAGCCGCCGCCGTTCTTTTCAAACAATAGAGATACGGTCAAATATTTCTTATGATGTGATTACTGCCATTGCCGAACACATTGATGAACTACCGGGAGTATCATGGCAGTCAAAACCCATTCGGAATTACGTTGAAACAGGTTCTTTTTCGCATATACTCGGATATGTCGGTGATATTACAAAAGAAGAACTCAAAAGATTTTACAATAAAGGATATGAACCGAATACCATTATCGGTAAGGCAGGTATAGAAAAATACTATGACGAGCTGCTGCGCGGTGAAGACGGCAGTCAGTACCGCACCGTTGATGCCCGCGGACGGCTGATAGAAAATAGTATTTCGGTGATACCGCCGAAAATGGGACACAATCTCGTTCTTACTATTGATAGAAAAATACAGAAACTTGCGGAAGAGGCATTAGGACCGCGTGTGGGGAGTGCTGTTGTACTTAAACCCGCAACGGGTGAAGTCCTTGCGCTGGTTTCTTACCCTTATTTTGATCCTAATTTGTTTTTGCAGGATAACGCCAATGAAATGTATTCCCGTTTGCGGCAAGATTCCCGGAATCCGTTTTTAAATCGGGCTGTAAATGCAAGTTATCCGCCGGCATCAACATTTAAAGTCGTAATGTCAACCGCATTATTGAACGAACGTGCATTCCCTGCTGATAAAAAAGTACAATGTGCCGGTGAAATTGATTATGGAGATAGACTTTTTCGGTGTCATATTAAAAAGCCTGGTCATGGATATTTGGATTTAAGGAATGCACTTGCCCAGTCCTGTGATATATACTATTGGACAGTGTGCCGGGACAACCTCGGTATTGAAAAAATGATAGGCTATATTCACGATTTTGGGTTTGGACAATCAGCTGAAATTGATTTACCAAGTCAAACAAGCGGTGCAGTGCCGAACCCTGCATGGAAAGAGCGTAAATTCCATGATAAATGGCTGGCAGGCGATACTATGAATCTCTCTATCGGGCAAGGTTTTATGCTCGCTTCGCCTTTACAGGTTGCAAATATGATTGCAATGACTATCAATGATGGTATTATCTACAAGCCGCATTTGCTAAAAGAAGTACGGGATTCCCGTACAAATGAGGTTATTAAAACAATCGAGCCTGAAATATTGAAAAAAGCTGAAATACCGCCTGAAATTTTTGCACAGATACGCAGTGATCTCCGCTATGTTATTACCGACGGTACGTCCCGTTATCCAATGCATAACAAAACAGTGCAGCTGGCAGGAAAAACCGGCACTGCTGAGGTAGGATTTTCCGACCGCTGGCATTCATGGATGGCAGCTTATGGTCCATATAATGCACCGCCTGAAGATGCTATTGTGGTTGTAGTTATGGTTGAAGCTCAAAATATTTGGGAATGGTGGGCACCCTATGCAACAAATATCATTTTTCAAGGAATATTTGCTGATCAAACCTATGATGAAGCAGTAGAAGCCCTCGGAGGGAAAAAATTTCTTCCTACTATAAGGATACGTCAGGAATGAACATTAAAAATATCACGAACTTTGATTATCTCCTCTTTTTAGCAATTATGGGGCTTTCAGTAATAGGAATATTATTTATCTATTCTTCAGGAGTAAATTCCGATGGTGTATCGGTTTCTCACGAATACATCAAACAAATTATCTGGGCAGTTTCCGGATTGGTGTTACTCTTTATGGTTACATTTTATGATTATACGAAAATAGCTGACAGAATCCCTATTATATTTATTTTCTTTATGCTGCTGCTGGTGTATACACTTTTTTTTGGAAAAACAGTACAAGGTGCAAAAAGCTGGATAGGCATTGGTCAGCATTTTAGTTTACAGGTATCAGAACTAACAAAAATTATTTATATTCTGTTTCTTGCATGGTTTTTAAGCCGATCAGAAAATGAAAATGAATTTAGACGGTTTATAAAAGCCTGTTTTATTATGTTTATCCCTATGGGGTTAATCTTACTGCAACCCGATTTAGGAACAGCCTCTGTTTATTTGCCTATTTTTTTAACCATGTGTTTTATTGCCGGTTTACCGCTGCGGTATGTATTCGGTTTATTGAGTATTGCTTCTGCTACATTGGTTTTTACCCTCTTACCTTTGTGGGAAAAAAGTATTCGCAAACAGCCGGGTATAGGAGTTAAAATACTTGGTAATAAAGATTTAACAATTTTAATCATTCTTTCCATAACAGGAGCTGCTATTATTGCGGCATTAGGCTATCTTATTTCAAAGCGGAAATACTACTATTGGATTTCGTATGTTCTCGGTATTATTGACATTGCAATTTCCGGTGCTTTAGTAGGTACCCGTATTTTAAAAGACTATCAAACAAAACGATTAATTATTTTCTTAGACCCCGAAGTTGATCCGCTTAATGCAGGCTGGCATATTATTCAGTCAATGACAGCAATCGGTTCAGGCGGAAAAACAGGGCTGGGATTTCTAAAAGGAACCCAAAGCCATTATAATTTTCTACCCGAACAAAGTACCGACTTTATTTTTAGTATACTGTCGGAAGAATGGGGATTTTTAGGCGGACTGATAGTATTCGGATTATATGCACTGGTGTTTCTCCGTATATTGCTGGTGATTAAACGTAGTCCTGATATGTTTGGACGCTTAATTGCCGCCGGTGTTATCGGTATGCTTTTTTTTCACTTTATTGTAAACGTAGGTATGGTGATGGGCTTTATGCCGATAACCGGAATTCCGTTGCTGTTTCTTTCTTACGGCGGCTCATCGCTTTGGACAGCAATGACGGCAATAGGATTGGTAATCGGTATTAACTTACGCCGGTTATAAGGAGAAACACCGCCAGCCGGCTTTTCCGCACATCTCTCTTCTTTGTCCAATTTTTTTTCTTATCTTACTTGCATAATATATCAAAAGTATATAAAATAATAAATTTATCAAAAAGATTAAACCTATTCGGAAACGTAGGTATCGAACAGGTCTATTAAGCGGCAGCCTTAAAACTGAAGTTTTACCGGTGTCCGTATGATTACATAAAAAGGAGCTGTTATGACTGACATTTTGCACAGTATTGAATTGGAAAAAGCCTATAATCCCAAGGATTTTGAAGATCGTATTTATGAGGAATGGGAGCAAAAAGGCTGTTTTAAACCTGCAAAAAAAACCGATTCAGCACAGGCGTTTACAGTCGTCATACCGCCTCCGAATGTTACCGGTGTCTTACACATGGGGCACGGGCTTAATAACACCTTACAAGATATTATTGTGCGGTATCACCGAATGAAAGGCGATGAAACGCTCTGGCTGCCGGGGACTGATCACGCCGGTATTGCAACCCAAAATGTTGTAGAGCGGCAGTTAAAAAAAGAAGGAAAAACCCGCCATGACCTCGGACGCGAAGCCTTTTTACAGCGGACATGGGAAGTAAAAGAAAAGCATCATCACATTATAACCCGTCAGCTTCGGAAAATCGGGGCATCGGTTGATTGGAGCCGTGAACGGTTTACCATGGACGAAGGGCTTTCCCGTGCGGTCAGAAGAGTTTTTGTTACTCTGTATGAACGCGGGCTTATCTACCGCGGTAATTATTTAGTAAACTGGTGTCCCTCCTGCGGCACTGCACTTGCCGATGATGAAGTTGACCACGAGGATGTGAACGGCGGTATGTACCATATCTTGTATCCGGTCGCCGATGAACAGGGAAATCCTACCCAACGCGTTATTGAAATTGCAACCACCCGTCCGGAAACCCTCTTAGGAGATACCGCCGTTGCCGTCCACCCCGAAGATGAACGCTATACCGATCTTATCGGTAAACAGCTTGTACTGCCGCTGACCGGACGCTGTATTCCCCTTATTGCCGACACGTATGTTGATAAAGCATTCGGTACCGGTGCTGTAAAAATTACCCCTGCCCACGATCCCAATGACTGGGAGGTAGGGAAGCGGCATAGTCTGCCCGTTATTAACATTTTAAATCCCGACGGCACTTTAAATACTGCTGTACCGGAAAAATACCGCGGACTTTCATCGAAAGCAGCACGGGAAGCGGTGATTACCGATTTGGAATCCCTTGGACTTTTTAAAGAAAAAAAAGCAATTAAACACGCTGTCGGACACTGCTACCGCTGCCGTACTGTGGTAGAGCCGTATCTTTCAGAGCAGTGGTTTGTAAAAATGAAGCCGCTGGCGGAAAAAGGGCTTGCCGCATGGAAAAAAGGCGAGCTGGTGTTTTATCCGCAAAAGTGGGAACACACCTACACACACTGGATGGAAAATATCCGCGACTGGTGTATTTCCCGCCAGCTGTGGTGGGGACATCGTATTCCAGTATGGTACTGCCGCGATTGCAAAAAAATGATTGTATCGGTTGATGATGTATGCAGCTGCCCTGACTGTAAAAGCACCGCACTTGAACAGGACCCCGATGTGCTTGATACATGGTTTTCCAGCTGGCTATGGCCGTTTTCAACATTGGGCTGGCCGGAACAAACGGATGATGTAAAACGCTTTTACCCTACCTCGGCATTGGTAACCGCACATGATATTATCTTCTTCTGGGTTTCCCGCATGATTATGGCAGGGCTTGAGTTTACTGGTCAAGTGCCGTTCCGTGATATTTATATTCATGGACTGGTACGCGACAAACAAGGGCGAAAAATGTCAAAATCTCTTGGGAATGGTATTGACCCTCTTGTGGTAATTGACGAATACGGAGCTGATGCTTTTAAATTCACCCTTGCTTTTATGTGTGCACAGGGGCAGGATATTCCTATTGACACTGAATCGTTTAAGCTCGGCTCCCGTTTTGCAAATAAAATCTGGAATGCCTCGCGGTATATTCTCGGTAACCTTGAAGGGCGGCAGCTTGTTCCGGTTGCAGCATCTGAATTAACCGAACTTGACCGCTGGATATATCATACCTTGAATGAAACGGTAAAAACAGTCTGCTTTGCATTTGAGAACTACCGATTCAATGAAGCAGCACAGGCGGTATATGAATTTTTCTGGAATAACTTTTGCGACTGGTATGTAGAAGGTACAAAGCTTTCCTATAAAAACGGCGATGATGCGGAAAAAAACCGGATAACCTCCGTACTCCTTGCCGTACTAGAAGAATCGCTTCGGCTGCTGCACCCCGTTCTCCCCTTTGTTACAGAAGAAATCTATCAAAAACTCCCTGAGTATTGTGTACAAGGAGGTATGTACCTCCGCACGTGCGGAGGTACGTGCGGTGTGCAACCCCGTGCTGCCGTACTGATGACTGCCGATTATCCTGTCTATAATTCCCAGCGGATAGATGAATCTGCTGCAGCCCGTTTTGGAGCCTTACAAGAAATTGTCCGGCAGCTGCGTGCCCTCCGCGTAGAATGCGGTATTGATCCGCAGCTTAAGCTGAACATCGCCTTGTACACAGAACCTGCCGCTGCCGCCTCTGCTGCTGTAGAAAAAACTGAACTCATTAAACTGCTCGCCGGCGTTGCTGATATTCTCTTTATTGCACAGCCGGAGCAAAAACCTGCCAATTCCATCGGTACTGTAGGCAGCGGTTTTGAAGCATTTATCATTACCGGCGATACCGTTGATAGAACACAACTCACCCTACGCTTTACCAAAGAACTCGAAAAAGAAAAAGGTAATGCCGTGCGTTTGCAGGCAAAACTGAAAAATAAAGGTTTTGTGGAGCATGCTCCTGCGGATGTAGTCGCAGGTGAAAAGGAGAAATTGCAGGAAGCGGAAAGGCGTATACACAAATTTTCGCTGTATTTGCATGATCTGGCGTAGGAGAGCCTAAAAATCATGGAAAAGATTGATGTACAAGTGTTGAAAAGCATGTATCTCGCTCCTTACATTGATTTAGCAACTGTGCTGTGCGGCAAGAGTAGGCATGCCGGCGGAAATATGTTCCGCCACCAAATGGACACGATGGGGATACTCATTGATTATGGGTATATTGACAGCGTATTGCTAAAAGCCTCGATCGTGCATGATGTGTTGGAAGATATTCCCGATTTTAATGTGAATCAACTCTTACAAATCGATTCGGAATCTTCCCAAGTGTATGAGCTGGTTATGGAAGTAACCCGCCCAAAAGGGCTTGCGAAATGTGAGTACCTTAAAAACGTACTCAAAAACGGCTCAACCCGTGCAAAAATTCTTAAATGTGCTGATAGGATTAGCAATGTAATCAGTCTTGGTTTTGTCAATGATCCTGATTTTATTGAGCGGTATTGTGAAGAAACCGAACTGTATGTGTTTCCTATCGCCTTGGATGTCAATTTCAATATGTATAGCGAGCTCTTAAGCCTTGTTATATCTCGGAGACGCTATCTAGAAGAATTGCATGTTATTCACAAACAGCGTAAAGATGCCGAAAGAAAAAGCTCATAACGTATGAACATCCTATAGTTTTTTTGAATGGTGTATCAATACAAAAAAAACGCTATCTACCCAACCTGTTCGATAACGGTGTTGCCGAACAGGTTTTAATATACCTGTTTTGAAATTTCTGTTTAAAAGCAGGTACCATTTCAATAAAGAGAGGATATGTGTGAAAATATCTCAAACTTTTTTTAAAACACTGCGCGAAGTACCTGCTGAAGCAGTGGTAGTGAGTCATCAGCTGCTCTTGCGGGCAGGTATGATCCGCCGTATTGGAAACGGCTTATTCAGTTATTTACCGCTTGGATTGCGGACTTTTAGAAAAGTTGAACGCATTATTCGGGAAGAAATGGATGCTGCCGGCTGTTTGGAATGTAAACCGCCGGTTGTGGTTCCCGGTGAACTGTGGCAGGAATCCAAGCGGTGGGACACCATGGGGCAAGGGCTGTTAAAAATGAAAAACCGGCTTGATCAGGATTTGGTAGTGAGTCCTACTGCAGAAGAAGTGTTTACTGCTCTGATGCGGTTTGAGCTTGCCTCGTACAAAGACTATCCTATCAGTCTGTATCAAATAAACACAAAATACCGTGATGAAATCCGCCCGCGGTACGGTCTTATGCGTGCACGGGAATTTACTATGAAAGATGCGTACTCGTTTCACACTACTTCCGGCTGTCTTGATTCAACCTACCGTGCCTTTGGTGAAGCATACGAAAAAATATTCCGCCGCTGCGGTCTAAAAATTATACGGGTGCGGGCGGATTCCGGTGCGATGGGCGGCAGCGGTTCGGAAGAATTTATGGTGGAATCTGCGATTGGCGATGACACACTTATTCTCTGTCCGCAATGCAATTATTCTGCAAATGTTGAAAAAGCGGTCTGCCGCCCCGAACCTCCCTGCGAAGTTCCCGCTGCCGGTGAGCCGTTTTCAAAGGTTGAAACTCCGAATGTCCGCACGATAGAAGAACTAACCGCCTTTTTAAAAACCTCGGCAAAGCGGTTTATTAAAACGCTTATTTATCAGGTAAGTGCCTCTCCGCTTTTACAGACGGACTTTGCTGCAGTCTGCATACGCGGCGATCTTGAAGTGAATGAAGCAAAGCTTGCAGCGTGCCTGAAAGCAGCGGAAGTTACCCTTGCTGCAAATGCAGACGTAGAACGTATTACCGGAACCGTTGTAGGCTTTGCAGGACCGGTAGGGCTTAAAAACGTACAAATTATTGCAGATGAAAGTGTTATGGGCATGCATGATGCAGTAACCGGTGCACTTGAGCAAGACAAGCACTATATCCATGTTGAGCCGGGCCGCGATTTTACGCCGGATTTTGTTTTTGATGTGCGGACTGTTCAAGCAGGGGATGTGTGTCCGCATTGCGGTGCTGCATTCTACACGAAAAAAGGTAATGAGTTGGGGCATATTTTCAAGCTGGGTACTAAATATACGGAAAGCATGAATATGACCTATCTTGATGAAAACGGTAGTCAGCAATATCCATTGATGGGCTGTTACGGTATCGGTGTTGACCGTGCGGTTGCTTCTATTATAGAGGAACACCATGATGAAAACGGTATTACGTGGCCGATGAGCGTTGCACCGTATCAGGTAGGGATTGTGCCTATTCAGTATGAGGGAGCTATGAAAGAAGCTGCGGATATGCTCCATGACGCACTTACTGCACAGGGGATTGAGGTGCTGCTCGATGACCGGAGCGAACGTCCCGGCGTTAAGTTCAAAGATATGGACTTAATCGGCTTACCAATCCGCATCATCATAAGCGATAAAAAGCTCCCGTATGTGGAGTTTAAAATCCGTACGGAAAAAGAGCCGGTTATGATTCCGCTTGATGAAGCTGCCGCTCATACTGTTCAGTCTGTACAGTGTATGCTTGATTTTTAATATGCTTTAAATCATGGTTCAGCCGAGCTTTAGAGCTTAAATAGTTCGGCAGATACTGTAAATGGTTCATCGGGGGTGTCTGCACTACGGCAAATACTGCTTCCGGTAATTTCGGCAACTGCAAACCGCCCCTCTGCAAGTGAGCCGGGATTAACTAGCAGTGTTTTGCCGATTCTGTCTATTGCATACGATTCATGGATATGTCCTGATACTGCTAGTAGCGGTTGATAGTGTTCAATAAATGTCCGAATCAGCGGTGAACCGGCATGTACCAAGGGCATAACCTTATCAAGCTTTGTTTTATGCGGCGGATTATGCGTAACAATAATCAACGGATGTGCATGAACGCTTGTTGTACACTGTTCAGCACTGGATAAGTCCGACCGCAGCTCATCGTCAGTCCGTTCGTTGGGGGTTGCTCCGGTAAACTTACTGCTGCCGCCCGATCCTGCAAGGATAAAGTGTTTAAACGGTATTGCGGTATTTTGAATAGAAATTCCGCTGGATTCTATCTCTTTTAAAAAAGACGGCTCATCGCAGTTGCCGATTACCGCGTATACAGGGCGGTACAAAGCGGTGAGTGCTTGCAAAAAAGATACGCCTGTTTCCGGCTGCTTAAAAGCTGCAAAATCACCTCCAAATAGCACCATATCCGGTTCCGGTATACGGGCGTGCAGCCGCTTCAATGTATCAATATCTCCATGCCCATCTGAAATAATCAGTATTTTCATTTTTTTCCCTACTTACATATCCAGTATTTTTGAAATTTTTATTAAAGGGTATCTTCTAAAAATCTAACAGAGTTTTTTTGCAGCTGCACTAAATCGTAATTTCTATTTGATTACCTTCTATTCCGCTTACACAACTTTCGTAATAGCCATCTCCTGTTGTTCTCGGAGGACTTATAACCTCGAATCCGTCATTTTTGAGTGTTTCGGTAAGTGTATCAACTTTTTCTTTACTTCCAACACTGAATGCGATATGAATATACCCTGTCCGTGCAATTTTTGCTTCATCTGCAATAGAGGGTTTCCTCATCAATTCAAGCCGGCTGCCGTTTTCAAATGAAATAAAATAAGATCTAAAATCTGTTGTTTTATTATGATAGCCGTCATTTGATTTTCCGTTAAAATATTTTACGAAAAAATCTCTACACTTTTCTAAATCATTTACATACAAAGCAATATGCTCAATTTTCATACAAACTCCAAGCAGGGAAATCCCCTATTTTAATGGCAGTCAGTACTACTGCCCGCCGGCAGATAAGCCCCTGTTCGAAACCATAGTTATCGAACAGGGATATTCTCTACAGGCAGAATGCTTCGATATCAAGCTCGCCGGCAAATGCGGGTACGGTAATAGACCAGTTTTCCAGTACCTGCGGATGGAGTTCGCCGAAAATACCGATTTGCTTTCCATGATATAAAACACCTGCTTGGCGGCCGGCAATAAACCTCGGATCGGCGGTTTCGCATACGGCATAGTCAGCACCAAGGTAGTACAGCAGCCCCGCAACATGGCTTGCTGCTTCGTTGAAATTTGCATCATGGCTGACTGTCATAAAGCCGAGGTTTTGGCGGGTTTTTGTGCCGGTATTTTCGGCGGAATCCAGCACGGCAATTTTCCCTGTTTCAAAGATACGGTGCGGATAGACGGCATTTGCAGAACCCATTTCCGCTGAAAGCAGCGAGGCAATAATTGACGGACGGACAAACTGATAGTTTTCCGACATGGGGTTTGCAATTTCTATTACAGAACTGCCGTCAATGGTCATGCGGTCAATAAAATCTTTTTTTGAACCGAGATAATTGAAAATCATTTCTTGATAGCCAAAACCGGTAAGCAGCATTTTTATTTTCCGGCTTATATGGGTAACAGGCAGGAGCCGCCCAACGGTAAATTCATGCGGAACTTCCGGTTCAAAATACTCAACTGTTTTACCCATCATAACATCTTCGATAATATCAACTTCATGCAAGAAGTCATTGCGGTATGGAGGCGGTATCACGGTAATGGTTTGAGCCTCACTATGAACAGTGTTATCCATACGCTCCAGTGCAGCGGTAATTTCGTCTAGTGACAGATCGGTTCCAAGCAGTTTATTAACAGCAGCACTGGTAGTAGTTGTTACCGGTTGAAAGTAATACGGTGTTACAATGGTTTTTCCGTAGCCGGTGTTATAGGGGTGTTCAATACAAACCGGCAAAATATGGTAGCCTGCATCGGAAAAATCACAGGCAACTATGTTTGTTGCGAGCAGCAGCGATGCCATATCTGTACCGGTCAGCTCAACCAGCAAATCCGTATCGCCGGTTTGTACTGCTCCGATTTCTGCACTGTTAATAATCGGAGCCATAGAAAGCACTGCTCCGCTTGCATCAGAAAGGAGCGGAACAAGCGGTTTGTCTTTTAATATCCAGCCGAAATCCTTTCCTTTCGGATGATCGGTAATGATGCTGGAACAGCTCATTTCGGTTTCGCACCCCAAAGGAGTAAACGCCGTTGTATGCGGATTTACCGCATGGTATGAAAGCGGCCATTGAATTATGCTGCTGCGGTATACCCCCATGGAAACAGAGCGGCGTTTTCTGCCGAAATTCCAGCAGAGTTTTTCTTGCGTTTGAATAATATCTTTCAGCATTGCTTCATCAATGGGTTTCCCTGAAATAACAAAGGCAGTCATAAACGGCCGTACTGATTCTAAAGCAGGGTCTACGGTGATACGGCGGTTTGCAAAATCCTTTTGTCCGGCTGCAGATGATAAAAATGAAGCATAGTGTTCCTTGTTGCTTTTTCCTCCGCCGTGAATACGCAATAGGCGTGCAAGCCCTGCAGTAGACCAAAGATCAGGGCGGTTAGTGTCATTTAGTTCAATTTTTATAATTCGCTCTGCATTTTCACTGCTTTCCGGCGGAGCTTCATCAAGTTCTGCCTTTGCAGTGCTTAATATACGTTCAAAATCAGCGGTGTAGTCATATTTTTTACCCAACAAGTGAAAAAAAAGCGATTCATTTACATCAATTTTCGGCATACGGTGTCCTTTTATATGAATATCCATGATAAAATAATTTTTGGAAGTATATGCAATATATGCCTTTTTTGCAAGAATAAAGAACCTGCTTTGCTGGCTTCATACAGAAACCCTGTCTGCTTTGGAATTATCGGTTGACAAGGACGTTACTATATGGCACGTTAGTCTCATACATGGTTTCTATGTGCGGTTCTGCGGAGATTATAGTATGTATGTTGTAAAAAATAATATTCATCATCCGGCTACAGTTTTTGAAAATATAGTTTTTATTATAAATAGCCTATTGTTCGGCGGTTGTACTATTTTTGCATTTTTAGCCGGATCCTTTGTTCCTACACTGGAATTTATGCTATTTTTTCTATTCGGCTTAATTCTTCTCTACCAAAATAACGCAGCCGTTGCGTATGTGTATGATGAAAAAGTTGTCATAAGGAAATTTTTTAAGAAATACACCTATCAATTACAGAATATTGAATCTGTAACGCATAATGTCCGCTGCGGGAAGTACGAACTTGTTTTTTCCGGTAAAAAATATTCAATACCTGATTATTATAGAGAGGTTAAAACCTTTGTCCTTGGTTTAGAAATGGTCCATAACTATTTTGCAACAGAAGAGGGCATTGAACGGTTAAAAAATTACATAAAAGAAAATGCGAGTGCTGAAACCTTTTTGCTGCTTCCTAAAAAAGATAGTGAACCGGAGCTCCTTTCTTCAAAAATCGGCGGTATACCGTATTGGGATTTGTCATTAGAATATCCTGTAGATACTGCGGGAAAGAAGATGCAGCTGCTTTGTCAGTTGAATTTTAGCGAATGTACCTATGAAAATCCCCTATTTCCGAAAGAAGGAATACTTCAGTTTTTTATATCTTCAGATGATCTGTACGGTATGAGTTTTGATGAACCGTCTGTACAGACAAATTGGCGGATTATTTTTCATGAAAAAATTGATAAAAATGTCTGTGTAAAAGATATTCAAAGAATCATCCCCTCTACTGCTGAAATTTCCAATACCCCTATTTTAAATTCGGCGGCATTGGTATTTACTCGATCCGTATCGTACATGAAAACCGATGATTACAGAATGAACACCGTTATTGCAGAAGCTGTTAGAAACATTACCGGTGAAGATACCGATAAAAATATATATGAAGTTCTCGGTGAAACAAATATTCATGCACATGCACTCTACGATATGCTTACTGAAACTGAAAATTATGTACTCGGCTATCCCTCATTTGTTCAAAATGATATTCGTGAATATATGACGGCAGAAGATGCTGCGTATTATGATACAAATTTACTGCATCTTACTTCTTCATCGTGCGGCGGGCAGGTACTGTGCTGGGGAGATATGGGCGAAGCAACGTTTCTCATAAATTCCGATGCATTAAACAAGAGAGATTTTTCAAAAGTAGTGTATACGTGGGATTGTTTTTAGAGGTTCCTATAAAATGAAAATGCCGTTATTTTTTGTCATTATGCTTATACCGTTTATAGTAATAGTATGCTCTATGCAGCAGAGCACTGTACCGGAACGTATAACTTCAGCAGGTGGTGTATATAATGGAACTGCCCCTTTCCGCGAAAAAAACGTATACTTTAAAAACCATACTATCCGTTTGTATCAGGCGGACTATTCACGGGAAAACTTACAGCTTATTGCCGGAATTGGCAGTACCGATACCGCTGATTACAGTGTAACGTGGAAAGTCGGGCAGGAGCTTATTGAGGTGCAAAAAAAGTTTACCGAAGATGCATTGCGGGCATATATTGTACAAAAAAACTTGCAAGAATGTGCCGATTATTATATAAAGGAATTATACAATCCAAGTTTTAAAAAGCCCTTGTTGTTTGCCTCGTACGAACTCTATCCGCTTGATGAAAAAAAAGAAAAATGGGTTATTTTTTTTATTTATGAGGAAGAAAAAGACAGAGGAAAAGGCTATTGGAATGAGGTTGTCTTTATGATGCCCGATGGGACAATCATAATCAGCGAAAATAATTTTGAAGAAATAGCTTTTTAGGTATCGTTAATTGAAAGAACACTAAAGATAACCGAGAACAGGCTCTACTCATCGGCATGAAGCGGCACTATCAGCTGTCCGCTGATGATAGTTTAAAATAGTATTGTGGGGTTTTTATGGCACGAATAGTTACCAATCTTTGGAAAAACTGGCTTTTTAAAGAATCGTTTCTCCCTGAATATTGCAATCCATTGTATGATGATTCTGATTTTGAACAAATACAGCTGCCGCATACGGTAAAAGAGGTTCCGTATAATTACTTTGATGAAACAGCATATCAGATGCTGTCCTGTTACCGGCGGCATTTTTCCGTACCGGCTGAAGCACAAAACAGCCGTATATTTTTAGATTTTGACGGAGTAATGTGTGCTGCAGAGGTATGGGTAAATGGATATGCCGCCGGAAGTCATAAAGGCGGCTACACACCGTTTTCTATTGAAATTACGCATCTGGTACATTTCGGCGGCAGTGATAATACGGTAACCGTTGCGGTTGATTCCCGCGAGCGTACCGATATTCCGCCGTTCGGCTTTGCTGTTGATTATCTTACCTATGGCGGAATATACCGTGATGTATCATTACGCATTGTTCCGCAGTGTTTTATCCAATCGGTGTATGCAAAACCCGATAAGATTTTGGAAAAACAGAAAATGCTTGCTGTAGATATTGAGCTGAACAATTGTGCAAACGGCGGTACACCTGATAATGCAGATCAAACACAGCAGCACCAAATAACAGTAACGCTGCTTGATTATCGGCATAAAAAAAAGGCGGAATATGTTAGGAATATCTTTGTTTCAGAAGCAGTGCAAACAGTATCTGTTGTGCTGGAAAATTTGATAGGTATTGCCTTGTGGTCGCTTGAAAAACCGGCATTGTACATCGTTGAAGTTACACTGCGTACCAATGATTCTGCAGAAACAGATTCTGTTTCTACAACCATAGGATTCCGCACTGCCGCATTTACCCCTGATGGATTTTTTCTCAATGGAAAACGGCTCGTACTCCGCGGTTTAAATAGACATCAATCGTTTCCATATATCGGCTATGCAATGCCGAAGCGTGTACAGGAACGTGATGCAGAAATTTTAAAACAGGAACTCGGCGTAAACTTTGTGCGTACTTCGCATTATCCGCAATCGCCGTTTTTTCTGAACCGTTGTGATGAACTTGGTCTTTTGGTATTTGAAGAAACACCCGGCTGGCAGCATATTGGTGATGAGGAATGGCAAGCCGTAAGCTGTCAGGAAATCCGCGAGATGATTCTCCGTGATAGAAACCATCCGTCGATTGTACTTTGGGGGGTGCGGATTAATGAATCGGACGATTGCAGCGGTTTCTATCGGGAAACCAACCGCATTGCTCATGAGCTGGATCCCTCCCGTCAAACCGGCGGAGTCCGCTGTAAAGAAAACAGTGAATTTTTAGAAGATGTTTACACTATGAATGATTTTATGTACGGCTCTCATGCTCCCGGGGCGCATCACATGCGGATTCTCCGTCCGCAGCGGGAGGTTACCGGACTTGACTCCCTCGTTCCCTATCTCGTAACTGAGTTTGCAGGGCATATATATCCTACCAAGCGGTTTGATCAGGAGGAGCGGCTTGTTGAACACGCGTGCCGGCATGCTGCGGTACACAATGCTGCCGCCCTCGATCCGCATAAATGCGGGGCTATCGGCTGGTGTGCTTTTGACTACAATACCCATGCAAACTTTGGATCAGGAGACCGGATATGCTATCATGGAGTAATGGATATGTTCCGTATGCCGAAATTTGCAGCGGCGGTATATGCGAGCCAGCAGCCCGCTTCGGTGCAGCCGGTTATGGAACCGCTTACCCGCTACACAATCGGCGAGCGTGCAATTGGCGGCATTGCCCCGCTGATGATTTGCACAAACTGTGATAAAGTGCGTATTCGTCTTGGAGAAAATGATTTAGGCTATTTTTATCCTGCGTTTGACCGCTATCCGGGGCTGCCTCACCCTCCGATAGTAATTGAAAATATTGAAACGGCATGGGGGCAAAATTGGACGGACGCTGTTTTTACCGGATTTTATCAAGAGGTTGTCTGCATCGAGCGGCAGTTTGTGCCGAATCCCGTTCCTACGCAGCTCGTTCTTGCCGCTGATGCACCGGTACTGTCCGCCGTAATACCGGATGCAGTCCGCTGCACGGTGCGGCTGCTTGATCAAGCTGGGAATGAGCTTCCCTACAGCACAGAAGTTATCAAGATTACCATAAAAGGAGCTGCACAACTCATCGGCGATGCAGACCTTGCACTTATCGGCGGAGTGCGTGCCTTTTGGATTAAAGCACTTGGACAGACCGGAACGGTACACGTTACCGTATCATCTGCCCGTTTCAAAAGCAATACCGTCAAGATAAAAATCCGGTAAGTGTTAATTGTGCAGCTGCCGAAAAGGCGGGGTAAACGGCTGGATTTCTTCTGTAACATATCCGATGTGTTTACCCGTCTTCAGGGCTGCTTTCATGCTGAAAATAAAAAATACAATTAGTAACTACCAGAGTATTTTTCCAACCTCTATTTTTATCGGATTTTAAGTTATATAAACTAATGTAGGATAATCAATATAAATAATTAAAATGAATATTGAGCATAAAAAAGCTAATAACACTATATCCACTAAAAATATTTTGTATTTTTTATCTTTCACTCGAAAAATAATGCTTACAGGAAGAAATAGTATCATAGATACTATATAAATCACAAAAAAAGAAAAAACGATTCCAAGCCATTTTTGATCACTATATGAAATTGAATTTATTTGAAATCGATGAATAATTGAAACAAAAATACTCATAATGCCCAAAAAGAGGCATATAAAAAATAATATCAAATCTTTTTTCATACAGTAAATTCCATTCCATTCATAATTACATCAAGCTTTGGAGGTGCTAAATCAATTATAATCATAATATAATTCAACAATATTCATTAAATTCTCTATCCTTTTTTGATAAATCCATTTACTTATATTCCGGCTTGCTTCTACTCCAAACTGATTTTTAACAAATTCAATCATACTATTTTTGTAAGACTGCCACAAAATTTCTGTTTTTTTAATATCTGCTAAAGTAATTGTAAACTTCGGACCTTCAATTTGACCATCACCTATCAATGCATCTATTTTTTCTTTTATTTCAGTATACTTAGAAATTAAATCGTTAATATCTTCAGTAGAGTTATGACTTATGATTTCCTGCATTTGTTCAATGATATCCAAAAATTCTTCTTTCTGTTTGTTTGATGATTCTATTGCCCATGCGATATAGCCCGAACCATCATGCCCTTCTTCTGCCCAGATTTTTTGATCAACAAAATTAAAATATGAAGTTACTGCTTCATGAAATTTTCCCCGATTTTCATTTTTTATTTTTTCCTGAAATGAACTTACTCTTTTCTTTAAATATTCATTATTTTTATTTTTTTCTCTTATAGCACAGAAATTAAGTCCGTATCCGCTTGTAACATAGTTATCTATTCTAAATTCATGTACCTCATTTTTTTTATAAAAACCATAGAAATCTTCTACTGCAAGTGTAAATTCCGCCGGAACAATTCCTCCACAAATTATCAACTGTAAAATCAGCTGCGGATCAGGTTTCCCAAAACGGCTATTTTCTCTTGATGCTTCTTCTGCAAGCTGCCAAATATAATAAGGATTTTTTTCTATATCTTCATCGTTATAAAATAAATTATATTTTTTACAGAATGTCTTTGAATCCAATTCTGGAGGTTCTGCACATTTAGTAAGAAAGTCTAGTGTGTTAATAGAATGCTTACTATTTTCCAAGCCGGTTTTTTTTAAATATTTTTTATAAACTTTTAGAGCTTCTTTTGGATTAGATCTTTTAAAAGTTTCTGCACAGTAAACAGTTGTTTCAAGAAAATATTTCATTGCTTTCTCGTGTCCATTAACAGCTGCATTGCGTAAATACTTATATGAATCCTCCGGAGTATTGAGATAGCGGTAAAATAATTCAAAGTCAGCATTAAAATCACCCCTTTGGGAAAGAGATAGAAACATTTTCCGAGCCTGTTCTTTATTGCCGGAATCGTATATTTCAATGACCTTTTCAACAGTTATTTGATTTTGCTGTACGAATTGTGCATAGCATGATGCTGCACTTGCAAATAAAAATAGTATAAAAATTTTTCTGTTCATTTTTTTGTACGGTTTACATCCAAAAGTATGGTTTCAGTGTTTTTATTTTCATCTCATTCAAATATGATTTATCTCTTACTATAAATACTATTTTATGGATTTGTCAACACAAAATATTTTATAAAAAGCGGTGAGTATGTGAAAGGCAGCCTGTTTCAAAAATAGAAGTTTCTGAACAGGTTTATTGATTTTTTTTTAGGAATACCGTATTCTTACAGTAATGGGGTACAGTGTGTAGGCAGCAGCTGCAAGGAGCTTCCTATTCTATAAATAACGTATTGTTATGTACCTCTATGCATTATGGGGGAGGAGAAAATGGCATCTTTTTATTATTTACCATTCTACTGGTTATCAATTACTACAAACCTTGTTATGGGGTCTATTCTCAGTTTTTTTGACACTGAAGAAACATCATATAATGATAGATACCCATTTTTGCGTGATATGACATTTCTGCTTATTTTGGTAATTTTTTCGGGTACTGCTGCCGTATTTAAATTGCTTACCCCAGTAGGGGGGCAACTCCCTATTTTCGGCGATATACTGCCCGCACTATCAGGAGCTGCCGGTTCCCTTATTTTCTTTAGCAGCTGGTGGTCAATTGCCCATCCTGAAAAACTGCTGCCTGCATTATTTGGACAGCTTACCGGTTTTAGAAAACTAATCGGCTATTTTTGTCTTGCCTCGGCAATTCTGCATTTGTTTTTTTCACCGGTACTCTTCCTATAGGCAGCAGTATGAAGCAGTCAGTTGTTGGTATTATCAGAAAAAATGGAAAATTTCTGCTTGGACTGCGGGAACCCGGCGGCGAAATAGGCGGCTGCTGGGAGTTTCCCGGCGGCAAATGTGAACAGGGTGAAACACATCCGCAGGCACTCATACGCGAATACGAAGAAGAGCTGTTTGTTACGGTGTCGGTGGGTGCTTTTATCGGAAAACAAGAATTTCGAAGCAGCAGCCGAGCTTTTGATCTTTTTGCGTATGAAGTTTTTTTACCTGAAGACTATCAACTGCGGTCGGCAGTACATACACGCTTGCAGTGGTTTTCGTTTGAAGAATTGGCTGCACTTAACTTGGTTCCGTCCGATTCATTATTTATTTCTCCTTTAAAGGAGTTTTACCGGGTATAATTGTGAAACAGGAAAAAAAATTTCTTTTTTATTTTCTTATAGGAATATGCCTCGTATCTTTTAGCTGTACAAAAAATACCGGAATTGAACATATCCGGCTGCCGTCCGATTCTCCTATGAATGAAGCAGATCGCTATGCAGTAATTATCGAAACGTATACAGCCTTAAAAGATAGCCCGGGAATACAAGGCATTTCTATCGCTCATGCCCGTAAAAAAGAAATATATCCTATTATTGGAACACAATTTATTTCCGGACAGGGACAAACTGAACTGTGGATTCATCTTTCTAACGGCTGGATAAAAAAAACCGGTGTAGAGTTATACCCAACGCATAAAAAAGCACTTACCGCTGCTGCCCGTTTAAAATAAAAAAAAGCGGGAGCTATATGGTAGTGCATCATAAGGAGAAAACGATGATGAAAAAAATAGGTACGGTTTCCCGCGGTCTTGCTGCTCCTATTATTCATGCTGGAGATGATATTGCACATATTGCTGTTGATACCCTCCTATCGGCAGCAGAAACAGAGGGGTTCACTCTGCATGACAGAGATATTTTGGCTGTTACCGAATCAGTTGTTGCCCGTGCTCAAGGGAATTATGCTACGGTTGATGACATTGCAGCTGACATTCGCAATAAATTCGGCGATGCACATATCGGTCTTGTGTTTCCTATACTCAGCAGAAACCGGTTTGCAATCTGTCTTGAGGGAATTGCCAAAACAGGAAATAGAATAACAGTTATGCTCAGCTATCCCTCTGATGAAGTAGGCAACCGGTTAATGCCTATACAAAATACCGGTATACCAAGCAGTGTAAACCCATGGACAGATTCTTTTTCTGCACAGGAATTTACAAAAACATTCGGAACGTATACCCATCCTTTTACCGGTGTAGACTACATTGCGTATTATACTTCGATTATTAAAAAATATAACGAAGAGTCGGAAATTATTCTTGCCAACAATCCTGCCTGCATTCTTGCATATACAAAATCGGTTTTAGTCTGCGATATTCACACCCGTAAGCACACAAAACAGATACTGCAAGACCAAGGGGCCGCGTGTGTGTTCGGGCTTGATGATATTCTCTCAAAACCGGTACACAACAGCGGTTACAACACTGAATACGGACTGCTTGGCTCCAATAAAGCAACGGATCATTCGATAAAATTATTTCCTAATAATTGCCAAGCATTGGTAGAACAGATACAAACCATGCTGAAAGAAAAAACAGGGAAAACACTGGAAGTGTTAGTCTACGGCGACGGAGCATTTAAAGATCCTGTTGGGAAGATATGGGAACTTGCGGATCCTGTTGTCTCACCCGGTTTTACACAAGGGCTTGAGGGAACACCGCATGAAGTTAAATTAAAATATCTTGCAGATAATAACTTTAAAAATCTTTCCGGAGAAGCACAGCAAAAAGCAGTGATTGAATATATCCATACGAGCAAAAGAGATGCAGAAGATGCAAAACTTGACCGTGCGGAATCTCAAGGAACTACACCCCGTAGATTAACTGATTTAATCGGCTCTTTATGCGACCTTACTTCGGGAAGCGGAGATAAAGGAACTCCGATTATTTTTATACAAGGATACTTTAACAAATACGGTGAATAAATGATTGATCCCCGATACGATTACAAAGAATTACATACAAAGCGGGCAAGCGGTTTCTTACTACCGATTTTTGCTTTACCCGATTCGTATGGCATAGGCTGCCTTGGAAAAAAAGCTTATGAGTTTGTTGATTTTCTCTGTGCAGCAGGACAGCGGTACTGGCAAATATTGCCGCTTGGACCAACAGGCTACGGAAATTCGCCCTACGCGAGTACGTCCTCATTTGCCGGCAATCCGTATTTTATTGACCTCGAAGCACTGCATGAACAAGGGCTGCTCACCGCAGAAGAGCTTAAAGCAGCAAAACCGCCGGCAAAAACCGAAACAGCATCACTATCGGATCCGCAGGGTACACCCTCAGATACGCCTGTTGAACCGAAGATAGACTACGGCTTTTTGTACCATACCCGCTCCGCTGTTTTGAAAAAAGCCTGTAAGCGTTTTTTGCAGTCTTCCGGAAACAGGGGTATACTTGATACTTTTTTGCAGGAACAGGGCGATTGGCTGGAAGATTTTGCTTTATTTTCTGCACTGCGGCACAAATACGGTGATTCCTCGTGGGTGCACTGGCCGTTAGAAGTAAAAAAACTCCAGCCTGAAACACGTGCTGCACTCAAAGCAGCACTGCATGATGAAATTATTTTTACTGTATTTGTGCAGTATATGTTTGAAACACAGTGGCAAAAACTAAAACACTACGCAGCGGCAGCCGGTGTGCATATCATTGGAGATATTCCAATTTATGCAGCACATGACAGTGCAGATGTGTGGGCAAATCAAGCAGTATTCTGCATGGAAGCAGATGGAAGCCTTGCATATTCTGCCGGCTGCCCTCCGGGAGATTTTGATAATCCGGATGATCAGGGACAGCTATGGGGTATGCCGGTATACGATTGGGCATATTTAGAACGCACACATTTTGACTGGTTTATTAAGCGGTTCCGCCGTCAAGCTGCATTTTATGATGTGCTGCGGCTGGATCATTTCCGCGGATATGAGAGTTTTTGGCGTATTCCCGCGGGAAAAGATGCACGGAGCGGGGCATGGATTCCGGCAGGCGGCAGTGCCCTTTTTACAAAACTTGCACAAGAACTGCCTCATTTACAGATTATAGCTGAAGATCTGGGTTTTATCACCAAAGAGGTTTCTGCTCTCCGTAAAGCATTTGGTTATCCCAGTATGCGCATACTGCAAAATGGATTATACCCCGGCTGGAACAATGAGCATACCCCGCATCACTATGACGCTGATACCGTTCTCTACTTCGGTATTCACGATAATGAACCGCTTGCACTGTGGTACAGCCGGCGGAGTGAGGAAGAAAAACAGTATGCCGCATCATACTTGTGTTTTTCGCCGCATGAAAGCACTGCTGATAATATGATGAAAGCAATGGCGGCATCTATTGCCGATACAGTTATTTTTCAAGTACAAGATATATTGTTTTTAGGAGAACATTCCCGTATCAATGTTCCCGGCTGTGCCGACGGAAATTGGGAGTTTATACTCACAGCAACAGAATTCAATGCACTAAAAGATATGAGCAGGAAAATAAGGAACATCACAGCGTTGTATGGAAGAAAAAGATGAGACTAGGCGGATTCGAACCGTCGGCCTTCAGATCCGGAATCTGACGCTCTATCCAGCTGAGCTATAGTCCCAAAAGATAATTTACTATACCTCTTTTTATTTTTTTTGTCAAGTAGACATAAAATCAAAATAGGGAAATCAATTTGTAACAACTTGTACGGTAGTTGGGTAAATGCTATAATAAACCTATTCGGAAACTTTCATTTCTGAATAGATCTAATATTGGGTGCATTTAGTCTATACCTTGTATGCATTATTTTATTAAAAGGAAGTATAGATATGACAATACGTTTTTCTATCCGCAGCAGATTGATTATGACGTTCAGTATCTTAATTTTGCTTACTATTTCTATTTTGGGTTTTACTACAATTACGCTTGTAAGGCGTACAATGATAGAAAATGTCCATGATCAGCTCGTAGAAACGGCAGAAAATACTGCAAAGATAATTGATGAGCGTGTTTCTTCATATATTACTACATTGATGAGCATTGCACGGCACGAAGTATTACGGAAAAATATTTCATACGCTGAAAAGGCTGCTGTTTTGAAAAAGGAGCTGCTCTTTGAAAGTGAATGGGAGGCATTCGGTATTTGTGATAGGGCAGGAAATGCATGGGTAACTGATGGAAGTCAGGTAAATGTAGCAGACCGGCAGTATTTTCAATCGGCATTACAGGGAAAACCGTTTATAACAGAGCCGATGGTTTCGCGGGCGGTGAATACTCTGTTTGTATTCTTTTCTGTACCTATTTATGATGATGATAAGCGTATTATCGGGGTACTCTATGCACGAAAAAATGCGGTAGGGCTTTCTCAGATAATATCCGATATTACTGTCGGTGAAACAGGATATTGCTATATTATCGGACTTTCTGGTACAACAATCGGTGATTTGGATATTGAGGCGGTAAAATCACAGGAAAATAGTATAGAAAAAGCAAAGACAAATCCTGCATTTGCCGGAATCGGCGGGTTTGAAAAGCAGGCATTGGAATCACCAAAGGCAGCTGTCGGTTATTTTCATTGGGAAAACGAAGATCAAATAGCTGCTTTTAGTATTATTACCTTTACCGGCTGGCGGGTTATTCTCTATGCCCCTGTGCATGAATTTTTAGGTATTATAGATATTTTGCAAAAATATCTTTTTATGCTTGCAAGTGCAGTGTTGTTGGTATCTATCATCATTGTGTACTTTACAGCCCGTAGAATTGTGCAGCCTATTAATGCAACGGTTTCCGCTTTAAAAAATATTGCACAGGGAGAAGGCGATTTAACCGTACGCTTAGGAGTTGCCGGACATGATGAAGTTAGTGAGCTTGCACAATACTTTAATCAAACGATAGAGAAAATTGCGGATTCAATAAAATCTGTTGGAAAAAGTTCTGCTTCAATGCAGCATATTGGTGAAGAACTAGCAAGTAATATGACGGAAACTGCAAGTGCCGTATACGAAATAAGTACCAATATAGCCGGTATAAAAAAACAGATGCTCAATCATGCTTCAAGTGTTGTTGCTGTTGGTGCATCTTTGCAAGTAATGACTAATACAATAGAAAAAGTTGACGGACATGTCGCACTACAAATACAAAATGTGGAAGATTCTTCGAATGCGGTTAGCTGTATGGTATCGAATATTCAGTCAGTTACCGAAACCGTAGGGAATAATTTACAGACATTAGAGGAATTGCATCAAGCGACTAATCAGGGTAAGCGTATTATTGCTGAAACGGTTGATTTGAGTAAGGCTGTTGCCGAAAGTTCTGAAATTCTCCTTGATACCAGTACTGTTATTCAAAATATTGCTGCACAAACCAATCTCTTAGCGATGAATGCAGCAATCGAAGCGGCTCATGCCGGGGAAACAGGGAAAGGCTTTGCGGTTGTTGCAGGAGAAATCCGGAAACTTGCAGAAGAGTCCAGCTCACAAGGAAAGAATGTTACACAAATACTTAATGGGTTAAAAGAAAAAATAACTAAGGTAAATGAGGCTGCATTATCAGCAGAACATCGCTTTGATGTTATTTTTGAGTTAGCCGGCAAAACACGGAATCAGGAACAGCATATTATGGGTGCAATGCGTGAACAAAGCAGCGGTAGTGATAAAATTGTGCAAGCAATGGGACATATTAAAACAATGACACAGCAGGTAAAGCATAGTTCACAGGAAATGCTTGTAAATAGTAATTTAGTTTCTACTGAAATGAGCCGTCTTGGGGAAATGTCCGACCTTATTGCAAATAGTATGAATGAAATGGCATCCGGTACGGTACAGATCAGCAATGCCGTGCAGGAAGTGAGCAGCATCAGTCAAACAAACAAAGAAAATATTAAGAATTTAGCAGAAGAAGTTTCTAAATTCAAAGTCTAAGGGGTATTGCAAAAAATAGTTTTAGCACAATTGAGCTCGCTGCTTTCCGCAAGCCCAAGTGATTTACCTTTATTAAACCTGTCCGAAAACGCAGTTATCGAGCATATCCATTATTAGCATAACATACTTGATTGTCAAGTATATACAGGAGATAGTCCATAAGACTATCTCTTCTCTGTCCAAATTTCTCTACTGATATACTTGCATAGTGCAAGACATTTTAGTATAATTTATAATCTTGCTTACAGGTTGAACGTAAAATTTATAACAGATGAGGGAGAAAATTATGAGTTGTGATATTTCAAAAATGCGGAATATCGGTATAAGTGCGCACATTGATTCGGGAAAAACCACACTTTCCGAACGTATTTTGTTCTATTGTGATCGTATTCATGCAATCCATGAAGTACGCGGAAAAGACGGTGTCGGTGCTGTTATGGATAACATGGAACTCGAACGGGAACGCGGTATTACCATTCAATCAGCCTCCACACAAGTACAATGGAAAGACCACACAATCAATGTTATTGACACCCCCGGACACGTTGACTTTACCATTGAAGTAGAGCGTTCTCTCCGTGTTTTGGATGGTGCTATCCTCGTACTTTGTTCTGTAGGCGGGGTACAATCTCAATCAATTACTGTTGACCGTCAGTTAAAACGCTACCATGTTCCGCGTATCGCATTCGTCAATAAATGCGATAGAACAGGAGCTAATCCGCTTAAAGTGCGTATGCAGCTGCGGGAAAAACTCGGACTTAATGCCTATATGATGCAAATTCCGATCGGGTTGGAAGATAAACTAGAAGGTGTTGTTGACTTAGTTACCATGAAAGCTCTCTATTTTGAGGGTGATAACGGTACTGAAATCCGCATTGCAGAAATTCCGCAGCACTTGGTAGAGGAAGCTCAAAAATACCGCGAAGAAATGCTTGATGCTGCCTCGATGTTCTCAGATGAACTTGCAGAAGCCTATTTAGAGGGGGCTGAAACAGAAGACATGATCCGTGCTGCAATACGCAAAGGCACCCTCGCAGAGCAGTTTGTTCCGGTATTCCTCGGTTCGGCATATAAAAATAGAGGTATACAGCCGCTTTTGGATGCAGTTACCTACTATCTGCCAAATCCTACTGAAATTTCAAACAAGGCACTTGACCTTGACAAAAAAGAAGAACCTGTTGTGCTTAGCAATGATCCTAATGCACCGGTGGTTTCGCTCGGATTTAAATTGGAAGATGGAAAATACGGTCAGCTGACATACGTCCGTATTTATCAAGGAACCTTGAAAAAAGGCGGGGAGCTGTACAATACCCGTTCACGCAAAAAATTTAAGGTAGGACGGCTTGTCCGTATGAACTCCGCTGAAATGGAAGATATTTCCGAGGGAGGACCGGGCGATATTGTTGCACTGTTCGGTATTGACTGTGCGTCCGGTGATAC
Source organism: Treponema sp. (assembly GCA_052173295.1). Classification (GTDB taxonomy): domain Bacteria; phylum Spirochaetota; class Spirochaetia; order Treponematales; family Treponemataceae; genus Treponema. The sequence goes on from JBQMYW010000002.1 coordinate 103,364, forward strand.
ATTCTGCGGCGGCGATTTAAATTATGCAATGAGTTCTATGTATGTACCGGATCCGGTTATTTCGCTTTCCGTTAATCCGAAAGATAAAAAATCTGCTGATCAAATGGCAAAAGCACTGAACCGCTTTACTAAGGAAGACCCCACATTCCGCACCTATGTTGACCCCGAATCCAACGAAACTATTATTCAGGGTATGGGTGAGCTGCACTTAGATGTGTATATTGAACGTATGCGCCGTGAATATAAGTGTGAAGTTGATACTGGTATGCCGCAAGTTGCCTATCGGGAAGCAATTACTAAACGGGCAGACTTTAACTATACCCACAAAAAGCAAACAGGCGGTTCTGGACAATTCGGCCGCGTTGCTGGTTTTATTGAACCCATTACAGAAGAAGATTACGAGTTTGTAGATCAAATTAAAGGCGGTGCAATTCCATCGGAATTTATCCCCTCTTGTGATAAAGGCTTTAAAACAGCGGTTAAGAAAGGAACACTTATCGGCTTCCCGATTGTCGGGGTACGTGTTACCATTAACGACGGACAAACACACCCTGTCGACTCTTCCGATATGGCATTCCAAGCAGCAGCAATCGGTGCTTTCCGTGATGCATACAAGAAAGCGGCAGCAACTGTTCTCGAACCTATCATGAAAGTTTCTGTAGAAGGTCCGCAAGAATTTCAGGGAAATATCTTTGGACTTATTAACCAACGGCGTGGTATAATACTTTCGTCAACTGAAGATGAACAGTTTACCCGTGTTGACGCAGAAGTGCCGCTTAGCGAAATGTTTGGATTTTCAACGATTCTTCGATCCTCGACACAGGGTAAAGCAGAGTATTCTATGGAATTTGCCAAATACGGTAAAGCACCGCAGAGCATTACTGAAGGTTTAATCAAAGAATACGAAGAAAAACGAAAAGCTGAACAAAAATAGGAGGTAGAATTATGGTAAAAGCCGATTTAATTGAACGCAGTGCAGTACGGAATTTTGAAAAAGCACTGGGCGGTGCAATGCACCCGGGCGAAGTTGCAATTGTTACTGCAAAAAAAGGCGTTGGAAAAACATCAATGCTGGTACAGTTAGGACTGGATCAGCTCCTGCAGGATAAACCTATTGTACATATCTCATTTAGTCAGGACGTCGATTATTCTATGACATGGTATAACAATATGTTCGACGAAATAGCAGAAAAAAAGCATCTTGAAAAAGCTGCTGAACTGAAAAATGATATTATTTCCCGCCGGATTATTCTGAATTTTAATCAGGATATTGTACGGACAACGCAGATTATAAAAACTGTAAAAGCTCTTTGCGAAGGCGGTTCAAAAATTTCTGCCTTGATGATTGATGATTTTGATTTTTCACGGGCAGTACCGGAAGCAATGCAGCAAATAAAAACATTTGCAAAAGAAATGGGGATTTTTGTCTGGTATACTTCTGCTGCAGATGTACGGGAAAAGGCACTTACAAAAGATTTAGAACCTTATGCTCCCGATGCTGATTTTATTTTGTATTTGGAACCGGACACCGATGCTATTAAAATTCATGCTCTGAAAGCACGTGATAAATCAAATTTTGATACAAACTGTAAGCTTGATATAAAAACTATGCTGCTCATTGAAAAATAAGCGGGTGCTATTTTTAAGCACTGTGCTACATTTTTCATACTAAAAGCTGAGGGTGCCGCAATCTACAGATTTGGTGCTTTCAGCTTTTTTATTCAATAAATGTAACTGCTGCCTGTGCTAATGCAGAAATACATCTTGACATAATCGCTGATATTTTAGATGATGTATAACTAGGTAGTGTAATGAAGTTTACAAAATCTTTTTTACAAACAATGTCAACGGATGCTCTCTTACAACTTGCAGATAAGTACGGACTTTTTTTATCAGCCGATCTTACACGCAGACTTCTTATCGGTGAATTACTTGATATTGATGAAGACATCACAGAAAATGATGCCGCCGATAGCCTTACTGATCTATCTGCTGAACAGCACACAGTACACAGCTACAATATTACAGAAATTCATGTTGCGGTTAAAAATCCGATGTGGTTTTTTGTGTTTTGGGATTTTCATGAGCATTTATACAAAACTTTGATAAAATCGAAGCATTTTTCTCATTTCTTTTTACGGGTACATTCTTTGGATCCGCATAAACGTACTGCATCGCTTGATTTTTTTGATATAGAATTACCTGAAACTGATCGGAAACGCTATGTTCATATCTCATTTGATGAATGTTTTCATCGTATTGATTTAATGGTTTCTTTTTCTGATGGGCGGGAGCAAGTGCTTGCACAATCAAATCGAATAAGTATGGAGCGGAAAAATATTCCGCAACAGCTTTGCGTGGCTCAAAATCATGCAAATAAGATCATACGTTTATCCGGTTTATCCGCATTAAAGACATTACATTTTCAGAATTATCGGCAAGCATTTTGACCATATCAGTATGAACTTATATTTTATTCGAGGTAGATAATGCCCCAAAAAACACTGCTTTTTATTTTTCATGCTCATGTACCGTATATCCGTAACGAAGTTCCTGAAAATTCTGCAGAAGAATTTAAGTTTTTTGATTTTTTGTCTTATACATTTCTGCCTTTTTTGCGTATGTGCAGCCGTCTTGAAGCAGATGGAATCCAATTTAGATGTGGACTGGTTTTATCACCGCTGCTATGTGAAATGCTTAATGACGTTCTGCTGCAAGAGCAGTATATCCGGTTCCTTGATAATCACATTGATTTTGGAATGAAAGAGCTTGCACGGAATAGGGGAACGCAAGCAGAACCATTGATTCAAAAGCGTATGGAGGCTTTTCAGCAGGATAAAACAGATTTTGTAACAGTATACCGTAAAAATCTTCTTAAGAAAATCAATAGCTTTATGGTAAAAGGTTTTATTGAATTATTAGCAACTGCTGCAACCCCTTGTTTTTTTCCGCTTTATCAAAACCTCTCAGAAGCACTTTTTGCACAAACAGAACTTGGCTTAATAAATTATCGTGAATATTTTTCTGCCGCTCCTGCAGGATTTTGGCTTCCTGCAATGGGGTATAATACCGGCTTAGAGCGTATAATTAAGCAGTATGGGCTTGATTATACCGTTCTTGCAAGTCAAAGCTTTTTATTTGCACAAAAACCTCCAGTAAACGGTATTTTTTCTCCGGCAATGACAGATAATGGTTTATTTTGTTTTGGAAACGATACCATTGCAACTTCGGAAATTCTTAACAGCGAACAAGGATTGCATACTAATCCGCTGTATCTTGACACAGAGCGGGACGCAGGCTTTGAGTTAGATAAGCAGTATCTTAGTTCTCTGTTTAATGTTGAAAAAGGACGCCGGTTTACCGGCTATGCGTACATAAAACGGAATGGTAAAGACTACTATAATGAAGAAGCTGCAAAAAGGCAGGCTGAGGAAGATGCTCTCGTATTTTTAGAAAATAGAAAACAAACATTGAGCGAAGTAGAGGCTCTCGCACACACACTGCCGCTTTGCTGCGTTTCTGTACTGCCGCTGCAATTTTTCGGCAGTACATGGTATGAAGGTTTTGATTGGCTTGAAATGGTATTTAGACAAGCAGAGGCTAAGGGGTTTACACTAAGTTTGCCTGCTGAATATCTTAAACAGATACATCAGGTTCAGCATATAGAGCCGTTTTATGCATCAAACCTGCCCAGCGGTTATGCTGATGAATTAATTGATAACTCAAATGATTGGATGTTTCCAGCTATTCAAAAAGCAACTGAAAGACTCATAGATATTGCGTCCCGTTTCCCTGATGATCCGGGATTAAAAGAGCGTATTCTAAATATGGCAGCAAAAGAGGTCCTTTTTGCACAATCAATGGATTGGCCGCTGCTTGTTAATACGGAAATGTCTGTAGAATATGCAGCTCAGCGGTGTAACGAACATCTTCATGCATTTACCGCTGTCTATGAATCTCTCGGTTCCGGTATTGTCAGTACTGATTGGCTCATTAAGCGGGAGAAAAAATATCCCGTATTTTCAGAAATGAACTACCGTATTTTCCTAAAAAAGCAGTAGCGGCTTATAGAGTCTTTCTTTACACAGCAGCCGGTAAGTAATCAATCCTATACTTTTTTAGGCATAGAGCGTGCGGCAATAATATCTGCACCTGTATTTAAAACATTAGCGATGATACATTGTCCTGTAGTTACGGGTGCAGTAATTTGTTGCCGGTTTATTTCTTCCATTACTGCAAATATCATATTTTTAGGAATAGGTGCAGAAGTCTTTACCGGCAGTACAGCAAGAAATCCATTACGGACTGTAACGGTTGAGCTAATATTTCTCCGGGGGTCTTGCATTTCCTGAAGACCATAAGCAAGTCCCCGTTTACAGCTGTAGCCTTGTATGCTATAGCTGTATCCTTGACTGCTGTTTTCATCAGTAATTTTTATTGCAGTAAGGCGGCAGCCCATTGGACATGATACACAGGTAAATTCTTTCATACAACTATCTCCTGTTTTTAGTATACTCTATGTATTGATATTTGAATATCCTTTTTTACTGCAAACGATAAAATAATATGAAAAATGCTGTAAGCTACTTGACAATATTCTGTATTCAGGTTATTATCAATAAGCGTTAGGAGCGGTGGCCGAGTGGTTGAAGGCGGCGGTCTTGAAAACCGTTGTGCCGCGAGGTACCGGGGGTTCGAATCCCCCCTGCTCCGTAACCTATGCAGTAGTGCATAGTAATGTGAAGCAGGTATTATGTTGGAGCGGTGCGAGAGCGGCCGAATCGGGCTCCCTGCTAAGGAGTTGTACCCATCCGGGTACCGGGGGTTCGAATCCCCCCTGCTCCGTGTTTACTTGAGATTATAGCTCAGTTGGATCAGAGCGTCAGATTGCGGATCTGAAGGTCGGCGGTTCGAGTCCGCCTAGTCTCATCACATAGGTTGAATAGCCTATGCTATGTATATTCTGAGATTATAGCTCAGTTGGATCAGAGCGTCAGATTGCGGATCTGAAGGTCGGCGGTTCGAGTCCGCCTAGTCTCATCACATAAGACTGTCAACAGACAGTCTTATTTTTTCTAGGAGAGATGCGAGAGCGGTCGAATCGGGCGGTCTCGAAAACCGTTGTACCGTAAGGTACCGGGGGTTCGAATCCCCCTCTCTCCGTTTGTAAAGATTCGAATATGCTCTCATAGTTTATATTTACCAAGCAGAGGTTTTGTGCGGTTTCTGCTTTGGAGAGATGTCCGAGTGGTCGAAGGTACACGATTGGAAGTCGTGTGTGCCCGAAAGGGTACCGAGGGTTCGAATCCCTCTCTCTCCGTACCGGGACCTATGCAAAGAAAGTTTTTCAAACCCCGTCAGATCCGGAAGGAAGCAGCGGTAGATTAATTTTTCTTGTGCCGTAGTGTTCCCGGTTTTTTATTTTAAAGATGTTTGGTGTTATCTATCCCCCCTGCTGAAAGGGGCGTTTCTGAATAGGTTTATTGAAACTAGGGTGCTCGTTAGCATCTGTAAAAATCTTACTGAGTTTTTACAGATGCCTTATATAGTTTTTATACTTTAAATTTATTTACTTGCGTTACTAAGTTATCAATACTTGCTTTATTTCGCTGGGTTATTTCGTTAACACCGTGTACAGCATCGGTAATTTGAACAGCCCCAGCAGCCATTTCATTCATGCTGCCGGTTATTAGATGGGTAAGGTCATCGAGTTGCTGCATTGATGCTGCGACTGCTTCACCGCCTTTGAGCATTTCTTCTGCACCATCCCGTACCTCCGTGGTAACAGCGTGAATATTTTTTATTGCATATAACACTTCTTGACTGCCGTTTGACTGCTCATGCATTGATTCTGTAATATTTTTGCTCATTGCTTCTACATGTCCGGCAAGATCAAAAATAGCATTAAATTTTTCTTCGGCAGTTTTTGATGATGCAGACAACTGCTCTATTTGACCGCTGAGTGTTTTCAGTGTTACGGTGATTGCTTTTCCTTGCAGCCGTGATTCTTCAGACAATTTTCTGATTTCATCTGCAACAACTGCAAAACCTTTGCCTGCTTCTCCTGCATGAGCAGCTTCAATGGCTGCATTCATTGCTAAAAGATTTGTTTGACTTGCAATATGCTGGATAACGCTGCTGGCTTCTAACAGTCCTCCCGATTCTTCAGCAATCTTTTGTGTTACGCTATTTGCCGTAATAACGGTTTCCTTACCGTCATCAGTAGCTGCTGCAAGATTTTTTATAACCTCGTGGGCTTTTTCCAGTGTTTTTGTGATTGACGCGATATTGGCAGTCATTTGTTCTGTTGCAGATGAAGAGGAAGCAACACTTTCTGCCTGATGTTCAATATTGGTATTTAAATGCTTAATAGTACGGATTATTTCTTCGATAGTAGCAGCAGTATCGGTAACGCTTTTCGCTTGTGTGATTGTTTGCTGCTTAACTCCCTCAATATTTGAGCTGATTTCATACACGGCACTAGCAGTTTGGCTCATATTTGATGAGAGATCATACCCTATATTTGCCATTACTTGTGTATTTTCTTCTACCGATCGTATTGCTGCACCAATTTTGCTGATTGTTTCATTAAAGTAGCCTGACAATGCAGTAATTTCATCATTTCCGATAAGGGGTAAACGAACTGTTAAATCTCCTTCTCCCTGTGCGATGTTCCGTAATGCAGCAGTAACATTATTAACAGGTTTACTAATCTTATTTGCAATGAAAATACCGAATGCAACAGCAACGGCAAGCTGTGTTACGGTAATGAGAATAAAAAGTTCGGCGAGCTTTGATACACTTTCCGATACAAATTCACTGAGCGGTGCAGTAAGCAACAGCGTCCAGCCTGAATAACGCATAGATGATACTGCGGAAATATGCCGTACGCCATGTATATTGGAGATATGCACTGCTATTTTTTTTGAACCAAGGGCATTTTTTAAAAATTCCATAAAATTTTGAGATGAAGCATCAGTAAGATCTGTGAATATATTTTGATAGAGGATTTCCGGCCGGCGGTTTCCTAAAATTACTCCGTCTTGACTAATTAGATATGCTTGACCGGTTTTTCCTACGATAATATCGCTAATGAGGTTTGAAAGAGAATCTCCAAAAATTGTAACATTGATTACTCCTGTTATTTTTCCTTGTAAATCGCGTAACGGAATAGCTGCTACTGAAATATACTTACTGCCGTTTGCATTGAGCTGCGGTTCAGTGATAACATACTGTCCTTTTACTGCATTGCGGAACCAAGCAGCACTGCTAATATGTTCAATCTTATTGTCTGTACGGTAGAGTGTGCCGTCAAGTCCGCTTATACCGAATGTAATCCACCCGTGTTTTTTTTGCATTTGAATTTCTGTTTTGAGTAATGCAATTTTTTCTTTGTATGTGAGTCCCTCTTCTTGTATTGCGGGGATATTGGAAAATGCTTCTAGTTTTCCAAAAATAGCAGCAGAGCGTTCATTAAGAACTTTTGTAGAACTTACTGCTAGCTCCTGTAAAAAGGCTTCTGTATTCCGCACAAGAAAAAATGAAGCAAGCTTAATTGATGCAATACAGATGATGAGTAAAATACTAACAGCAAAAAAAGTAAATGCTGCAATCATTTTATTTTTTAGCGAAAAAAAACGTATGCCGCTGTGTGCTGCATCTTCGTAGTGTCTGTTCATAATTTTACTCCTTCAAAGTGGTATCAGCATGCCGGACAAAATCATTAAGAACTTCCTGCACATTTTTTCCTGCAGCAGCTTCTTTTAATGCAGTATTCCACATATTACGCATTTTTGCAAATCCTGTAATATTATTATAATATTGTCCGAAAAATTTTTGCAGTACCGAATTGTATAAGAGTTCATGGTTGTCTGTATCAAACGAAATTTTTGAACTTGCAGGAAAACCTCCGGTTGCTTGTACCAATTTTGCTGCCCATACGGTATCTGTTGCAGCAAAATGTAAAAATTCCTTTGCTGCCTTTACTTTATCGGCATTGGCATTATTGAATATACAAGCCCCTCCTGCTAAAAATTCAAGCGATGGAGGTTCTGCATCATTGGGGAACGGCATATATATCGGTGTAAAATTTTTTCCATTGTAGCTGCGTTTTCCGTCATACATTTTATCCAGCTGCGGAGAGTACAAAATAGTGTGAGCTGCATTGCCAGCTGCAAAGCGTCCGATAGCATCATTTGAAGTAAGCTCTGCTCCGTCAAGTAATAATCCGTTTTTCATTGCTTGCAGAACCCATTGTATGTTTTTGACAGCTTCCGGTGTATTATAAATATATTGTGAATAGTCATCATTTAATAATTTTACATTTCCATACAGATTGACCAAAAATGCCCGGGTACCTTGATCGCCGCCGGTATTTTTATAGTAAAAAACACCCGGAGTTTTCCCTTCCGGCAAACTCGCTTTTAATGCGGTAAGCAAGGTTTCATATTCCTTTACTGTCCAGCTACGGTCCCGCCGCTGGTAGGGCAGCAGATTAAGCAGTCCTAAATCTTCGAGCATTTCTTTGTTGAATGCCATAGAAAACGGACATTCATGCATAGGATACATATATGTCCGCCTGTCCTTACCTGCTGAAACAGCTAAGAGCTCGGCAGTAATGTATGGTTTTTCGGCTGCAAGTACATCATCAAGCGGTTCAAGCAAACCTTTATTTGCCCATACAATAATACGTCCGGGGGCATCGTAAATAATATCGGGTGCTCTATTTTCTTTAATTGCTGCTTCTATCTGTGCAGGGCCGTCGGTAAAACTTATTTGTGTAAAATTAACGTGAATATTCGGATGTTCTTGTTCAAATGCTGCGATAATATTTTCTTCAAAACTGCTGCCTGCTTCAGAAGTAAAATTAGGAAAACTCCAAAATTCAATTTCCACTGAGGCCTCTCTTGCTTTTTGATTTATGCATCCTGCGAATAGAATACATATCATAAGCACCAGCCATGTTTTTGATACATTAAAAAAGTTAGCCGTTTTCATACACACTGAACTCCTTATAAATAATAGACCTGTTCGGTAACTGCGTTTCCGAACAGACCGGCATCGCATTTCTAAGATTATGAACGCAGTTTCCAGTGAAAATGCAATACATATAGGCAAAAACTGCTGTATATGCTGATGGACAATATCATTCGGCTTATTTTATGGAAACCGTAGAATCCCAGTGTACCACATTATATTGATATTTGCCAGTACTCTATGCGGTGCTGTTTCAGTGTTGAAGCGGGTGTTAGGCGATTATTATATAGCTATCTTTAAGATTTTTACAACTATTCCTTTTAGGCTTTATAATTAGTTTACTATTTGATAAAACCAAAGAACCAAACCCATCTAAATTATTTGTTTCCGGTAATTCTTTTTCCAGAATTAATTTACTATCTGAATTGTATATTCTCACTACTGGAACAAATGAACAATTATCATTATATCTTAAAAACACAATAGCCTTACGATTGGCAGATAACTTTTCCTTATATTTCATTTCATAAGAACTCTGCATTTTTAATGTATTATTTATTATCTGATTTATTTTCTCTTTTTGGAAAGATTCTGAAGAAAAATTTTCGATTAATATTCTCTGAATTATTGATATTACAAAATCTTCATGAGTATTTTTATACATCTCTTCAGAAATATGGACATCATAATATCTGAATCATGGATGATATTTATCAGTTTTCCGTTTTGCATGGAAAATCTCATTTTCAACATTACAGGTCGTGAAATTAATGTATAAATGATCAAAATCTCCCAATGAAAAATTATTTTCACGAAGAGCCATAACAATTCTTTTGATCCTAGCATTAAGTATTTTGGTTGACTTAAACTCTGATGGTAATGAATTGCCTTCAATATTTTCAACTTTACTTTTATAAATTCTTATATCACTGATTACTTTCATTTATTTCCTTATCTGCTAAAGTATATAGGGCATCTCTAAAAAACTTGTTGGATTTTTAGAGATGCCCGACGAGTTTTTTTTTCATAAGTCTTTATATATTAATGACTTATGAAAAACATCGCAAATTAAATTTAAGGAAACCCTCTAAAAACTGATGTTTTTAGAGGCTCCCTATATACAATTGCTTCTTCGTCCTAGTCCTCATTACTTTACTCAAAGCACCCTAATGGGCTAAATCCCTCTGTAAAATAAAATCTATCGATAATTCTATTATAACACTAATAATAAAATAAATATAACAATCCATTGAAAAAATACCGTATCTCCGTTAAGAGCCAAATAATGCAGCATAAAATCAACTCTTAATGCAATTACCGCTAGCAATATTCCAACTATTATAAAAAGATTATGTATAAATAAAATTAAAGTGAAAACTTTATAAAAGCTATTCATTCTTAATGAGGCGGCCGCTCAAGCAGCTTTCGTGACATAGATTGCGAAAGCTGTCTAACCTAATATCAGGTTGAATCGGGTGTTAGGTTATTTCATGGTTCATAGAAAGATGAAGTTATGAGATTCTCAGGGCTTAAATACTTATGTCCGCCTCTTTCAACATCTAATACATTTCCTGGAAACCATCCTATTCTACCGTATGAATCTTTAACTTTAACCCAATGCTCATCAATGTAGTCTCCTTGGAATGTATCATTGGTAACGCATAAAGCCGATAAATTAATCTGATCATTATCATCCGTCCGTTCGGTGTACCAAACGATATTTCCATTTGAACTTGGCATATCATACGCAGGTTCATTTCTGCCCACCGAGAAACTGTCAGTATATTTTCTTAAAAAAATAATTTTATTATCGGTTTCTAATTGTCCAATTACAGCCCAATTATCATTTCGATAGGGATCTTCTATTCCAAGAAATATCCAGCCGCTTTTATTTGTGTCATATTCGACATTGAGCCAACATTTTGATGTCTTATCATCTTTAAGAACCACTAGAACCGAACTCTTTATTACAATATTATCAGGTAATAATGTAGAACCACTATCAAAAGTATATTTTTCGTATACGTTCCGTATTTCCGGATAACAATATTGATTAATTTCAAATTCTTTAATAAAAACCCGCTTATACATTATTTCACTATGAAAAGACTTCTCGGTAATAAGCGTTCCATTTTCATTAGCCAAAAAATAAGCATCTGTGTGAATTTCTTCTATTGTTTTATCAATCCTTTCATCTTCAGTTACAGAATAATGACTAATTAGCTCATCTTCATTCATACTTTTGTTTTTTATTGCAGTTTTATCATCGGTAACTATTGCAGTTAAACTTTCTTTTCGTTGACATGACAAAAGCATTACAAAGAAAAAAATTAAAAAAACACTGTTTCGACAAATGCTCATAGTATACCTCCCTCTGTACCGAAAGTGTCAACCTAACGGGGCCGCGGATAAGCTGCAAGAAGTGAGAAAGTCGAAAGGCTTTTGAGCTTCGCCGTCAG
>JBQMYW010000003.1:0-84455 GCA_052173295.1 Treponema sp.
TGCAAACGGAGGTACATTGTTCAACTGGTCGAGCTGACTGCGTGGTTAGTACTGCTGATACTATTTACATCTTCGAGTTTAAGCTTTCCGGCAATGGAAGTGCGGAAGATGCCCTCAACCAGATAAAAGAGAAGCACTACGCAGAGAAATATCGTATGGACGGAAAAAAGATAGTGCTGATAGGCAGCTCGTTTGACGAAAAGATGAGAACAATTAAAGAGTGGAAAACAGAAACGGTTGAAAAGTAATGCATGAACTAGACATAATAACTGTCTTGTTGAACAGATCAATGAAAGATATTGCATGAAACGTCATCAGATGTTACCATATACATAGTAATAATGTAATTTTACCAAGGAGATTACTATGTATATGAAAAATGCAGCACTTAAAGTGTTGACTACTGCAATTGTGTGTTTATGTTGTATCTCATGTGCAACAACCGGCACTCATCAAAAAACATATCCGGGTATTACGGGAACCGTAACAAAAATCGGCAGGCATGATCGGGCAATGACTGATATTTCTTTTGCAAAAATGGAAGAAGCGGGCTATGCACAGGGTGATATGGTATATGTTGCATTTAAAAACGGCTATACTTTTACTGCCCCTATCGTAAAAAATTATGAAGTACCTGCCGGTTCATTTTGTGTAAAAAAAGAATCCTCATCAGGTCTTATGTCGTTTGCAGTGAACTATGCAAATATTTCACGCATTACCGGTATTACTGCAGGTGAACCGTTTACACTCACTATGGTTAAAAAAGCCGGTTATCTTGAGGAACTTACAAGCCGGTATATAACCTATACTCATAAGCGGGAAGATTTTGCAAGTGATGCAGTTTTTGCAAACTATCGGGAAGTAACGCTCAATGGGGTTATTGCACCGAAAACGTTGTATCGAGGCAGTCATCCAACTAAAACAAAGTGGGCTCGTGCTCCGTACGTTAGCCGCTTATTGGAAGAAGCAGGTATTCAAACTATTATCAATATCGGCGACACACCGGAAGCACTTACAAAAGAATATTTAGCAAGCAGTAATGAGTTTGCAAGTGCATATTACAAAAAACTTGTTGATAATCAGCATGTTTTGAGCCTTGGAATAAATCGTAACTATACTGAAGATGCATTTATGACAGGAATTGTGCAAGGTTTAACCTTTATGGCTCATAATCCGGCTCCCTATTATTTCCACTGTACGGAAGGAAAAGATCGTACTGGGTTTATGGGAATTTTACTTGGTATGCTTATGGGAGCAGATATGCAGGTTGTATATGACGATTATATGGAAAGTTTTATTAATTATTATGGTTTAAAACGGGATTCAAAAAATTACCGCATTGTGCTTACTGAAACAGCAATGCCTATAGTTACATGGATAGCCGGCAGCAACTCTGATACAGCTCAAGCTGCTGAAGATTTCTTATTGAAACATGGTATGAAGAAAGAAGATATTGTTATGTTGAAAAACCGTTTAAAAAACCAATAGGTAATTTTCAACATTAAGAGGTTTTATAGATAGGAGAGGAATACCATAAAAAAATATGTGATAATTGGAGGTGTTGCCGGAGGAGCCGGTGCAGCGGCACGTTTACGAAGGCTTGCCGAAGATACTGAAATTACAGTTTTTGAGCGGGGGCAGTACATTAGTTTTGCAATTGGAGTACGTCCCGATACCCAATTAGCAAAGGCTGCAGGTCTGCCCTTTAAGCAAGCAACGTGCGGTATTGGATTGCACGGCTATTTGGCAGAGCGTGTTTTACATCACAGCGGCTGTACCAATGTTGTCAATCTTACCGGAGGGTATTTTACCTACCGTGCAGTAATGGCAGAAAAAAACTGCTTATGCAGTAGGGGCTGACGGCTTTATGAAGTTATTACATACCGCCGATTTACATCTGGGTAAATCCTTGCATGAAATGCCGCTGCTTGCGGAACAAGAGCAGATGCTGCAAAATATTCATGATTTACTTATCCGTGATGATTATGCTGCTTTGCTTATTGCGGGAGATGTGTATGATCGTGCTATTCCGCCGGGGGAGGCAGTGTCGCTATTAAGCAATTTTCTTGCTGCTGTCCGTCGGGATTGTCCTGATACGGCGGTATGTATTATTCCCGGAAACCATGATTCACCGCAGCGGCTAGCATTTGCCCGTTCAATTTTAGAGAATCAGTGCATATATATTGCAGAAACTATGCACGCTATTGGAAAACCGGTGATGCTTACTCATGCCGGAGAAACAGCTGCACTGTATTTGCTGCCGTTTTTAGGGTTTGGAGCATTTAGAGGAATTGCCGATAGTAATGATGAAAAAATTGGAGATTCACAGGCAGAAATGGCTGCGTACGCTGCTGAAATTTTAAAAAAAACAGTAAACCCTGCAGTACCGTCAGTTCTTCTGGCACACCTTTTTACGCTTGGCGGTACAAGTTCATCTAGTGAGCGGACATTTCTTGGTACTGCTGAGTATGTAGATCCGGCACTGTTTTCTCAATTTACTTATACAGCATTAGGGCATTTACACCGCTTTCAAAAAGTAACAGAACGGATGTATTATTCCGGCTCACCGTTTCCTTATGCGTTTGATGAATCATCTGATAAAAAATGTGTGCTGTCAGTTGAAATTGACTGCCGCACAGCTGGTTTTCCAGTTATGGTAACACCGATTCCGCTGGAACCGTTGAGAGCGTTATACCGGTTGGAGGGCAGTATGGCAGATTTTCTCGATACTGCGCGCTATACTGAATATACTGATGCCTACCTTGAAATAACTTTGACTGATGCAGCAGTAGTTACGAATCCCATGCAGCTGTTGCGTTCCCGTTTTCCCTTTGTGCTAACGGTGCGGCAGAAGAGTTTTTTAGAACAGCAAGTAGTACAGGAGCAGGAAGCAGCACAGATTGAACAGCGTACTGCTGATGATCCGGATAGCATTACTGAAAATTTTACTGCATTTGAGATGCTTATCAATAATGAAGTATGCGAAGAAAAGATTGCATTATTCACGCAGTTGTATAAAGAGATAGCCCATGAAGCCTAAGACATTACAATTAACTAATATTGGGCCATTTAAAGATACCCATACTATTCAATTCGATAATCTTGGTTCGATTTTTCTTATTTGTGGAAAAACAGGTGCAGGCAAAACAACTATTTTTGATGCACTTGCGTATACGTTTTATGGGAAACCGCTTGGAGGACGAGCTGGTATAACCAAACATTTGCGTAGTCAATTTGCGGCAGAAGATGCAGAGGCACAGGTTGTTCTGTCTTTTTATCTTGGTACAGCATTATACCGTATTACCCGTAAACTAGCGTACACAAAAAAAGGGAATAAAACAGAAACACCGGAAGAAGTGCTATTGGAAGAGTTTGAAAATTCTGCATGGGTATCGCGTTCTTTAGCCCATAAAACAGAAACGGAACAGCGTATTAGAAATCTAATAAAATTGTCTGAAAAAGAATTTTCTCGTATTGTACTGCTGCCGCAAGGAGAATTTGCTCAATTCTTGCGGGCAAATTCTGCGGAAAAAAAGACAACTTTAATTAATTTGTTTCCTGTTACACACTATACCGCGTTAATGCAAGCAGCGAAAAGCCGTGCAGATATGCTGCGGCAGGAAGTCAATGCCGTTGAAAAGAGTTTAGCGGCACTTGCAACGCAATTCAACAGTGCTATATTTGAATCGCAGTATGCGCAAATACAAAGAGATAGTGATACACTACGGAACTATCGTGATACTGTTTTTAGTGAACTGAAAACAAAAAATACTGAACTTGAGCAGGAAAAAGTTCTGATAGAAAAGCGGCGTGAGTATGAAATGGTTTGTGAAGAGCTTGCAGCTTGCAAAGAACGTGAGGAAGATATGCATACCCTCACCGTTAAAATTGAGCAGGCACAGCAGGCAGCTCCGCTTGCAGTGCAGGTTATGCAGCTGCAGGATTTAGAGCATCGGCGAGATGAAACAAAGAGAACTATTGCTGATACGGAAAATCGGATTAAAGAAGCAGCTGCAACGCTTAATAGTTTGGAGCAGCAAAAAGAATTGATTGCACAAAAGGAGCTGCTGAAAGAGCAGCTTACAGCCGGTGCCGCTGCATTAGAAAAGGCCGTAGTGCTTGAGCAAGAGCTGCTTCGTGAGCGTAAAGCGGAAGATACGCTACGGCATGCGGTTCAGGATACGGAAGAAAATGCACAAGCTGCTGAAAGCCGTTTGCAAATAGTAACGGAACACATTGCAGTGCTGCAGAACGAGATTGATCATTTAGAAGATCATCAAATCTGTTATCAGCACTATCAGGATATACTTGCTGCAGAACGCAAATTAGTAGAACTGCTCCGCAAAAAAAATACGGTCAGCGGCTTTTTGAAAAATTATACCATTACTAAACAAAAAGCTGAAAATGCTTTATATACTATTCAACAGGATATGGATATCCGTACAGAAAATATCCAACAGCTTGAACAGGAAAAACATACTGCACAGCAACAGCAAACGGCAGCAGTTCTTGCAAAAACATTGGAAACCGGTATGCCGTGTCCTGTTTGCGGAGCAGTTCATCATCCTAATCCTGCACAGCCGCAACAAGTGAGCCTTTTCTCATTTGATGAACGTATTGCAGCTGAAAAACGCAGTGTACAATCGCTGCAAAAACAAAAAGAAAATGAACAGCGTACTCTTGCTGCTGCTGAAGAATCATTACATAATTATCAGCTGCACGATGAAGAAAACAAAGCGGCTTGGACCGCCTTACAAACCCAGCACATAGACCTGTGCGGCTCAACATTTCCTGATGAATCGGAAGCTGCCGCTCGTGTTCTTGCAGAAACCGCCCGTCAAACTGAAGATGTTTCTCGAAAATTTACTGCCGGCCGGAAAGCATTGCAGACAAAAAAATCGCTTGAATTAGAACAGCAGCAGCTTCGGCAGGTACATACCGCTGCATTACAAGAAAAAACGGCTTGCGAAATTCAGCTTAGTGCAGTAAGCAGTGCTGCTGCAGAAAAACAAAAGCAGTTTGATCATGCATATACGCTGCTGCCGAAAGCGGTACCTCACGGTCAAGATACAAAATCTGCTTTGGAAAGCTGCCGTTCTATGCTGCTGGAAATAAAGGATACTATTACTTCATTTTATTCAGATCTTGCAGAAGCGGATAAAATGCGGGAACGGCTTAATGGAGAGCTTTCCTCCGCACAACTGCACTATGAAGAACAATGCAGCCATTGTACACAGCAGCGGATTCAATTGGAGCAGCAGCTTTGCGAGGCGGGTTTTGACGGTTTAGCAGAACTTACTGAATCACTGTGCAGCGAGAGTGATATTGCACAATGGAAAGAAGAAATAAAGCAGTTCGAAACGCAGCTTATAACATATCAGCAAGCCGCTGCTGCTTTAGAAAAAGAGTTGCAGCATACCATACCGAAAAATCTTGATGAACTGCTTAAAACAGTAGAAATTCTTGAAAAAAATTATAATGAAACAGAGGAGCGGCTTGATCTACTCCACGCAGAAAAGTTGCAGTTGGAGCAGCTCAACCGGCAGTATACCGAACTCAACAGGCAGCTGTGCAGTAAATCAGCTGCGGCACAAGCAGCAGTGGAGTTATCAAATGATCTGAACGGATCAAATTCCCGTAAACTACAATTTGATACATGGATTCTTTCCCGCTTTTTGCATGAAGTAACACTCTTTGCAAATAAACGGTTAGAACGCATGAGTGAAGGGCAATACCGCCTGATTGTTAGCGGAGAAAAGGGCGGGGGAAATACCTACAAAGGGTTGGATTTAGAAATAGCCGATGCACAAACCGGACAAGTCCGTCCTTCTGCGAGTTTATCAGGCGGAGAAACTTTTATGGCATCAATTAGTCTTGCACTGGGGCTTGCCGATTCAATTCAGGCACGGACAGGCGGTATTCACATTGATTCAATGTTTATTGATGAAGGTTTTGGCAGTTTAGACGAAAAAGCATTAGAAAATGCAATCAGCATTCTTGATGAAATTCGCGGAAACCGGATGGTCGGCATTATCTCTCATGTCGGAGAGCTCCAAACACGAATTCCGCAGAAAATCGAAGTAGTAAAAACGGGTTCAGGCTCTTATATCCGTCAAGATGATAGACCTATTCCAGATTATTTTAACCAAATACCGATAAGGATATAGAGAATACCGCCTATGCCGAGGATAAAAAAAGCGAGTTCAATAGGTCCGCCTGTTGTAACTACCATTAAAAAAAGCATTAGTGTAAAAACAATAATTGTTCCTTTTAATTTTTTTGCAACGGGCTTTTTTTCTTTTTTCAGTATGTTAAATAAGTCTGTTGTTATTTCTGTTTCCGGCTTTCCTTTTAAAGAGAATATTTCTTTTTCAATTTGTAAACTCCTTACAGCATAGAGTAAAAAGTGAGCAACGGCAAAGCCCGTACAAATAAAGAAAATAATTAAGCCAATCGATATTAGTTCTTTTGAGCTATGTATAGGTTGTATAAAACGGAGTAGAGCTGTTAAAAATGTACAGAAAAACAATATTCCTGTTCCTATCGCTGTATAGCGTAACTCCCAGCGGGTATGATGTTTAAGTATTTGCTGTATTTCACGGTATATGGCTATAATGCCGGATGCATCAAGCAATGGTTTTCCTAGCTTAGTGTCCGCATCAATACTGGAATTATCATATATTTCATTTTGATCAAAACACAGCGTTCTTTTTAACTCTTCAATATCTCCAAAATCAGCAATAGTGAGTCCAAATGCTTCATGCTCATTTTTCCCTTCAGCGAGAAAAGCCTGATATTTTTCAATTAATGTATCGATGCACTGCATTTTAAGCCGAGCAGCTTCTTCTGTATGCGGAAAAGCATTAAATACATTATTAACATAAGTAATTATTTTCTCCATAGCTTACATATCCCCTTGTTTTAAAGAAAGAAAGGCATCAACGAGTATCTTTGCCGTCTCCCACTCCGCTTTTTTTTCTGAAAGATAGCTTCTGCCGAAATTAGTCAATTTAAAATATGTCCGCGGAGGTCCGAGCGTTTTACTTCCTTCGTAAGAAACAATATAGCCGCTCTTTTCTAACCTGCCTAAAGCTGTATACAGTGTTGTTTCTTTCAGCGTATATATGCCTTTACTATGCAGTGTAATGTTTTGAGAAATTTCGTATCCGTAACTATCTTTGTGTGCCAGCAGCGATAAAATGAGTATATCATTTACGCCTCGCATCATATCTGTTGAAATTACCGGCATGTCTATTCCATTTGTTATAGTAGTTAAAGCATACAGTATCTATTATAGCTGGTCAAGTAGGGTATATCGTATTGGTCAACAAATTACATGGATTTTTTATAAAAATCGATAATTGATCTCCCATATACGCGCTGATCAATGCGGTTAAGGGAATCAATTATATCCGGCATATCCTTTTCCTTCGGACGATGCATAACTGCAAGCCCTCCCGGGCAGAGAACAGGTTTTTCAGCAATAGTACGCAATAAATCTTCATGAAATTGATATGGGAATGGCGGATCGAGATAGATAATATCAAAAGCCGTTTTAGCCCGCTGCAAATATAGTTCAACCGGCATACATTTGCATAGTAATTTTTTATCAGCACAGGCAGCATTTTTTAAAAGTATAGGGAATTTTCCTTTATCTTTTTCTACTAACACAACAGGATAGGCTCCCCTTGAATATGCTTCAAGTCCGCAAATACCTGAACCGGTAAAGAGATCTAAAAATGATACCCCTTCAAGATTTCCTAAAATAGCAAAAAGAGATTCACGCATTCTATCCATTGCAGGACGAATAATCCCTTTTGGGCATATAATTTGTCTGTTTTTCAATGTACCGCCTGTAACCCGCATTGCAGCCGCCTTAGTTTATACGTTGCCGATAGCTTTCTATCGTTTTGTATTGTGTACCATATTATCTAATAATTGAAAAGGAGGTGATACCGCCTGTGCTTTGACTAGCTATCCACTTTATCCCTCTTTATAGACTGTAATATTTATGGTATAGTACCAAAATGAGCTACCAAGTAACAGCGGCACGGCGTAGACCGCAGCGGTTTGAAGACTTACTCGGGCAGAATTTTGTTGCTGCAACATTGCAAAAATCAATCGAATCAGGAAAGATAGCCCATGCGTATCTTTTTTCAGGTCCGCGAGGCTGCGGTAAAACGAGTTCAGCACGTATTTTAGCAAAAGCCCTTAACTGCCGCACGGGAACGGTGCCTACTCCATGCGGGGTATGTACGGCGTGTCAAGAAATTACTGCCGGATCAAGCCTCGATGTTATTGAAATAGACGGAGCATCAAATACCAGTGTTAATGATGTTCGGCAAATAAAAGATGAAATTCTTTTTCCTCCTAATGCGAGCCGGTATAAAATTTATATTATTGATGAAGTACACATGCTTTCAACCAGTGCATTTAATGCACTCCTTAAAACTATTGAAGAACCGCCGCCGTATGTTATTTTTATTTTTGCAACAACAGAGCTGCATAAGGTTCCGGCAACAATAAAAAGCCGCTGCCAGCAATTTAATTTTAAGCTTGTTAGTATTGAAGATTTAAAACAAGCTCTTGCCGGTGCTGCTGTAGAATTGCAGATTAAAGCTGATGATGATGCCTTATACTGGATTGCCCGTGAAGCAACAGGAAGCGTCCGTGATTGTTATACCCTCTTTGACCAAGTTGCTGCTTTTTCCGGCGGGCATATTACCTTTGAAAAAATACAACATGCACTCGGCTTAACCGGTTCCGATTCTATTGCACAGCTGTTGACTGCTTGTGTACAAAATCAGGCGGCGGAAGCACTGCTGCTGACTGATACTATTTTACAAAATGGTGTATCAGTAGAACAATTTGTGATAGATTGTACCGGCTACATACGGAGTCTGCTTCTTGTACAGCATGGTATAACTCGTGAAGCTCTTATTGGACAGCATGCAGATAGATTTCCTAAAGAAGTATTACAAGTATGGACAGCACAGCACTTAGAGCGTGCATTGCATATTTTTTTACAGTTATTTAAAGATATTCGGTTTTCAATTAATCCTCGGTATGAATTAGAGTTAGCGGTTTCACGTCTTGCATGGCTTTCCGATTATGTAAGTCCGCAAGAACTAAAATATATGTTTGATGCAGCACAGGCTATGCTTGGTAATCAAGGCAGCAATAAAATGGAACGGTATTCTCCATACGGGCATACCTTGGGAAAAAAAAATGAGCAGCTGCCGTCTCAGCTAAAAATTCCAAGTGGTTATTCAGCTGCTTCCGGTATGCGGTGTTCCGGTACACAATCAGTAGATAGTGAAACTTCTGTACAGGCTATGATAGCAAATCAGCCGCCGTTACACCGCTCTACAAGTGCGGAACCGCTATCGGTACAATCTGGTAAGGATATACCGGAACATACGTTGCCTATTCAGAAATCTGAATTAGATGCTGGTAAACCTACTGTGTGTCAAACAAAGCCGAAAGATATTGCAGAGCTGCGGACTCTATTAATCACAGAACTAAAAATAAATCATAGTATGCTCGCAATTGCACTTGATAAAACCGGCAGGTGGCAGGAAAATAATGGAGAGCTTATTATTACTGTAAAAACACCGTTTGAAGTGCAGCAATTACAAAAAGAGCGGTTATTTTTAGCAGATAAAATACGGACACTCTATGGTGTATCTATTTCTATACGGATTATACTTGAAGAAACAACAGAAAACATAGAAAAAACACCGCAGCTTCCGGAGCAAGTTGCTATGGTGTGCAAATATCTTAAGGGTACGGTAACTGATATCCAAAAACGGGCTGCCGATACTAAAAAGAATGGAGAAGAACATGACATTTAATCCTTTTGAATTAATGAAAAATGCAAAGGAAATGCAAAGTAACTTAGTAAAATTACAAAATGAGGCAGAAAACCTTATGGTAGAGGGCGTTTCCGGCGGCGGGCTTGTGAAAATAACATTAAATGGCCGTTTTGTAATGAAAAAAATTGAAATAGATCCTATTGCTGTAGATGACCGTGATATTATAATGCTGCAAGACCTTATCCGTTCAGCATATACAGATGCAATGGAAAAAATGCAAGAAGCTTTAAAAGACAAAATGGGTCCGCTTGCTTCATTATTAGGAGATATTAATCTGTAATGAACGCACTTGAGAATCTTATTGAGCAATTTTGCCGGCTCCCGGGAATCGGTAAAAAAAGTGCAGCCCGCATTGCGTATCATTTTTTAAAACAGCCGTCTATGTACGCAGAACAGCTTGCAGACAGCTTATATTCACTGCATAAATCTATTCATCCTTGTCCTGAATGCGGAGCTTTTACCGATAAACAGCAGTGCATCTTTTGTTCTGATCCTGCACGTGATTCTTCTTGTATTTGCGTAGTAGAGCAACCGCAAGATGTTGAAACTATTGCTCAAATAAGTGAATACCGCGGGCTATTCCATGTCCTTGGCGGGGTTATTGCTCCGCTTGAAGGTGTTGGTCCTGATAAACTTTCTATTGGACAATTAATAGAACGCATTACCTCAAAAGAAGTAAAAGAGGTAATTTTGGCGACAAATCCTACAATAGAGGGTGATACCACAGCCTTGTATATTCAAAAAGTATTAAGTACCCTACCGGTCGAAATTACCCGGCTTGCCTCAGGGCTTCCTGTTGGCGGTGATTTGGAATATACTGATAAATTGACATTAATGCGGAGTTTCCGCGGTAGGATTAAAATTTAAGATGCTATCGGTATCAGGGTGTATTGACAGAATGTTATTATTCAGTTGTATTTTCATGCTAGATATTGTACACTCGTTAATGGTATCTTCTTGATATACTTATACCGTTTGGAGAAATAAGATGTTTCAAAGCAAGAAAAACAGTAAAGATAGCGGCGGTTCGTTGCAGCCGTTGATAAAAAGCGGCATTGTTTTTTCAACAAAGGAAGTTGAATCCCTCATGACTGAAGTTGAAAATATTGCAATGAATTTAAAAACTCGCATTAGCGGTGCTTCAAAAGTTCTGTTTAAGAATTTAGATCAAGAGCAGCGTTTTGAAGCTTTTAGTGAAAGTATGCGGTTGATGCTTAATTCTATCATATCAGTACAAGATCAGTTACAAGAAATTCATAAATGCAGTGCTGCGTTGGAAGATACTGCTGATAATGCGAGTTCTTCTGTTGAGCAAATTACAGATTCTGTAAGCCGTGTTGCACAAATTGTTTCGGATAGAATGACTCTTACTTCACAATTAACTGATGCAGTTGGAAAAGGTACATTCAAAGTAAAAGAACTGTTAACCGTTATGGATGGATTAAATCAAAACATTGATGCAGTAAAGGATATTATTGCAGCAATTAATGATGTAAGTGCTCAAACAAACTTATTAGCTATGAATGCTGCCATTGAATCAGCACATGCTGGAAAAGCAGGGTTAGGCTTTGCTGTTGTTGCCGGCGAAATACGGAAACTTTCCGAAGCAACTGCTTTGAATGCGGCTGATGCTTCAAAAACTTTGAAAAATATGGTTGAGGCATTACGCAGTGCACGTGATACTGCTAATGAAACCCGTTCTGCAATGGATTGGATTGGTAATTCTGTTAAAGAAACAACCGGATCATTTGAAGAAATTTCAAGCGAAATGAATAGACTTGCCGGTACCGGTACCTCTGTGCGTGACGCCGTTATGCAAGTACCTCAGTCTGCCTCTGATTTGAATATCCGTGCTGATACCGCTATGGATCATATTAATCAAATTGCAGGAGAAGTAGGAACTGGTAAAGATAATTTACAGGTTATGCAAAAAAACTCCTATGAAATTAGCGATCTGATGAGCAGTGCATTGTTTAATATGAACAGTATTATTGATAGTGCTATTCATATTGATGATTTTTCCATTAAAGGTGTTGATATAGAAGAGGGAAAATCTATAACCGAAGAGAGAAGTGTACCGTATGGACTTATTATATTAAAACATCTTGCATGGGTTACAAAGGTTCGTGCACTTATTGATGGTAAAATCGGAGCAGATAGTATATCTCTTGGAGATCATACCCGATGCGATTTAGGGCAGTGGCTTGAAAAAACTGCGATGCACAATGAAAAGTTGGTTAATCGCCCTGACTTTAGAAAATTGTTAAAAGAACATGAGCAATTGCATGATATTGTTAAAATAGTATTCCAGCAGATTAATAATTTATCTAAAGCAGAATTAGAAACATACTACTCACGGTTATTAGAGCATTCCGGTACTGTTATCGATTGCATAAGTGCCTTACGTCAGTTTATTGACCATTCATAATCTGAAGCTGTAACTCAAGCTGCGGCAAATGTCCCCGCGGCTTGAGTTGAAAAAGCGGCAGTACGGGAATATCCGGTTGCTCCTACTCCAATGCCTTCACCGGATCGAGGCGGGCTGCTTTTACTGCGGGATGAAAACCGAAAAAGATACCAATAGTAATGGACACTGCAAAGGCAGCAATAGTTCCCGGAATATTTTGTGCAAATACCATTTGAAACTCCTCATGCTGAAAAACATTTTCTACCAGAAAAAGACTGATACTGCTGCCGAGCATTACCCCGATTGTTCCGCCTAGTAAACTAAGGGTTGCAGACTCTGCTAAAAACTGGTTACGGATAACCGCCTCGCTTGCTCCAAGTGCCTTGCGGATGCCGATTTCTTTTTTCCGTTCAGTAACGGTAACGAGCATGATGTTCATAATGTTAATGCCGCCGACGGCAAGCGATACGGCAGCGATAGCAGTAAGTACAGCACTGACAACTACGAGTATCGTATTGAGTTCGTCAAGCATTGATTTTTGAGAGAACAACCATGCTGAGCGGGGTTTTTGTGTAAATGCATCGGTAAAAGATTCGATTTGTTGGGTTGCTGCATCAATATCGTCAGCATGATAAATTTCTACTTGTGCTTCGTCAGCATCACGGGCACCGCCCATTTCTTCAATAATAAAACTACGGGGTATATAAAATGTACCGCCTTGAGAAAAGGCGACAACATTGTTTTTTGGTTTGACCACTCCGCATACTTCAAACGAAAATGGTATAAATTGAGTGATTCCATTGGTATAATACTGCACGGTTGCGGTAATTCGCTGCCCGATTGGGTTGCCGTCAGGAAACAACTGCTTTGCTTCGTCATCTCCAATAATAATCTTATGACGATGCTGTGCAAAATCATCAGGGCGGAACCCCTCCCCGTATGCAAGTTCGTACCCGTGTGCTTCTAGCCAACCGTACTCAATGCCGGTCAGTGCTTGTGCAGGGGCAGAAAGGGTATGACGGGAGAGGCTTGCCCGCCAAAAGGTAACATAAAAGACATTTTTTACTAACGGTACTGCTGCTTGCAGTTCGTCGCGGTAGCGGTCGGTTAGTTCAAAGTCAAGTTCTTGTTTGTCAAAATTCCACCGCGGATATACGGTAATCAGGGTCATAGAATCCAAGCCGAACATTTTAACCATTGTTACTTGTAGCGAGCTGCCCATATTGCTGATGATAATAACAACGGTAACACCTATCGCGATGCCAAGCAGCGATAGAACTGTTCTGAGTTTTTGATTGCGGAAATGAGCAAATGCATTGATAAAATCTTCCAGCATATATCACTCCTCAAGGGCTTTAACGGGATCAAGCCGGCTTGCCTGCCACGCGGGGTAAAGTCCGAAAAAGATACCGGCGGCAGAAGAAAGCAAAAAAGCAATCCCTGCTCCTTGTGTGTCAAAGGTAAAAATAACCTGTAAATCGCTGCCGCTGATTGCAGTTAGTGCCGCCTTTACCAGCACAATACTCACTGCTCCGCCGAACGCAATCCCAATACATCCGCCAATTATGCTGATAATGGCGGATTCTGCTAAAAATTGAGAAAGAATAGCCCGTTGCGGTGCACCGATTGCTTTGCGAATCCCGATTTCCTGCCGGCGTTCGGCAACGGTAACAAGCATGATGTTCATAATACCAATGCCGCCGATGAGAAGAGAAAGCCCTGCGATACCGGAGAGGACGAGTGTAATCATGAGCAGGGTACTTTTGTTCCGCTGCTGTTCACTTTTCATAGAAAAAATGCGTACGGCATTGGATGTTTTTGCAAGCTCATCAGAAAGAGCGGTAATACGGTGTTCTACTGATTCCACATCGTCTACCCCGTCATAAAGTTCTGCTTCAACGGAAAAACCGGTATCTTGCATACCGAGTTTTTGAACCATGAACATTCGCGGTAAAAGAACGTACCGCTCCATTCTTCCGAAGCCGGTGTGCTTTTTTTTAAGTACGCCGCGGATAGTGAACGAAAACATAAGCGGCGGAGAATTGCTGCCGTTATCAATAGAAAGGGTTATTTTTTTTCCGGCTGCATTGCCTTCGGGAAACAATCCTTTTGCTATTTCTTCTCCAATAACAGCTGCCTGTCCGCCTCTTATAAAGTCTGTTAGTGTAAAAGATTCTCCGTATTCAAGCTCCCATTTGTTTGCTTCTATGTACCCGTAGTCAATGCCGAAGCATTCTTTCATACCGGCATCCAGTCTGCCTCTCATGGGCTTTGCATTCATGGAACTTATTAAAAAAGTGTGTTTAATTTCAGGAATATGTTTTTTCAGCATTCCGCAATAGTGTGCATCAAAAATTAGACTGCGGTTTCCCCATGAACTTGGGCGGATAGTGAGCATTGCAGTGCTAAAATCTTTAAAAACCTCTTGTATGCTTGTTTCAAGGGATTTAGCTAAGTTCATAGTGATGACGACAGAAGCAACCCCGATAACAATACCCAGCAAAGACAGCAGCGTCCTCATTTTATTGGTACGGAAATTTTGAATAGCGTTACGGGCATCTTCAAACATCGGGGCTGCTCCTGCAAGCTGCTGATTCGGCTGCACTATCAGCGATAATCTGCCCGTCTTTTAAGCGGATAGAACGCGGAGCCATTGCTCCTATTTCGGCATCGTGTGTAACAATGATAACTGCTGTTCCTTTCCGGTTAATGTCAAAAAATAAATCAAGCACCGATTGCCCCGTTTCAGAATCCAGTGCACCGGTCGGCTCATCAGCTAAAATTAGTTTGGGGCGGGTTACTAACGCACGTGCAATGGCAGCGCGTTGTTTTTGTCCGCCGGAAAGCTCGTTCGGGCGGTGCTTGAGCCGATGACTTAACCCTACCTTTTCCAATTCTTCGGCGGCACGCTTTTTGCGTTCATGCATCGGCACCCCCTGATAGCGGAGCGGCAGCATGACATTTTCAAGAATAGTGAGCGTCGGCAGCAAAAAATACTGCTGAAACACAAACCCTATTGTCTTATTCCGCAGTTCAGCTAAATCACGCTCGCTCATTTCTGCCGTATTTTCACCGTCAACATAAATGGCACCGGAAGTAGGACGGTCAAGACAGCCAATCATATTCATGCAGGTGGTTTTACCGGATCCGGACGGTCCCATAAGCGATACAAACGCTGCTTCGGGTATGTCAAAAGACACGCCGCACAGTGCATGGACTTCATTTTCTCCCATAAAAAATGTCTTGACCACCGTGTCTAATGATACAATGAAACGGTTATCCATGCTTATCTCCTTGTTTTCGGTTCCGCTTGATTTTTTAACTCATCATGCTCTTGTACGCCGGAAATTATTTTTACAAACCCGCGTATGTACGGCTCTACAGTAACCGCGATTGCTTCGGTATGATCTCCGCTGATTTTATCCACAAACGGCTTTCCCTCGTCATAACGGATAGCATCCTGCTCAACAATTAATACCTCTGTATCCTCACCAATAATAATTGTTCCATTAAAAGAATAACCCGGCAAAATTTGTTCCGGCGGATTGTTCACGCGAATCACAGTATCTACAACTGTGCGTCCTGTTCCGGTACGCCGTGCAATAGCAGGATAGGAAATAACTTCTGCTTCTACTGGTATTTTTGGTTCAGCGGGAAAGGTAAGCTGCACTTTTTGTCCGGCTGCCAATTTTGATGCATCGCTTTCAGCAATTTCTACTGTGGCTTTTAAATAGCTGCGGTCAATCAGCGTTCCGAATTGATCTTTCGGTTTGGCATATTGTCCCGGTGTTATTTTTAATGCAGCAATAATACCGTTAAACTTCGCGTATATTTTCCGATCGTCCAGCTGTTTTTTCAAAAACTTCCGTTGCTGTTCCATAAGCATGAGTTTTTGCGAAGCTCCGTTAATCCGCTCCTGTTTCATTGCAAACTCATGGCTTGCAAGGCTGTAGCTTTGTGCATCAGTATCAAGAGTAAAAAGAAGCATACCTTTTGTTACACGGCTGCCCTCTTTTACAGTAACCCGTTCTATAAATCCCTCACCCGGAGCCTCTAACACCTGCGTTTGTGCTGCTTCAATATAGCCTGAAATTTCAATCTGATTTTTTTCTATTTCTTTTTTCACGGTTAAAGGCGGTAAACTTACTCTGGATTGTGCTTTTGGTTTTAAGAAAAACCAACCGGCCGTTGCTGCAGCAACCAGTACAACCACAATCACTGTTCTCTTCTTTTTTCGTGCTTTCCGCTGCTTTCCTGTCAGCGGAGTCTTATTATGGTTCATAAAATCTCCTTCTCTTTCCTACTACTTCCTCTGTGAAGAATTTTTAATACTATGGGCGGCTTTATGGTCTCCAGCTCCAATATTTTTCTCATCTATAATTATCCAAAAGCCGGATCTGTTATTCCCACTCCGTTTAATACGGTGTTCTTTTTTTAATACGGAAATAGCCCGCTCTACGGTACGGCTGGTAATTCCTAGCTTCCGGCTGATTTCTTTTTGTGTCGCTTCCGGATCAGATTGTAAGAATTCCAATACCTTATTAGTTATTGCTTTGTTATCAAGGATGTCGGTATTCGTGTCGGTATTCGTGTCGGTATTGTGCCGATATTCATATTCTCTATTGTATGTTGCTTCATGCATTATGGTAGTATTTTCCCATTCACGGCATTTAAACATCACAGTGATCTCTTCCGGATATACGGTATATTCCGGTAGCGGATTATGATACTCCCTACATGCCTCACAAATTTTTTCAATTCCGCGTCCCCACGTTTCAATTAGACCCGCTCTAAAAAATCCATTTGCAATAGTAGGATTAAACGGTTTAGAACGATGTTTGTGCATGAGCGTTTCAACCGTCCAGCCTGCAGGCAACATACAGTCATTAGAAATGTAGAGTTTATCGCGGTATACTCCGATTTGAATGGGAATTTGTGCTGCATAATTTTTATGCACGATTGCATTATATACAGCTTCCCTAATGGCCGCTTTCGGGTAGGGATATGTTTCAATCCGTGTTACGCCCTCATAGCTAATGACTGCTTTTAGATACTTGGTAAACAATAAATCAATTACTTTTTCTCCTCTCATTTCCCATTCCTCTTTAAAAATTACCTACTAACAAAAAGCAGTTCTGTATCAATATTAAAAATGATAACTGCTGTTTTTGCTTTTGCGTGCCGTATGAGTGCTTTTTTGTATTCAAGAGCAGCTTGCAGGCGTTCAAATTCGGTGATAATTCCCTTGCGGAACCAGTTTTCATGGTCTTCGGCATTTTGCCGGTAAATAGCTATTTCGTTTGCGGTTGCTTCTTGCTGCCATGCAATGCGGCTTTCGGTTATTTTTGCTGTTTGCAGTTTTTGACGGTATGCTTTTTTAGCATCTTCAATACGGAGCTGTTCAATATTCTGTGCGAGTGCAGCATTTTTTATTTCTAATTTTCGATAGTATAAAAAGAGCGGATTCCAGCTGCAGCCGATTTTTATTGTTGATTCATGGGGATTGGCAAGCGGTATATCAACACCGGTATACGCTTTACCGCCGGGGAACTTCATATTTAAACCGGCAGAAACTGTATGTATTTGCTCTCTTTGTGAGTAAGTACCGGCGGTTATTTTCTGCTGATTAAGCCGGTAGCCTGCTTCCGCTCCAACTGAAAACGGGGAAAGATCAATACTGCGTTTTACTTCTTGTTCCGAAGCGGTGTGTTCCGCTTCCCTGAGTTCCCGGTATGATGCGGCGGGAAACTGTGCTATATCTACCGGTTGGCGTACCGGTATGGAATCTGCTAACACTGTTAAAAAAGCAGGAATGTCGCTTATGGTGTCTTGCTTACCGCAGCTTTCCAAGAATAGCTGTACTGTTGAAGAAAAAACAAAAGCAGCTTCCTGTTTTTCTCGTTTTGCATTGAGCAGTTCAAGATTTGCTGTCCGCATTTTAGCGGATTCTTTCGCATAGCCTTGTTCTGCCGTTTGCTGAAATCGTATTTCTGCTTGTACTTCCCGCAGGTCTTTATCCAACACGGCTCTGTAGGAATCAAAGAGCTGCTGCACATCGGTTACAAACTGTTTTTCTGCAAGTGCGGCTCCTTGTTGTTCTTTTTGTTGTGCTTGTAGTGCTGTATAGTCTGCTTGATTGCGGCGGAAGTGCTGTGCAGCAGCATTTTTTGAGTAAATATCAGTTGAAATAGTAATACCGGCACCGGAATTTTGCAGCTGTGCTGTTTCCCGTGTGCCGCTTATCGGATTAGTAAAAGACTGCGGTGTTTGCGAATATGGTACCGATACCCGTATGCCGGTATTATTATAAGAAGGCAGCAGGACTCCTGCATACGGTGCGGTTTTAAATGATGCTTTTTTCGGATCGGCATTAAGTCCAATCAGTGTATCACCGCTTCCTATCTCAAGCACGGCATGGGATTCCAGCCTTGTTTTTTCAGCCTCGTGTGCTGCAATACTGCTTTGCAAGTGCAGCTGCCGGTAGGTACTGTCATTCTGGAGCCGGTACTGCAAGAGTTCTTGATATAGTCCGGCATCCGGGGCTGTTTGCGCAGTAAGAACCGCCGCAGTACATATCCGCAAAACGGTATAAAACATCTTTTTTTTATCAACTATTTTAAAAAGCTGCATTTTCCTATCTCCTTTTATCCGTATTTTCTTCTAAAAAGCGGATAGCACAGTTGCCGGTTCCTCCTTGTATGTGTACGGTGTGTTCGGCGTTTTTATTTCCGGTAATAAGAGGGGATTGTCCATTAATAACGATGTTTTCTACTCCGCCATGTGTGCTGCACTCGTTATCTGTGCTATTAAAAAATACACGGTATGAATCCTCCGGTGCATGAATATTCAGATTGATTGAACCGGTTGAGCGGCTTAGGCGGGTTATGCCGGTTAAAAGACCTGAAAAATAAAAAGAACCGGTGCCTAATGTAATCTTGGCATTATGCAGTGTACACATATCACAATCGACTGAACCGGTACTTGCCGCAATGCGGACAGAGCTGATAACAGCAGCGTTCTCTAGCTGTGTATTACCGGTAGAAAGGTTGAGCATCAAGGTATCAGCTTTAAAATGCTTCAAGCATAGATCACCGGTTGAGCAGACTATTTCGAACTTCCCTATCGCTTCTGAATGCTGTAAGTCCATATCTGTTTTACCCGTTCTGCTGCTCAACCGGATATCGCCTCTACAAGAACCGGTAAACTCAAAACTGCCGCCGGCAGAAATCGAAGGGTTGTTCAGTTGTCCGTTTCTAATCCTGATACCGCCGGTAGATGCCTCAAAAAATGCAGCAATTGTTGCAATAATGTTTTCTATAACGGTATCTCCAGTAACCGTACTGATGTTACAGGTACTACATACTATTTTTTTTAGTTTGATAGGAGCGGTGCTGGCGGTAATGTTGAGGTGTTTGCAATGTACGTCATGAGCAGTTATTTGGTTCACATCTGCTTCTACCGTCAAAGTATCACTTGATAGCAGTGTAAGTTCTGTACTTCCGATACATGATTTTATAGAAACTGTCTGTAATGCTGCCGAAGCAGGAATAATTACTTCAATACTAGCAATAACACGGTCATGCTGTTTACCGGTTTGCCGGTTTCGCGGACGGATTTCCTGTTCAACAATAGATAGGGTACCAACAGTTTTCTGTATGGTCACTGCAGTATCGGGTAAGCCTTTTATGGTATATCGCAGTATTGTTGATGCCGGATCAGTGCGGACAATCAAATCCGCGTTGTAGTTCTGTATGGCGATATTTTCCGGCAGCACATCGAGCGGAACTTCTCCGCTGATAACGGTATCTAACCATTGTGCATTATAGCAGGTGTCAGAAAATCCCGCAGAACTGCGGCTGAATTCACGGCTGCCGCTGCAAAAGAGCAATGGTGCATTGCCTCTTCCGCCGGCTGTTCCGCAGTATAATAGAACGAGCAGCACTCCTACAATATGCTTTTTCATCGATGACTCCTTGTTTCTGTGCAGCGGACTATTCTGCAATAACTTCCCAGCTGCCCGCCTGCAGTACAGTAATACACTATTCTATCCGATGGAGTAGAGCATACTAAAACTACTCCAGCTAGTCAAGTAGTATAAAATAATTGATAAAAGTATGAAAGTTGTCCGATAATTGTGATGCCGGATAGGTTTAGAAGCACACGAAGGAGTCAACTATTTCTTGCAAAAACAGAAACCATAGATTAAAATCTAATAAATCTGCTTGTAAAATACTACAGGCTGATATCAATTAAATGCAGTATTAAAAATAAACAAGTTCTAAAACAACCTTTTTTTTAGAACTCTTTTATTAAGGAGTATGAGTATGCACATTACACTTATTTTGTATCTTGTGCTGGCAGGAAGCTTGGCAGCATTGCTGTATGCATTCCTTAAAACACGGTGGATATACCGCTTGACCCCTGACAATCCTGATTTATTACGGATTAGCGGTTATATTTCCGAAGGGGCTATGGCATTTTTGAATCGGGAGTATAAGGTTCTTATTCCGTTCATTGTGATTATTGCACTATTTCTTGCAATTGCAAATCAAGGTGCCTTAAAATTGCAGGCCCTTACATTTATACTAGGAGCAGGTGCTTCGTTATTAGCCGGCTCTATTGGTATGAAAGTTGCAACAGCAGCAAATGCACGGACAGCACAAGCAGCACATAAAGGCGGATTAACCGATGCTTTAAAAGTAGCGTTTTCAGGCGGTACTGTTATGGGTATGAGTGTTTCCGGTCTTGCTTTATTGGGTCTTTTTGCCGTTATATTTGCATCGGTTCTCTATTTCGGTTCAGAAGTTGATACATTCTATCACATCATTTTACCGCTTGCTACCGCCTTTTCTCTTGGGGCATCTTCGGTAGCTTTATTTTCACGTGTGGGCGGCGGTATTTTTACCAAAGCAGCAGATGTCGGTGCTGATCTCGTAGGAAAAGTTGAAGCAAATATTCCCGAAGATGATCCTCGTAATCCCGCTGTTATTGCTGATAATGTCGGCGACAATGTTGGCGATGTTGCCGGTATGGGGGCAGACTTATTTGAATCATTTGTTGGGTCTTTAGTTGGAGCTATGATTCTTGGATTAACCGTTTCTGCTTCGCATGAGCTGCAATTAAAATTGATGATGCTTCCGCTGCTTATTGCAGTAGCTGGAGTAGGAGCTTCTTTGCTTGGCACATTGTTTGTGCGTGCAAAACCGGGTAGTGATCCTCAAAAAGCATTGAATGCCGGTACATTTTCAGCAGCTTTGCTTGCAATTTTATTTCTTTTTCTTATTTTAAAAGTATTTATCAATACTGAGGTATTTAATAACGGTGCTGGTATGTACCACATATTTGGTGCAACTATTATAGGACTTGCAGCCGGTGTTTTAATAGGCATATTAACTGAATTCTATACAGGTACGGGAAAAGCTCCTGTTATTTCAATAATGAATTCTTGTGAAACAGGTTCTGCTACAACTATTATTACCGGAATAGGGGTAGGAATGCGGAGTGCTTTCCCTACGATTTTACTGATAGGTGCTGCAATATGGGGTAGTTATACTCTTGCAGGTTTATACGGTATTGGAATTGCTGCTGTCGGTATGTTAGTAACACTCGGCATTCAATTAGCAGTCGATGCATACGGACCTATTGCTGACAATGCAGGCGGTCTCGCACAGATGGTTCATTTTCCGCATTCAGTCCGGGAAATTACCGATAGCCTCGATGCTGTCGGTAATACAACAGCAGCAATCGGCAAAGGATTTGCAATCGGCTCTGCTGCTCTTACCTCCATTATTCTTTTTACTTCTTTTAAAGAACAAGCAGGGGTATCATCTGTTGACATTACTGATATTCCTGTATTAACCGGTATTTTGCTTGGCGTTGCAATTCCTTTTTTATTTTCTGCACTTGCAATGTCCGCAGTCGGCAAAGCGGCGTATGCAATGATTGAAGAAGTACGGGGACAGTTCAAATCCCGTCCCGGTATTTTAAATAATACCGAGCAGCCGGACTATAAACGGTGTATTGACATTAGTACAAAAGCAGCCTTGCGTGAAATGCTCATTCCCGGATTAGTTGCCATTATTACTCCTATTGCAGTAGGTTTTATCGGCGGATCGGCAATGTTGATAGGTGTTTTAACCGGCGTTACCGGTTCTGGTGTAGTGCTTGCTATTTTTATGGCAAACTCGGGCGGAGCATGGGATAATGCAAAAAAAATGATTGAAGCCGGCGGTAAAAACGGTAAAGGATCTGATGCACATAAAGCTGCTGTAGTTGGCGATACTGTTGGAGATCCTTTTAAGGATACTGCAGGTCCTGCAATTAACATATTAATAAAATTAATGTCAATGGTATCATTGGTAATTGCTCCAATACTCAAACTGTATTGGGGATAAAACATGATTTTTTCATCATAACTCAGTTGGAAAACTCCGGTTTTTCAACTGGGCAGCTTAATATGCGATACAGGCGGTGGCTTATATGCCGGTCTATTTGAAAACATAGTTATCAAATAGGTTTAGTCTGCTGGGGCGATAACTCTTGCGGAATATTTTGCATATTTTCGAGTTGCATAATACTATATTTCATTTTATAATAAAAAGAGCTTTTATGTTTAAGTGAGCATTATATTTATTATAACAACTGGAAGTTGATGGGATCTGGTGGTCTCCGCGGTCTTCAAAACCGTAGGTTGCATATTATGTAATGGCAGGTTCGATTCCTGCCTCTTCCGCAATAATTAGGACTAGATGAAAACTGTTTTATTTCTTGCAGCATTTAAGCAGGATGCCGAAGAATTGGCAGTTGTTGCCAAAAAAGTATGGAAAATTAAAAGTATATATAATAATGGAGAAATTTTACCGCTTTTAGCTAAAAACAAATATGATTTTTTATTATTTGATTTTGACGCTCCCGGTTGGTTTCCTCCACAGATAATTAAGGCTATTTATACTGATTATCCTAAGCTGCCTCTTTTCTTATTTTCTCGGCAGCATTGCAGTTTTGTAGAGCGGAAAGCTGCTGCTACGTTGAAAATTGATGCCTGTTTTGCTATTCCGTATCATTTTTCTTATCTTTATGAAAAAATAAATATTTTGCTTGCAAAACGGCAGTCTTCCGGAGGTTATTGCAGTCATACGTGCATCGCAGATAAATACGATTTGCTTAATGAGCATCTGCAAGGCGAAAGTGTTGTTATTCAAGAAGTAAGAAATTTAATTATAGAAATATCCCGGCAAAAACAACCGGTATTAATTTATGGCGAAAGCGGTACAGGAAAAGAAATTGTTGCATCGCTTATTCATCAGTATTCTGCTTATAATAAAGGTCAATATATTCCTATAAATGTTAGCTGTATTCCTGAAAGTATTGCCGAAAGTTTGTTATTCGGCTGCTGCAAAGGAGCCTTTACAGGTGCAGCTAATCATCAAGGAGTGTTTTCTAAAGCAGATAAAGGTACTCTCTTTTTAGATGAAATTGAAAATATGTCTCTTACGCTGCAAAGTAAACTTTTGAGGGTGTTGGAAACTAACGAATTTTACCAAGTGGGCGGTTCGGAAATATTATCTTCTAATTTCCGTCTGATTTGTGCTACAAATGAGTATTTACCGGATCTTATTACACAAGGGGAATTTAGAAAGGATTTATATTATCGGTTAGATGTGTTAAGAATTTCACTTCCGCCTTTACGGGCACATAAAAATGATATACCGGTGATAGCAAATAACTATCTTAAAAAGGTTAATAAAAAGCTTTCAGAAGATGCAATAGAACTCTTATCCGCGTATTCATGGCCGGGTAATGTCCGGGAATTGCTGAATTGTCTTGATAGAGCTATCCCGTATGCAAAAGATTCACCTATTGTGTTTTCTCACTATCTTGACATTTGATATAGCATACCTTTTTGAATAAATTTTCAAGAATACGGGCTTCATTCTTTGATAGACCGGTACGGGCAAAAATATCTTGTAAAAATTGAATGTTTTCTTGCCGTCCTCCGTGATGAAACAATCCAATCCGGTACAAGTATGCATTAATGTGTTGTGCAAGATGAGTAATATCTGTGTACGGGATTCGTTCATATCCGTATTTTCGCGGGCTATACTGTCTAAATAAGCTATAACAAACTATTTGAACTGCATGAGAAAGGTTTAATGATGGAAATGTTTGTGACGAAGGGATATTAACGGCTAGTGAGCATGCATTAAGTTCTTCGTCCGTCAATCCGGTACGTTCGTTGCCGAATAAAATGCCGGTAAGACCTTGTGCAGAAAAAGCAAATTCGGAAAATTCTTCCGGCGTCATTCCCCATGATTTTCTTTTTTCGCCCATACGGCGGGTTGTACCGGCAACAATACTACAGTCAGCAAGTGCTTGCCGTAGTCCGTCAGTAGATGGCGGAAAAAAACGGGCAGTATGCCAAATGGATTGTGCATGAATTGCCAAGCGTAGAATTTCGTCTTCATCATAATCTTCTTTATTACCGACAATCCGTAAATCGCTACAGTCATTATTTGCCATTGCCCGGCATACTGAACCGATATTTTTACTGATTTCAGGACGGCAAAGAATAATTGTTATAGGAAGCATAGCTTTTTATTTTGTAAAAAGTGCTTGTTATGTCAAGAGCTTTCGAGTATAATACTTGTATAACATACATTGGATAGAGGCGGCTGCTTATAATTATGAAAAGAGTTGTGTAAAATTGTAGATTGACTATATGGAAAATCCTTTAAGACAGAAAAGAGTTTTCATTATCGGCGGTTCAAGCGGAATTGGCTTTGCTTTAGCAAAAAAATGCTTGGAGGAAGATGCATTTGTAACAATTTATGGTAAACATAAAAGTAGTGATTTTCTTGATTTTTGCACACTCCCAAATGCAAACGGTATTTTGATTGATTTGTGTGATATGAGCAGTATTGATTTGCTCTGTAACGAAGTTATAGCAGCAGATGTTTTATGTATTGTATATGGTCCATTTTTGCAATGTCCATTAGATACAGCAACAAGAGATGACTGGGAAAGAATAGTCTATGCAAATTTAACATTGCCCGGAATATTGATTTCCACTGTATTACCGAATATGATGAAGCAGCATTGGGGACGAATACTATTATTCGGTGGTACCGAAACACATATTTTACGCGGTTTTAAAACAAATGCTGTATACGGGGCTGCAAAAATAGGTGTAACATCATTAGTTCGCTCTATCAGTATGATGTATGCAAAGTATGGTATTACTGCGAACGCAATTTGTCCGGGTTTTATAGATACGCCGCTTTTAACACAAGAACAACGCATCGGATGGGCGGCAAAAAATCCTAATGGGCAGTTATTATCAATGGATACAGTTGTATCTGCTGCACTTTTTCTTTTAAAAGACAGTGTGTACAATGGAGTTATTATGCCGGTCGATAGCGGCTGGAGTTCTTTTTCACAGAAATGATAAATTTTTGTGAATAGCGTATACCAAAATACTTTCAGAAGGATTATTGTATGAATGATGCAGAAATAATTCAAAGTTTTGATAACGAAAAAGACAAAAGCCTCAAGATTCAATTACAAAAGGTTGATAATCTTGAAAAGTGTATTGTTATTTTTTTATCGGGATATGTTGATACCTATAACTCAACATTTTTTCAAAAACGAATTTCTACATTAATTGATTCCGGTTATATTCAAATTATTTTTAATTGTGCAAACTTAGATTATGTTTCATCGACAGGAATAGGCTCATTTACTGCTTTTTTAAAAGCAGTAAAACCTAAAAATGGTGATATTGTTTTACTAAGTTTGCAGCCGAAAGTATATGAGGTATTTCAGCTATTAGGCTTTGCGAACTTTTTTAATATTCATGATTCTCTTGATGCATCTATAGATTTTTTTAAAAATCAAGGAACCGTTGAAACACAAATAAATGTATTTCCTAAGATATTTTCTTGTCCTATTTGCGCAAAAAAACTCAAAGCCCCTCGTGCCGGCCGTTTCCGGTGTTCAGAATGTAAAACTATCTTATCTGTTGATACAAATGCACAGGTTGCGTTGGGCTAGTCTATACCATAGAACCATCAATAGTAAAAGCTGTGGATAACTTATGAATAGTTTGTTCACGGCTTTTTTATTTTTCTTTCCAGTTTTAAATATTTGGGTATTTTTCTTTTTTAAGAACGCGTAAGTCTTTTGATATATATGCTTTTTCAGTTTTTATTTTTTAAAAAATTAAAATAAAAAGATATTCGCGTATATTTTATGTATAAAAAGCTGCCATAATTTTAATTTTTTAATTGAATAACTTGTGGATAAGTTTATGATTAGTTGCTAATTTGTGTATAAATCGTTGATATATTACATAAAAATGTTAATACCGCGGTAATAGTTTGTAATTTTAGTTGCAGCACTCTTTTTGTCTTTGCAAGAAAAACCGATATTATAAAAAGTAAAAAGAAAAATAAGGTTTGCACTATATGAATATACCTCCCTTACCGTATACACGGAAGATACTACCTGCTCCGCGGAAACCGGTAGAAAATGCACAGCCGCTGTTTGGTTCATACGCAGGAATGTTCCGGACATTTGACATTAAAGGGGTAAAACGTCCGTTCGGCAGTTTACCTATTCCCTCTTTTTTAACAGATTTGCGTGTAACGGATTCTCTGCGGCTCTTATTTTGTGATGAAAGTGTTATCGGAGAAATTGAGTTTTTTTACGGCGGTTATTTTTCATTTATGGAAACAACTATTTGGGATAGACAAACTAATAGACAATTAGCCTACCGCCGGTTTTTACCGGCTGGGTTTATGCATTTACCGCAGTATTTAGGATATTGTGTGGCTGCATGCCGGGTACGCAAGCGATATGTCCGGGTTTTTTCCCGCTTATCTAAAGGTATGCTGCATGCTGATTTTGATTTTTTAGCTTCTAATGATCGTCCTGCCTGTGAGGGACGGTTGGATTTTGATGCAACAAGCAGCCAATGTACTGACTACTCCGCTGTAGTTCCTTATTTTGTGAATAAGCGGTGCCAAGCTTCTTATACCCATACTTTTCAAGTATATGGGTGGATAAGTCTTGGACATAATTATGATATTCAGTTATACAAGGATAGTGCTGCAGGATTTTTAAATTTCCGTAAAACGTATACGGCATTCCGAACAAAACGAGCGGTTCTTGTTGGGCTTGGGTATGTTGATTCACTATTAATTTGTTTTCAAGTGAGTGATTCCGTTGCACCGGATAGTTATACTCATAATGACAATATTCTTTTTTATGGCAGTATGAGAATACCGCTGCCGCCGGTACGGATTACCCGTCCATTCGGCTCAGCAAGCAAGTGGGTTGTTCAAGATACAGAAAATATGGTAGATTTAGTATTTACACCGATTGCTATTTCCAGTAGAAAATTAAGTGCAGTAATTTGCAGGACAGACTATAAAACTATTTATGGAACCTTTGAAGGTTCCTTGTTGACGGCACCTGATAAGCAGCTAAAATTGAAAAATTTTCCCGGAATTGGTAAAAAGGTACGGATGCGAATATAAGGGAATGCAGCAATTATCTCGCAGTGCGGACAGTTGCAGCGGCATCAGATAGGAGCTGTTCAGTCATTTCCCAGCTCATACAGGGATCTGTAACGGAAATTCCATAGGATTGCGGTAGTTTTCCCTGTGCAACAGTTACTGCTCCTGCGTGGATAAAACTTTCAAGCATACATCCGCACACAGCATTGATCGGTGTAAGAATATTATGCCGCATATTCAAGACAGTCTTAAACACTTCACTCTGCCGTTGCGGGTCTTTTTGTGAATTTCCGTGAGAGCAATCTATTAATAGTGCCGGTTTAATACCATGCTGTTGCAGTGCAGCTATGCTTTGTGCAATTGTGTTTTCATCATAGTTTGACCTGTGCAGCCCGCCGCGTAATACAAGGTGTGCATACTCATTACCCGAAGTATGCATTACTGCGGAAAGACCATTGTGCATAATACCCAAAAAGGCATGAGGTTCCCGTGCTGACACAATCGCATTTACTGCAACATCAATATCACCATTTGTAGGATTTTTAAAACCAACAGGCATAGAAAGTCCTGATGCAATTTCTCGGTGTATCTGACTTTCAGCAGACCGTGCACCTATTGATGCCCAGCTGATAAGATCCGCAGTGTACTGTGGAATAATTGGATCGAGGATTTCTGAAGCGGCGGGCATTCCCATTTCTGTGATGCGTACTAACAGCGAGCGGGCTGTTTCCAATCCGCCGCCAATGTTAATGATACCGTCAAGACCGGGTTCTACAATGAGTCCCCGCCAGCCTAAATTGGTACGCGGCTTTTCAAAATATACCCGCATAATAATGCAAAATATATCAGCGTATTTTTTCCGCAATGCACAAAGCCTCTGTGCATAATCGAGTGCAGATACTGGATCATGGATTGAACACGGTCCGGCTATTACCAAAAAACGGCAGTCTTTTCCGCTTAAGATATGCTCAATCTCCATTCTGCCTGTTGCAACTGTTGTACGGGCTGCCTCTGAAAGCGGAATTTTTTTTATCATTTCTTCAGGCGAAATAAGCGGATGAACACGCACAATTCGCCGATTAGATATTGTCTTTGAATCAATACACGGCATTTATTGTTCTTCGCTTTGCAAGGGCGCATATTCTGCACTATCAGCTGTTTGAGCCATATCAATCACAGTAAATAATAAGATTACAAACAGTGGTCCGAGTACAATACCGTCAAACTTAAAAACTTGCACACCGCCAAGAATTGAGAAAAATATAACCAGCGGATGAATTTGGATCCTGTTTTGCAAAAACATCGGGCGGAGGATATTGTCAATCGAACTGATAAATACTCCTGCCGCAAGAAGAAATAATATGCCTTTCATAACACCGGCAGTAAAGCAAAGTTCAATACCTACCGGCAGCCATACAAGAGCACAGCCGAGCAGCGGCAAAAATGAACTAAAAAATGTTAAAAATGAAAGCAGTAAGGTATTTTCAACTCCAAAAATGAAAAATACAGCAAATGCTGCTGCAAATTGGCAAAGCGATACTAAAAAATACCCTTTAAATAGGTTTGTAATGGTATCTTTAAACTTATTCATCAGCTGCATCCCTTCTTTTTCTCTAATCGGAATAGCCGACACAAATAAACGGGCAAGCTGTTTGCCGTCAATATAGAAAAAGTAGAGTGCAAAGGAGATAAAAATAAGCGATATAATAAAATTCCCGATATTTTTTGCGAGATTTGTTGCATATTTTACAATATTATTTGTATATTGCGATAAAAATGCAATAATCTCTTTTTTCATATTGAACTCGGATAAATCAATAGTTCCGAGTGAAATTTTTAAGGTAAGCTCATTTAGATGAGAATCTTTTTCAAAAACAAGCAATTCCGGATGTGTGGAAAAAAAATCAAGTATTTTACCAACAAGAACTTGCCCTTGCCCAATAAGTTTTAATATGAAAAAAAATAATATCCCCGCAACAAATATTACCATTCCTATTGACATAATACCGGCAATAATCCGCTGTTTTACATGAAACCAACGGGATTCTGCATTTATTTTCCGTATGCAAAACTCATACCAAGGATTAGACCATGTGTATAAAATTACAGCCCACAATAACACACTGCTGTAGGGTAAAAATAATCTACAAACCGCTGCGAGAAGAAGAGCCAGCAAGATAAAAAATGAAACAATTTGAAATTTTACAGGTTTTTTCATACGTTACGCCAGTTCTATATTTTTAAAATATCGGACAGTCCCCACACGCAGCTCATCTGTTGCCGGTTCATCACAGACAATAATTGCATGGGGATGCATCTGTAATGCGGAAATAGTCCAAATATGATTTATACTTCCTTCAATTGCATGGCGTACTGCACGGGCTTTATTATATCCTGTCGCAAGAATCATCACTTCTTCCGCATCAGTAATAGTACCGATACCAACTGTCAGTGCTTGTTTTGGAACACTAGCGGTATCGCCTTCAAAAAAACGTGCATTCATAGTGATAGTATCGTGTGTGAGCGTTTTAACACGAGTGCGGGATTGCAGTGATGACCCCGGTTCATTAAAGGCAATATGCCCGTCCGCTCCGACACCACCCAGAAAAAGATGAATTTTTCCAAATTTTGCAATTATTTCTTCATATTTACGGCATTCTTTTTCAATATCGTTTGCCATACCATCTAAAATGTGAATATTTGTAGGATTAATATCTATATGTGAAAAAAAATTATCGTGCATAAAATAATGATAGCTTTGAGGATGTTCGGGCGGTAAGCCTACATATTCATCCATATTAAAGGTAACCACATATTTGAATGAAATTTTTCCTGCTTGATACATCCGTATAAGTTCTTCGTATACACCGAGCGGAGTAGAACCAGTTGGTAAGCCCAACACAAACGGTTTTTCTTCGGTAGGTTGGAAATCAGTAATCTTTGCACAAATATACTCTGCTGCCCATTTTGTGCATGCATCATAATTATCTTTGATAATAACCCTCATGGCAATTTCCTTTTCTATGCTGATAATTAGACCTGTTCGATAACTGTGTTTCCGAACAGACCGGCGAGTTCTAAATCGTGTAAATAACACGATTTAGAACATCGCATTTTAAGGTAACCTGTTCTGAAACTTAAGTTCCGAACAGATATATTATAGCAAAAACAGGTTAGAAAGCCTAGAGGTAAGGGATACCGCATTAGAACCGCCTAAGTCATTGCATAATAATAACTTGTTATAAAATACAATAAGAAACATGAAACACATAAGTCATTATAGGCTATGACTTTATAATTTAAATGCGAAATCCCTAAAATTGATACACGGGAATAAGTATAGAAAAATAGCAATGTATAGGCATAGTAGTACCCCAGCATGGTATAAATATAAATTTTGAGGATACTTGTTTTTCTTTTTGAACCGATATATAATTAAACGGTTATGCTTATGGAATTGAATAGAATAACTTTAATACGGTTTCCTAAGTCCATACAGTGGTATATGTGCAGCAGAGCTTGTTTCGGCAGCCTGTAAATCATTGCCTGTTATATATTTATTTAAAATTATTGATAACGCCTATACGGGTGAGGTGTATTTAAATACGTTTACGGTAAAACTGATGAGCGTCTATCTGAGACTGTATAAAATGCAGTTGTTCTTGCCTTTCTTTTTCTTGATGTACATGTGAGTTATCCAATGGAAATGATCAGTGAAATCCGCGGGAAACAGCGGTTTGAATACACTTTTGAGCTTGCATGGAAAACGCTGAAAGACAAAATGGAGTTTGATGGAATAAGCTTTGAAAGAACATATCGATCGTGCGGGCGTGTTGCTGCTTGAATTGCCGTGTGTGCAGCACTGTACGCAGTAAAATAGAGATGTAAGGATATATGTATGCAAAAAATAGTGTATTTAGGTCTTACCGGTGATATTATCCATCCCGGAATTATTAACATAATTACAGAGGGGGCAAAGTACGGCCGGTTGATTGTTGGTTTGCTAACTGATAGTGCTATTGTTTCTCATAAACGGTTGCCGTATCTTACCTATCAGCAGCGTAAACAGGTTGTAGAAAATATCAAAGGTGTAAGTGAGGTTGTCCCTCAGGAAGAGTGGTCGTATGTACCTAATCTTCTTAAAATTAAACCTGATGTGATGATCCATGGCGATGATTGGAAAAACGGTGCGTTGAGTAAAATCCGTGATGATGTTATTACTGCAATGAGCGGATGGGGCGGCGAAGTTGTTGAGATCCCTTATACACAAGGTATTGATTCAAGTGCACTTGCAGCAAATATGCATCAGATTGGAACAACACCTGAAATTAGAATGAAGACGCTTCGCCGTTTGTTGGAAGTAAAGCCGATAGTGCGTATTATGGAGGCACATTCCGGGCTTTCAGGTTTGATTATTGAAAATCTTGCTATAGAGAAAGAAGATGGTATTCATCGGTATGATGGAATGTGGTCTTCAAGTTTAACAGATTCAACAAGTAAGGGAAAACCTGATATCGAGGCTGTTGATCTTACCACCCGTTTACAGAGTTTAACCGATATTCTTGAGTGTACAACAAAACCGATTATTTATGACGGCGATACCGGCGGGAAGCCCGAGCATTTTGTGTTTACAGTCCGTACCCTTGAGCGGAATGGTATTTCTGCTGTTATAATAGAAGATAAAGTTGGGTTGAAAAAAAATAGCCTTTTCGGTACGGAAGCAAAACAGGAACTTGCTTGTGTTGAAGATTTTTGTCATAAGATTGCAGAGGGAAAAAAAGCACAGGTTACCGCTGATTTTATGATTATTGCCCGTCTTGAATCTTTGATTGCAGGCGGTACGGTTGATGAAGCATTACAGCGTGCTTTTGCGTATGTCAAGGCTGGTGCAGACGGTGTGATGATACATAGTAAAGAAAAAGATGGACAGGATATCAAAGAGTTTTGTCAACTATTTAGAAAAGAGTATGAGAAAGTCCCGATTGTGCTTGTTCCTACAACGTATAATCAATTTACTGAAAAGGAGCTGGCTGCATGGGGAGCAAATGTTATTATTTATGCAAATCACATGCTCCGTGCTTCATATCCTGCGATGTACAAGGCTGCTCAAACTATTTTGGAAGCCGAGCGTTCTTTGGAGGTAAATGATATGTGCCTTTCTATTAAGCAAATCTTAGAGCTTATTCCGGGGACAAAGTAAATGATACGTCCTGAATTCTTTTATACCTTATTACAGAAAAACGGAACCGATTTTTTTACCGGTGTGCCGGATTCACTTTTGAAAAATTTTTGTGCGTATCTTACTGATACGGCTGGAAGTAAAAATCATATTATTGCTGCTAATGAAGGATGTGCGGTTGGACTTGCAGCCGGACATTATTTTGCAACGGGACATATCCCGCTTGTATATATGCAAAATTCCGGACTTGGAAATACAGTGAATCCGCTGCTTTCACTTGCTGATAAAGAAGTGTATTCGGTT
The DNA here is from genome assembly GCA_052173295.1 of Treponema sp. Classification (GTDB taxonomy): domain Bacteria; phylum Spirochaetota; class Spirochaetia; order Treponematales; family Treponemataceae; genus Treponema. The sequence goes on from JBQMYW010000003.1 coordinate 33,280, forward strand.
CCCTTGCTGCTGCTAATCGGCTGGCGGGGTGAGCCGAATGTACATGATGAACCGCAACATATAAAGCAAGGCAGGGTAACGTGTGCTTTGCTTGATGCAATGGAAATTCCGTATTGCGTGTTAGATACCGATGAAAATTACGCAGCACAGCAAATTGCTGGTGCTTACAGCCGTATACGGGAAAGCAATGCACCGTATGCCGTTGTTATTCGTAAAGGAACATTCGATTCATATACCTTGAAATCGAATGAGATTGTATCTGCTTCTATGAGCCGGGAGGAAGCGATTGATGTTATTATCAGGAATGTACCCGGTGATACTTGTTTTGTTTCGACTACCGGAATGGCATCGCGGGAATTGTATGAATTGCGTGAGCAATATGCACAAGGGCATGGTAGGGATTTCTTAACAGTCGGCTCAATGGGACACGCTTCTCAAATTGCTCTTGGAATTGCTTTAAGTAAACCTGATAAGCACATTTTTTGCCTTGACGGAGATGGTGCAGCAATTATGCATCTTGGTGCTTTGACAACTGTTGGTACGCAGCAGCCGAAAAATATGGTGCATATTGTGTTAAATAATGGTGCACATGATTCTGTGGGCGGGCAGCCGACTACCGGAAGAAAGATAGATTTGTGTGCAGCCGCCCGCGGGTGCGGATATGCTAATGCCGTGCCGGTTACTACATCTGAGGAGTTAGCAGCGGCTGTTCGGGAGTGTGCGGAAAAAACGGCGGTTGGTGCCGTGTTTTTAGAAGTTATGGTATCAAAAGGTGCTCGTGCTGATTTAGGAAGACCAAAATCCTCTCCTATTGAAAATAAAAGAGCATTTATGGAGTTTTTGGAGGATAAAAATGATTAAACAGGCAGTTATTCTTGCGGGCGGTTTAGGTTCCCGCTTAAAAGATAAAACAAAAACCATGCCGAAAGGTTTTTTGGAAATCGGCGGTATTCCTATTGTTGAGCAGTCTGTAAAAAAGCTCCTTGCTTACGGAATTGAAAAAATCATTATAGGAACAGGTCATTGTAGTGAGTATTATGACCGTCTTGCAGAAAAATATCCTGCAATTATCACTGTAAAAAATGAAAATTATGCCCATACCGGCAGTATGGGAACTCTTGAGGTTTGTGCTTCCTGTATAGATGGTGATTTTCTTCTTTTAGAATCTGATCTTATTTATGATTCTGCCGGATTGTTTGCACTTATTAATGATGCACGGAAAAATCTGATTTTGGCGAGCGGTGCTACCGAGTCCGGTGATGAAGTGTATCTTGAAGCGGACGAAAATGGATATTTAACAGGTCTTTCTAAGAATAAGGAAACTCTGAAAAATATTTTTGGAGAACTTGTTGGTATTACAAAATTAACTAAATGTACATTGGATACTCTGTGTGCTTATGCAAAAAATCATCATTGCGATTTGCCGAAAATGGAATATGAACACGCACTATTAGAAGCCGCTAAAACAGAAGCGGTTGCAATCAAAAAGATTGAATACTTTGTGTGGCGGGAAATAGATAATGAAGAGCATTTGTGCATGGCGGTACAACATATTTATCCCCATATTGTTGAAAACGAGCAACTGCGTGCGGTACGCCGCGAAGTGCTGCTGAACCCCGGTCCTGCAACTACCACTGACAGCGTAAAATATGCTCAAGCGGCTGCTGACATTTGTCCGCGTGAATCAGTATTCGGCGATGTAATGCAGTGGATTTGTGATGAACTTAAACTGTTTGCACTCGGAAGTGAAACTAATCCAGCCGAATACGAGACCGTTATATTCGGTTGTTCCGGTACCGGTGCTGATGAAGTAATGATTTCTTCATGCGTACCCGATAATGGAAAACTGTTAGTAATAGATAACGGGTCGTACGGTGCCCGTCTTGCAAAAATTGCTGAAATATATAAATTGCAGATGGATGTTTTTAAAAGCTCTACCTATGAACCGATTGATTTACAAAAATTGGAAACAGTGTTTGCAAGTAAGCAGTATACACATCTAGCCTGTGTTTACCATGAAACAACAACAGGATTGTTGAATCCGTTACATATCATCTGCCCTATGGCGAAAAAATATGGAATGGTTACAATCGTTGATGCTGTAAGTGCTTATTGCGGTATGCCTATGGATTTAAAAACACTGGGTATTGATTTTATGGCTTCTACGAGCAATAAAAATATTCAAGGAATGGCAGGTGTTGGTTTTGTAATTTGCAATAAAACAGAGCTTGAAAAAACAAAGGCATTCCCTATGCGGAATTACTATCTTAACCTGTACGATCAATATGCTTATTTCACAAAGACGCATCAAACCCGCTTTACCCCGCCCGTTCAAACCTTATACGCGCTGCGTCAGGCAGTGCTTGAAACAAAACAGGAAACAGTGCAAAAACGCTATGAGCGTTATACTGAATGCTGGAATATTTTAGTTGCAGCTATTAAAAAACTTGGGCTTAAAATGCTGGTAAAAGAAGAACATCAAAGCCATTTTATTACTGCGATTTTGGAACCGGAAACGGCATCATACTGTTTTGAAGATTTACATGATTTTGCTGCAGAACACAGCTTTACGATCTATCCGGGCAAACTCGGTAATATTAACACATTCCGCATTGCAAATATCGGTGATATTCAGCCTGAAGAAATGCATCGGTTTACCCTGAAACTTGCAGAATATATGAAGAAGGTAGGGGTAGGAAAGTAGGGCTGTCTTGTATTGTGTCTAAAGGCTGTAACTAATACCCTCATAAGCATTGTTGTTGAGGTTGTGTATGCGTATAAGCGAAAAAGCAAAAGCACTCATCACTGAGGCGGTGGTACAGTATATGCCGCAAGCAGAAAAAATTATTTTGTTCGGTTCTCGTGCTGATGATACAAAGCGGGGCGGAGATATAGACTTACTGGTGCAAATTGCGGATGATTCTGCAGTTGTGTTTACACAAAAACTACGGGCGGTTTCAGCAATGCAATTACAGCTGAACGGACAACGTATTGATATGGTAACTGCCCGTAGTGAATATGATGAGCGGCTTATTGTCCGGACTGCATATCGCGAGGGGATTGTCTTATGGACGAAATAGTACGTCAAAAATGCAGTTCTGCACTGAGCGAGTGTGAAAAACACCGTGTGCGGATAGAAAGTGCACTACAGCGGCTTACTGAATTTTTCCCGCTGACGGAATCCGTGCTGGACGCATTACACGATGAACAAATGGCAGTGCTGGATCAGTTTTTATACCGCTTTGCAAAACTACAGGACTGTATAGGGCTGAGGCTTATTCCGTCATTGTATGTATTGCTGGAGGATGACAGCACTGTACGTCCGTTCATTGATGTACTGAATCGGCTTGAAAAACTTGGGGTGCTTACTTCTGTAAAAGACTGGCAATATTTTCGCGTATTACGGAATAGTTTAGCCCATGAGTACCCTGAACGGACGGAAGATGCCGTTCATGCAATCAACACACTACACGCTTCATGGCAGTGTTTTTATAGCTTGTATGTGCAGTTGAGAGAAACAGCAAAACATATCCTTGCAACTGCCTGATACTTTATACTAAGAGCTAATAATAGTGATAAAACATCTAAATAAAGGAGTATATGTGTTATGTCAAAAAATACGCAGAAGATTATCGGTGTGTTTTTACTATGTCTTTGTTTGCCGGCATTTATCGGGGGAATTACCAATATAGTCAATGGATATATTAGTCCTGCCTATTTTATTGCTGTTATGGGGTGGAAAAATGTGCAGCATATTGTCCGTGCAGCGGCTGCTCAGGGAGTTTTTGAAGGATTATTGTATGGACTTGTCTTTGCCGGTGTGTTTTCGTGTGTGTATATTTTTTCAAATAAGGCGGCATTGAGTTTTTATGCTGTTTTTCATGGGCTCCTGTGTATTGCAATGGTCTGTTTCGGTGTGTGGATTTTAGGCGGTGTGCTTGCACTGCTGCTTGCAGTGTTGAGTCCTGAATTTTACCGTTCTACTTTTATCGGTGTGCCTGATACATTGAGTGCAATGCTCCGTTATGCATGGGTAGGCGGTTCTATTTGGGGATTAAGTTTTGGCGGGACACTTACTGCGATAATCGGTACAGTATTGTTTAGGAAATATATGAAAAACCTCTAAAACCCTCAGTTTTTAGAGGTATACCATACCGGCTGCAGAAAAAATCGGCAAGATTAGATTAGCAAAAATTATTGAAAAAATAGATATATTACGCCTGTTCGGAAACTCTCGTTTTTGAACAGATCTATTGAGCAATATAATTAAAGTAGTGAATTGAAAAACTATTTTACAGAATATAGTGGAGTTTCTATGAATAGATTATTTACGCCGGGTCCTATTATTATGGATTCGGAAACTTTGGAACTTGGCGGTAGGCAGCCGCAGTATTTTAGAACACCTGCTTTTTCCCGGCAAATGGAAGAATGCAGGGAAATGCTCAGACAAGCGTTTGATGCTGCTGAAGATGATCCAGTAGTGCTGTTGACAGCATCAGGAACAGCGGGTATGGAAGCTGCTGTTGCAAATATTTTTTCTGAAAAAGATAAGCTGTTGGTGATTGACGGCGGAACTTTTGGGCATCGGTTTACAGCAATTTGTGCCGCCTACCGGATTCCTCATACGGTTATACCGGTGCCGTTCGGAGAAGCCTTTGATCCGTCAATTCTAAGCCGGTATGAGAATAGCGGCTATACCGGTTTTTTAGTCAATGTATGTGAAACTTCTACCGGACAACTGTACCCTATGGAAGAAATTGCTGCATTTTGTAAGAGAAACAACATCTATCTTATTGCCGATGCAATCAGCTCGTTTTTAAGTGATCCGTTTTCTATGAAAGAGCTAGGATGTGCTGCCGTTATTACTGCTTCGCAAAAAGGGTTAGGGTTATCTCCCGGTATGGCGTATATTGTTGTGAATAAAGCTGTGTATGAAACACGGGTAAAAACCAGCGATTTTAAATCTCCTTATCTTAGTTTTACTACCTACCAGACAGAAAACGGACAACCGCCTTATACACCGGCGATAAGTATTATCAATCAGCTATATGAAAAATTACAGCGGGTAACGCAGCTTTCTGCAAAAAAATATATTATGAAAAATAAGCAAATAGCGGAATATTTCCGTACACAGCTGCTAAAAAAAACAGGGTTTACTTATTTGCAGTATCCGCTTTCAAACTGTGTTACGCCGGTGTATTGTAAAAATGGGAATGCACGGGATATTATCGCCATTTTGCGTGATGAACACGGTATTTATGTTACTCCAACCGCAGGTGATGCAGGAGAAAAGATTTTCCGTGTTGCTCACATGAGTTCTTCACTAACTGAACAGGATATTGATGGATTAATTGCAGTGCTTGCACAGTTGAGTTAAGGAGATATATTTGGCAAAAATGACCAATGGTGAATGGGACTTAGTGCTTGAACCAAAGCGGAAAATGCTGGATATTCCTATTCGGGAAGTAATACGTTATAGAGACCTTATCGCCCTCTTTATTAAACGGGATTTTGTGATACAGTATAAGCAAACTATTCTCGGACCGCTTTGGTTTATTATTAATCCGCTTATTTCTACAGTAATGTATGCGTTTATATTTGGCAATTTAGCAAAATTGAGTACAGATGGAGTACCGCATATTTTGTTTTATTATGCAGGAACCATGTTGTGGACATTTTTTTCAGGGTGTTTTACTGACGCAACAAATATTTTTGTAAACAATAAAGATTTATTCGGTAAGGTCTATTTTCCTCGTCTTACCGTTCCTATCAGTAATATTGTAGGAAATGTTACAAAAGTTCTTGTGCAGTTTTTATGCTTAATAGGCTTTTTTATTTTCTATTTTATTACAACAGATACGGTTAAGCCTTCTGTTGGTGTGTTGCTGTTTCCGCTGCTGCTTGCTTGGATTGCTGCTGCTGCCACAGGAATGGGAATGATTATTTCTGCTTTAACAACAAAATACAAAGATTTGCGGCTGCTGGTAAACTTTGCACTGAATCTCGCAATGTATGCAACTGCTGTTGTGTATCCGGTTTCGCAAATTCCGCAACGGTTCCATTGGATTTTATACGCAAACCCGCTCAATGCACCTATTGAGCTTTTTAGGATATGGTTCTACGGTGCTGGATATATTCCGCTTCAAGCAGCTGCAGCAAGTCTTGGTTTAACAGTATTTTTTGTAATTGCCGGTCTTGTTATGTTCAATCAAAATGAACGCAACTTTATTGATGTGGTGTAATGCGGCAAACGGCAAAGCTTTTAAAGCAATTAGGCGATCCGCTACAAAAAATTGTGCAAGTTACCGGGCTATCTCCGGCGGAAATAGAAACATTGTAGAAGTCGCTTGTATCAATAAATGCCTATCCGCGTATAGTCATTGAGTGCGAATTTTGCAAATATCCAATCATTGCATTTGATGAACTGATGCCGTATACTTTATTTATCATGGAAGATGAACTACAAATAACGCTTAAAAACGATTTTGCATTTAAATTTTTTCTAGGTTCAGAAGAGAATAAGCCTATCTTGCAAGATTTATTGCAGTGTATTCTCGGTCTTTCTTCGCAAGAGGTGAGCGATATAGAACTTGTTGATAAAGAACTGGCAAAAGAAGAACTAAGTGACAAGACCGGTATCCTTGATGTGAAGCTGAAACTAAGCAATGGAACACTCATAGATATCGAAATACAAGCGTCATGGAATGCCTCATTTGTAAAACGGACGCTCTTCTACTGGGCAAAGATGTACACGGCAGATTTTAAAGCCGGAGAATCGTATGAGCGGCTGCATAAATGTATTGCAATCAATCTTATCGCAGACGGTTTTAAGCTGAATGATGAGGTGCATTCAGAATATGTATTGCAGGAAAAATATCAGCACACGCCTTTAACAGATGTGATGGAAATACATTTTCTAAATTTAGAAGCAGCGAAAAAAGCGAAAGAGAAGCATACGCCGGATAAGCTGATAAACTGGCTGTGTTTTATAGGAGCAACCGACAAAAAGGAGCGGGCAATGTTAGCGGCAGGATCACCGATATTACAAATGCTGAATGAAAAGCTAGACGTTGTAACATTATCGCCGGTGGAGCGCAAGCTCTATGAATCGCGAATGAAGCTGAAAAGTGATATAACAACCATTGCAGAAACGCAATTCAGTGCGGGTATGCAGCAAGGTATTGCACAAGGTATGCGGCAAACGGCAAAGCTTTTAAAGCAATTAGGCGATCCGCTACAAAAAATTGTACAAGTTACCGGTCTGTCTCCGGCGGAAATAGAAACGCTGTAGAAAATTATATGATACCATCAACACTAAAAGATTGCTTATGGGATTATACTATCAGCGATGCGGAATTACACTCTATTATTACCGATAATGATATGAAAAAAAAGCAATGGCTTTTTAACCGTATTGTGTACAATTCACAAGATAAAATCGGAGATTTACTATTGTTTTCCGAACAGGATTTATGCAAATTTTTTGACGGTTTTGTTTTTTCTCATCGCTCTGGTTTAACGCAGGAAGTATACATGGCACTGAGGAATACAATGCTGAACGAACGGCAATATATAGAGAAGTTGCAATGGAAAAAGCTTTAGTGCAGAATTATGATAGAGTCGAAGATATTTCTGTCAGGATATAAGACAAAAGAATAAAAACTTTGTATTTGGAATGAAATATGAGTAATACAGTAATAAAAATAGAACATCTTTCAAAAATGTATCAGCTTGGTGTTATTAACAACGGAGTACTGTTTCGTGATATCCAAAGCTGGTGGGCATTAAAGCGAGGAAAAGAAGATCCTCATGCACGGATTGGTGAAGATAAATATCTCGGTTCGGATACCGAGTTTTGGGCTTTAAAAGACTTAAGTTTTGATATTAAGAAAGGGGACAGGGTCGGTATAATCGGCAAGAACGGAGCCGGTAAGTCTACTTTGCTCAAAGTGCTGTCGCGGATTACTACCCCTACTGAAGGTTCTGTAAAAATACGCGGTAAGATTTCCAGTCTGTTGGAAGTTGGTACCGGATTTCATGGTGAACTTACCGGACGGGAAAATATTTATTTAAATGGTGCAATTCTCGGTATGAAAAAACGGGAGATTGACCGGAAGCTTGATGAAATTATTGATTTTTCCGGAATTGAAAAACACATAGATACGCCGGTAAAACGGTATTCAAGCGGGATGTATGTGCGGCTTGCCTTTGCGGTTGCTGCTCATTTGGATAGCGATATTTTGATAGCTGATGAGGTGCTTGCAGTAGGTGATGCAGAGTTTCAGAAAAAGGCTATTGGAAAAATGAGCGATCTTTCCGCCTCGCAAGGGCGTACTGTCCTTTTTGTAAGCCACAATATGGCAGCGGTAAAATCGCTTTGTAACAAAGGGGTTATCCTTGAGAAAGGACGGTTAAAGTTTGAAAGCGATAGCATTGATGAGGCAATAGGGGAGTATCAGAATCTTAAGATTATGAGATTGTCTGATGAATATATTTGGAATAATGTGAATAATATTAGTAGTGATTTTATTACAATCAATGATATAAAAATTACGAATGATCCTGCTTCAAATGCTCCTGAAAGGGTAATAACACAAAGCAAAAAATATTTTCTTAAATTTAATATTTTCATTAAAGAGAAGAATCCTCTTTTGACCTTGTATTATATAATTTATAATGAATATGGAATAAAAGTGATAGAATCTGCATTTTCCGATAGCGGCAAAGATATAGGGGAGTGTTTAAAAGAAGGTCAAAATACTGTTCTTGCAGAATTGCCTACAGAAGAGTTAATGCCCGGAAAATATAGAATTGAAATTTTATCTTCGATAAAAAATATATCATATATAATTGATTATAATACTATTGAAATTCCTATTGAAATTGAAGAAGATGAGCAAAAATTTTCTATGTATACAAACCGTAATACTATTTTATATACAAAAGAAAATTGGAGTATTGTATGACATTTATAAAACGAGTGATCAAAAAATTAAAAAAAATAAATGCTGTATTTAATTACTTGTTTAAACAAATATCTTTTAATACTGACTATTATCAAACACGTATGCTTGTTGAGAATAGAATTCTTTTAAAAAAAATGACTAACCAAAAATTAAACATAGTTCTAATTGCATTTGAACCTGCAACATGGTTAATGTTTCAATCGATCTATGACACTTTTAGTAAGTCCGATCAAGTGAATATAACGGTTTTAGTTATCCCTTATGCACATTCTACCCTACTCACCGGTACATATAAAGATGATGGTTTGCGGGAATACCTTGATACTCTTGGAATTCCATATATCTATGGATATAATGAAAAAACAAACACATGGATTGATATATTTAGTTTGCATCCGGATTATGTGTTTTATCAAGCACCATATAACGGTATGTATCCGGATTCCTTAAAAAGTGATTATGTATGCAGACTTGCTCAAATATGTTATCTTCCTTATGGAGCTTTTTTACAATCCGAAGTATTAGAAGAAATTGTGCATCCTAAAGACTTTTTTGAAGACGCTGCCTTTTTTTTTCTACCTACTCGAATTCATAAGGAAATAATGATCGAAAATTCTTTAAGGCGCAGTATTGTATTTGATAATTCTAAGCTTATTGTTTCAGGTTTAACAAAAACGGATTATTTAAGTGATAAGAGGATTGATTTTGTTGAAGGTAAAAAAAACGACTTTACCATTCTATGGACACCTCGATGGAATACCTCGGAGGGGGTTTGTACTTTTTTTGATTATTATGAATATCTTGTTGATCTTACAAATACCAATCAGGATATAAATTTAATTTTCAGGCCTCATCCTTTAATGTTTCAAAATTTTTTAAAAACAGGCGAACTTTCAAAAGATGACGTAGAAAAAATAGAAAATGATTTTTCGGTTGCTAATAGGATTATAGATAAAGATGCTGACTATACAGCTGACTTTAAAAAAGCTGATGTTCTTATTTCTGATGTATCATCAATGATGTACGAATTTTTCTTGTATAAAAAGCCTATAATATACACTCATAAAACCTTTTTCTTTAATAAATTTGCCAATAAAATGTCAAAAACCTTTTATTGGTCACATAATGTCGAAGAAATGAATGATATTATTCTTTCTTTATTACGAAAAGAAGATATTAAAAAAAATGATCGGTTAAGTTTTATAAAAGATTATATGGCTTCAGATACAACTGCAGCAGAATGTATACTTAATTCTATTACAAAGTAAAATGGGGGCCTTTAACTGTGAAAAATATAGCAGTAATTTTAGCAGGAGGTAAGGGAAATAGGCTTAACAGTGATATTCCTAAACAATTTATTAAAGTTGCCGGAAAAAAAATTATTGAGCATACGATTGAAATTTTTGAAAAGCATACTTTAATAGATGAAATATGTATTGTATGTAATAGTGCTTATATTTACTTAATGGAAGATATTCTTATTAAAAATAAATATATTAAGGTAAAAAAAATAATTAATGGGGGAGCAGAAAGGTACGAATCAAGTTTAGCTGCAATAAAAGCTTATCAGGATAAAGATGAAAAAAAAATGATATTTCATGATGCTGTACGCCCTCTTCTTTCTTCCTCAATAATTACAAAGTGCATTGAATCTTTAGATGTTTGTGATGCTGTGGATGTTGCGGTAAAAACAACAGACACAATAATAAGTCTTGATGAAAATAATAAAATTGATTTTATACCTGATAGGAACTATCTTTATAATGGGCAAACCCCTCAAGGTTTTAAATTATCTGTGATAAAAAAAGCTTATGAACTTGCTTTGCAGGATAAAAATTTTAAGACTACTGATGATTGCGGTGTTGTAAAAAAATATTTACCGGAAATTCCCATACACGTTGTGCAAGGTCATCTTGATAATATAAAGGTTACATATCCTGAGGATGTTTTTTTACTTGACAAATTATTTCAATTGAAAACCATACAAGGAGATTCGTTTTTAACAGCATCTTGTGAAAATTTCAAAGATTCCGTCAATGTGATTTTTGGCGGAAGTTATGGTATAGGTAAGGCGATTTATGATCTATTAAAAGAACAGGATATAAAAGTGTATGAATACAGCCGTTCCAGCACAAATACAAATATTAATAATGTAGATCAGGTAAGAGCTGCCTTAGATAATGTCTATCAGCATGAAGGAAGAATAGATAATGTTATTGTAACAGCAGGTATTTTAATAAAGCAGCCTCTTGCCTGTATGAATTATGATGAAATTTTAAATTCAATAAATACAAATTATTTCGGTAACGTGATTGTTGCAAAAGAATCTTTTAAATACTTAAAGAAAACTTCAGGAAGTCTATTGCTTTTTACCTCAAGTTCGTATACACGCGGTCGCTCATTATATAGTTTGTATTCTTCATCAAAGGCGGCAATTGTAAATTTTGTACAGGCCATAAGTGAAGAGTGGAGTTGTGATAATATAAGAATAAATTGTATCAATCCTGAACGAACAAGGACTCCTATGCGTGTTAAGAATTTCGGAGTTGAAGATGAATGTACTTTATTAAAGCCTGAGAAGGTTGCAGACTGTGCCGTCGAAGTTATTAAGTCCGGTCTTACGGGGGAAGTAATCGATGTCAGACATTAATGATTTTACAATAATCGGGGTAACGGGTTTCGGTGAGTCTGGAAGTTCAGCTATAACAAACATACTTGAAGAATTTAAATGTGTGTCTCCTCTAAAGGGAGGTGCTATGTTTGAGTGTAAGTTTTTTTCGTCTGTTTTGTTTCAATTGGAAACGGCTTTAAAAAATCAACTGTTTGTAAATGAGGCCGTAAAAGAGCTTTTTTATAAACTTATGGTAGCTTCTAAAGATCCATTTTATCAGGAAAATTTCGGTTCTGACAATCTATTACGATTGACAAATGAATATATAAATTCAGTATGTGGTGTGTGGCTTGGAGGTGCGTATTCGGAACGAGATAATTTTTTTATTCCAAAAACGGAGTTAAATAATTTTAAAAAAGCCCAAATTCTATTTAACAAATTATATAGAGATTCTTACAATCTTTATGAGCAGTATGAGTGGAAACCTTCTTTTCAGCAAACAACAGATCAGTATTTCGGTAAATTTACAGAAGATTTTTATAAGAAGACACAAGAATACACGTGTAAACTATTTAATTCCTGTGGAGTAAAAGAAAAGTTTCTTTTAGTTGACGGTTTGTTTCGTCCTGAAATTGCAGCTCGTGAGTTAAATTGGTATTCAAATGCTAAGTTTATTATTGTGGATCGAGACCCTAGAGATTTATATATTTTAAGTAAGATTTATAAGGGCGAACCTTATATACCTACATGGAATATAGATACATATATAAATTGGTTTAAAACATATAGGTCGTGTAATGATCGTAATTCAAAATATCCTGATAAAATTTTACAATTACGATTTGAGGATTTGATATATAAATATGAAGAAAGCTTGCTAAAAATAAAGACCTTTTTAGGTTTGACTGATGAAGATCATATTAAAAAAAGACAAATTTTTATTCCTGAAAAATCAAAAACCAATACCCAAGTTTTTAGAAAACATCCCGAATATTCCGAAGATATACTGAAAATAGAAAAAGAATTACCGGAATTTTGTTATAAATATACTGATGATCAAATTATTAATTTTGACATGCAGATAGAAAACCGAAAGATGGTAAATATCGAAGATGTGCGTAAAACAGCAATAATTTTTCAAAAAACAGGTATGCTTCCTTTTTCTAATATGAAAGCAGCTTTTATTTTTACTGGATTAATTTCTAGCTTTCAATCTTTTAAACAGAGAAGAACAATGGTATCAAAAATGAAAGGACTGATAAAATTAAGTATCGGCATAGTACTTTTCCCTGTTGATGTTATCTATCAATTTATACAGCTGGCAAAGTATCAACGAAGAAACAAAAATAAAACAGTAGAGTTTAAATAGATTACACCTGTTCGGAAGCTCTTGTTTCAGAACAGGTATATTATAGGATAGATACATACCATGGGAAAAACAATAACGGTTATAATTCCGACTTACAACAAAGCAGATTATATTTCTCAGACAATAGAAAGTGTTTTGCAGCAGACGTATCAAAATTTTGAGATAGTGATTATTGATGATTGTTCACAAGATGATACTGAAGCAACTATACAAAAATATTTGTCGGATAAAATTCGTTATTTTAAGCATGTTAGAAATTGGGGACCTGGTGCTACTTTTAATGATGGAATAGAAAAAGCGAGAACGGAGTATATTACACTTATTGCAAGCGATGATCTGTTATTGCCGGATCATTTGATGTATGTGCTCAATGAGTTTAAAAAAGACAATGCAATCGAAACGGTTTTTCCTAAATTAAAAGTTATTGATGAAAACGGTAAAGATCTGCATAAAACAATAGAACAACCGTTTGTTGATAAATATAAAATGCTTAATCAGCTTTTTTATGCAGGAAATGATATACCTGCACCGGGGGTTGCATTTAAAAAAACACTTTTTGAGAAGATACCTGCATATAACCAAAACCTGATAATGATGCACGATTATGATTTAAATGTGCGTTGCCTTATTCACGGTAAAACCGGCACTGTAGAAAAACCTTCGGTTTTATATCGCCGGTTTTCCGATTATACGGTAAATTTAAGCGGTGATGTAAAGTGGATTAGTAGATGCCATGCCGCCGAAAGTAAAATTGTGTTAGATAATTATTTAACTTTAACCTATGATGATATGAAGCGCGTGTTCCCTCAATTAAAAAATTGTACACATGAAGAGATTGTTTTCCGACTTTTAACGGAAACCTGTCAAAATACCGACTCCCGGTTAAGTTCTTGGGCGTTTGAACGACTTATCGATTATTTTGAATGCAATCAAGAGATTTTTAGAAAAAATACATTTCATTTTCAATATAAAGATTATATTAATTTGTATAAAAAAAATGCAAGAAATATTGTCGGCGCTACGCATAAGCAAAAGTTGTATAATGATATGAAAAAAATAATTAAACGGATATTCGGATTGAAGTAATTTCTTTTATTATGATAACAATTAGGACTTGAAATGAAAGAGATTGAATTGCCTAAGATTACCGACGGGCGCGGTAATCTTTCTTTTTTTGAAAGTGAACGGCTTGTGCCTTTTAAAATTAAAGGTGTGAATCTTCTTAATATATATAATACTAATGACCAGTATGAATTTATTGGTAATAAGAATACGAAATTCTTTTTTATCGCTCTTTCAGGGAGTTTTGTGTTCAACAATGACAGTACAGATGATCCCATAAATGGCAGGTTTTTAGAAAATGCAAATAAGGGGTTGTATATCGGTAGAAATACTGATTTTACCTTATCGGCATTTGCAGAAAATACAGTGGTATTGATCATATCTTCGACGGAAAAATTTCATTTGAGGAAGATGTAATGCTGTATTCTATTGATGATTGCAAGCTTTTAAAATTACCTAAAGGCTTGAATTCCAGTTTTACCTGTCTTGATAATAGAGCATCTCTGCCGTTTGAAGTTAAACGGATATATTATCTTTATGGGATTCCGGAAAATCAAGAAAGAGGCGGGCATGCTCACAAAGAATTATTTCAACTTCTCCTTGCGGCATCCGGTTCTTTTAAAGTTGGACTTGATGACGGTAAAAGTACAAAGAAAGTTTTTCTTAATCAGCCCTCACAAGGGATTTTAATAAAGCCCGGTATTTGGCGGAACCTTACGGATTTTTCTTTCGGTTCGGTAGCATTGGTGCTCGCTTCCGAATATTATAATGAAGTCGATTATATCAGAAATTATGATGAGTTTTTAAAATATCGAAAAATGAATGCAGCTCATTGAAGGACACGGCAAAAATGTTCAGAATAGAACCGTATGAAAAAAAATATGAACAGCTTTGGGATGACTTTGTTTTAAATACATCAATTAACGGAACTTTTTTACAAAGCCGCCGGTTTTTAAATTATCATCCAAAAGATCGGTTTGAAGATTGTTCTCTTTTAATTTTTAATCAAAAAGACAACTTAGCTGCTGTAATTCCTGCTTGTAAGGATTCTAAGGATCCGGTTTGTTTTTTTTCTCACAAAGGTTCTACCTACGGCGGCATAGTTATTGATAAAAAACATTATTCAGGTAATAACCTTTTGGAAATAATTGAAGTTTTCGAACAGTATTTAATGGAGAATAGATATACTTCCGTCTATTTAAAAATTACACCGGATATTTTATCTATTGAAAGTCCAGCACTTTTAGAATATCTGTTATACTATAAAAATTATAGGCAATATTCGGAATTAAATACATATATTGATTTAGAAAATTATGATGATCATATTGTATCTAATTTTAGTCAAGGGAAAAGAACAAACATAACAAATTGCTTGAAAACCGGCGTTGTTTGTAGACAAATACATACTAGTGATGAAATACAAGCCGTATATACCATACTTGTACATAATTTGAGAAAATATAATGCAAAACCGGTACATAGTTTTAATGAGTTTATGGAATTAAAAAATGTCCATATTCCTGATAATATTTCTCTTTTTGGAGGGTATATTCAAGATGATTTAGTTGCAGGTTCCGTAGTTTTTTATTTTCCAAAAACAAAAACAATGCATACTCAATATTTATGTGCTAAAGAAGAATTTGCAAAATTAAGTCCAATGAGTTTTATGTATTATTCTATGATACTCGAAGCAAAAAAAATAAATTATAAAAAAATTTCATGGGGCGTTTCAACTGAAGATTTTGGTCATTATCTGAATCAAGGGTTATTAAAAAATAAAGAATCTTACGGCAGTACTTATTCAATAAATAAAACTTTTTATAAAAAATTATAGTACCGGAGTTTTTTAAATATGAATTCGGAACATTCTTTTCTTTCTAAATTGACTCTTTCGGGATATAAATCAGTGTCGAGTGAATTTCCGCAAGAAATACCGCTTGAAGATATAAATATTATTATTGGTGCTAACGGATCGGGTAAAAGTAATCTGGTGTCATTTTTTAAAATGATTAACTATATGATGACCGGTGCTTTACAGACTTATATCGGTATAAACGGTTTTGCAGAAAATATATTATATTTAGGGTCTAAAAAAACTCCGGTAATGAAGGCTATGCTTGAATTTCAAAATCAAAAAAAAATAAAGGATATTTATACTATCTCGTTTGTAAAAACCGTGCAAGATTCTTTTATTTTTTCTCAAGAAAGTATTGAATATAACGGAAAAATATTTTCCTTGGATGAGGGGCATAAAGAATCTTTTTTTGCTATGAATGAAGCTGCTGAGCCGCATGAAAGAATAGTTGGACGCTTGCTTTCAAAATGTAGAACATTTCAATTTCATGATACTTCAATTTCTTCAAACATACGTTCAACTTCGCTTATTGGTAATAATAAGTATTTGTTTAGTGATGGCGGAAATGTTGCATCGATGCTGTATCTTTTAAAGACAAAGGAAGTATATAGAAACTTCTATAAAAGAATACTTTTTTATATTCAAACTGTTTTTCCGCAAATTGAGGATTTCATCATTGAACCATTGCCGCTTAATCCGGACTATGTAAAATTAAGTTGGCGGCAAAAAGATAGATATGATTATGTATTTGGGCCTGAACATATATCTGATGGTACGATAAGGTTTATCGCATTGGCAACGTTGCTTTTAGCTCCGCCTGACATATCCCCGAATATTATTGTGATTGATGAACCCGAATTAGGATTACACCCGCACGCTATTGATGCACTTGCTTCAATGGTCAGTCTTGCAAGCCGTTACAGTCAAATCATACTTGCGACTCATTCGGAGCGGCTGCTGGATAGTTTTGATGTTAAAAATGTGATTGTTACGGAACAGGATAAACAGAATCATTGCAGCATTTATAAATGCCTTGATGTTGATGAGCTGAAAGATTGGCTTTCTGAATATTCTATTTCTCAATTATGGGAAAAGAATATAATTGGAGGTCAGCCGTAAACATTATGAAAACTATTCATATCATTTGTGAAGGGAAAACGGAAGTTAATTTTGTAAACAAAATTTTGTGGGATAATCTTGGATATGATAAGTATCGATTAGAACCTAAAACTATTATTACAAATGCTGACAAGAAAGCAGGAAAAATATATAAAGGCGGTGTTTCAAATTTTGCAAAAATTGACAGAGATATAAAAAGAGTACTACATTCCATAAAAAATACAGATACTTATATTACGACAATGTTTGATTATTATGGTTTACCGGATGATTTTCCTGGAATGGTTCAATCTAAGAGTATAACTGATATATATCAAAGAATTGAAAAAATTGAAGATGCCTTGGGTAGTTGGTATAAGTGCTCTCAGTTTATTCCATATATTCAATTGCATGAATTTGAAACATTGATTTTTTCTGATATCGAATCTTTAAAAAAAGTATTTTTTGATGAATATGATAGTATTGATTGGCAGCTGCTGTATGATGCTGTCAGTGAATTTAAAAATGTTGAACTGATAAATAATGATATTAATTCAGCACCGTCTAAACGTTTGAAGCAGTGTATAAAAAACTATGATAAGGTGTATTCAGGTATACAAGCATTGCAGAATGCCGATTTTAAATTAATCAGAGCACAGTGCAGGCATTTCGATAAATGGATTACACAATTAGAAAATATTTGAAATGTAGTATACAATCTATATTAAGGAACGTAGAGAGATAAGAATGAAAGGAATTATTTTAGCCGGCGGTTCCGGTACACGGCTTTACCCGATTACGCAGGCAGTTTCAAAGCAAATACTGCCGCTTTATGATAAACCGATGATATATTATCCGCTATCTGTATTAATGCTTGCAGGTATTCGTGAGATTTTAATTATTTCTACGCAACGGGATATTCCTCTTTTTAAGGAGTTATTAAAAGACGGTACACAGCTGGGTATGCGTTTTTCGTATGCAGTGCAGGATAAACCGCGCGGTCTTGCAGATGCGTTTATTATTGGAGAGCCGTTTATCCAAGATGATTCTGTTGCCCTTGTTCTCGGTGATAATATTTTTTATGGCCGCGGATTTACTCCGTTTTTAGAAAGAGCACAGCAAACAGTACATACAAAAAATCAAGCGGTTATTTTTGGGTACTATGTAAAAGACCCGCGTGCTTACGGAGTGGTGGAATTGGATAGTATTGGCAGTGTGCTTTCTCTTGAAGAAAAACCGGAGAAGCCGAAATCTCATTTTGCAGTGCCGGGATTATATTTTTATACTAATGATGTGGTTCAAAAAGCAAAAGCGGTAATCCCCTCTGCCCGCGGAGAAATTGAAATTACGGCGGTTAATAATGCCTATCTTGCAGAAAAACGGCTTCATGCATCACTGTTAGGGCGGGGAATGGCATGGCTTGATACCGGCACTGCGGACGGACTGTTAGAAGCTTCAAACTTTGTTGCTGCAATTCAAAAACGGCAGGGGTTATATGTTTCTTGTATTGAAGAGATTGCATATTTAAAAAAGTGGATAACGAAAGATATGCTGCTCAAACAATCTACTTTATATGCTAATGAATACGGTGCATATTTAAAATTTATTGCCGAAGCAGAACTGTAGTGATACGGTATGTTTCTAAGGAGTTTTATGCATGAGAACCTTAAAAAATATATTAGTTACCGGCGGATCAGGTTTTATCGGTTCAAATTTTATTAGAAGTTTATTAAACTCCTCCCCTGATTTTTCTGGTCGAATTATTAACCTTGATGCACTTACCTATGCCGGTAATCCTGAAAATCTTACAGAAATAGCACAGAAATTTGGCGGAGAGCGGTATATTTTTGTGCAAGGCAGCATTTGTGATGCTGCCTTGGTTGAAAAACTATTTCAGGATTATGGCATTGATACAGTGGTTCATTTTGCTGCTGAAAGTCATGTAGACCGATCTATTTTAACACCGGATATTTTTTTAAAAACGAATATTTTAGGGACATATACGTTGCTGGAAGCAGCTAGAAAATACTGGGGCAGCAATAATCAAAACTGCCTTTTTCATCATGTTAGTACGGATGAAGTTTTTGGTGCTTTGGGAGCAACAGGGGCATTTACTGAAGACACTGCATATAATCCGCGTTCTCCCTATTCAGCAAGCAAGGCTTCAAGTGATCATCTTGTTCGTGCATATCATCATACTTATGGATTACCGATAACTATCTCTAATTGTTCAAACAACTACGGTCCCTATCAATTTCCTGAAAAATTTATACCATTGATGATTTTGAATATTCTTGAAAGCAAAGAACTTCCCGTATACGGTGATGGGAAGCAAGTGCGGGATTGGGTTCATGTATATGATCATAACAAAGCAGTGTGGACTATCCTTAGTAAAGGTATGACGGGGGAAACCTATACTATCGGCGGTGAAAATGAATGGGAAAATATTCAGCTTTTGTACCGCTTAATTGATATTGTGTGTACAAAAATGAAACTCAATAAAGATACTATTTTGCACAATATACGGCATATAATCGATAGGCCCGGACATGATCGCCGGTATGCAATTGATTGCACAAAATTAAAAAAGACGCTTGGTTGGAAACGAACATTGTCATTTGACCAAGGGTTGGAACAGACTGTTGACTGGTATATAGAACATAACAACTGGATACAGGCGGTACGCTCCGGAGAATACCGCACATGGATAGATAAAAATTATGCAAACAGATAGAAAAATGCTCATTCCTTTTTTACCAATAAAAGATATCACCGAATCTTTTGAACCTGCACTTTCTCAAAAAATACATGAAGTGATAAAAAAAGGCTGGTATATTCACGGCGAAGAGTGTAAACAATTTGAAAAGAGCTTTGCTGAATATTGCGGTGTTTCGCAGTGTATTGGCGTAGGAAATGGGCTTGAAGCTTTGAAATTGATACTCCGTGCATACAAGCTGCTTGGTGTTTTTGAATCGGGTGATGAAATTATTGTTCCGTCAAATACCTTTATTGCAACAATTTTGGCTATTAGTGCGGAGCAGCTGATACCGGTTTTTGTAGAGCCGGATATACATGACTATGTTATTGATACCACAAAAATTGAAGCAAAAATAACCGCAAAAACTAAAGCAATTATGCCGGTGCATTTATATGGCAGGCTTTGCAATATGGAGGTAATTACCGCCATTGCAAAGCAGCATAACTTAAAAGTGATTGAAGATGCCGCACAGGCACACGGTGCAAAAACAGATGGGAAAAGAAGCGGCAGCTTTGGTGATGCGGCAGGCTTTAGTTTTTATCCGGGGAAAAATCTCGGCTGTTTAGGTGACGGCGGCTGTGTAACCACAAATGATGATGTATTGGCTGACCTTATACGGAAACTGGCAAATTACGGCTCTTCTGTTAAATATGTACACGAATACAAGGGTGAAAATTCCCGTCTTGATGAAATACAAGCTGCCGTACTTTCGGTAAAACTGGAAAGACTTGATGAGGACAATGATCGCCGCCGTCAAATCGCAGCGATGTATAATGCAGGAATAAAAAACAAAGCGATTATTTTACCTAAACTGCACGAAAAAGAAGAACATGTGTGGCATATTTATTCTGTGCGGGTTCAAAACAGAAAAGCGTTTATTGACTATTTAAAAGATTGTGGGATAGAGACGGTTATTCATTATCCGACTCCGCCTCATAAACAAAAGGCATATAAAGAGTTTTCTCATCTTTACTTACCGATAAGTGAAAGAATACATGCGGAAGTGGTTAGCTTTCCGATGAGCCCGATATTAACCGATAAGGAAGTTAATTACGTAATTGAAAAAGTAAACGACTGGACAGCTTAAATCTTGTATGGTAAATAAAAATATGAAAGTTTTTATAATCAATCTAAAAGAATCTGTAGACCGCCGTCAATATATGATTGAAGAGATGAAAAAAACAAATCTTCAATATGAATTTTTTGATGCGGTAAATGGTAAGGATATAAAAAATATAGAAGATGTTTATGATCATGACTATGCTGTGACAAAAGTCGGTAGTCCCTTAAATTTAGGTGAAATAGGTTGTTGTATGAGTCATCTTTTAATTTATAAAAAGATGATTGATGAAAATATCGAAAGAGCTTTGATACTTGAAGACGATATTATTATTAGTGAAAAAATTGATGAAATAATAAAAGAAATATTGGAATTTAATTTGCAAAATAGTATTGTACTCTTGGGACAATCCTCTAAAAAATTGAAGAGGAAGATATATAAAACTAAATTAGACGTTGGTTACACATTATCTAAGCTTTTTAATTCCGGGTATGGTGCTTACGGGTATATTATAGACAATAAAGCCGCAGAAAAACTTTATCATTTTAACTATCCTGTGAAATATGCCTCAGATATGTGGCATGTGTTTTGGAAATTTATAGATATTTATGTTCTTGAACCTTATTTGATCGATTATAAAAGAAACAGCTGTTCAGTAATTGATTCATATTCTAAACGTACCTACGATTTAAAGAAAACCGATCGTTCGATATTTTATATTTTTTTTAGAAAGTCAATTAGTTTATGTAAAAGAATCTTTTGGTTTTTACGTGATTGTATATATCGTGTTCTACCATAGGGATAAACAATGCAACAAATAATAACATGCACAGGCTACGGATTTACCGGCAGTTCTGCAGCAACAAACATCATAGAAGAATTTGAACAGGTAAAAAGCCTTGATGCTGGTTTTGAGTGTACTTTTTTACATGAACCTGATGGTATCAGAGATTTGGAAACAGCTCTCAAAGAAGGACATCGGCTTAAGACCGATATGGCTATAAAAAGATTTCTGCGCCTTGCTAATATTTTAAATAAGCAAAGAGATTATCAAAAGTATTTTAATGGAAATTTTGAAAAACATTCAATCGATTATATAAATTCGATCTGCACTGCACAGTGGCAAGGAAATTGGCACCGCGGTTCCGATACTATTAAGTTTTCAAAGCAAGATTTACTGTATTATAATTTAGCAAAGCAAATATTTCTTAATGAATATTCATATAAAAATTATTCTTTATATGAACCTGATACTTGGCATCCTACATATCAGATGAGAAATAATAGTTCCTATGCTTTTTTTGATGATTCTTTTTATGCTAAGACTCAAGATTATATAAAAAAACTTTTTTTGGAAGTCGGTATTTATATGGACGCAAAAAGAGTTTTGATAGATCAGTTTTTTTCTGCTTATAATATATCGGCATATTTGAAATATGCTCCGCAAACAAAAATTGTTATTGTTGACCGCGATCCGCGTGATCTTTATGTGTTAAATAAAAGTTCTTGGGGGGAGCCTTATATTCCGACTGATGATGTAAATACTTTTATAAGCTGGTATAAGGGTATACGTTTTTCACAAAAAACAGAAGCTGAAAATAAAAATGTTCTTTTACTTCATTTTGAAGAGCTTATTTTTGATTATGAAAATTCGTTATTAAAATTAAAAACCTTTCTTGAACTGCAGGATGAAGAACATATCAAAAAGGGGCTTTATTTTAATCCTGAAAAATCGGCAAAAAATACATACAAATTTAAAAACTATCCTCAGTGGGAAGATGACATTTTTAAAATTGAAAAAGAGTTGCATGATTATTGTTACGATTTCCCTGATGGATTGGATAATGGTATTAAAGTCGATAAAAGTAAGCCTGTGGAAAAATATATTCAAGATTCTTATGAGTTTCAACTTAAAAAAGAACTGCCTAAAGAATATAAAAATAAGGTGTATAAGCTATTGTTTGGAATAACTTCTTTCGGCGGTGTTTGTGAAAGTTTTAATCATAGAAAGACATTAAAAATGAAAGCTAAGGGATTTATAAAACTGTTTATGTTTTTTCCTTTTTTTTTGATTGAATTTCCATATATGGTTTTCAATTATTATAACTTTAAAAAATGAAATTCAGTATAATAATTCCGATATATAATAGACAGCACTATATTGATGAAACACTAAATAGTATTCTGAATCAAACGTATGCCGATATTGAAATAATTTGTGTTGATGATTGCTCTACTGATGCCGGTTTAAAAAAATTACATAACTATGCAAAAAATGATAAGCGGATAAAAGTTCTTGTTCATGAGAAAAACAGGGGACCGCATTGTGCAAGACAAACCGGTGTAATGCAGGCTTCAGGCGATTATGTGCTTTTTTTAGATTGCGATGATATGTTAGCGGTTTCAGCATGCCAAACCTTATATGAAGAGCTTTCTCACGATCCCTGCGATATGGTAGAGTTTGCCTATCAATCGAATGCAGGCGGTGCTATATGCTATCCTGTTCAGTTCATTACGATAGATAATCTATTCGACAGCTTAGTGTATTTTAAAAATCCCAGAGCCGGTACGGTATGGAATAAGGTATATAAAAGAAAGCTATTGCAAGAAGCTTTTTCAAAAATGCAAAGTTTTTATTCGGTAATGGGTGAAGATTTGTATGAATCTGTTGTCATTGCCTATTATACAGAAACGTACCGTTTTATACAAACACCGCTTCTTTTTTACAATGATGAAACGGGTATTTCGCATAAAAAAAGCAATGCCGAAGCGGTCAGGCGGAGTTTGGAGTCAATTAAAAATAATCTTGAAGCTTTTCAGCTTTTTTTCGCTACCACTGCAGAAGATAAACCGGCTGCTGTTGCACATATTGAAAAACAGTATCTAAAATATGTTTTCTATTATCTTATTTTAGCAAATACTGAAAAAACAGAGCGGCGATCTGCATTAGATTTACTTCCTGACTATTTCAGTGCAGAAGCTTTACTGCCGTATCAAAAAAAGCTGAAGCAAACAACTATTGGTTTACACTGTGAGTATATAAAATACCGGTTCACGTGTGCAGTAAAAAGCTGGATACCGGTAAGCATAAAACAACTGATAAAAAGGATTTTATGAAAGTATTTGTATTAAATTTGGCACATAATACAGAACGGCGGGAATATATGGAAAAAATATTAGAACCGCTTTCTATTGAGTATGAATTTTTCCCCGCTGTGTATGGTAAGACGCTAGAAAATATTGATGAGATATATGATGCAGCATTGGCTCAAAAAAAAATAAAGCGGCAGTTAAATAGTGGAGAAATTGGTACTGCAATCAGTCATAAGAATATTTACAAAAAAATGATAGATGAGAATATTAAAAGTGCTCTTATCCTTGAAGATGATATTACTCTACTAAAGGGATTTATGGATGTTTATCATACTTTGTCGAATTTAAATATAGGTAATAAAATAATTTTATTGGGTACGATTGTAAAAAAGCGTATAAAGAAAATATGGAAAAAAAAACTCACTTCTGATCATTCTATGTATTTAGTGTTGAATAATTATGCTGGTGCATATGGGTATGTCATCGGTTTAGAAGCAGCAAAAAAAATATATTTTCATAATGAAAAAGTATTTATTGAAG
Organism: Treponema sp.; assembly: GCA_052173295.1. Classification (GTDB taxonomy): domain Bacteria; phylum Spirochaetota; class Spirochaetia; order Treponematales; family Treponemataceae; genus Treponema. The sequence continues at coordinate 57,695 of JBQMYW010000003.1, forward strand.
CAGATAACTGGAAATACTATCGGCGGCTTTCGCCAATTTGGCTGGTTTCTCCTTCTATTGTAACCGTTGATGAAATTTTTCCCTCTGAAATTGGCGATGAGTTACGGCACTAGTTGACAGCGGCTGTTAGTAGCCGCCAAAAACTTCTGTTTTTAGCGGTTTCCTGCTGTAAAATAAGGATATGTGATTACCCATGAGTATTATTTTATATACATTGATTATTTATCCCCTTGAATCAATTATTGAATTGGTGTTTTTAACTGCATTCAAGATATTGCATGAAAATACCGGTGCTGCAATTGTAGTGGTCAGTCTGTTCGTCAATATTGTAACACTCCCTATTTATGCTGCAGCAGAAGCATGGCAAAACAAAGAGCGGTTGATACAAAAAAAGCTACAGCCTAAAATTGATGATATAAAAGCAGTTTTTACCGGCGATGAACGATATATGATTCTTTCAACATATTACCGTCAGCACAACTATCATCCGTTATATTCGCTGCGGGGTATGATGAGTTTAGTATTTCAAATTCCTTTTTTTATTGCAGCATATCATTTTTTATCAGAACTCGCACTTTTGCAGGGTTCTTCATTTTTGTTTTTGAGTAATTTAGGTACGCCTGATGCGTTAATAACGATTGCATCATATAAAATAAATATGCTGCCGATTGTGATGACGGTGGTAAATATTCTTTCAACAGTGGTATATACGAGAAATCTTCCGGTAAAAGAAAAAATTCAGCTCTATGGTATGGCTCTGCTTTTTTTGCTGCTGCTTTATGATTCTCCTGCGGGGCTTGTGTTTTATTGGACGCTTAATAATCTTTTTTCACTTGGGAAAAATATTTTTGTGCATATACCGTATAATAAAAAGCTATGGTACTACTTTGGACTTGTAGTGATTACTGTAGGTGGGGTATTTTCTATAGTAACGGCACGGCAGCCTATTGTAATCATTCTGATGATAAGCATTATGATAGGATATGTGCTTATACCGTTTATTGTTAAATTATTATATGCCTGTATGCAGATGCTTTCAGGAGGTGAATACCGGCAGATAGCACCGCGGCTGTTTTATATTTCTGCTGTTGGACTGGCGGTTTTGACAGGAATTGTTATCCCATCCTCATTGATTGCTTCTTCTGTGCAAGAGTTTTCCTATACAATGCAATATCAAAATCCGTTTTATTTGCTGTGGATTACGGGCTTGCAAAGCACGGGTTTTGTACTAATCTGGCCGGCTGTACTGTATCGTCTAGCACATAAGCAGATGCAATCGGTATTTGCACTTTTTGCCTTTACGGTATTTCTTTGTGCGGTTCTTAATGTGTTCGTGTTTCAGGGAAACTACGGGTCTTTAACATCGTTTTTATCTTTTCCCAATGATGACGTGCTGCATCATTCAATAAAAGAGAACTTCATTAATCTGTTAACGCTTAGTGGTGCGGTATTTTGTTGCATACTGCTTGCAAAATCAAAGTATGTACACAAATCCATTTTTATAGCGGTATTATTATGCATCTCCTGTTCAACACTTTCCGTAATCAATATGTTTAAAATAGCTTCAGGCTATCAGAATGTAAGCCGCCTTATTCATGTTGACAAGAAAAATAAATCAATCGGTCGTATTCAAAAAGTGTATCATTTGAGTAAAACACATAAAAATATTCTCATTTTTATGCTTGATCGAATGCCGGGTATTTTTATTCCATCTATCTTTGAAGATTTCCCGGACACTGCACGTCATTTTACCGGATTTACGCTGTATCCCAATACCGTTTCTTTCGGAGGGCATACCTATATTGGAGCACCTGCGTTATACGGCGGCTATGAATATACTCCTGCAGCGTTTCGTCAAAATACTGATTCTCAGCGTGATATGTATAATGAATCGCTTTGTGTAATGCCGCGTCTTTTTTCGGAATCAGGATGGAATACCGTAATTACCGATGCTTCACTTGCAAATCACAGTTGGATACCTGATAATTCTATTTTTGAACCGTATAAAGGCGTTAAAGCACTCAATATGGAAGGTAAATATGTGCGTGAGTGGGTGCAAAAGCATAAACTACAGGTACAAAATAATGTGCTGCCATTTTCTGAAACGCTGCGTAACACCATACGTTTTTCTTTTATCAAGGCAAGTCCCTATTTTTTACGCCGCCGTTTGTATAATAAAGGACGGTATTTGCAAAGCAGTGCATCTGTATACGGATTATTCGATTTTATTGCAAAGGCAGCACCGCTTGAGTTTATTGAGCACGATATTAACACACAGGCTAAGAAAAATTGTTTTAATCTGATAGTGAATAATCTTTCGCACACGCCGCTTTCAGCTCAGCAAGCACGGCTGTTTTGTAATGAAACATTTGTAAAAAAATGTGAAGAGCGCTGTATAAATGAGGTTACTTTAAATCATTATATCTCTGATGCTTATCTGTTTGAAACAATAGGAGATATGCTGGGTGTATTAAAAGAAAATCAGGTGTATGATAATACAAGAATTATTTTTGTTGCCGATCATGGGTACGGAAATTTTATACTTAAGAATGCACCATTTAATACGGATTTTAAAAATAAACAATTACAGCAGTCGTATTATATGCCTATTTTAATGATGAAAGATTTTTATGCTGAAGGTGCCCTCGCACTGGATGCTACCTTTATGACGAATGCAGATGTGCCGATACTTGCTGTTGGCGGACTTGAAAATGTTGCCCCCCCTATAAAAAATCCTTTCACAGGCAAGTCTTTTTTAGAAATGCAACAAAAAGATTCTATTGTAATTGCAAATATTTTGGATGATGATGTCTTAAATATTCATCTGAAAGAAAATAATATTTTTGTAGAATCAAATTGGGAAAAAAGATAGTTCGTATAGAATATAGTTGGGAGCATTCCAAAAGCTGGGTGCTTTCAAGACATAGCCCGTTGGAGGAATAGGATGCTTTTTAATTCTGTTCAATTTTTATTATTTTTTATCGTTATTACTGTACTCTATTTTATAGGTACGCATAAAATTAAAAAGCCTATTTTTACGCAGTGTTTTTTACTTGCTGCCTCATTATATTTTTATATGGCATGGCATCCTAAGTATATAGTACTGATTCTTACTTCAATTTTTATAACTTATACTTCAGGAATATTAATGGAGCGGTACAATGATAGGAAGAAATTATTTCTCATTATATCGATTCTCTTAAATCTTTTAATTTTATTCTTCTTTAAATATTTGCATTTTAGTTTTGAAATAGTTCAGCAGGTATGTACTTTTTTCAATCAATCATTTATTGCTCCTCATTTTGATTTTTTATTGCCGGTAGGTATTTCTTTTTATACATTTCAAGCCTTGGGGTATAGTATTGACGTGTATAAAGGTTCTGTAAAAGCTGAAAAGAATTTTATTACGTATGCCCTGTTTGTTACGTTTTTTCCCCAACTTGTTGCAGGTCCTATCGAACGCACAGAGCATTTGTTACCGCAGTTTAAGCAAAACCATTATTTTAATCCTGAGATGGCTGTAAGCGGATTAAAACTCACCGCTTGGGGGTTATTTCAAAAAATGGTTATAGCAGATAGGCTTGCTGTGTATGTAAATGCAGTATATGCTGATATTTCCTCATATAATTCACTTGCAGTTTTATTAGCAGTTGTATTTTTTTCATTTCAGATATTGTGCGATTTTGCCGGTTATTCAAATATTGCAATAGGAGTTGCAAGAATTCTTGGATTTGATTTAATGAAAAATTTTAACGCCCCATATCTTGCAGTATCAATAAAGGATTTTTGGAATAGATGGCATATCTCTTTATCTTCATATTTTCGTGATTATGTGTATATTCCCTTAGGCGGAAATAAAGTAGGTAAACCCCGGTATATGCTTAATATTTTAATTACGTTTGTTATCAGCGGTTTGTGGCATGGTGCTGGTTGGAATTTTATGTGTTGGGGATTTTTACACGCGGTGTATCAAATCGTAGCGAGTATTACAGGAAGTATACGGAAGAAAATAATTTTTAAAATACCGATTCTTAATGCGTTGTTGTATAGTGTTAGAATATGTTTTACGTTTGTACTTGTTACCTTTGCATGGATTTTCTTTAGAGCAAAAACAATTTCTGATGCTTTATTAGTTTTAAAGAAAATCTCTTATTTTTTTACTGATTTAACCACTATGATTAATGATGTTAGTGTGTACGGAGTAATAGGCAGTATCAAAAAAGGATTATTTCTTACAACAATAATTGAACAGAATATCATCGCTATTAATGGCTTTGGGATAGTTGAATTAGCTATTTCTTTCTTTGTGATATTTGTGCTAATTATGAGTGATATTATTAATCAAAAAGAACCGCTTGTGTCCAGAATTAAGAATATATCTCCTGTATGTAAGTTTATTGCATATTATATTTTTATTCTATTTATTATATTTTTTGGTATGTATACGAATAATCAATTTATTTATTTTCAATTTTAAAAAGAGGAGCAATAATGAAGCGTTTTTTAATACAAGTAGGCAGTATGCTTTTTCTTGTAGTGTTGACTGTATTGCTGGTTAATGAACTATATAAACATTCGTACTACTATAAAAATCAAGCCGGATTGAATAAGTTTTCTTCAGTACCTGATACTATTGAAATTGCAAATGTCGGCTCAAGTCATGGCTTTTATAATTTTAATTATAATAATTACAGTGAATATGTTACATTTAATTTTGGGCTTACAGGGCAAAGACATTTTTATAATCTACAGCTTTTAAAAACATATAAACATCATTTTAAGAAAAAGGCTATTGTGCTTATTCCAATTTCCTATTTAGAAATTTGGACAGCCTCTGATGTCTATTTTGATAGTCAGCTCCCATTTTATTATAGAATTGTTGATTGGAAATATTTGCATAAACATTCTATTCGCGATGTATTACTTTCTTATTATTTCCCGCTTTTTGTTACTGATAAACCGTATAAAAGTTTATTATTAGGATTGCGGGAAAAAGATGGTGAATCGGAATATGTTACTGTTCAATATAAAAAGGCGAGTGATAATATTGCAGCAACAAAGGCATGGGCAAAGGATGATTATACATCATGGATGAAAGATTTTAATAAGTTGGATGGTTTTAGTGAAAATATAACCGCATTAAGTAATCTTATTGATTTTTGCATTGAAAATGATTTTATTCCTGTGTTAGTAACAACGCCGTTATCTGCGGAATTAAATGGATATTTTGATTCAGATAAAGGTTTTATGGATACTTTTAATCTATTTATTGCAAATATAATGAGCAAATATCCAGAAATACAGTATTTTAATTTTAGTCATGATGCAGCATTTCAAAATGATTATTCACTATTTTTTGATAATAATCATTTAAATATATATGGTGCACAGTTATTTACAGATACAGTAATAACTGCTTTGATTAATAATAACATTCTCACTAAAAAATAATCTGGTGGTGTGTATGGCTGATTTTTTATACATGATTTTTATTTATCCGGCGTATATACTGGTGGAAAGTATTTTTTTTCTTGCAAACAATATAACAGATGATAATGTAGGATTTTCTATTGTTCTTTTGAGCATTGCAGTAAATGGTTTATGCTTGCCTATGTATGCTGTCGCTGAGCAGTGGCAGGAAAAAGAGCGAGCAATGCAAAAACGGATCAAGCCGAAAATACATGATATAAAAGCTGTATTTAAAGGTGATGAACGGTATATGATTTTATCAGCATATTATCGGCAAAATAACTATCATCCGGTGTATGCAGTTCGTAGTATGTTTGCACTGCTTATCCAAATACCGTTTTTTGTTGCTGCATATACCCTGTTATCCAGTCTTCCTGTATTGCACGGTACTGCATTTTGGTTTCTAAAAGATTTGGGAAGTCCTGACCGGTTGCTGCCTATCGGTGGTATAGATGTTAATCTGCTTCCTATAGTAATGACCGTAATAAATATTGCCGCTTCTGCAGTGTATGCAAAAGGCTTAGCAGTAAAAGAGAAAGTGCAGTTATATGGTACGGCTGCTATTTTTCTGTTATTACTCTATAACGCTCCTGCAGGTTTAGTATTTTATTGGACATTAAATAATTTATTTTCCTTGGTGAAAAATATTTTTTATAAAGTAAGATTAGATAAACGTATTTGGTATGGTATAGCCGTATTGTGCTTTATATGTTTTAGTATTTTTGTAAAAATGGATGATTCAAAACTGAGAATTAAGGTTATTGTCTATAGCCTTACTGCTATTGTTATACTTGTGCCTATAATATACCAGCTTATGTCTAAGTTTATATTGAAAAATATTAGAAATATATTTTCAGATGATAAAGCTGGATTTTTTCTTTTTTTACAAAGTTCGATAGCATTTTTTATTTTTCTTGGTTTTGTGATACCTTCTTCTACTATTGCAAGCTCTCCCTTGGAATTTGTAAACTTTGAAAATATTTCCAATCCGTTTTTTGTTCTTTTTTATTCAGGAGTTCAATCGCTAGGATGTTTATTTTGGTTTGTATGTTTATATAAACTTTTTCAAAAAAAAGCACAGACAGGATTTATTTTTGCTTCGATAATTTTACTTGTAATTTCAATTTTAAATGCTTTTGTGTTTAGAGATGCTTACGGGAGTATAAATAATCTTCTTGTATTTTCTGATGCGAGTAAGCTTAGACACTCTTTGAGTGATATTCTGGTCAATCTTTCGGTAATTACGTGTGCTGGCATAGTAACATTTATAATTCTTTATTTTGATTTTTTGCAAAAATATGTTAGTGCGGCTTTAAAAATTCTTATAGCTTCATTTTTTGTTATTACGGTAATTTCTTCTATAACAATTTATAGAGAATTTAAATCTATGAATCTTGCTGCAAAATCGGTTTCCACTCCCGATAAAGCATATAGAGTAAGTAAAACCGGGAAGAATATTTTTATTTTTATGCTGGATCGCTCAATGAATTTTTTTATCGATCCTATATTTGAAACTTCGGAAATAGTAAAAAAAGAATATACTGGTTTTACTCTTTTTGAAAATGCTATAGCATACGGTTATACAACAAATTTTAGTACCCCATCTCTTTTTGGCGGATATGAGTATACACCTGAAAATATTGATAAAAGATCAGACGAACTATTGGTGGATAAGCATAATGAAGCTTTAAGTGTTCTTCCAAGACTTTTTAGTGAACATAATTGGCACGTGAGTTTTACCGATCCTTCTTGGCTTAATTATTCTTGGATTCCGGATTTATCGGTTTTTTCGAAATATAATATTATTGCGAAAAACATAGATGGTAACGGGTTGTATACACAAGATTTTCTTAAAACCGGCACGAAAGGAACACTTGAAAAAGGCGGAATACGCGGTATTCGCCGAAATATGTTGTATTTTTCTTTTTTTAGAATTTTACCTCTCGAAGCTCGTAGAATTTTTTATGCGAACGGTATGTATGCTAGTGTAGGACTTCCCATTTATTCTGCTCCTTTTTTTAATGCATATTCGGCTCTGGAGAATATTGAAAAGGAAGTGGAATTTGTTGAAGATCAAAATTGCATAAATATTATTGTAAATAATTTAACGCACGAACCTTCTGAACCGAGTACTATTAAACTTGCAGGAAAGGATTTTCTTATTCCTATAGCAGACGACTACTGTTTAAACGGATACACATCAGAACATTTTTATGTTAATTATTTGGCCCATGAATCATGTGCTAAGTTCTTTAGGTTTTTAAAAAATAATGGTTGTTGGGATAATTCCCGAATAATAATTGCAGGAGATCATGGAAATGCTCCTATGCGAACCAAGTATACAACATATGCGAGTAGATTCGATAATCTTGATTTTATGCCTGATATATTAATGCCATTAATAATGATGAAAGATTTTAATTCCGAAGGAGCTTTAAAAAAAGATAATACTTTTATGACTTTGGCTGACATTCCGTTTTTGAGTACAAAGGACTTGCCTTCTGAATTACAAAAAAATCCTTTTACAGGTAAAACATTTATTGAAACACAAGATAAAAAAGTTGTAAAAGCTGTGATGTCGGGAAACTGGCATGCTCATCATCAGCTTAAAGCTACTCAGTTTGATGTAGACAAGGACGGTTGGATTTATATAAAAGATAATGTCTATGCTTCTGTTAATTGGAGTAGAACAAATTTTAATGATGAATAAGGAGAATTTATTTTATGCTTCCATTGTTATATATTGATCCGGGTACCGGCAGTATTCTTTTTTCTATTGTGATAGGGTTAATTACGACTCTATATTTTTTGACAAAAACGGCTATAATAAGATTAAAAGTTTTAATCTACAAGGATAAAACAAAAGTTAACGAAAGTAAAATCGATTTTGTTTTTTACTCTGAGGGCAAACAATACTGGAATGTATTTGCTCCTATCTGTAATGCCTTTGAGCAGCATGAGCAAAAACTGATGTTTTATACCTCTTCGGAAGATGATCCGGTGTTTTCCCAAAACTATACGCATATTATGCCGGAATATATTGGTAAGGGGAATAGAGCATTTGCCCGGCTTAATATGCTGGAAGCCGATGTGTGTTTAATGACAACGCCGGGGCTGGACGTGTATCAACTCAAGCGGTCGAAAAAAGTTAAACATTATAGTCATATTCTCCATGCACTTGATGATGCAACAAGTTACCGGTTGTTTGGGCTTGATTACTTTGATTCGGTTCTTTTATCCGGTGAGTATCAGATGAATGGAATAAGAGAACTTGAAGATTTGCGCGGGATAAAGAAAAAAGAATTATGCGTGGTGGGTTGTCCTTATTTGGATGTGCTTGAAGAAAAAGTAAAGGACCTACCTCAGAAAAATGAGGTTTTTACCGTTTTGGTAGCTCCTTCATGGGGTGCAAACGGTATTCTTTCCAAATATGGAGAAAAACTCCTTACACCTCTTGTAGAAACCGGCTGGAATATTATTGTTCGTCCCCATCCTCAAAGTAAGACGGCCGAGTCCGATATGCTAAAAAAATTAAAAGAAAAGTACAAGACAAACGATAACCTTTCATGGGATTATGAGTCTGAAAATATTACCTCTCTTTCAAAAGCCGATATAATGATTTCCGATTTTTCGAGTGTTATCTTTGACTATTGCTTTTTATTTGACAAACCGTTTTTATACTGTAATAACGAATTTGATCATCGCCCTTATGATTCAGGAGATTTAAAAGAGTTGCCATGGAAGTTTTCCATATTGAAAGAAATAGGAAGGGAGTTAAAATCTACGGATTTTACTGATATAAGAAAAATTATTAAAGAAACTTGCGAAAGTTCTACCTTAAAAGAAAACAGATTAAAAGCTAAAGATACTGCATGGCAAAATAGAGGGCTTGCAGGAGAAAAAGTATATGAATTTTTAATGGAGATTAAAAGAACATGCTAAATTTTTTGTATACGGTTTTTATTTATCCTGTATACATGTTTGTAGAGTTTATATTGTTTATAGCAAATAATATAACTGAAGATGCTATCGGTACATCAATAATTATTTTGAGTCTAGGCATAAATTTAATAACCTTGCCCATTTATAATGTAGCTGAAAAATGGCAGGAAATGGAACGTATTATTCAAAAAAGAATGAAGCCTAAGGTAAAAGATATTAAGGCTGTGTTTAAAGGCGATGAGCGGTATATGATATTGTCTGCATATTACAGGCAAAATAATTATCATCCTTTATATGCATTAAGGAGTCTTTTTGCCTTATTTATACAGATACCTTTTTTTATAGCAGCATATCAGCTTTTATCAGGGCTACCTGTTTTAAAAGAATCTTCTTTTTTATTTTTAAAGAATTTGGGCAAACCTGATGCGTTATTAAGTATTGGTGCTATTTCTATAAATATATTGCCTATTATCATGACCGTTGTGAATATCGCAGCCTCGGCGGTTTACACAAAGGGGCTGGAGTTCAAAGATAAACTTACATTGTATATAACGGCTTTTTTATTTTTAGTACTGTTGTATAATTCACCATCCGGACTCGTCTTATACTGGACATTGAATAATATTTTTTCTTTATGCAAGAATATTTTTTATAGAATAAAGCTCAATGCTAAAATTTGGTATTTTATAGCTTTATTCTTTTTCATAATATCTACTATTGTTGCGACTGTTTTCCTAGAAAAACGTAAACCTTTTTTAATAATGTCCGGTTTTACATTTACTATAATAATAATACCTGTTTTTGTTTTTTTTCTACATTTACTTGATAAAAAATATTCTTATTCAATCTTTAATAATCAAGAGAAAAGAAATAAGATTTTTTCTTTTACACTATTGTCTTTTTTATTACTTATTGGTATTGTAATTCCTTCCAGTTTAATAGCATCATCTGTACAGGAATTTTCAAATATAGATAATATTACAAATCCATTTTATATTATTTATACTTCGTTTATACAAAGTGTTGGTATTGCATTTTGGATTATTTGTATCTATGCTATTTTTAATCAAATTGTAAAAAAATATATCACATATACACTAGTGATACTACTTATATTTTCATTGGTAAATTCTTTTATTTTTAATGGGAATTATGGTTACATTTCAAATATGCTTGTATTTGAGCATATTGAAAAACTCCATTCATCTTATAAGGATATTTTTTTGAATTTTGGATTCTTATTTATTTTATTAATTATTATATTTATTATGATGTTTAAAAAATCCAATTTTTTTATTCCTTTTACAATCATAACCACTATTTCACTTTTTTTATTAAGCTTAATTAATTGTGTTAATATCCAAAAAGAAACCGGTAATTTATTACAACTAAACAAGATTGAAAAATCTATGTCTTCTACAAAGACCTATACTTTTACACGGTCGGGGAAAAACATTTTATTTATTATGCTCGATCGCGCTATGAATTTCTTTATTGACCCCATCTTCGATAATTCAGAGTTAATTAAAAATGAATATTCTGGTTTTGTTTTGTATAAAAATATTGTATCATTTGGTACAGGTACAAATACAAGTACCCCATCTTTATATGGCGGATATGAATATACACCTGAAAAAATTAATCAACGTAGTAATGAATTGCTTGTAGATAAGCATAATGAGGCTTTATGTGTTTTACCGAGATTGTTTAGTGAACATAATTGGTCTGTGAGTTTTACCGATGCATCTTGGGCAAATTACTCGTGGCTTCCCGACAATTCTATTTTTAAAAACTATCTTATAACTGCTAGAAATATTACGGAAACCGGTAAGTATACGGAAAAATGGATACATGATAACATAAGTAAAAACGAGGATAAAAATTCGAACATTATTTTAAGGAATATGCTCTATTTTTCTTTTTTTAGGATATCTCCATTGGAAGTACGTAGGTTGATTTATGATTCAGGCGGATATGGTAGTGTATTAATACCGCAATACTTTGATCGAGGATTTATTAATTCTTTATCTGCTTTAGAAAATTTAGAAAAAGAAGTGAAATTTGATGATACAATAAATTGTGTTAATATTATTGTTAATAATACGGCCCATGATCTTCCTAAATTAACTGATCATCTTTCGATAAACCGTCCTGAAATTATTGAATTAGCAAAAAAATATTGTCAAAATGATTTTACAATTACTTCTTTTTATGGTAATTTTTTAGGTCATGAAAATATTGCTAAATTTTTATTATTTTTAAAAGAGAATAATTGTTATGATAATACAAGAATAGTTATTGCCGGTGATCATGGTGCAGGAGGAATAAAAATGAATAATATGAAGTTTTTAAAAAATTTTGAGAGTTCTCCTTTTTCTCCTGCTGCATCTATACCTCTTTTAATGGTTAAAGATTTTGATAGTCATGGAGATTTAAGAATAGATTCTATATTTAGAACTTTGGCAGATATACCTTATATTCTGACAGAAAATTTGCCTGATATACCTCAACTTAATCCTTTTACAGGGCATGCTTTTTTAAATTCTACTAATTTAAAAACTTTTAAAATTCTTATTAGTTCTGATGGGTATGCAAATAGACAAAAGAAATTAACTCAATTTGTTTTAAATCAAAATGATTGGGCTTTCGTCAAAGATGATGTATATAAACCTGAAAATTGGAGTCATACAGAATTTAAATAAATTATTTAAGAGGTTAATTATGAAATTAAAATATTTTTATTGTTTATTTTTTTTATTGTTACCGGTATATGCCTTTGCCTATCTTGATCCGGGAACAGGGAGTCTCTTGTTATATGCCGTTATAGGTATTGCAAGTTCGGTTATTTTTGCATTGAGGAATGTATGGTATAGAATTCTTGAGCTTGTGTTTTCAGGAAAAGGAAAAAATGCAGCAAGAAAAGACTTGCCGGATATTGTTTTTCATTCAGAAGGTAAAAAATATTGGCATATCTTCCAGCCTGTGATAGAAGCTCTTTTGAAAAGAAACGTTCCGTGTGCTTATATTACTCCCGATAAAAATGATCCGGGATTGACGTTTAACACTAACGATCCAAATTATCAGCCGATATGTCCCGGGAAAGAATTAGTTACTATTGCTTATCTTAATAAGATAAAAACTACCCTTGTGGTATCAACAACACCCGGTCTCGATGTCTATATGTGGAAACGTTCAAAAAATGTGAAAAGATATGCTCATCTTTTTCATGCACCTACAGGAGTGGATTTTTATGAAAAATATGCCTTATCATTTTATGATGATGTGTTTTCGGTAGGTCCATTTACGCAGAAAACTCAAGATTTCCTTGATGATTACAGAAGTTTACCGCACAAAAATTTTTATCCAGTAGGCTGTACATATTATGATTATCTTGTTAATGAGGCTGCAGAAAAGAAAAAAACAATTAAACCTGACGGTAATACCATATTATATGCCCCTTCTTGGGGTAAAAGGAGTTCGGTAACAAAATATAAAACTGAAATTATTTCCGAACTTATAAAAACCGGAATGAAGGTTATTTTTAGACCTCATCCTCAAAGTTTTATTTCGGATAAAAATATAATTGATGATATTAAACATAAATTTTCCGATCATCCCCAATTTCATTTGGATTCCAATAATACCGGAATAGAAAGTATGGCTGCTGCCGATATTTTGGTAACGGACTTATCCGGTGTACTTTTTGATTTTGCCTATCTTTATACACGCCCGATAATAATAGTTAATTATGAGACCGGGGCAGGGGGGTATGAGGCAGAAGATATTGGTGATTCAGGATATGATATTCAAGCAAGTTTAGCCCTTGCTGAAAAAGCTGATGAAGATATTACAAAAATTTCAGAGAAAATTATGTTTATCATGAAAAACTATGACGATGTTTCAGATAAAATTAAGTCATTTAGAGAAAAGAATATCTATAATTTCGGATCTGCCGGAGCGGCTGCCGCAGAGCACATTATAAATATACTTAAGGAAGAAGCCGAAAAATGAGTTTTATGTCTAAAGTTTTAACGAGTTTATTGTATCCTTTCGTTGTTTTAATACAAACAGTATTTAATTACTCATATACTATTTGCGGAAATTACGGTATAGCCTTAATTCTTTTAAGTTTATTTATAACCGCAATAACGGCTCCTCTTTATTATTTGGCAGAACGCTGGAAAAATAAAGAGAAAGTTGTTCAAAAGAAAATGCACAAAGATATAAAAAGTATAAATGAAAACTATGAAGGACAAAAAAGATTTTATCTTACAAAAGCGGCAAGAAAGATATATGATTATAAGTGGTGGTATACATTTAGAACATCATTTGGTCTTATAATACAAATACCGTTTTTCTTTGCAGCTTATGAGGTGTTGTCAAAGTATTCTGGATATAATGGTGTGTCATTCTTGTTTATAAAAGACTTAGGGCTGCCTGATAATCTGGTTTCAGGAGTTAATGTATTACCCTTTGTGATGACAATAATAAATATAGCTTATTCCGTATATTATACGCGAAGTAAGAGTTGGAATGCAAATAAAGAGCTATATATAATGGCTGGTATATTTTTAGTGTTGCTATATAACTCGCCGTCAGCCTTACTTTTGTATTGGACGATGAATAATGTATTTAGCTTTATAAAAGGGGTTATATTACGTAAAGCCGGTTTATCTGAGGTGCCTGTAATAATAGAAGGCGGGGCAGATAAGTCTTTAAAAGAGATAATAAAAGAGAATATCAACATTGTATATTTCTTTTTCTTTACTCTTTTATGCAGTTTACAGGTTTATTGGAATGTAAATTTTAAGCACACGTATAAGTACTTTCTAATATTTATGCTTTTTGTATCGCTTTTCTTATCTTTTTTCGCTTTGATAAGAAAGAAAACGCAGCATTATTTTGTTTCTGTTTTTATCAGATGGTTAATTTTTTTTCCTATATTATTATTGTTTATTTTTGGGCGAAAATATAATAAATTTATTTCGAATGCTAATGTAAAACTTTTGACAGGGTTTTATGCAACATATTTAATCACCTATTTAATATTTATTTTACAGAACTTATATTTTAAATATAATAGAGGTAATATTCAAGTTCAAAAAAATAATATTTCTGTCGTATTTCTTCTTGTATTTTGGATATTTATCTATTTACCTATTGTATATTATACTTCAGATCCCAATTTAGTAAATATCCCATTTGGAGTATATTTTTTTAAGTTAGTACTGGTTGCATTTATATTTTTTTTAGTATTAACATTTATATATCATGTATCTAGTGAAGATATAAAAAATACGTATATGCAAGGCTTGATTTTTATTATATTATCTTTTTTTGTATATTCTCTTATTTTAAAAATTGATGTAGGCCAACTTGATTTTTTTATGTTTAAAAAAGAAAAGAACCTGTATGAATTACCTTTATTTTTTTATGTGTTAGACTCTATCGTTCTTGCTATATTGGCTTTTTTATCAAAAACTTTATATACAAAGAAAATTAAGTTTATTTTAAAATTTTGTATTGTAATTCCATTCTTATTGACTATAGTCTTGATTACTAAGGTTATTAATATGGAGCCTCTTCAAATTATCGATGATACTGCTAAATCATCTATACAGGAATTTGAAAGACATCAATTATCAAAAAACGGTACTAATGTAATATTTATTCTTGCAGATATGTTTAATGGAAATTATATGCAAAGAATTCTTGATGAAGAACCGGAGTATAAAGCAAAATTAGATGGCTTTGTATGGTATCCTGATTGTTTATCTATTTCTGATGAGACTTTGCGTTCTTTACCCGGATTGCTTGGAGGGCATTCTGCGGTTAAAAAATCTTTGAATTATATTGATGATATTATTGAACAGGATTATAAAGATGCTATTGGGAAAGCTGCTGATAATTTATTCAATAATTTAAAAGAAAATCGGTTTGAGATTACGGTATCAAATCAAAGTGATATAAAATATGCGGATTTATCTTCTATTCAACTTGATAAATATTGGTTATATGAAGATGGTTGGCGAAAAATTAATGGGTATGAAAAAATGATTAATCAATTTGATAAAATCAAACTCTATACATTACTTGGGATTTTTCAATCGCTACCTCATTATTTAAAATCCGTTTTATATGATAACAGTAGCTGGATTCTTTTTCAACAATCAAGCAAAATCGTTGCTCAAACCGGCTTATGTATTTCAAGTGTTGTTCAACTTGATACATTATCCGACAGAAACATCGTAGTAAATGATAAAAAGAATACTTTTTTATTTTTACATTCTTTGCTTCCTCATTATCCATGGGGTATTAAGCATGATGGGAATATTGTATCTGCTGATGATGATTTCACTGATACTTTTTCAATATCATTTACGGAAAAGTTTGCCTATTATTCTGCGAAAAAGACAATCTCTCTTTTAATAAAGTATATTGATTGGTTAAAACAGAATGGAATTTATAATAATTCTGTTATATATGTTTTTTCTGACCATGGAAATGACCGCAAAGATAGCGGTATTCCTGTCTCCAAAGCTGTCACATATCCAGATGCTGAAGATAATATATCGTGGGCTCATACTCTTCTATTAGTTAAGGATAAATATAAAACCGGAATGATTGAAATTAATCCTTTGTACGTAAGTTCTGCCGATATACCTTCTATGTTATTAACTGATTTAAATATTAATTTTTTAAATGATATTGATCCTAGAAAAGTGACGATAGAAGAAAATAAAAATAGAACCCGTTTATTTTTTGCACCTTCGCGTACTGAAAATAAAAAAAATCTTTATTATGTAAAAGGTTCTATTTTTGATCCTAATTCATGGAGTATGGAGCCTTCTGAAGAGAGTGCAAAATGAGTTTTATATCTAAAATCTTAACAGGTTTATTGTATCCTTTCGTCGTTTTAATACAAACGGTATTTACTTACTCATATACTATTTGCGGGAATTACGGTATAGCCTTAATTCTTTTAAGTTTATTTATAACCGCAATAACGGCTCCTCTATATTATTTGGCAGAACGCTGGAAAAATAAAGAAAAAGTTGTTCAGAAAAAAATGCACAAAGATATAAAAAGCATCACTTCTGTGTATGAAGGACAAAAACGCTTTTACCTTATCAAAACAGCTCGAAAAATCTACGGGTACAAGTGGTGGTATACCGTTAGAACATCATTTGGTCTTATAATACAAATTCCATTTTTCTTTGCAGCCTATGAGGTATTGTCAAAGTATTCAGGATATAATGGTGTATCATTCTTGTTTATAAAAGATTTAGGTATGCCTGATAATCTGGTTTCAGGAGTTAATGCATTACCCTTTGTGATGACAATAATAAATATAGCTTATTCCGTATATTATACGAAAAGTAAGAGTTGGAATGCAAATAAAGAGCTATATATAATGGCTGGTATATTTTTAGTGCTGCTATATAACTCGCCGTCAGCCTTGCTTTTGTATTGGACGATGAATAATGTGTTCAGTTTTATAAAAGGCATACTGTTACGGAAAGCGGGGCTTTCACAAATACCGGTACAGATAGAAAGCGAAGCATCAAAACCCATAGCTGTTGTCCTAAAAGATCATATCGGATTAATCCATTTCTTTTTCTTTACGCTCTGCTGCTCCTTACAGGTGTATTGGTTTATGCATTGGCCTACAACTATCAAATATGGTGTTCTGCTTTTAATAGGTTTGGCGGGAGTATTTTCACTTATTACGGTATGGCACATAAAAGCAAAAAACCTCTTTTTTAAACTGGTGATTCAATGGTTAGTGCTTGCACCGTTTGTTTATGTGTTTTTGTTTCTAAGAGATGTAAAATTTATCCTGTCAAATCAAAATTTAAAGCTTTTTATTTCTTTTTTTGCACTTATAATAATTTTTTATTGTATAAAAAAGATATGTAATATTAAAAGTTATTTCGGTATCCCTGTAACATATAAGTTCTTTTTTCCCGCTTTCGCTTTTATTTTTTGGATATGTATTTATTTACCGATATTCTTTTATATACAAAATCCTGAAATTATAGATATATCATTTGTACAATATTTAATTACACTTGTCGGAACGGCTGCTATTATAAGTATCTTATACTCTGCTGTATACTATTTTCTGCCTAAACAGTATAAAAGCGGTTTAGAAATTTTTACTACTGTACTTTTATTGTCTGCAATTATCTATTCTTTGTTCTTAAAGGTAGCGGTTGGAGAATTAGATAATTATATTTTCACAAATCAAAATGAACTTTCTCGTATTCCTCTAATAAAATATATTATTGATGCAGTGTTACTTACTCTATTGATATTTACGGCTAACTATCTTACAAGAAAAAAGAGAAAGCAATTAAATATCTTTGTAATGCTTTGTTTTATTTTGCTTACTATTCATATATCAGCTAAATATTTGAATATGGATTTTGCAAAACAGTCGGAAATAGTTAATACTGCAATACCGGATGAAGCACATTCAAAATATATATTTTCTAAAACTAACACTAATGTTGTTTATTTTCTTGCAGATATGTTTAATGGGAACTATATGAAACGTCTTATAGATGAGAATCCTGAGTATAAGGAAAAATTGTCTGGTTTTGTATGGTATCCTGATTCTCTTTCAATTTCTTCAAATACTGAAAAATCTCTTGCCGGATTGTTGGGAGGTCCTAATATGACAGCATATATTGAGTATAAGAAGGGTACGGAAGATGATATGAAAGTAGCAAATCAAAAAGCCGGTGAATTCTTTTTTAAAAATGTTCTTGATGCAGGTTATACTTTAACAATGCAGGATGCTGCATATTTTAAATTAGAGGCTTCAGATAAAATACATATAGATTCCAGTACAAATTATAAACCCTATTGGAAGGCAAAACATAACTATCCGCAGACTCCTAAAAAAGAGAATAACGGTTTTTTAATGATATTTCTTGCTATGTTTCAATCGGCACCTCATTTTTGTAAGCCTGTTATTTATGACAGCGGCAGCTGGATTTTCTATTATAATAAGAAATTTTTTATACGGTTTACTGAAGCTGCTATACGAGATTTAGCAGGTATTGAAGTGTTGTACGAGATTTCACATATAGATACTAGTGCTGATAATAAATATTTTTTGTATATCCATAATAATTTGGCTCATTCACCTTATGCAGTAAACAAAGAGGGAGTCATTGTAAAAGAAGGATTTCCGGTGCCCGGTATAGAAAATGCAGAAAATTCCATTGCAGCTATGTACTCTGCAAAAAAAACCTTAGATGTTTTGATCGGCTGGTTTGAATGGATGAAAAAAGAAGGTGTATATGATAATACCGTTATATATATTTTTTCTGATCATGGTAATTGGTTTTGTGATAGTGATTTACCTGAACTTAAAAATATTTCATATAATACCTTAGATGATGATATTTCTCATGCTAATACTTTGGTTTTAACAAAACAGCTGAATGCCGAAGGTGCATTAAAAACATCCCCTCTTTATATTCATTCTTCCGATTTACCGGCAATGTTAGCTTCAGATACAGGTCTTCCGAATATATTTGGAACAGATCCACGTTTAAATAAAGATAATCAAAACAGAATCCGGTTTTATTATACATCGTCTTATAAAAAAAAGGAAAAGTACAATACTTATTATGTAAAAGGTTCTATTTTTGATCCTAATTCATGGAGTATGACACCTCCTAAAGAAGCCGAAAAATGAGTTTTATGTCTAAAATCTTAACGGGTTTATTGTATCCTTTCGTTGTTTTAATACAAACGGTATTTACTTACTCATATACTATTTGCGGTAATTACGGGGCTGCGTTAATTCTTTTAAGCTTGTTTATCACCGGTATCACCGCCCCGCTGTATTATCTTGCAGAAAAATGGAAGAATACCGAGCGTCTGGTACAAAAGAAAATGCACAAAGATATAAAAAGCATCACTTCTGTGTATGAAGGACAAAAACGCTTTTACCTTATCAAAACAGCCCGAAAAATCTACGGGTACAAGTGGTGGTATACCGTTAGAACCTCGTTCGGCTTGATTATTCAAATTCCATTTTTCTTTGCAGCCTATGAGGTGTTGGCGAATTATACCGGCTATCAAGGCATTTCCTTTTTATTCATAAAAGATTTAGCACAGCCAGACCGCCTTATTGCCGGAGTGAATGCATTACCCTTTGTGATGACGGCGGTGAATATTGCCTATTCTATCTACTATACAAAAAGCAAGAGCTGGCAGGCAAATAAAGAGCTGTACAGTATGGCGGTGTTGTTTTTAGTGCTGTTGTATAATTCGCCGTCAGCCTTACTTTTGTATTGGACGATGAATAATGTGTTCAGTTTTATAAAAGGCATACTGTTACGGAAAGCGGGGCTTTCACAAATACCGGTACAGATAGAAAGCGAAGCATCAAAACCCATAGCTGTTGTCCTAAAAGATCATATCGGATTAATCCATTTCTTTTTCTTTACACTCTGCTGCTCCTTGCAAGTGTATTCGCTCGTACAAAATTCCGTTCGTCATAAATACGTTCTCTTTTTGATGATTGGTGCAGCAGTGTTTTCTACAATTGCAGTTCTTGTGTTTCATCATACGCGAAAGAACAGCCGCATACTTCTCGTTACATGGATTGGCTATCTCCCATTGCTGTATCTCCTTTTCTTTACTTTAAGAACAAATGCCTATATTTCGCCGGATAATATAAAACTGCTTACCGGATTTTATGCAGCCTTAATAACTACTATTTCTGTGCGGCTGTTTTTTTCAGTACAAATAGCTCATATTGAATATACCAGCCTTCGGGGAAGTATATCGGTTATCGGCTGCATCGTGTTTTGGCTTTTTTTCTATTTGCCGCTTCTTTTCTATATTAATAACCCGTCAATTATTACAGAGGAAATAGGCAGCTATCTATTCCGCTTGTTTCTTCCTGCCGGCGGGGTATTTCTAGGTTTTATCGGTATCTATTACATACTGCCGCCAATACTCAAACAATACTATGAGGTATCAGCGGTATTGTTCCTTTTTGTTGTTTTAACGTATTCATTACTGCTAAAGCTCAATATTGGTGAGCTTGATTTCTTTATGCTGAAAAATGCTGATGTTATTTTTAGTATGAAATTATTATACTATGTACTTGATGCATGTATACTTTCAGGGTTACTTTTGGTTGCCCGCTTTGTGGTATTAAAATATAGAAAAGTGTTGGTGTTTTTTAGCATTTGCGTACCGCTGACACTATCAGCACTGCTTATGCACCGCTATCAAACAGCTCCGCAGCGGCAGGAGCCGATTTCGGTTCAGAATGCAGCTGAACCAAAACCAGCACAGGAAGTATACAATAACTATATATTTTCAAAAAATAAAAACAATGTTGTGTGCATATTGGTTGATATGTTTAATGGCAATTATTTAGGAAGAATATTGGAAGAGAATCCGGCATATAAGCAAAAACTTTCAGGCTTTACGTGGTACGCTGATTGTCTTTCAGTATCTATTTCTACCACACGCTCTCTTGCCGGATTGTTAGGCGGCCATGCGTATGCTGAAAAAGCAGCCGGAATGATGGACTATACTGAAATCAATGCTGAGGCTTCTTCCTCATTTTTTGAAAATCTTTTTACTTCAGGGTATGATATGAGCGTTGATACCGGCAGTGACTATGCAGGGGTGGATATGTCGCAGTATCATACAATGGCATATACCGGAGTAACAGAATATTGGAAACATAAGAATGGCTATAAAGAAGAAAAAACTGCATTTAATACAGCAACTTCTCTGGTGCTCATCATGCTTGCTGTATTACAATCTGCCCCATATCATTTAAAATACATTATTTATGATGATGAAAACTGGCTTTTTTTTCATAAATCAGGAAAGCTCGCGGGCAGCCGTGATGCTGCAATGCATCGTGTTGCCTCATTAGATATTTTACCGGAAGTTTCTTCTGCAATGAATACAGAACAGAAGAAATGTATGTATATCCATAGTATGCTGCCGCATTATCCTTATGCAGTCAATAAAAATGGTAAAATTATGCAAGATGATGAGTTTGGTTCATTCAGTTATGCAGCTTTTAATAACAAAGATTTAGCAGTTTATTCGGCAAAACTAACTGTAGACTGTTTACTTCGCTGGTTCGACTGGATGAAAAAAGAAGATGTTTATGATAATACGGTCATTTATATTTTTGCCGATCACGGCAATATCTTTTATGATTCGGATATTCCGCTGCCGGCTGCACTTCCGTATAAAAACGCTGAGAAAAATCTTTCGGCGGCAAATAGCCTCTTACTGATTAAACCCTTACATTCTAATGGCGAATTTGTGCAGTCTCCGCTGTATATCAGTTCTGCTGACCTTCATTCAATGCTGGTAACAGATGCAGGACTGCATACAATAGCGGATAAGGATCCCCGAACCATGACGGCAGCAGAAAATCAACAGCGGACACGTATGTTTTTTGGACCAGACACGTACTTTTTAAAGAATGACCGGTACTATGTAACGGGTTCAATGTTTGCGCCTGAATCATGGAGTGTTCAAACTCCTGCTGCGGACAGGGAGATACCATGATACCGAAAGTTATTCATTATTGCTGGTTCGGCGGCAATCCGCTGCCGGAACTCGCCATACGGTGTATTAGATCGTGGCGTACTTATTGCCCTGATTATGAAATAAAGGAGTGGAACGAATCAAACTATGATGTGCATAAAATCCCCTATACCGCACAAGCATACGAGGCAAAAAAATATGCATTTGTGAGTGATTATGCACGTTTTGATATTTTATATCAGTATGGCGGAATATATTTTGATACTGATGTAGAAGTTCTTAAACCAATTGATGAACTGCTGGAATGCGGTGCTTTTTTCGGTTTTGAAACACTCGGCTTTGTCAACCCCGGTGTCGGCTTTGCTGCTCCTCCGCATCATGAATTTTGTGCTGCAGTGCTTAACTCTTATGTAGACGAATCATTTATTACAGTTCATGGTACGTATAATCTTACGACTATTGTAGATAGAGCAACTGATATTCTAAAAAAATACGGACTTTCAAAAAAGAATACGATTCAACATATCTTAAATACCACAATTTACCCCATTGACTATTTTAATCCAAAGAATCCTCAAACCGGTGTGATAACTATTACGGATAATACCTATACTATTCATCATTTTGCAGCAAGCTGGACTACACCGCTCAGGCGGCGGTATATGCATTTGTATAAATGGTTGTGCCCTAAAATCGGCAGCATACTAACAGCGATAGTGTTGTTTCCTATCCGTTTTATCTGTATAATACACGAATATGGGTGGAAAGGCTTCATGCTAAAAATAATACGAAAATACCGATTTAAAAAATAATATTGTTTCAAGGAATGGTATGAAAATTTTACATATTATTACTAATACGGAACTTGGAGGCGCTCAAACCGTTTGTATTTCATTAGCGAATATGGCTGTAAAAGAAGGACACCGTGTTGCTGTTGCATCTATGCCCGGCGGATATTTATGGGAGCATTTGGATAAACAGGTTATACCGCTGACTATCCGCAGTATGATAAAACCGATTTCTTTCTGTGCGGATTTTAAATGCTATTGCGAATTAAAAAAAGCAATTACCGGTTTTGATCCTGACATTATCCATTTACACTCAAGCAAGGCTGGAACACTCGGCAGGCTTGCCGGTAGAACACATCGGGATAGGATTGTCTATACAGTGCATGGGTTTGATTCAATCCGCTTAAAACATAGACTGTTTTTACCATTGGAGCGGCTGCTTCAAAAACGCTGCGGTGCAATTGTTGCTGTTTCTTGCTATGATGAAAAACATTTACGCCAAGAAAAGATAACACACAGGGTGCAAACTATTAGAAACGGCATTGCAAAACCGCAAAAACAGCATGACTCCCCCTTTCATTTAAACGGACGTAAAAAAATAGTGATGACCATTGCCCGCATCTCTCCGCAAAAACGGTTTGAAAGCTTTTTAACGGTTGCCTTGCATCCTTCTATGCAAAACTACCTTTTTGTATGGGTTGGCGGTTCTGCTACAGAAACACTTGAAGAGCTAACTGCAAAACATACCATTCCGCCTAATGTTTTATTGTTAGGAGATTATCCAAATGCGGCAGGACTCCTGCACTATTGTGATATTTTTGTCTTGTTTTCAAATTATGAAGGGCTGCCGATGACCATTATCGAGGCAATGGCTCAAAAAAAAGCAGTTGTCGCGAGCAATGTCGGCGGTATATCGGAGCTTGTTGATGAAACAAACGGTATGCTCGTACACACTGATGCAGAAGCTGTAACGGCACTTGACGTACTTTTGCACAATGATACAAAGCTGACCTGTATGGGGCAGGCTTCTTATGAAAAGTATACGAGGCTTTTTACCTTAGACACAATGTGGGAACAGTACCGTACGCTATACTGTGAATTAACGCATTAATACCTTACTCGGCTGAATGTCAAGTTTTTACAGAACGTGATATTCAACCGACTAAATAGGAAACATTATCTCAATGAATAGAGGACTATACTCATGCTCATAGCAATCATAGGCGGATCCGGCTTTATTGGAACTCGGCTCACAAAACGGCTCTTAGCGGCGGGGCATACCGTTAAAATACTCGATAAAAATGATAGCCTGTCATATCCGGCATTGCGGGTTTTTGCCGATGTCCGCGATCCTGATTCCTTAACAAAAGAACTCAGATGCGGTATTGACTGTGTAATCAACCTCGCTGCCGAACACCGTGATGATGTTGAACCCCGCTCTCTCTATGATGAAGTCAACGTAGGCGGTGCCGAAAATGTTTGCAAGGTCTGTTCAGAATTAGGAATAAAAAAAATAATTTTTACCAGCTCTGTTGCCGTATACGGATTTGCACCGCTCAATACCAATGAAACAGGTCTAATCAACTATTTTAATGACTATGGACGGACAAAATGGCTTGCAGAAGAAGCCTACCGCACGTGGCTGCATACCAATACCGAAAATTCGCTCACTATTATCCGCCCCGCTGTTGTGTTTGGTGAGCAAAATAGAGGCAATGTCTACAACCTCTTACGGCAAATGAGCTCAGGATTTTTCCCTTTTGTCGGTAATGGTACTAATAAAAAATCAATGGCGTATGTTGAAAATGCCGCCGCTTTTATCGAATTTTGCCTACATAATGGAGGAGGGGAGCAGCTTTTTAACTATATTGATAAACCCGACTTTGATATGAATACCCTTGCACAACACGTATACGCAATACTCGGCAACCCTCACCGCCGCATTATCCATTGGCCCTATTGGTTAGGCTACTTCGGCGGTCTTTGCTTTGATCTTCTTGCAAAACTAACCGGAAAAAAATGTGCAATAAGCTCCATCAGGGTAAAAAAATTCTGTGCAAATACCCTGTTTGATTCAATCAACCTGCCTAAAACCGGCT
This sequence comes from Treponema sp., assembly GCA_052173295.1. Classification (GTDB taxonomy): domain Bacteria; phylum Spirochaetota; class Spirochaetia; order Treponematales; family Treponemataceae; genus Treponema. Next base: position 82,545 of record JBQMYW010000003.1, read on the forward strand.
TTACCCCTCCCGTATCATTACAAGACGGTTTATACAAAACAATAAAATATGAATTTATAGATAAAATAAATGATCATGTGTTTCATACCGAATAAAAAACCGGCTTGGAAACTTTTATTGCGGGATATACAATAACACGTATGGAGGGGGATGCCCCCTACGCTCCAAAAAAACGGCGTACTACTGTGCCGCTGCCGGTTGCGTTTTCGCTTCCCTCAACCGCAACTTCTGCGTGTTTTGTGTACGCTGTTTGTTTTTGCGCTACCCCCTGTTTCCGGCTGCCGTCCGCGGCAGCCGGAAACTACGAGTTTTTTTTGCTTTGCAAAAAAAACTCGCTGCTGCTTGGAACAACCGCCTTCCGCGGCGGTGCATCCAACGACGAGCTGACGAGTTTAAATATCTCATCAGGCGGAATCCCTTGCTAAAAAATAATTTACTAGCGGCTTCTTTATTTCTATGTTATACTAAAAAAGAATATTACTATGTAAGGAAGGTTATTATGAGTATTCACATTGGTGCAAAGCAAGGAGAAATTGCAGATAAAATTTTGCTCCCCGGTGATCCGCTGCGGGCAAAATTTGTTGCAGAAAATTTTTTAGAAGATGCAAAATGCTATAATGAAATTCGCGGAATGTACGGCTTTACCGGCTTATATAAAGGGCATCGTGTTTCCGTTCAAGGAACTGGTATGGGACAACCGTCTTTATCTATTTATGCACATGAACTATTCCGTGAATATGGTGTGCAGAAAGCTATCCGAATCGGCACTGGCGGTGCATTGCAAAAAGACATTCCGCTGCGGGCATTAATTATTGGTATGAGTGCAGCAACCAATTCAGGGTCAAATACGCATCGTTTTAGAGGTACCCAATTTGCACCTACCGCTAATTGGCAGCTCTTAAAAAATGCCTATGATGCAGCAGTTAAGCTCGGTCATAAACCGCTTGTAGGCGGTATTGCCTCATCAGATGTTTTCTATGATGAGCTTGAAACATGGAAACTGTGGTCGCAGTATGGTCTATTAGCCATTGAAATGGAAGCTGCAGAGCTTTATACCGTTGCTGCACACTATAAGCGGCAAGCTCTTACTCTTTTAACTATCTCCGACAACATGATTACCCACGAAGAAACAAATGCTGAAGAACGGCAAAAATCGTTTACCGCTATGATGGAAACTGCACTAGAAGCTATTATTGCTGAATAATATAGCAGAAAAAGATTGCGGGCGGCATACGGTCTCCGGCTCCAATCTTTTTCCCGATCCTGCATTAGACCTGTTCGGAAACTTCAGTTTCTGAACAGGTCTCTTATTCGAGGCAGGTTTATTGTTCAGGAGGTATGGTATGGAAACAATGCGGAAACTACCGATAGGAATGCAAAGTTTTGTAGATTTGCGAAAAAAAGATTTTGTCTATGTAGATAAAACAGAATATATTTTCTGGCTCGCTAATGCCAGTAAAGTCTATTTTCTAAGCAGACCGCGGCGGTTTGGGAAAAGCCTCTTTCTTTCAACCTTAAAAGCCTACTTTCTTGGACAAAAAGAACTGTTTACCGGCTTAAAAATTGCTGAATTAGAAGAGTCTCAAGCCGGTACACGGGATATTTGGCAGGAATATCCCGTGCTGTATCTTGATTTTAATACCGGAATATACAATTCACCAGAAGCACTACTGAATAGAATACTGGCATTTTTACAAAAATATGAAGCTATTTACAGCAGCAGCGGTCTTGATATTCCTGATCGGTTTGGAAAACTCATACAATATGCCTACGAAAAAACCGGTAAACAGGTCGTCATACTGGTTGACGAATACGACAAACCGCTGTTAGAAACCATGCATGACGATCCTGAGCTGAATGAAATATACCGAAAAATCCTTAAAGGCTTTTATGGTGTTATCAAATCGAGTG
>JBQMYW010000004.1:0-82499 GCA_052173295.1 Treponema sp.
CCAAAAACTTCATATTTATTCTCCTTTTTTTTTTTTTAATTTTTGGTGTTATTACACCCCCGTATATAATTAGTTATGAATACTAAGAAATGATATACCTATGTATAGGCTATAGCATACACCCAATTCAAAATAGTTGTCAAGAGTATTGCCGATTTGAAAACAGCGGAAAGATTTTACAAACGTCCTGCATTCAGTGTTTTTTTCCAGCTGTGAATTATGTGCAAAGCTTCAAGCGGTGTCATAGTGTCAAGGTTAAGCGATAAGATTTCATTTATGATAAGTTCTTCATCAGAAAACAAATTTTGTATATGCGGTCGGGCAGGAGCTGGAGCTGCGGCAGGTACACTGGCAGTTGTCTCCTCCAGAAGCTGTTTTTGTTTTAGTGCGGTATATTGCAGTGCGGCCGCACGCTGCAAAACAGAAGCAGGTAAACCGGCAAGTTTTGCAACATGAATACCATACGAGTGTGCGGCCGATCCGTGTATTACTTTTTTCAAAAAAACAACAGTTCCCTCTGCTTCTAAAACATCAAGACAAAGATTTTGCAAACGCGGATGCTCTAATTGAGCAAGTTCATGGTAGTGCGTTGCAAATAAAGTTTTTGCACCAATTGAATCAAGCAAATATTCAGTAATAGCGGACGCTATGGAAAGACCGTCTGCTGTAGAAGTCCCCCGCCCTACTTCATCCATAATAACAAGGCTTTTTTTTGTTGCATTGCGGAGAATATACGCAGTTTCAGTCATTTCAACTAAAAAAGTAGATTCACCGCGTGCAAGGTTATCCGTTGCACCGACACGGCAAAAGATACGGTCAACCGGTGTTAGTCGCAGCTGTTCCGCCGGTACAAAAGACCCTATTTGTGCAAGCAGCACAATCAGTGCTGTTTGCCGGAGAAACGTGCTTTTACCTGCCATATTGGGACCGGTAATGAGGGCAAAAGCCGGAATTTGTGCGTCATCATCAGAAGACAACATAATAGAGTTTGCAACAAACTCTCCTGACGGCAGATGAGCTTCAACTACCGGATGCCGCCCATTGGTAATCTCCATGCAGCCGTCCTGAGAAAATTCCGGCTTTACCCAACTATTCTGTAAGGCACACTGTGCAAACGATTGTACCGCATCAAGAGCAGCAATATCCTGTGCAACATTCGTTAAAAAATGAATGTTATCCTGCACTTGTTTCAACACTTCAGCAAAAAGTTCTTTTTCACACGCAATAATTTTATCTCCGGCGGTGGTGAGCTGTTCCTCAAGGTCTTGGAGTTCTTGGGTAACAAACCGTTCTGCATTAGCTAAGGAACGCCGCGGGATAAAATGCTTAGGTACCGAGCTGAGATTACCCTTAGTGACCTCTAAAAAATACCCCATAAGCCGGTTATATTTTATTTTAAGATTAGTAATTCCTGTTTTTTTCCGCTCCTCGGCAAGATAATTTTCTAATAAACCGGCAGCATTTTGCTGAATGTTCCGCAGAGAATCCAAGTGTTCAGACCAGCCTGTTTTAATAACACCGCCGCCGCTTACGGCAAGCGGACAATCTTCATTAATGCTTTTTTCCAATAGCTCATACAGTTGCTCAAGGCAGGCTGCAGCTTCGCCGGAAAAGGTAAAAAAAAGCCCATGCTCTTGGCTGAACCGGTGCAGTCCGCTGCATGCATAAAGGCTTTTTTTAAGAGCAATCATATCTTTTCCGCTCGCTCTATGCATCGCAACTCTTCCAGCAAGTCTATGTATATCAAACACTTCCGAAAGAGCACTCCGTACAGCTTGTAAGTATTTTCTATTTTGATACAGTGCCTGTGTCTTTAAAAGACGGCGAGTAATTTCTGATTCCCGGCACAAGGGATAGTGAATCCACTGCCTAAGCAAACGGGTTCCCATTGCAGTTTTTGTATGACACAGCACTTCAAACAGCGTATACGTACCGGCAGCATCACGCAAATTTTGCGTAAGTTCAAGATTTTTCCGTGTTGCATCGTCCATAATAACAAAATCACTATCCCGATACAGTTTAATTCCGGTTATATGCGAAAGAGCAGCTCCTGCCGTTTGTTCAAGATATTCAAGCAGTAACCCTGCCGGAGGCAGTTCCGGAGAACGGAGATTAATCCCAAATGATGTAAGCGTTTCTGTTTTAAAACATGCACACAGGCGTTTTTCAGCAGTTCCCGGATGGAACGCCCAATCCGGATAAAAATTTTGAACCATTGCCGGATACTCACTGCACACCGTAGCCAATAGAGGGAACTGCTTAGTAAGTTTTTGTTGTATCAATATTTCTCTCGGTTGTACTCTTCCCAGCTCTTTTTTTAGATTCTCGGCAAATGAAGATGCAGGAAATGAAAGAGCAAAAAATTCGCCAGTACTATTATCAATGTAGCTAAACCCAATAAAGTAATCGGTTATAGAATCGGCTGTTATGGGTTTTGGAGTGCAATACAGGGCAGCGAGGTAATTATTCTGTCCTTGATCAAGAAAATCCTCTTCAGTTGCAGTACCCGGTGTAATAATTTCAACAACTTTCCGCTCAGTTAATTCTCCCGGAACAGGACTGGAAGTTTGCTCACAAATAGCTATTTTTTTCCCAGCCCGTAATAAACGTGCAATATAAATTTTAGAGGCATGATACGGAATACCGCACATAGGCTGCCCTGTCCGCTGGGTAAGCGTAAGATTAAGCAATCGGCTTACCTCAACGGCATCGTCATTAAACATTTCATAAAAATCTCCCAACCGGAAAAAAAGCACCGAATCTTTATGTTGTGCTTTAATTGAGAGATATTGCTGCATCATGGGAGTTTTTGCAGATTTCAATTGGAACTCATCTCTCTAATAAGATCTTCAGTAATGTCAACAGTAGGGCTGTACCAAATAATAGAATCCCCTTGCTGCAGGTTGAGTACCATAGTATAGCCTTGGCTTTCAGCAATCTTTTTTATTGCAGCATATAGGCGGGAATAAAATACATCATCACTTACAAGATTTTTACGCAACATTGCCAGCTCATCATTACACGCTTTTGAATATTCAACCAAAAAACTGGTTTTAGACTCAATTTGTGCTTGCAGTTTTTGAACAATATCCTGTTTGCCTAAGGATTCAGCGTCAACTTTTTTCTGACGAAAGCTGATAATTTCATCGGACATACGCTGTATTTCCGCTTGATACTTGACTTTTTTTGCCTGGTAATCCCGTACGGAACGGGAATCCGGCAAAAAGGTAGCATAGATCCGTGACGTATCAACAACAGCAAAACGGGTAATTTGCTGTGCCGGCAAAACGGCAGCACACGCTAAAACACAGAGCAGCACAATAATCTTTTTCATCTCGATAGTCCTCCAGTTTATTAGAGATTAGGAATATTAAATGAGAGCACAAATTGCCAATTAGCATTCTTCCCATTGCTCCACTGCGGCTTCCCATTTACGGATTTAAATGTATTTGCAAACATTAAACGGAGCGGAAACTGAGGAATAACAAACCGCAGCCCGGGTCCAAAGCTAAAGTAGTAATCATTCAGCGACAAGGTATTTAAATCCGCTAAATTCCGCTTTACTGCAATCGAATCAAAGAAGAAATCAAAAGATAAAATACCATGTGCAAGCGGCCAGCGGAATTCAGCCCAATGGTTTAAAAGTACATTTCCTCTTCCACTAGGACCTAATCCTATCCAGCCTTTTCCCGTAAAAACGCCATCTATTGCTAATTTGCTATTTTCTCCAATAATGCTGTTCGGCATAGGTAATTGGAAACTAAAACCGCTATAGAATGCAAGTACAAACTTCAAATTCCAAATTTCCGAAACGGGATAATCAACCAACGGTATATAGCCTTCTGCCTTTGTTTCCGAACGGAAAAAGTATTCATCTTCAATTTTCGGAAAAATACCGAAAAAAGAAACCTGCTGACTAAGGAACCACCCCCTTGAGGGATCATACGCAAGATCGCGCCCGTCAAACGAAACACGCGACCACAATGAGTTGCTCAGTCCCCACCGTGCCTGCTGTCTACGAACTGTTCTATCAGCAGGGCGGTAAATACCGGTATCATAAAAGTTTTTTACTAATGAAAAGTTAATACCGCCGCGTAGTGTTATTGTGCAATACCGCGGAAACCACCGGTACGCACTATGGATACCAAATGTTGTTTCCATTCGGTGGTACTGCATACGGTACGCATGGGCAAGCGACGGATTGGCAAGATACTCACTCCAAGAGGTATACGGATCAGGCGGTACGTCCTCTCCGCGCTTTGCGGCATCCAGTGCATCTTGGTCAGAAAAGATCGGAAACAACACATCTTGATAGTCATATAACAGTTTATGCGTTAACGATAAATCAAAACCAAGCGTAATAGGAAGACCTAAAAACCAGTTATGTGTATAGCCTGTTTGGATTGTCTGTGTATCAACACCGGCATTACCGCTAATAGAAAATTCATTTCCGCGGCCGAGAAAATTCCGTTCTTGCCATTGCACAAAAACTGAAAGCGGAAAACTTTCCGCATCAGAAACACCGGAGAATGCAACACCAAATTGCACATTAGCAGTTGACTGCTCTTCAACATTCAGTACCACATCAATGAGGTTTTGTTCTGAACCTTGTTGAAATTCAGGAACAACCGCAGAAAAATACCGCAAGTTAAAGAGGTTACGCAAGCTGTCGGTAAACTTTCCTTTTGAAAATACATCGCCCGGTTCTAGGAGAAGTTCACGGCGGATAACATAGGCTTGCGTTTTTTTATTTCCGCGTATGATAATATTTTCAATATGGCTTCGTTCCTGTTCTATAATTGAAATAAGAAAAGAAACTTGCTTTGTTGCTTCATCGCGGCGGATTGATTGATTAATATAGTTTGAAGTATAGCCGTTTTCAAAATAGGTATCAATGATTGCCTGATAACCGCGTTCAAATTTTGTCATATTGAGTACTGCACCGCGGTTTAATTTAATATAAGATGTCAGTTCTTCTGTTGAAAAAATCCTGTTACCTTCAAGGATTACACCATCATAGGTATACTGTTCTCCCTCCATAATCACGTAAGTCAGCTGTACAATATTACGGCGGGGATCCGTTTCGGTATCAACTTCTTGGATAATGTTTTCAACATGAGCATCAATATAGCCGCGTTCACCGTAAAACCGCTGAATAGCAACCTTATCTTCTTCCAATGCTGCTTCTTTAAAAATACCTTTAATTAAAAAGCGGGTAGGCTTAGTTACAAGCACATTTTTTAATGCTTTATCACCTGCAATGGTATTTCCCTGAAAATGAACTGCAGAAATAACTGTTTGCTTTCCCTCATCAATAATGTATTCAAGAATTACACCGCCTTTTGGATGATCAGACACAACGGCTTCAATTTTAGCAGAGGCATAACCTTTTTCAATATAAAAGTTTTTAAGCGTTTGCACATCGGCATTTTTTTTAATCTCATTATAAATATCATCTTTTTTCAAAATTGTTTTTGAAAGAATTTCTCCTTTCGAAACCTGCCGGCTGCCGGTAATTTTAATCAGACGGATTGCCGGTTTTTCTACTACATCGAACTCAAGCCGGACATAATGATAGCCGCTATCTGCCGGTACTGCATTAGGAACAATATCTGAAAAATAATCTAATGCATACAGTTTCTGCAAAATATCAGAATACAGCTCATCGGTAAACGGAGTTCCTTTGTAGGTTTCAAATATACCATCAATATCTGCTCTGGCAACATTTTTTAAACCGCGGAACACAATCGCATTAATAGGTTTATTTTGATACCAGTTATCAGGCACTTGTGCATATACGGTACAAACCGCTAACAAACAACCTATTACTGCTGCAATACTTTTTTTTAACATTATCATCCTCTCTTTATGGATAAACACTGTAGGGCATCAGTGCCGATTCTACAATTTTATTTATGCCGGTATCACCGTGCTAATATGAATATTTCCACGACAATGTTACCGAAGCGTCACGGACAAATAACGTTTCAGGACGAGTCGGGGCAAGCGACCATCTCATAAGAAAAAACGGAGTTGCCATTTCTAAACCTATTTCGGGCTGGAACAATATGTTCTTGTATACAGGACGTTTTGTCCCGTCATATTTCAAAGATTTCGGGTCGTAATAACTCAAATAAAGCAAAGCATCCGCATATATTGCAGAACCAAAATATTTCCCAATGTAAACACTTGTATTATCAAAATAGTTACTAGGCTGCGGTACGGTTTCCTTATTCGTATTAAATAAATTGCCGAAAATCGCATTTTGAAGCAAGAGGGTTCTAAAAGAAAATGCATCTAACCCGAGGAAATTCCGTATTTTTGTTTGCGATTTTTTAAAAATTCCGATTTGTGCCAATATATCCGAGCTGCTAACCAATAAATTCTGCCATACATTTTCTTTGTTTGTACCGCCGATAACAACTTGTCCAAGCATTTGCATAATTTCCGATGAAGACCGCGGCGGATCGGAAATAAGGGTGGGGTTGAAATTTGACAACGGCTGATCTTTCGCTGTAAGAATAAGACGCAGCGGTTCTCCGTTTTCATCACGATCGCGAATTTCAGCACGCATAGTTATAAGCGGTTCAAAACTTCCCCCTACATCAACAAAGTTGATATACCCCTCGCGGATATAGAAGTTCCGCTTTATATAGAATATTTCTCCTCCCCGCATTTTTACATTGCCTTTCATAGAGAATGTTCCGGAGGAACCGTCAACAGTGAGCGACAGGGGCGTTTCTGTAGGAATAAGGGTACGGAGAATAGGAATATCTGCAGACGGCCATAAAAATTCAGCCTTTCTTCCCAGTTTTAGATTGAGCTGCATATCAAAAACAGCACCGCCGCCTTTGTTAGCATATTTCGCATAAAACTTATCCATTTCAGTAAATTTAAATGCAAAATGCCCTTTATCAAAAGCCGCTGTACCGTACACGCCAATAAGTTTTGGGGTAATAAGTATTTCAGCATTACAGCCTGCAAGCCCGTCTGCCTTAAAAAGAAGATTATCGGTTCGTACTACACCAAGTTTATCCTGCAGTGTTCCGCATTGAATAGATACAGTGTCCGGTATCCATTGGGTAAATTCAACGGTACAGCGTGCCCATAAATCCGCGGAAGGACCTTTCAAAATAACATAGGGGACTTCAAGCACTGTCCCATCGGCAAGAATATCTAAATTCACCGGTCCAAAAATTTCAGGAATATAATCCGGAGAGTTGACTTTTATGTTTTTTCCTTGCAGCTTTCCGTTAAACTCAGGCTCAATAAGGTTTCCCCCTATATGGACATTGCCGGTTAGTTTACCGCTGTAGAAAAGTACATAATTTAAACCGGTAACATCCCATACCTGTTTTATGTCTGCATATAAATCACGTATGCTTAAATCCAATTTCTCCGGTTTTATACTGCCGTCAAGGTTAAAATGAACCGGCAAAGTATCAGCGGCATGCAATGAAACAACACCGTCATTCAAAATAAAGCCGGTAATTTCTTCTTCTTGACCGGCATACAATGCAGTAATGTCTTTTTCGCGTATAACTGACAGCGGAATGGGTTTTTCACCATGCAGATCGCCGAACTGCCAATTACTCACTGTTGTTGTTAGCGAAAATTCTTTAAACAAAGAGGGCAGCTGTGCCGCAAGAACCCGCAAAGAAGGGGCAGTATGTGCTTCCTGCTGCGGTGTTTGAACGGTACTCGGCAGTTCGGCTTGAGTATCTGTATGAGCGGTAAAAGCGGTTTCAATATGTGCCCGCAATTCTTTGGTAGGAATACTACCGCTATAATCTGCATGGATTAAGCCTTTCAGTTCTTCAAGTGAAAAAGAACCGCCGATATTATCAATACGGTGTTCTCCCCAAACTGCTTCGGTTTGCGATAAGGAAACAAGATAATTTTCAACCGTCAGATGTGTTTTTGCATGTAAATCTTTACCTTTTAAGAAAAAAGAAAAATCCGGTACTGTACACTCCGCAGTAATCCCCTCCGAAGTTACAGTAAATGCCATATCCGCTGAAACAGTATGTTTTTTTCCCTGTGTATAGAAAAAACGCCGCAACCCGATATTTTCAGCATTCAGCCCGCCGCTGATATACAGTGTATCAGAAAGCTGAACAAGTGCAGATATAGTAAGATTTTCGGTAGCATCAGCAGAACTAAGCCGTATGTACCCTTGATATTCGTGCTCAAGACGTTCAGGATGCGGCATCTGCAGCATAATAGTACCGTCAAGTGAATTTTCATCACTGCCGAGCCGGACTTTATGTAAAAAAAGTCCGGCAGGATCTATGCTGCCGGTAAAAGAAAGCCCTAATGCGGTATGTGTGAGGGCGGCGGGAGTTCCGTAATTCATACTGCCGCTATAAATATGAATCCCCCACTGATCCGGCGCTGCATAATCAAATTCTGCATCAAGCCCCACAAACAACGGCAGCAGGGGCAGGGGCATATCTGTTGCTTTGATAGAACCTTTGAAACCCGCATCTGAATCAAGAATTGCACTTACAGCAAACCCATAATCTCCATAAATATTCAAAATATTTTGAGCAAAAAAACCTTGAAACTGATAGCCGATTTCATTTGCGGCAAAAGAGCTTTCAAAAATAATATCATTGAAGTTTTCAAACTCTGCATTAAAATATCCGCGTACCGACATAGTTTTATAGGCAACATCAATATCAGTAATCGAAAAAGATTTTTCAGACCCCTTTACCGACAAAAGTGCATAAAAATCGTCAATGCGGTTTGAAACTAAAACAAATTTAATACAGTTATAAGAAAAATGCTTAAAATCAGTAGAAATATACAATTCAGTCGTGCATTGCAGCGGCTCAAGCATTTCCGGTTTAACACCCGGTATCGGCTGAATTGTTTGAATCAAGTCATACATATTTTTAATATTTACCGCGTCAAGGGCAATATGCAGCTCTAAAAACTGCGGCTTAAGATGAGCAGGATCGTCAGATAAAAGGCAGGAGCCATCAAACGAGTACTGCCCGTAGCCGTCTTCACCGGAAAAAAGAAAATCTATTTTCCGTGAAGATGGGTTAATCGTAAAACTAATGTCCTTCATAACAGCTTTCCCTGCCCGAAGTACGGGAATGCTGCAATGCAATAAGCCGTTGCGTTCAGCAAACCGGATATTTGCAGCAACTTTTTGTCCTGACGGAAGCTGCAGCGAGTTAATAGCTAATGTTCCCGATGGGATTTTCTTTTTAAGATCGAAGTGCAGCTTTGACAGTAAATCAATATCATTCCCTTTAAGAGCAAGCTGTGCAATGTCAATAACATTGTCATTACCAGCCGCTGCAAATTGCAGTTTTGTCTTGCTGAGCCGGTAGTTTGCAAGGGTAATATCCGGCAAAACTACAGAAGTATCGGTATCCCATGACAGTTTTTTATTTTCCAGCGAAAAATGCACACCGCCGGATATATTCAAATCGCGAAACTGCTCAAGCTCTTTTGGAACAGAGTATAGCTGAACCCATTGCAGCGGCAGAAAATCCTTGCACTGAAAGCTGCCGGATAGCACCTTCGACTCTATATTCCACTTCACACTGGCATCAAGAGGCTGGAAATCCTGCACAGTATTGACGGAAACCACCGAATCGCGATAACCGACAAAAAGCTTCATATTGTCAATCCCTACCTGCGGTGTTGTACACTGTGCAATATTGACACTACAGGAACCCGCAGAAAGGTCTTTTTCAAATTTTCCTTCAATATTAAAAGTTGTTTCAAACGGAGTATACGCTGCATACTGGGTGTGTTGATATGAAGCAGATGCATTAAGTCCGAATGTTACAGAGTCAGAGTTCACACTGCATAGTCCATCTCTAATATGGACAGAAGCATCCTGTGCGGTGTCTTTGTACCGCAGATACACGTTTTGTATAAAAATATCAAACGGTTCAAGCTCTTTGGAAGAAAAAAACGATTCAGCTGCTTTTTTTATATCAGAAGAATCAGCGGGAGGAGCAGTTGTAGGATTTTTCCCTCCTGTACCGGCGGAAAACTGTGCAATAAGTTTTTCATTTTGCAGCATATCAACGGTAATAAAACCATTTTTTACCGTAAAAGAATGCAGCACTGCCGGTATTTTACCCGTTATCAAAGCAAAAAAACGATACTGCACGGTAATGGTTTCAAACACAGCAAGCTCGCTGCCTGTTTCAGCATTATATATTTTGATATTACGGAGCGAAAACGCTCTAAAAATCGAGGGCGAAAGTGATGTATATGAAATTTTTAGCCCGTATACCGTTTCTATTTCCTGAATAAGTACATCACGCACAGCGGAAATTTTTTTTTCGAGAATCCGCACAAAAGGAATAAACACCAGAAATGAGAAAATAATAATAAAAAATAAAATTACCAATTCTATTTTATAACGTGCAGATTGCTTCATTGAGGTGCTATTATATCAAAAAAAAAATTGTTATGATAGCAGTTATGATTTTGAAAAATTTTATTGTATTTGAAGGATTAGACGGAACCGGTACTACCAGTCAACTACGGTTACTGCAAGAATCGTTTACGGCAGCAGGTAAACAAGAGCAGGTGTATTTTACAGCGGAACCTACCGGCAGCGTGATTGGAAAAATGATTCGGGAAGCATTATCAGGCAGCAGCATACTCGACCAAAAAACAATTGCCTATTTGTTCGGAGCAGACCGCTGTGAACATATATACGGTAAGGGCGGCATTCTTGAACAGCTTAATGACGGCAAGGCAGTATTTTCCGACCGCTATTTGTTTTCAAGCTTAGCGTATCAGGGGCTTAGTGCAGGAGAAGACCTTGCCGCCGGAATAAACGGCAGGTTCCCGCTGCCCGAATATGTATTTTTCTTTGATCTTCCGGCACAGACGGCAATGCAGCGGATTGCAAAACGCGATATTCCCCGCGAGATTTATGAAAAAGAAACCTTTCAGGCACAGGTAGCGGACGCATACACCCGTATTTTTTCACAGTATCGGGCAGCAGCTCCGCAAATGCAGATTATTACTATCAATGCCGCCGGTACTATCGAGGAAATTCATAAAAAGATATGGAGTATTGTACAAAAACTGCCGACACTGTAACAGATGAAACGTCTATTTTCTTGTATCAGCCTTATAGTATTCTCATTGTATGCAGGTGTTCAAACGTATGCATATTTTGTACAGTACAAAGAACAATATTATAAGCTGTACCACATTCATTATAAGCAATACCCGGACGATACCCTCGAAAATATTTACTGGCTTGAAAAAGCAATTTCTGCTGATTTTTGTAATCCGCTTTATGCCTTGGGAAAAATAACAGATAAAAAAGAGTGGGAAAAATACCGCTATCTGTTTATGATGCACTTAAATTTGAAAATGGTTGAACAGCATCTGCGTCTTGGCGTGAAATACGATAAGCAAGTTGCATACTTTTATAATGAGCCGTGGAAAGAACAGAATATCGAAAGTCTCAAAATTGCAGAAGAATGCTATCAAACAGCTCTTTTTTATTGGAAAGAAGCAGCACTATGGGCAGAAAAAGCAAATGTTAAGCAGTTTCAATTTTTATTTTTGCAGGATTTACAGCATTGGGAAGATGAACGCGAAAGAATTGTACAGAAAGATTTAAATTATGAGCGGATTATAACCCGTGAACTTGAACGTCTTGATGCTGTCCGTAAAGATTTTATGTCAATGGAACCGTTTTAAAAATGAAAGTGCAAAGGTAACTAGACCTATTTGGAAACTTTCGTTTCTGAATAGGTCTATTGACAAAAAATATATTTTTATGATAGTATTTATTCTATCAGCTTTCCCCGGTTGTGTAATGGTAGCACCGCAGATTCTGGTTCTGCTTGTGGGGGTTCGAATCCTCCCTGGGGAATATAATTATCACCATAGTCTTTTAGGTCCCTTCGTCTATCGGTTAGGACATGAGATTCTCAATCTTAAAAGACGGGTTCGATTCCCGTAGGGACCGTCTGTATATCTTTCAATATTCTCTTATAAATCTACACCGCATATATAAACTAAAATAGTATGTAACGAATTTATTGGACGAATCTATTTTTCATACCCCATAAGGCATTACTGGTACTCTTATTTTCACGATGAAGCCCTGCTGACCCACCGATTAATTATTGACAAAATAGTAAATATTCCATAGTATAACAGCATTATGTTTCCTTTAGATAACTTTTAAGGAGGTTGTTTAATGAATAAGTTAGCTTTAAAGGATTTGATAAATATCGGCATTTTTTCTGTTATTTATTTTGTCGGACTTTTTGTGGTTGGAACACCGCTCGGGTTTTTAGTGGTAACCTATTTGCTCTTCCCTTTTGCAGTAAGTATTGTATTAGGAATCGCATCAATGTTTTTACTTGCAAAAGTGCAAAAACCGCTTGGTCTTTTCATTTACGCAGCATTCCCCGGCTGCCTTATGACGCTTATGGGACATACACCGGTTGTTGCGATTCATACACTTATTGTTGCTGCCATTGCAGAAATTGTACGTAAAGTGTTGGGGTATAATACAGTAAAAGGCAGTATTGCAGGCTATTCAATCATGTCTTTATGGCTGTGCGGTGCATTCTGGCAGATATTCATTTTAAAAGATCAGTATTTTGCACTTACCGAAAAAATGATGGGAACTGCGTATGCAACAGAGCTAACCGCACTTCCCTTGTGGATTATGCCGGTACTCTATGGCACTGCCTTTGCAGGCGGATTGCTCGGCGGGCTTTTGGGTAAAAAAGTTTTGAAGAAACACTTTGAAAAAGCAGGACTTGTTTAGTTAATAGAACTGTTCAGAAACGAAAGTTTCCGAACAGTTCTATTAATTGTAATGACTTCGTGCGGCAGGGCAAAAAAGGAATGTTTTTAATGAATAACCATGCAATAGTAATTCTTGATCCGCGGACAAAATTATTTTTAGTGTTGGCAATGTGTGTGTCGATAACTATTCCCGTGCCTATTTATGTAGAAATTTTAAGTGCAGCATTGCTCGCATTTTTATTTGCAACAAATGGGCAGCTAAGATCAGCGATGAAATTAATGGCTGTTTTTTTAATTCTTGCAGCACTGACGTATTTACCGCAAGACCTGCCCGGTGTGTCAACTATTGTATTGCCGGTCGATTTTATGATACGCCGTTTTATGATGCCGATTGTAGCAGGCAATTATCTTATTGCGTCAACACCTGTCGGCATTTTAATGAACGCACTCGAGAAGCTCAAACTTCCGTATTCGCTTGTTATTACCGTTGCAGTTATGTTCCGCTTTTTCCCGACGCTGAAAGAAGAAGCAGGGCATATTAAAAATGCTATGAAAATGCGGGGAATAGGATTAAATGCTGGAAATATTATTTGTAAACCGCTTTTAACGCTTGAGTATGTAATGGTACCGCTGCTGTCTTCTGCTTCGAGGATTGGAGATGAACTTGCTGCAGCAGGGCATACTAAAGGGGTAGATGCTCCGGTAAAAAAGATACGGTATAAAACTTCCCGCTTTACCGCAGGAGATGTTATTATTTTTTCTTATATTGCAGCGGTATTTATCGCTGCCGTATTGACGAGGATGTACGCATAATGGAAACAGCAGTCAATCTTAATCGCGTAAACTTTCAGTATAAGACAGCGGAACATCACGGTGCATTAGGCACAGTACACAAAAATGCTGCTATCAAAAATGTTTCTCTTTCAATACGGAAAGGCGAATGTCTTTTGTTAACAGGTATATCCGGCTGCGGCAAAACGACCATACTCAGAACACTCAACGGCTTAATTCCGAATTACTATGAGGGAACACTCACCGGAACCATAGAGATTTTAGGAGAACCGGCGGCAGGCAAACCTATTTACGATATTTCAAAAAAAGTTTCAACAGTATTTCAAAATCCCAAATCGCAATTTTTTAATCTTGACACTACGTCGGAAATTTTATTTTTCCTTGAAAATATGGGAACTCCGTTTGAAAAAATGCACGAGCGGCTGCGGTTTGTTTCGCAGTTTTTGCACATTGAACATCTGCTTGACCGGAATATCTTTAACCTTTCAGGCGGCGAAAAACAAATGATAGCCATCGCTTCCGCCCTTGCTTCCGATACGGATATTATCGTATTTGATGAACCAACTTCCAACCTCGATGTCTGTTATATTGAAAAAATTACGGAAGTATTACGCCTTTTGAAAGAAGCTGGTAAAACGCTGATTATCAGTGAACACCGCCTGCATTTTTTACGAGAGCTGATTGACCGTGTTCTGTTAATAAAAAATGGAATAATTGAACAAGAATTTAGTCAACAAGAATTTACCGCTCTTTCCGAACAAAGTAGAAAAAAATTGTTGCTCCGCCCCATCACCATGAATTCGGATATTTTTACACGGGCGGAGAATTCCGACTACGCAGAGGTGCATACTGCGGGTTTTACGCATACTACAGAAACAGATCATTTAAAGATAGCACAGCTACGGTACCGTTTCCCTAAAGCCCGTACGGATTTTCTAACCGTAGAAAATGTAACACTGTCATTCGGAAAAGTA
The DNA here is from genome assembly GCA_052173295.1 of Treponema sp. Lineage (GTDB taxonomy): Bacteria > Spirochaetota > Spirochaetia > Treponematales > Treponemataceae > Treponema. Next base: position 14,529 of record JBQMYW010000004.1, read on the forward strand.
ATTGCACTTACCGGAAAAAACGGACAGGGAAAAAGCACGTTTGCTCAATGTCTTACTGGTTTATTAAAATCAAAAACGGATTCGGTTTTTTTGAATGGAACAAAACTGAATGCAAAACAGCGGCTTGAACTTTCATACATGGTTTTGCAAGATGCCGGTTATCAGCTTTTTACTGAAAGCGTTGAAGATGAAATACTCCTTGGGAAAAACAAAACGGTTACAAAGTCCGTGCATGGAACCGGCAGCTCCGATTGTTCAGAACATACAGCCGATTCTTGCACTGCGGTAATCTCTACCGTAGAAGATATTTTAAAAGCAATGAATTTAACAGAAATTAAAGCGATGCACCCATTAAGCTTATCCGGCGGACAAAAACAACGGGTTTCAATCGGAGCTGCCGTCAGTTCAGGAGCCCGCATTATCATCATGGACGAGCCGACTTCAGGAATGGACTATTTTCACATGAAAGAAACAGCACGCTTGATTCATGCAATACGTTCACCTGAAACCCTCATTGTAATTATTAGCCATGATTTTGAATTTCTCACCCTGACAGCTGACGAAATTATCCTTATGGAACAAGGGAACATTGTCACTCATGCACCATTTACCGCAGAAAAAGCTCAAGAAATTTTTACGCTTCTGAAACGAGAAGATTGCTGCCCAAGAACAAACCTATCCGAAAACAAAGTGATCGAATAGGTCTATAAAATGCCCGTTATTCTTGACAAATGCAATAAAACAGCGTAAGTATACATATAATATGATAAAAAAAATAACAGCACAGCAGGAAACTTCACAAAATATGTCTTCAAAAGAGCGGATATTGCAGTGTGCTGCCGCTGAATTTCTAAAAAACGGATGGAGAAAAAGTAATATACGCGAAATTGCACAGCAAGCAGGGCTTACAACGGGTTCTGTGTATTTTCATTTTAAAAATAAGGCGGCATTATTTGAAGCATTGGTAAAAGATACCTACTTTGAGCTTTTAGAAAAACAAAAACACATGTATGCACGGCACTTTGCTATCCCTCCTACAGAACATGAAAAACGGCGGGCAGTACGGTTAGAAGGACGGAAAGAGCTATTCGAATATGCGTATGCTCATGCCGATGCGATGCGTCTTTTGTTGTGTGCTTCCGAAGGTACAGAGTATAGCGATCTCTTTGAAAAAATGATGCAAACCCTGTATGAAGCAGACCTTAAAGCATACAACGAATACGGTATGCAGCACAGTATCCCCTATGTTGATATTGAGCTAATCAGCATTATTGACAGAACTTTTTGGGAATGTCTTTTTCAAACAATTACGCGTAATACCCCATACAAAAAAGCTCAGCAATACGTACTCATTCTTGATGATTTCTATGAAGCCGGTTGGAAGAAAATCTTTAAATCACCAGAATTTTCATATCTTAATTAGACCTGTCCAAAAACTTCAGTTTTTGGACAGGTCTATTGACTTACACTTGCTAAAATTCAAAAATCCGCACTTTTTAAAGAGAAAGGGATTCAGCATGAAAACGGGTACAGGCAGTATTGTTGCTGTAATATCTGCAGGGCTAGACAAAAAAGACACCATAGGAACCCCCTTGACAAAAAAGTAACCAATAATTAACATAACAATGTTATAATCATAAAGGTTATTTTTATTCTGAATATTACAGTGAGGAAAAATTATATGTTAAAAAATTATTTTGGGTTGTCAGATAAAGGTGCCCGGGATATGAAGACAGCATCCGCTGTTGCAACCTTTGGGAATCTATTTTTGATGATTCCGCTCGGCTTATCTTTGTATGTTTTGCAGGAACTTCTAAAACCGCTGCAAGAAGAATCGCCGGTTGTACTTAATCCGTGGTTTTTTGGCGGTGCCGCAATACTTATCATTGCGATACTATTTTTAATTGAAAAACTCAAATACCGCAAAACATACAATACCTGTTATGAAGAATCAGCGAATGTACGCATCACACTTGCAGAAAATATCCGCAAGCTGCCGCTTTCCTATTTTGGAAAAAAAGACTTATCCGATTTAACAGCAACGCTGCTCAATGATGTTACCACAATAGAACACGCATTCGGACACACCGGTGCGGATTTAGTTGGAGCGATTGCATCAATTATTATTTCGGCAGCAATGCTTGCTCTTTTTGATTGGCGTATGACGATTGCACTTTTTAGCTGTGCAGCTCTCGGATTTTTCTTTGTGTATATATCACGTAAACAATCACGCCGCTTTGGAATCCGTATGAATACCATACTCTTCGGTATTTACAATTCCATTCAGCAAATGCTTGATAACATTAAAGTACTGAAATCTTCTGATAAAAAAGACGATTACGTTCAAGCAGTAAAAGACGAGATTGCATTCAGCACCAAAGAAGCGGTAAAAGCCGAATTATTCACCGGTGTAGTGATGATAGGCTCAATTATTGTTGTACGGTTCGGCTTTCCGATTGTTATTGCAGTTGGGGCAATTCTCTATGCTCAAGGGACACTGCCGCTTTTTACCTATCTTGTGTTTTTGCTAATTGCAGGAAGAATATTTGAGCCGCTCACCGCTATTTTTATGATGCTCGGAGAATTCTTTTTTGCACGCACTGCGGTAGAACGTCAGCTGGAAATCCTTAACTATCCTAAGCAGACGGGAAGCGAAACATTCAATCCAAACGGCTACGATATTCAGTATGAAAATGTTTCATTTTCATACAATGATGACGCAGACCGCGATACCGTAAGCAACATTAGCTTTACTGCAAAGCAGGGAGAAATTACCGCCCTTGTTGGACACTCAGGCTGCGGCAAGTCAACGATTGCCCGTCTTGCAGCACGTTTTTGGGACGTTTCCGCCGGTACAGTACGTGTCGGCGGTATAGATGTGTCATCCATAGAGCCGGAAACGCTTTTGTCTGCTTTTTCAATTGTGTTTCAAGATGTCGTACTATTCAATGACACAGTATACAATAATATCCTCGTTGGAAACAAAGATGCAACAAAAGAGCAAATTATTGCTGCTGCACAAGCAGCACGGTGCAGCGAGTTTATTGAAAAACTTCCGCAAGGCTATGACACAGTTATCGGTGAAAACGGCTACACTCTTTCAGGCGGAGAGCGGCAGCGGCTTTCTATTGCCCGTGCTCTTTTAAAAGATGCCCCTATTATTCTCCTTGATGAAGCAACAGCAGCACTCGACCCCGAAAATGAAACGCTTATTCAAGAGGCATTAACAAAGCTTGTCAAAAATAAAACCGTTATTGTTATTGCACACCGGCTTCGTACTATCGAACACGCAGACAAAATCGTTGTATTAAAAAATGGCAAAATAGAGGCAACAGGCACTCATGAAGAATTAATGAAAGGAACATCATCATATCCGGTGATGTACAAGCTGCAAAAAGAAAGTGAGGCATGGTCAGCATAAATAACGGGGTATCTACCGCGTTGCTGAGAATTACAAATTATTTTTAAGGAAGAAACTTATATGAATAAACATGAAAAAAACCAACCGAAAAAGACAAAGCAGCCCGGGGTTGTGAGCCGTATTTTAGTATATGCGGGGAAACACAAACCGTTGATTTATCTTTCACTATTTTGTTCTGCGTTGAGTACCATTGCACTGCTTGTTCCGTATGCACTGGTGTTTTATGTTATACGTGATATTATTTTGGCATATACAACAAGCAGTGCCGTTGATATTAGGCAGATGATGCTGTACGGCGGAGCTGCTTTGGCTTCGGCGGCTGTGGGATTTCTTCTCTATTTCGCAGCACTGATGTGTTCGCATATTACTGCATTCAATGTAATGGGGAATTTAAATACGCGTTTAGCTGATACTTTTGCACGCCTGCCGGTTGGTTGGCACACAACACATTCAAGCGGTGCTGTACGCAAGGTCTTTGAAAAAAATGCCCATTCATTTGAATCCCTTATCGCACACATGCTGCCCGATGTAGTACAGAATGCGGTAACACCTGTTGCCGTTTTGTTTTTGATGTTCTTTTTTGATTGGCGATTCGGTCTTATTTCATTTTTACCCTTGCTGATTGCGTTCATATTACAGGGTGTGATGATGGCAAAAGACCAAAGAACAGGTTTTATGGAAAAATATGAAAACGCCCTCGAAAAGATGAATAGTGCAGGTACGGAATATATCCGCGGTATTTCGGTGGTTAAAACTTTTAATCAATCTGTTCACCGTTTTAAGGATTTTTATACTTCGATTATAAACTACCGCGATTATGTTTTAAAATTTTCAATAAGCTGGGAAAATGGATTTTCAATTTTTCTCGCACTCCTGAAAGCAGGTTTTGTGTTTTTAGTACCTGCTGCTATTATCTTTGCAGGAACAACAACTCAAGGCGAACAGTATGTACAGTTTATATACGGCTTTATTTTTTATCTTTCTCTTTCGCCGGTTATGTTCAATATGATGATAAAAATCATGTACGGCTCAAATTTGAATATGCAAGGCGGCGATGCACTTAATCGCATAGAAGCTATTTTAAATGAACCGGCAGCACCCGAACCTGCAACTTCTATTATACCGCAAAAGTTTGACATTGCATTTAAAGATGTTGTGTTTTCATATAAAGACACTAATGGAAAAGAAACAGCTACGGAAAAGCGGGGCTGCTGTACCGGTAAAAAAGCGATTGACGGTATATCGCTCACGCTGCCGGAACATTCACTAACCGCACTTGTAGGACCGTCAGGCGGCGGAAAGACAACCCTTGTCAACTTGCTCGGACGTTTTTGGGAACTGGATTCAGGTATCATCACCATCGGCGGAGTAAATATCCAAGACATCAAAACCGATGATCTTATGCACATTATCAGTTTTGTGTTTCAAGAAAACAAGCTCTTTAAAGAAAGCATTTTTGAAAACATCCGCTACGGCAAAAAAAATGCTACAAAGGAAGAAGTGCTTGCAGTACTGCAAAAGGCAGAATGCATGGACATTATCGAAAAACTTCCCAACGGGATAGATACTATTTACGGAACAAAAGGAACATACCTTTCAGGAGGAGAGGCACAACGGCTTGCCATTGCCCGAGCCCTATTGCAGAATGCTCCTATCGTGGTACTTGACGAAGCTACCAGCTTTGCTGATGCAGAAAATGAACATAAAATTAAAAAAACATTCAGTCAGCTCCTGAAAAACAAAACCGTTATTATGATTGCACATCGGCTTTCTTCCATTGTAAATGCCGATACAATTTGTGTTATCAATGAGGGCAAAATAGAAGAAATCGGCACTCATGCAGAACTTTCGGCAAAAGGCGGTATGTATACCAAAATGTGGAACAACTTCCAGTCAGGAATTAGCTGGAAATTAGCTACCGCAGGATAGATGTTTGCAATCCATTTAGGAATGGAAGGGGGAACGCCCCCTACGCTCCATAAAAGTGTGCTGCATTCGCCAATAAAAAGCAAGGATTTTCGGTTCCCTCAAATCTTGCGGCACTGGAACCAGCAGCACACTTGTTATTGCACTACCCCCTGTCAAATGGGGAGACCGCACCTACCGCAGCGGTATACTCAAGCGGCAGGCACTCTTGTGCAAGAGCTAACGGAGCATGCTACTTTTTTTGCAGCTCGCGAAGTGAATCAAACGGATAAACAATGCCTACCGTTGTTTCTACATAGTTATCAATAGATGAGCCGAAAATAATGGGAGCATCAGGCTTCATAAATTCTGAGATAACCTGCCGGCATGCTCCGCACGGTCCAACCGGATAATCTGCATCAGGAGTTGCAATCGCAATCGCGGTAAAATTTTTCTTTCCGTCAGCAATCGCCCGAAAAATAGCAGTTCTTTCTGCACAGTTGGTAAGACCGTAAGACCGGTTTTCAACATTAACACCAGTAACAATAGAACCATCATCTAACAACAATGCGGATCCTACACGGAATTGAGAATACGGTACATAGGCATTTTTTGCCGTTTCCAATGCTTTTAAAAATAATTCTTCATACTTACTTGAATTTTCCATAGCTCTATTATACCATGAGTGTTATGAAATTTAAAGATACGAATAAACATTTTATTATTTTTCCGCTTATTTTTTTAGTTATTTATATGTTTACGGCAACGGTGCCGCTCGGATCAGACGTATACTTTTTACCGGTATGGGTGCGTACCATTGCCCCGGATAGTGCTCAGGCTGAACTTGCCGGTATGACAGGCGATAAGCTTTTTTCTATCTGTGCAGAACCGGAAGCCTTTGCTGCAGAATCCCCAAAAGCCTTTATTTCAGGCAGCAGATTCGGGTATTTTACAGAAAGCGGAACCTTACTGCGTTCGGAGGTTATCAAAAACAACGTATCACTTTCTTCCGAAATGTGGACAGCCTATTCAGAAAACGCACTTAAAACACCGGTATACCGCCCTAACGGGGAACTTTTTACTACTATTGATAAAGCGGGCTTTATTCATATTGATGAGCAGCGGCTGTATCTTTTTGAGCCGGGCGGAAATATTGTTGCATATTACAATACGGACGGTCAGCAAGTATGGCGGTATGCTCATACAGCCGCAATTACTGCGTTTCATAGTGCTGCAATGGGAACCGTTATCGGATATTCCGACGGCAGGCTTGTGTATTTAAATAATGAAGGTGTCCCTTTATTGGATCTTTATCCGGGCGGCAGTAATTATCAAATTATTCTTGGTGCGGCACTTTCAGAAGACGGACGTTTTATCGCCTGTTTATGCGGAATTGACCGCCAGCGGGCATTACTAATCCGTGTTGAAAAAAATAAGTACAAAATTGTGCAGCACCAGTATTTAAAAGACAGTTTACGGAAACAGCTTTTTGTTGATTTTGACAAAGACGGAAATAATGCTTTTTTTGAGTGTTCAGACGGAATTGGAATATTTGACTGCCGCCATTTTTCTACCGGTATTCTGCCGGTTAAAGGAACCATAACAGCAAGCGGATTGCACCCGTATAAAAATATTACAACAGTTATTACACAAAATGAACAATCAGCAGTCCTTTCAATTGTTGAAACGCCCATGCATTTAATAGGCAGTACAACTTTTCCGTCAAAAAATACCTTTCTAATTCAGGAACGGGACAGCCTCTATGTTGCAACAGATCGATCGCTTGCCCGTATTGACATAAAAGGAGTATATTAATGAAGCGAATGGTACTCGGCGGTATTGCTTGTGCCGTACTATATGCAGCATGGGCGTTAGAATGGCCTTCAGAGCAGCCTATTTTTCAACGCTTGTTCGGGCAGCGTATTCATACAACAACCTTTGAACACGGGCTTATTTTTGATAACCCGCCTATGGTACGCAGTGCCGACAGCGGTATGCTGCTTATAGGTATGGAAAAAAAATATGGAATGCGGTATTTCCCCAGTACTCTTGGAAATGCACTCATTTTTTCTCATGAAGACGGCTTACAGACCGTATACGGCAACTTAGAAAGTACCGGTTTTTTACAAAACCGGCTTGCTGTAGAAACGGGGAATCCTATCGGTAAAACCGGTAATAGCGGCTGGGGAACTGCCGGAACATTGATTTTCCAAGTTATTGACACGCAAAATCAGGCATATATCAATCCGCAGCTCTTACTTCCGGCAGTAGAAGACAGTTTAAAACCGCAAATGCAGAATGTTTTTTTGGTATCTGAATCGCAGCAGCGGATCCCGCTAAACGGACAAAAAACTATCCGTAAGGGAAGCTATGATCTTTATGCAGATGTATGGGACACTATAGAGAATGGAAAGCAGCCGCTTAATACATTCCGTATTTCAGTGTTTGTCAACGGAGCAACTATACGGACACTGCCGTTTGAAACAATTACACAAAAAAACGGTGCCGTATACCTCGGAGCAACTGCACTCACAGATTCGCTGCTTTTTCAGCAAAGTTCAGAACTGTATCTTGGAAAGATTATTTTGAACCGCGGAAAATCCGACATTATGATTACTGCCCGCGATATAACCGGCAATGAAAAATCGGAAATATTTTCCGTTCATGTAGACTAATGCACACCGGATATATTGCAGCACGGGCAAAACAATTACAAATAGCAGCACTTTCTCTTGTTCAAGGTATGCAGGGGGGCTGTTTCCGCAGCTACTTCCGCGGGCAGGGAATTGAATTTGACTCGTTGCGGGAGTACGAATATGGAGATGATGTCCGCTCACTTGATTGGAATTTAATGGCACGCAGCGGGAAATCATTTGTAAAGCTGTACCGCGAAGAGCGGGATTTTCGGATGTTTTTGATAGCAGATACCTCCTATTCAATGGAGGGGCTGTCCGGTGCTGCTGCCCCCCGCGGAAAAATGCTTGAGATAGCAGCACTCCTGCTGTTTGCAGCAGAAAATGTACACAGTTATACCGGCTTAACACTGTTTAACGGCACTGTTTCGCGTGTATACAGTATGCAGCGGGGGCATCATGCAGTTCTTCGGCTATTAGCAGCATTAGAATCAGCAGGCAGCAGCGTGCGTACCGCCGGTACTGATCTTGCTGCAGCCCTGACAGCAACTATTCCGCTTCTGCGGCAGCGTACCCTTGTGTTTATTCTTTCAGATTTTAAAACAGAGGGGTACGAAAAAAAGTTAAGCGTTTTTGCCCGTATGCACGATGTTGCAGCGATACGGCTTGCTTCTTCCTATGATGCCGCACTGCCGGAAGCAGGGGTGCTGCGGTTTCAAGACCCCGAAACAGGAATAGAGCGGCTGCTGCCTACTGCCTCACATAGGTTTCAAAAACAGCGTATCAAACAGCATGCAGAAGCACTACAACGGTGGAAAGCAGCGTGTCTACGCTGCGGAGCATTCCCCATTGAAATAGCAGAAGACAGCACCGGTATTCAAGAACTTAACCGCTTTTTTTTAACCGGTAAATCCCGCACCGCACAGAACAGCAACATTCCGGCAGGAGGCCGTGCGTGAACGGGGTAATGATTCCGCAACGGGTATTTGTCGGTGATACAGCTCAATTTCTCTTTCCGCTGGCAGAACAAGAATGGCAGATACTGCAAGATCATATTACTGTTGACACACCAATTTCATTTGATCATGAAGTACAAAGTGATACAATTACACTAAAAGACGTGCGGGTTATCCTGCGTGAAAAGCAGCCGTACTTGCAAATCACATTTGTACCATGGGAGACAGGAACCGTCTATTTTCCCCCGCTCTCTTTTTTAAATCTTCACAATAAACTACCGCCCGTGCATATTGAATCTATCCTTGAAGCTACCGGTGCTGCAGTATTGCAAAATCCGAAGCTGCCGCTGCTGATACCCGGTACGGATTATCTTTTATACGGCGTTGCTATCGGCACTGCGGCAGTGGGCAGTATACTCGCAGCGGTCAGTGTAACTATTGCAAAAAAACTCCGCCGCTATTTTTTATTCGGTACTGCAAAGCGGCGGGTGCGGCTCTTGCGGAAAGACATGAAAAAACTGCAAAAGTATGCAAAAAAACTGCAAAAAACTATGGTGCATACACAGGATTTACCGCAAGAGCAGGCAGCCGCTCAACATACTGAAACAATAGCAGCAATTAAAACATGGTACTCACAGTTTGACTATGCACTGCGTTTGTATATTGCCTCACTGGTTGAAAGCAGCAGGCAGGCAAAGAACAGATACACCGCCCGCACAGGCGGCAGCCCTGAAGAGAAGCTAGCAAACTGCCGCACGGACACTCACGCAGCACCTACAGCTGATAGCTGCGATGCAAGCCGTGCTATCCGTATGCAGATACTGAGTGCAACATATCGTGAACTGCTTACTGTGCTGCAGTCATTATTTATTGACCAAAGCGGTATTGTACAGTCATTTTCTTTACTCTACCATACGTTGGAAACTGAACGGTTCGGCAGCAGCGGGCAGGAACTGTTTTGCCACTATGCCGGCAGTACTGCACTACTGCTCGGCAGTATACCGGAACTTATTAAAACAACAGAGCTTACGCACGCCCGCTTACTATATGCAGCACAAAAAGGAGCAGCAGATGCTTAGTATACACTATCCGCAGTTTTTTTTACTGCTGCTCCTGCTGCCGCTCTACTTTGCAGTAAAACAATACGGTTTCGGCAAAACACCGGCACTGCCGCTGCCGCTTGGAAATTGGAATGGACTTGAGCCTGAAAAACACAGCGGAACATATTTCCTCTATTATGCTTCACAGAGTCTTTTGCTGCTCTCTTTTGTTTTGTTGATAACCGCTTTAACAGAACCCGTTTATAGTACCCGTGAGCCGGTGTATACAGAAAATGGAAATGCAATTATGTTTGTTATTGATACCAGTCCTTCTATTGCTGCACAGGATATGGGGAGTCAAACCCGCTTGGAAGCTGCAAAGCAAACAATTTATCGGTTTACCGAACAGTACGGCGGTGATTCTTTCGGGCTTACCGCATTCGGCAGTACCGCAGCAGTGTTAATTCCTCCAACTATAGATAAAAAAACATTTTTATCCCGCCTTGCTGCTTTGCAGGTCGGGGAACTCGGAGAGGGAACAGCGATCGGTATGGGACTTGCGGCAGCAGTTCTTCATCTTACACAATATACTCCCCTACCCTCTGCAATTATTCTCTTAACCGACGGTGATAATAATACTGGAGAAATTCCTCCGCAACTGGCAGCTGAAATGATAGATCGTAAAAATATCGGATTTTATGTTATCGGTTTAGGGAAGTCAGGCTATGCACCTATCCGCTATTTTGATCCAGTCCAGAAAAAAGAAATTTCAGGGACACTACACAGCACTTTTGATGAAACTGAGTTAAAAAAACTTGCACACTCCGGCAATGGCCGGTATTTTTCCGCCCATTCTCCTGAATTATTACAGGATATTTTTAAACGGCTGGAAGAAAAGATACCGGCAAGTCAACCGGTTTTTACAAAACAAAAAATCCGTTATCTTGAAACCCTGTGCTATGCGGCTGCATTATGCACCGCAGCTGCCGCATGGGTTATCCGCAGATTGGGTATGAAGGCGGTGCTGATATGATACAGTTTGAACAGCCGCTTTTTTTACTCCCTATCACACTGATAGCCCCCTGCCTTGCAGTAACTTTTTTTCACATAAAAAAAATCCGGCGTGCATACCCGTATACTCAAACGGCAAAACTAATCGAATATATTATAATCAGATCAGGTCTTTGGGCAATAAGCTGGGTGTTAGTCTGCACCGCCGCCGCAGTGCCGCTTGCAGGAACCCGCAATACGGCAGTCTTTCAGCAAGGCAGTGCGGTTGTCTTTGCGGTTGATATTTCCCGCAGTATGACAGCTGGGGATATTGCCCCAAGCCGTCTTGATTTTGTAAAACAGTATATTAATTTCATGCTTGCAAAAATGCCTTCAGCTGCGTGCGGTCTTGTACTTATAAAAGGAACCGGTGTGCTTGCTCTTCCCATAAGCTTAAATCATCAAAGCCTTACTGCAGCAGTACAAACACTTTCCCCTCTTACCGTAACTGCTCCGGGAACAAATCTTGAACAGGGCATACTCACCGCTGCCCACGCCTTTCCTGAACAGTACAGCGGCAGTAAAACGATTGTCCTTTTTACTGATGGCGATGAAACCGGCGGTTCAATGCTGCGGACAGTACCGCAGCTGCGTAATGCAGGCATTACACTTATTGCAGTAGGGACAGGAACTGAAGCAGGCAGTACAATACCTGTTTTGAAAGAAGACAATCAAAGCGGTGTAAGACATTGCACACTGACAGCCCGTTTCTTAAAACAGCTTGTACAGGATATAGGCAATGGGAGCTTCTATACACCTGCTGATAGTCAAGGCTCCGTATGGAATGTTATACGGGCACTAGAAAATACCGGTACACGGCAAGTTCATACCGCTTCGGTTCCTCAGCGTCAGAGCAGCGTATGCGGTCTTGCTGCATTGTTCTTTTTATGTGCAGGGCTTTTTGTAGGAGGTTTATATGGAAAGAAACCATCAGCATAACCATGCAAGAGTTGTTAAACAACGCCGATATTGTTGGAAACTCACCGGCACAAAGAAACGATACCTGCTGCATAGGGTTCTTTCCGCAGCGGTCTGTATACTCACAGCCGTATCATGTACAGCAAAAGCCCGCATACAGCTTACTCATTTGCAAGGGCGGCTGGATTGTATGCGAAATGACTGGGACGCTGCAACGCTGCACTTTTTTACTGCCGAAGCAGCAGCAAAAGATTTACAGGATTCCTCCTTGCAAACCTATGCAGCCTGTGCACTCGGTTCAGTATATTTACTGCAAAATGAAGAATACGCCGCATTGGAAAAATTTGAAACAGCAATACAGAAAGGAACAACAGAAATCAAAACGCACAGTCTCTATCAAAAAGGAATTATTGCATTTAAAAAACAAGATTACAGCAGTGCTGCAGCATTATTCAAGCAAGCACTCGCATTAGACAGCAACGATATGGACGCAAAAATCAATTATGAATTAAGCAAAAAATTATGTATTCGCGTACAAGAGGCACAAAAAGCACCGCCTCACCAGAGTACAGAGCAGCAGGACACTGAAAACCCCGAAGATTCAATTATTTTAGATATTATGAAAAAAAGAGAACTAATGAAATGGAAAAAAATGCAGCACGATCCCCAACCTGCTATCAACGATTATTAGCAGTCCTATTCTTTTTCGTATTCTTTGGAATGCTGCCGGCCGGCGGGTATTGCGGACAACCCAAGGACATTCACCTATCGGCGGATGCCGCAGCCGTACAATGCGGGCAAACACTTACTATTACACTTACCATACCCCAAGGGAAAAAATATGGTACACCGCAGCTCCAATTAGAAGAACTCACCCATGTTGCCCAGTTGGAAAAAAGCACTGCCCGTATCACCGGTAAGGATATCCGCCTTGAATGCATATATCGAATGCAGAAAGCGGGTATATATACCGTGCATCCGGTAGTTCACTGGAAAAAACGGACGCTTGCTCTTGATCCATTTACCGTTAAAGTTAGCCAGCCGCCGCTTTCCGCAGCAACCCGCTTTGAATGGTTTATCATTCCATATTATGAAGAAAACCTACAAAGTTTGCCGCCTGCAATACAGCCGGACATGCTGCAACAAAACAGCACGCCTATTATACAGGGAAACCGCTATCTTCTTTATATGACTGCGGTATTCTCTCTCCCTCAAACAGAAGAATCAGTAAAAAATGGTATTTTTTTACATAATCCTCCGCCGATTACAAAGATTGAATGCGGAACTCCCGAAAATGCACTGCTTTCCCGTCTTGATTTTTCCGGCACTGATGTTTTTATCCCAATTCCCGTGTTTGAAGCGGAACGGTTTGTGCTGGCAGTGTTTGAGTGGATTCCTTTACACACGGGAAAGCAGCCGCTTCCAATAGGAAAAATATATTTTTCCGCTGAAAACACCGACGGTACCGGACAAAGGGACTCCAATGCAGCCCCGCAGTCAGTACCGCACGCTCAAACAGTACCAGCATTTTGCTCGGTACAAGGCAGGCTGCAGCACCTGCCGTCAGAGGGCATTCCTCTAGCGAATATTCCTCCTGTTCATGCAGCGTTTATTGATAGTGCCCCCCCTGCATCCAATCCAACGGGTACGGCAGTGCGAACCGCAGATACAGTGTCTGCGGTTAAGGCACTTGCAGCCTGCCGCAAAAAAGAACTCCGCAGTATCTACCCCTTTGCACTGTATGCAGAACGGCGGAAATTAGAATCAGCATTGCAGATTACCGCTGTACTGCCGATTTATCCGCGTGGTCTATGGGTTGTATGTGCCGCTGCAGCAGCAGCCGGTACTGCCTGCGGTATTATGCAGCTATTCCGTAAAAAATGGCTTACAGCACTGGTATTTTGTACCCTAGGTATTTGCTGCACTACCGCTGCTGCGATATTTTATGTCAACAATACCGCTTTACAAGGCGTATGCCTTACAACAGGGCAGGAAGTACCAATTCGGCGTATTCCTGAAACCGCCGGCAGTAATTTCTCTACAGTACGTGCAGGAGAAAGTGTCCGCATTTTACAAAATACTGCACACTGGTACTATATCAAAACAGCAGCAGGACATACCGGTTGGATTCCGCAAGAAAATATTATCATATACAATTGAGAAATATGTGTATTCGAGGTATAGTTATCGCTATGAAAAAAATGTATAGACAGCTATGTAGTGCAGTATGGTTTTTTATTACCGGATTTTGCTTTGCATACCCGCTGCTGCAAAACCACAGCGGAACCGCCCATATACAGAAAAAAAAACTGGAAATTACCGCCGGTTTTTCTTGTGATGTTACAGCAGCCTCTGCATGGGAATATGTGCTGCAAGAAGGAAGGATCCTCAGCGAATTACAGTGGGATTTGCTGCCTTCTGCGGCATATTCAGGTCATTTTACCCTCAAAACTCCGCATGGCATACATATTCAAGGAAGAGGCTCCTATTTACAACCAATGAAAACTGCTCCTATGACAGATAAGGATTTTGAAAAATCTTTTTCATCAGACATAACAAAATTTTCTGAACACCCATGTACCATAACCGGCGGCTGGCGGTTTGCAGGAAAAATAGGCATCCAAAAAGAAATACCGCTGCCTCAAAAGGTTCCAGCCGGTATCTCTTTATTTATTGAACCGCAATTCAGCATACGCTATTCTAAAATCAGCTGGTTTGCAAAAGACGGCTATTTACAGTATGCACTGAACAATAGTGATGGAACCTTTCAACCGTGGCATCCTCATTTACCAAAAAAATATATCAAAGGAGATGCCATTTCTTATACACAAGAATTGTTGATTCCCGCATTCGGCATAGGACTTACCGCCCATTTCCCCTATCATCTGCAAGTGTATACCGACATTCATATTTCATCAGATATTATGGGAATAGCGGAAGATACTCACTTTATGCGGAATCAGCGGTTTGTTGATTATACCCGCAACGGTACCGGCATTTATTGGGACACCCGTATTCTTTGGTCTTTTTTCCGCAACACAGCATTGATTGCCGGTTGTCATTATGAGTACAGCAAGAGTATGAACGGCAGAACACTGGGATATGACGGACTCGATAGCACTACTCCCGCTCATGTTACTGAAATGGGGACTTCTGGGGTAGGAGTAAACGGCTGTTCATTTTTACTTGGTATTATGCTTGTATTCGGAGTGTATTAAATGCAACTAGGACAGCAATTTACACAACGGCTTGAACAAAAAATGGGGCAAGCGCAAATTCAATCACTTGATGTACTTGCCCTGCCTGTAGAAGCATTATACGAAAAAATTGCTGCAGAAATTGAACGGAACCCTGCCTTGGAGCAGATAACGCCGCCGCTTGAGCTGAAGATGCCGCCGTTTGATCCGAACACGCTGCCGGCAGCCCAGCCGATGCAGCACCGTACCAGTTTTAACCGGAAAAACAATAGCACCGCGGCAAAACCGCTAAAAACCATGGCGGACAGCGATGCATTTCAATCATTTCTAGAAAATATCCCGCAGCCGGAGCAACAGTCACTGCAAGCTCATTTACTGGAGCAGCTGCGTTTCCAGCAGATTGATCCAAAAACTGCCGAATATGCAGCACTGATTATTCAAAACTTAGATTCAGACGGGTTTCATAGCATTCCTCTTGAAGAATTTTTTAAAGAAAAACCATACGATGAGCAGCGGCAGTGTATTCCGCGTGCCTTGCGTATTATCCGCTCACTTGATCCGCAAGGCTGTGCAGTACGGGATTTTCGGCAAGCATTACTGATTCAGGCTGTTTTACGCTTTAGCCGTAAAGCAGCCCATGAACCAGTCTACGCCTATACCCTTGATATTCTTAAAAATCATTTTTCTTTTTTAGAAAAAGTCCGTCCTTATTCGCTGGTTCATGCAGTAAATTCCGATGCATCCATTCCCTATAAAATCAATCAAGAAACGGCAGCGGCAATTATCAATCTTGTCCGAACACTGGAACCATTTCCCGGCAGGGCATACCGCGATGAAACTGCCGCTCAAGTTATTATTCCCGCTGCCTTTGTCCGGCAGCAGGGTACGGAGTTTTCAATTCAAATCAATGACTTTGAAGTACCATTACTCACGATTTCTACAGAATTTCTTAATCTTGCAAAAAATTATAGCGATGAAGCGGCAGTCTTTGCAAAAGACTATGTGCAACAGGCAAAAGTCTTTATCGGCAGCTTAAATCAGCGTGAAAAAACAATTTTTGCTGTTGTGCAGGCACTTGTTTCCGTGCAGGAACGATTTTTTTTAACCGGCGATCAGGCAACTCTTGTGCCGCTAACACAGGAACAGCTTGCAGATAGGATAGGCATTCATGAATCGACAGTATCGAGAACTGTACACGAAAAATATATCCAATGCCGTTGGGGTGTTTTTCCGCTTAAATATTTCTTTTCTCATGCAGTTCCTGTGCAAGCTGCCGAATCTAACTGCACAAAAGAAGCGGTTAAGACATTAATTAGCCGCATTATTGAGGAAAGCAGCACAAAACTATCAGACATGAAAATATCTCAGCTGCTGCAAGACCTGCATGGTATTACTGTTGCACGGCGGACTATCGGCAAATACCGGAAAGAGCTGGCAATCGGTGCATCATATAACCGGTAGGTACACTCACCGGCTGCTGCAATTCCGGTTTTTCAGGTACGATATAAGATAATCGAAAAAAGATACAAGTGAAAGCACTACCGCTGCACCGTACAAGACCGTATTTGCCGTCCGCAAGTATCCAATGAGCTGCCCATCAGCAATAAAAAAAAGGCGGAGCATTTCAATACACAAGGAAAAAGCTTCTGCAGCAATGTAGCATACGGTTTTTGCTTTACCGCCTTTTTTTGCACCAATGGTAATACCTTCGCCGCGGGCAATCATGCGTAAAAAGAGAATACCCATTTCTCGGTATAAAATAATCAAAAAAAACAAAAGCGGTACATATCCTGTCAGCATAAAAGCAAGCAGTATGGTAATATTGGCAACGACATCAGCAAAGGGATCGAAAAGTTTTCCAAAGTCGCTCACTTGTTTGTACTTACGTGCAAAAAAACCATCAAGAAAATCTGTAAATTCCAAATAGATAAAAAGAGGGATAATAATTGCTGTAGTAATTTTTGCATCTATACCGGTATATGAGGGAAGAAAATAGATACCGACAAACAGCGGTGCAGCGAGGATTCGAGTTAAGGTAAAAAAGTTTGCAAGATTCACAATCACTGATCTCCTTTAAGAGCTGTTAGTGCTTCTGTATATTCATCATACTGCATTGTATGGTTTTGGTAAATAATAGAGTTTTCGTGTCCTTTACCCAACAGCAGTACGGTATCATTTTTTTCTGCAAGACTAAAGGCTTTCCGTATCGCTTTTCCGCGGTTAGGAATAAGAAATACGTCCTTGTTTCGTTCTTTTTCAGGACAACCGGCAGCAATCATTTCTAAGATTGCCATGGAATCTTCTCCGCGAGGATCTTCATCGGTTAAAATAATACGGCTGCAATACAGTGCGGCAATCCGTCCTTGTTCAGGACGTTTTGCAGTGTCCCGCTCTCCGCCTGATCCGAAGACAGCAATAACACCCCCGCCTTTTTCTTGTGTCCGCTTGTAGATAGCGGGAAGAATCATCTGAAAAGAAGCAGGCGTATGTGCATAATCAATAAGCACTTCAAAAGGTTGCCCAGCTTGAACGCGGCTCATTCGTCCGCATACAGGCTGTAGTGCTGAAAGAGCTGACAGCAGTTCCGGATAAGAAGCACCGGTACACTGATGTACAGTAAGCACCGCTGCGGTCAGATTATAGATATTAAAAAGTCCGCTAACCGGTGCTGCTGCCTCTTTTTTCTGCATAATGCCGTTCTCCGGATAGCAGAACGTAAAAGAAAGTCCCTGTTCACTTTCTACCGGATCGGCAGCAGAAACAATACCGGCATACCGGTTTTCTTCGCCTATTGCTGCTTCTAATGCGGTGTCCGCCATAGTAACATCAACTGTATAATCAGCTGCCCCGCTGCCTGAATTACCGGCAGCACAACATTCCGCCGAAAACCCATAAACAGGATATTTTGTTTGACGGGCAAAATAACCGGCTGAAAAATCCTGCATATTCACCACTGCAAACGGCTGTACTGAACAGGCGGTGTTTGCTGCAAGAGCACTCTCTTCCGCAATAGCAGTACCTGCCGCACAAACAGCACCGCCAATAGTTTTTATATGCGGGTGCGTATCAAGCAGCCGGAATAAATTTGCCTTATCATGCCGGTATTGTTCAAACGTTTTATGAAATTCCAAATGCTCCTGTGTAACATTCATACAAACTGCTGCATCAAAATAGACCTGATGCAAGCGGGCTGTTTTCGGGGAAAGCCCATGCGAAGAAGCTTCAACAACAGCGTGGGTGCAGCCGTTATCACGCATAGCGGCAAGCCGCTCCTGTACTGTAATCGATTCCGGTGTAGTTTGGTGAGCAGGGTTTGCAATAATTTCTTGCCCATAACAGTACGCAACAGTAGAAAAAAAACCGGCTTTTTTTCCTATCTGCCGTAAAAGCTGATAAATAAACGACACGGTACTTGTCTTTCCCTCTGTACCGGTAACCCCGATAATGATCATATTTTTTGACGGATATTCAAAGAACGCTGCCGCTATTTCAGCCATAGCAATGCGTATATTCTTCACTTGCAAATAACAAATGCCCGCACAGTACGCAGCAAGCGGCTGTTCATGGATAACGGCAGCCGCTCCGGCATTAATTGCAGTATCAATAAATCTACTGCCATCTGTGTGTATTCCGGGCAGTGCAAAAAAAGCAGCTCCGGCAGCTACAGTGCGGGAATCATAGGACAAACTGTGTATTACCGCATCATCACCATAAACCGCGATAAGTTCTTCTTGCGGTAAACAGCGTATGATACTTTTTGAATAGTTTTTTGTACACATAGCTAAAAGTATATCAACAGATCAGCGGTGATACAAGCCGTATAATACCCCTAAGACCGGAGAAATGCTATGTTTTTAATTGACGGATAGCCGGTTATTCACGATTATCAGTAGTATTGGACACTATATCTTCCAATAAGTAGTTGTCGAATAACATGGTTAGAAATTGCTGCATAAGATATTCACTGCCGGGAATGCTGTAATGAATGCCGTCACTTTGCATAAGCGGTAGAACCGTTTTATCATCCAAGTGAATGGTATTTACATACCCGCTTCCATATTTACGGACAAAGTCTTGTAAAGAAACCCGTATAACACTGTTACTGCTGTACTCTTCTGCAGTTTTACTTTGCAGCGAATCGAGATACTGTATTTTTTCATCATACTCTGCTGAGCGTACTGCCGGAAGTCCAAGCCAGTACAGACGAGGAACACTGTGTAATACCGCAGCAATATGGCGGTGCATTTTTGTACGGTAAAAATTTTCCCATTCGGGAGAGCCGGCATATAGCACAACACCTTTTTCAGTTATTGTATCTTGATAATCATTCATACCGAGAATCATCACTGCTGCATGAAACGGTTTTTGCTGTTCAGTACCGGCAAGCACCGCCTCCAGTTTCTTAGGCCAGTTGTAATAATCTGATCGGAGAAAACCGGAAGAATGAATACTTATTTCTTCAATGACAATACGGGGATCAGCACCGAGTGCCCGCTTCATGCCGGAAGCAATAAAGTGCATTTGAGAATCTCCAAAAAACAGCAGCCGCAGCGGGTGTTCAGCAGAAAACGGAATAATTTTTTGCTCAACATAATAGGGAAGTTTTTGCTGTTTTTCTGAAACAGAGATAGTACCTACCGAGCGGTGTTCTGCAACACCGCCTGCATATACCGGAGCGGTTATACCGATTTCGCCGAAGGCTCCCTCATTACGGTATGATTGTTCCGCTTGCAGTGCCGTAGTATCAATTTCTGCCGAGGGGTCTCCGGCAGCTGTGTAAAAAAAGCTATCCCATGCTGCTTCGTGTACAAGACCGGAATGCTGCAAAAATGCTGTCCGCAGTGCCGGTATGATAACAGACGTAGGAAACTGCATTCCGGCTGCGGCAAGCGGCTCAGCAAGTGCGGTATAGATATTCCGCAATGAGTGATTTTGAATGCTGTGAGCAGGATGTACAATCCGGTTTCCAAGAAAAGGGATAAGTCCGATAATAACGAACAATACGAATAACAGCACACGGTTTGGGGTGCAGTTTCCCGGTACAGTGCGGTACAGTTCCTCTTGAGTAGTATCCGGTATCTTCATACAATAATCCTTTTAGGTCCTTAAAACTGAAAATAAATAAACGGCGGAATACCGGACATAGATACAATATTAAGACTAATAAAACAGACTATAGTTATCCCAACCTTTACCGCAAAAGGTAATGCAGTATACCGCTTAAAAAACATCTCTCGGACCGCCTCATTCGGTACTTGCAGCAATGCAGCTGCAAATAGTACAACAGCAGTAAACGGGTGAACAGTGCCAAACGGTACTGTAAGGTTTTTCAGTGAATGTACAAACAAATAAAGCTCCTGCAATGAAGCAGAGCGGAACACCAGCCAGCTGATATTAATAAAGCAAAACACGGCAGCTGTACGGAACAGCTGCAGGACAACCAAACCATATCTCCGCTGCATCTGTGCCGGGACTACCTGTTCTTCTGTTACCATATTCAGCGGTTCTGTAAGGGCGGCTCCGATCGGGTTTTGTGCAGAATGTTTTTGCCGCTCTTTTTTTACCACAGTAAAAATTCTTTCAGCGGCACAGGCAATGCCCTGCAGACCTCCCCAGAGTAAAAACGTTATTTCATTACCATGCCAAATACCGGCAATCAGCATTGTGCCGACTAAGGCGAGTACCGTCCGCCGTAAGCCGAAACGCGAGCCGCCGAAAGAAAAATATACATAATCGCGCAGCCATGACGAAAAACTGATATGCCACCGCCGCCAAAAATCACTTATAGAGCGGGCTGTATACGGGCGGTTAAAATTAGCCGGAGTATGAAACCCAAGCAGCAAACCAATTCCTACCGCCATATCACTATAGCCCGAAAAATCACAATAAATCACAAATGTATATGAAATCAACCCTACGATCAATTCAATAGTATTGCACTGTGCAGGATTTGCAAAAACCGGCTCTACCGCAAGAGCTGATAAAAACCCTGCAAGTATCATTTTTTTATACAATCCTGCAAGGATAAACAGCATACTGCGGTCAAACTCTATCGGCTTTGCAGCAGGGTGAGGATCTCTGCTCAAGTTTTCGGGCAGGGCTTTAAAAAATGGTTCAGCCTGCACAATAGGACCTGCAAGCAACTGGGGAAAAAATGAAATGTACAGCAGCAGCTCGGTAAAAGGTTTTACCGGCCGCATCTTACACAAATAAATATCAAACACATAGCTTAATGCACGGAACGTATAATACGAAATACCCACCGGTAAAAGCAAGGAATATGCTTGCAGCTGATGTAAAAACAGCGAATCCGCTTGTCCTGCCCCCACAGTATCAAGCAAGCGTATCGCTGTATCTGATAGCTGATAAAAATACTTGAAAAAAGCAAGAATACTAATATGACAAAATATTGCAATAATCAGCGTTATTTTCCGCGGCAGATAGTTTTTTTGTACTCCCAGCAGATAGCCGAAGCCTCCCGCAAGTACAGAAACAAAAAACAGCAATATACAAAACCGCCAATCCCATGCGGCATAGAAGATATAGCTTGCACATACCAGCAGTATACACCGCTGGCGTTTTAAGCGGAACACATACCAGTACAGAAAAAATACGAGAAAAAAGAAGAGTGCAAACTTGAGTGTCGGAAAGAGCATCTCATTGGTTAGGGAAGAGATGCAGGTTTGTTTGCCATTTTCCGCTGAATATCTGCCGCACGGTTAGGAGGCATAAGCGAGAACCAATAGGCAACAGAAGAGGTGCTATTCGATTTTTTCGCCATTTCCTCAACAGCCCGAAGTACATCAATAATATCTTGATCATCCATTGCAAGTAAGTTTGCTACAGACTTTTCAGGCGGCATACCATTAATATAGTTTGCAATCTGCATGATATTTGCAGCTCTATCCTCTGTTTCAAGCAGTAACTGCTTAAAAGACTTTTCTTTTTCTTCGATAATTGCCAAACGGTCATCCAGTTCTTGAGAAATCTGTGCAACTTCTTTTTCCCGTTCGGTTAGCTCTGCATCTTTTTTGTCTTGTTCTTGTGAACGGATATCAAGTGCTTGCAGCCGTTTTGTATACCGATCAGCATCTAAATCGCCTTGCTCATCAGACGGTGTTGCAATACCGGTAGGAGCTTGCAAGCCGAACAAAGAATACACGGGGGCAAAAACACTGCGTGCATTTATTAAATCAAGATAGCTAAACCAAAAAAGTCCGCCGAATATCAATATTATTATCAATAAGAGTAATACAATAACCCGTCCAAAAGACATTTTCCGCATAATTCCATTCCTCCCTCTTTCGACCTGCTCTCTTCCTAATATCGGCAAAAATATAGACGATATGAAGCAGCATTCCAGTTCCCATTAAGCTTATTTGCGATGTATTTCTATAAAATATTACAGTATAATACTCTATAAAAATACTCGGCGGGCAGCTCTAAAAATCTAACTGAGTTTTTAGATCTCCCTAGTGTTTATACAAATACTGAAAATACTCCATATCAGTAGAAAGGATTTTTTCGGTATTCGGCAGTGTATTTTGATACACTTCAAGACTTTTCCAAAAACTATAAAATTCAGGTGATTTTCCATAAGAAGCCGCATAAACAGCAGTTGCCTGTGCATCGGCTTCACCTTTTATTTTTTCAGATTCAGAATATGCCTTTGATAAAATGGTCTTTTTTTCATTTTCCAATTTACCCAGCCATTCTGCTTTCTTGCCCTCTCCAATTGAGCGGAACGTTTGTGCTATTTGGTTCCGCTCTTTTATCATTCTATTATGAACAGACGTTTGCAATTCGTCAGAATATTTTATTTCTTTAAAAATAATATCAATAACTTCGATACCAAAATCTTTGAGCTGACTATTGACTTTCCGGAGAATTTCACTTGCAAGAGTATCCCGCCCTTTTGTAATTTCCGGATACACAACTTTTTCACTACCGGTAACATCTTCAAGACTCACCTCTTCAGCAGCTAATCCGAATTCTTCTTTATGAATAGCAGAATTTATATTATTTGAACTCCGTACAACATTGTCAAGACTATTCACGGTAATAATATCCCGTACTGATGAATCAATAATATCGGACAATCGGGAGTATGCTCCCTGATAGGTTACAAGCGATTGGTAAAATTGGCGAATATCCGAAATCCGCCAGCGGCTTGTAGTATTTACCTGTATGAATTGTTTTTCTTTTGTGAGAATCTTTTGAGGATCGCCGTCAATACGGAGCAACTTTGCAGTGTACTTATGCACCTGATGCAGTATCGGCATTTTTAGATGAATACCGGCTGCTGTTTCTGTGGTAATAATTTCACCAAATTGGGTAATAATTGCGGTCTGTCCCTCATTCAGAATATAAAAAGGCTTGAGTAAAACAATACCGGCAATAAGGATAGTAAAAATAATAAGCGGTTTTACTATTGGAGCAAATGAATCGGGTTTCTTACTCACGGTGTCCTCCTGTAAAATCCTTTAACGGCAAAAAGTTCTTTAAATTCTTATCAACAATAATCAATTTATCGGTATTTGTAAAAATGGAGTCGAGTGTTTCCAAGTAGAGGCGGCGTTTAGTAATGTCAGGAGCTTTGCTATACTCCGCATACACTGCATTAAAACGGGCAATGTCCCCCTCTGCCTTGTTAATACGCTCTGCAGCATACCCTCTTGCTTCTTGAATAAGTTTGTCTGCTTCGCCTTTTGCACGGGGAATTTGCTTGTTGTATGCTTCTTTGCCCTCGTTGATCATGCGGTTCATATCTTGGATAGCAATGTTGACATCTTCAAATGCCTGCTGCACTTCTTCCGGCGGCACCACATTTTGAAGCTGCACCGATGAAACTGAAATTCCCAATCCAAGCTGTTTGTACCGTTCGTTCATAAGATCGGGAGCAGCATATTGAATACTATCCCGCTCTGATCCCATTATATCCATTATTGCCCTATCGCCTATTAAGCTGTTAATAACGGCAGCAGACACATCACGGATAGTATTAATCCGCTCAGATTCTTCTACATTAAAAAGCCATGCTTTAGGATCAACTATTTTGTATTGCACTGTCCATTCTACATTGATAATATTAAGATCGCCTGTCAGCATGGAAGATTCCGTTAAAATATTATTGCGGTATTGATTCTGATTACCGGTACGGGTAGTCCTAAACCCGAATTCTTCCTTTTGTACTGTAGTAACCGGTATGTGATGGACTTTTTCGATAAACGGAATAATCATTTGTAATCCGGCTTCAAGTGTCCGGTTGTATTTTCCTAAGCGGGTAACCACTCCATTATCAGTAGTTGAAATAACAGTAAAGCTGGAAAATACTACAATACCAAGAAAAAAAATACAAATGCCGATAATCACCGATGATAGTTTTACTGGTCTCATGCACTGCCCCTCACTTTATATACAGTTTTGCGGAGTACCTGCAATAAACTGTTTAAAATTTTCAACTGCAATCGCCAAAAGCCGCTGCCGTGCTTGGCGGGATTGCCATGCAATATGCGGCGTTATAATACAGTTCGGACAACCGAATAGCGGATTGTTCTGCTGCGGCGGTTCAGAAGCAAGAACATCAGCTGCATAACCGCCGATACGTTTGCTTTTTAACGCAGCTGCAACTGCCTGCTCATCAATGAGCTGACCGCGGGCTGTGTTAATAATAAGTACGTCATTTTTTACCAGGTTCAACGTTTCAGCGGTAATTAATCCGCTTGTTTCCGGTGTCAGCGGTGCATTCAAACTGATAATATCCGACTGACGGCACAGACTTTCTAAGTCAGTTTGCTGTGCTGCAGGAAGATGATCCGCCGTTTTAGGGGAGCGGTTTACATAGAGTATCTTCATTCCCATTGCCGTACCAATTTCCGCCACTTTTTGTCCTATGTTTCCATAGCCGATAATACCGAGTGTTTTTCCCGACAGCTCATAGACCGGAAATGAGGTATAGCAAAAATGCGGACTTTTGCTCCATACGCCTGCATGGACTTCATCGCTGTGTTCTTTTGCATGCCAGTAAAATTGTAAGATAAAAGCAAAAACAAGCTGTGCAACACTATCGGTACTGTATGCGGGAATATTGGTTACAGTAATTCCTGCTGCATGAGCAGCTTCTATATCAATGACGTTGAATCCGGTAGCAAGCACCCCGATATACGTTAATTTTGGGAGCTGTTCAATAGTATCACGGAGAAGAGCTGTTTTATTCGTAAATACAGCCTCACAATCCTTTATCCGTTCATACAGTTCATGGGGGTACGTTTTATCATATATGGTAACATCTGCACAGGCTGTTAATGCCTTCCATGAAATATCTCCCGGATTAAGGGTATAGCCATCAAGAACTACTGCTTTCATTGTATAATCTTCTCCGATTAAAGGTTCAATTATAAGGCATACTCAAAAACCTTCGCAAGTTTTTAGAAAACACCCTATAGTTATGCTATAAAGGGAAGTATAATAGAAGAATATTTTTTTTTCAATCACTCAATAATTTTTAACCTACTCTTTAATTTTCCATTTTCCATGCTGATGTACAAAACGCTTACCGGGAACAGAAAGGCATCGACCGTCTTCTCCTGATAAGACAGCCATACCGGTAATAAGATTGATTTCTGTAATGCGGAACAGTGTAGTATCATAAAAAATAGTAGTACCGATAGGCGGTAAATGCTTTTTTGCTTCGCTGTACCAGTCATGCTCATAAGCAAGGCAGCACAAAAGCCGCCCGCATTGTCCTGATATTTTTAGTGAATTAAGCGAAAGGTTTTGTTCTTTTGCCATTTTAATTGAAACAGGACGCAGTTTATCAGTAATGCTATGGCAGCAAAAAGGACGGCCGCAACAGCCCAGTCCGCCCACAATTCTCGATTCATCACGAACACCTATTTGCCGAAGTTCAATACGGACATGCAAAATTGCAACTAAATCTTTTACCAGTTTTCGGAAATCTATACGGTTGTCGGCACTAAAAAAGAACAAAACCTTAGATTCTTTTAAAAGATAGTGGCAGCCGATAAGTTTCATATCTAATTTATGAGCAAGGACTTTTTCTTTGAATAACTGTGCAGCTGCTTTCTCTTTTACAGCATTTTCTTCAAGCATGATACTATCATCATCAGTTATTTTCCGTATAATACCTGCAATATCTTTCGGTGCTGTACCAATTGGTTTTTGTACAATTCCCATAACCTTTGCCACATCTTCACCGTATCGCGTTGGGACAACTACATAATCGCCTCCCTGAAAGGGTATACTATCATGGGTTGCATAAAAGGTTTCTTGAGAATACTCAAGTTTAAGCTGATACAATGGTTCAGGAAAAGTTCCGTCTCCTGGCTGTTCCTCTCCTACCGCTTCATCAGCATCCTCTAAGGAGCTTAATGCATCTATATCTTGATAATCTAAAAAATCATCCAGTTCATTATTCATTGCTATTCCTTGCTATGTTATTAAATCTACGAGCAGCCCATATATTTCTTCCAGCCGCTCTAAAATATAGAGCTGCCCCCGCTGATCCGATAAAAGGTCTGCCGCAAACCGATCTAATTTCTCATTAATGATAATAACATGGGTAAAGGTTTTTCGGGTGAGCATATCGTGTTTGTCCCGTCCGACAGCAACTTTTGTCGTTACCGTATATGCCTCGCGGGTTACATATCCAATAAAATTCTTTACAGCCTGTTTATAGAGCAAAATATTTTCAAATGTCCGGCGTTCTTTCAGTGCATCGCCGGCAGAACGTACCGCATCTTGCAAAATAACCATAGCTTCTTCTTGTGATACATAGTTAATCTGATCCAAGATATTAATTTCCGCAGATTTTTGCCGGTTATCGGAGAGAATAGCTTTGAAAATAGTTCTAAATGTGCCGGATTTTCTGGTATTTTTATCTTCTTTCTTTTTTGTTTGCGGTAGAGAAAGCGGAAAAGAAAGCCCTAGTGCATATCCGGTCGTTTCTATTGATGCCCCCATTATTCTCCTTATATCTTACGAAGAAAAGCCGGAGGAATGTAAGGCATTACGGTTATGGTATTTTTTTTCTGCTTCTTCAAAGCGGGTTTGGTCGTTAACAGCAAAGCAAAAGCCATGTAAAATAACACTTTCGTCAACCCGTAGTTTTTTGGTTATAATTGAACCGAGTACGGCACCTGATGAAAGAACTGCCACATACTCAGGTGCAATAATATCACCTTGTACTACGCCCCCCACACTTACCGAAGCTGCTTGAATATTACCGCGAATGCGTGCATCTTCTCCAATAATAACACGTCCTTGTGCCAGTACATTTCCGTCAATGTCGCCATCAATGCGTAAAAATCCGGAAATTGATATATCTCCTGTAATAGCCGAACCGTGTCCGACTATAGTATTAACTGAAATATCATCTATAAAATTTGTATGCCCCATAGTATGCTACTTTGTCCGTGCAGACTTTATATTTAAATACTTAATAGGATCAACAACATCAGAACCAATATGAACTTCATAATGTAGGTGCGGACCGGTAGAAAGCCCTGAAGTACCAATATATCCGATGGTCTGTCCCTGCTGCACAAACTCACCGCGTTTAACACGGTAGGACTGCATATGGGCATATCGTGTATAAAACCCGTGTTTGTGCTTAATGATAACATAATTTCCCCAACCGGGGTCATACTCAACAGTAACAACCTGCCCATCTGCAGTTGCTACAATCGCATCCCCCGAACGGTACGTTGAAAGGTCAATCCCTTTGTGAATATACCATTTACCAGTAAAAGGATGCCGGTTCTGTCCAAATGCCATGGAAATATGCCCAATACCGCCTTTTATGGGCCATAAACTCGGAATATCTGAAAAAAGCGTTGTTTGTGCATTTAAAAGTTTTCCCATTTCTTGTACGGGGGAAACTGCATCGTTAAAATAAGAAGCAAGCTGCTTCAGCTCGGCAGTTTCTTTCAATGAACCTTCGGCTACTTCATGCATATTAAACAGAAAAGACAAATCTCCATTTGCATTTTGATCTGCCGGAGCAGCACTTTTTAACCCAAGGGAAGAAAATGTTGCTGTAAGTGCTGCTTGAAAATTACGGGCACTTTTTAAAAACTCATTGGTTTCTTCTCGTAACACATCAAGGCTTGCCTGAGTTTTTTTATTTTCTTCCCGCAAGGCGGATAAATCTTGCGTAGATATAATGGTTTTGTGTGTAAACCAAAAAAAAGAGGTGAACATACCGATAACCATGAGGAAGACAAAAAGCACGCTGAAAATACTTGTTTGAAAATTTATAACTTTTTTTTGTGAATGAGGTACAATCATAATCGTGAGCTTTTTCTGCCCAAAAGCGATTACTCCCCGCAAAAATCCAAAGAAGAATCCTACCATTCTCCTTACTATTTTTGAGATATATCGTACTATATTATTTTCAGTTTTTTTGTATCCTCGTATCCGAGACATTTTGCCCTCTTAATAGTAACATACTGTTCGTTCTATTTTTAATACAGCATTCTTTTTATACAGCTGCTAACTATATCATTAAAAAAACAAGCTGTCAAATGCCTTGTTTTTTTTATTTTCGGCTATTTTATGCCATCAGTAAAGAATAGTAAGCATACTTCTCTGTAATTAAATCTTGAATTTCCGCACTTCTGCTGCAAGATTTTCAATACTTTCGTGATTTTGTTTACCTATTTCACTTACATCTTCAATGGCATTGTTAATCTGTACTGCACCGGCAGCCATTTCATTCATACTGCCTGCAATAGTATCTGTCATTACGGCAAGTCTATTCATTTCGCCGGAAACAAGATTGCTGCTTTTCATCATTTGACCAGCACCTTTTTTTACTGCCTGTGTCATATCTTCAATTTGTTCCATTGCATGGATAATTTGTGTACTGTTAGTATTTTGTTCAGTCATTGCGTCCATGATACCATTTTCTTGTATCCGGGTTTTTTCTGCCAGTGTAAAAATAATATTGAATTGTTCGGCAATATCTGCTGCAGAGCTACTAACCAGTCCTATTTTTTCTTTAAGATTATTCAAGATTGCCGTAATGCTTTTTCCCTGTGCATTAGATTCTTCTGCGAGTTTGCGGATTTCTCCTGCAACAACGGCAAAACCTTTACCAGCTTCCCCCGCATGGGCTGCCTCTATTGCTGCATTCATTGAAAGTAAATTTGTTTGTGCTGCAATATTTTGAATAACAAGACTTGTTTCCAGTAATACATCTGAGTTTTCATTTGCCGCTTGACTTAACACTACCGTTTCTTCAATGAGTTTCTTTCCTGTTTTTGTCGCACTATTTAATTCTTCCAATGTCCGTAAATTTTCCCCAACGGTTTGAGCAACAGATTGAATGTTCTCCACCATTTTATTGATAGCACGGGAAGATTCCGCAACCCTATCTGTTTGCACTGTAATATGTTCATTGAGTTTTTCTATTGTCTGTACCATTATTTGCAAAGATGAACCTACCGCAACAACACTTGAAGAATGCATGAGTATTTGCTTTTTTACACCTTCGATGGCAGCACTTATTTCATGGATTACGCTTGCCGTTTCTGTCATGTGTTCGGTGAGTGCTTCTCCTATTCCCTGCATAGTTATACTGCTTGAGGCAACAGCAGTTATCGCTTGTCTGATTTTTTCTATTGTTCTGTTAAAATAGCGTGAAAGGTCTGCAATTTCATCTTTACCCTTAACCGGAAGACAAACCGTTAAATCACCATGTCCCTGTGCAATATCCTTTAAGCTATCTACCGTTCTGTTAAGCGGAGTAATAATAATCAGCCGCATTGCAAAAGGTATGCTGATTAACAAAATGAGGGCAAAAACAGCAGAAATCATCACGTTAAAAAATAACAACCGGTCAAATTTTCTAAAAACAACCGCTTTGTCAACCTCCATGCAGAGATAAATGCCGGTATCGGCAATGGAGGCAAGAAATACCATTTTATTATCGTTTTCTACTATATTTTGCAGCCCCGTATGCAGATTAACCGTTGTTATTTTTTTTCCTATTAATTCTTGATTTTTATTATTAATACATACCCCATCACCATTAATGAGCGACAGCGAATATTCGGGTATATCTTCAAATTCAATTGATTTAAAATAACGGGAAAGCGGCTCTAATCCAAGATCCAGCGTTACAACACCGTGAGTTTGTCCTCCTGCACGCAGCGGTACTGTAGCAGTAATCATGGGTACATTGGTTACTGCATCATAATACACATTACTCCAAATTACTTTTGAACTTTGTGATTGTATACCGCTGGTATACCAGTCAAACTGCTTATAATCATTTGCTTCATCTGTATAGTCCCATGTTAGAACAATACTGCCGTTTTGTTGAAACCAGTATGGTCCATAGAGCTTTTTACCCGGAATAACAAACGGTTCAAGCCAAAAACCGCCCCCAACAATAGAGGGGTGAGACCCCATAACAGTTTTACTTATTTTATGTAAGAATGCTTCATTTTCAAAACCAATTGAGTTAATAAGGGCAGCATAATCTTCAGCGGCTGTGTCAAAACGGGCAAACATATCTCCATAAATTGAAAATGCCTCTTTTTGTATTTGTTCAGAAACGCTTGTCTTAATAGTACCTATAAGCATTGATGAAAATTGTGTAAATACAATAGAGCCTACTACACCGGTAAAAACAAGAAAAATAATACTGATAATAAATGATATTTTAAATGCTGCACTTTTGGTTTTGATAATTTTTAGCATAATCTATTCTCCTCTCTATTCTATTATAAAGTGTTCGGAAAGAATTACAATCCCAAAGCTGTATTATTTATTAAAAGAGAGCAGAGACAGCTTTTCTCAATAGCAGCAAATTTTTCATACTATTCATTACTCGTACTATTTGCTTGACTATTATGAACACTATAGTTAGAATACTCGTATGAAAGATACTTTATTAGATAGTGCGATCCGTAAAATACCGGATTTTCCCAAAAAAGGTATTTTATTTTATGATATTACCGGTCTTTTAATTAATCCGGAGGCATTCCGCTATTGTTTGGACAAGCTCACCGGCTTGTATAAAGATGAAAAAATTGATGCAGTTGCTGCGATTGAATCACGCGGGTTTATTTTTGCCGCCCCCTTTGCCGATAGGCTTGGTATTCCGTTGATTCTCATCCGTAAAAAAGGCAAACTGCCGGGAGAAAAATACTCCTGCTCGTATTCGCTTGAGTATGGCGAGGCAACCATTGAAGTCCATGCTTCGGATATAAAGAAAGGGCAGCGTATTTTACTTCTTGATGACCTCATTGCAACCGGCGGAACTTTAAATGCTGCCCGTAAAATGATTAACCAAGGCGGTGCAGAGGTTGCTGGTTTTTGCGGAGTTATCGGTTTGCCCTTTTTAGCGTATGATAAAGTTATTGGTGATTTACCGGTAAAAACACTCATAGAATATGAAAGCGAATAAAGGATTTTCAGTTTTAAAATGATAACATTAATTAAAGATATACTCACACAGAAACCGGACGGGCAGGAAGTTGCTGTTTACGGCTGGGTTCGTACAAAACGTGAAACGAAAAATTTAATATTCATCGAAGTAAATGATGGCTCTTGTTTTGCATCCATTCAATTAACTTTTGATAGAGATGCAGGGATTGATGCACAAACGGAACAAGAATTAAAACGGATTACAACCGGTGCTTCTCTCCGTGCAACGGGAACGCTTGTTCCCTCGCCTGCTTCCGGTCAAACAGTGGAAGTTTCGGCTCATTCAATACATGTTTACGGCGAGGCTCCGGTAGATTCGTATCCGCTTCAAAAAAAACGGCATAGCATGGAATTCTTACGGGAGATTGCACACTTACGTGCACGTACTAATACATTTGGTGCTGTTGCACGGGTGCGGAATCAAATGGCATTTGCGGTTCATACGTTCTTTCAAGAACACGGATTCCAGTATGTGCATACACCGCTTATCACTGCGTCTGACTGTGAAGGTGCAGGCGAAATGTTCCATGTTACCACTATGAACATACAGGAAACAGTGCGTAATGCATTGCGGAAAAATGCGAATCCCGAAACTTTTACCGTTGATTATACACAAGATTTCTTTGAAAAAGAAGCAAATCTCACGGTTTCAGGGCAGCTGGAAGCAGAAACCTATGCAACGGCATTGTCCCGCGTATATACTTTCGGTCCAACATTTCGTGCAGAAAATTCAAATACAACACGGCATCTTTCCGAATTTTGGATGATCGAACCAGAAATGGCATTTTTCCGCCTACAGGATAATATGGATCTTGCAGAAGAGTTTGTCGTTTATTTGCTGAAATGGGCATTAACACACTGCCGCGAAGATCTCGCATTTTTTGACGCACGAATAAAACCCGGTCTTATTAGCATGCTTAAGCAGGTAGTTACTGCACAATTTGCACGGGTTACCTATACGGAAGCCGTTGCAGAACTGGAAAAAAATGCTGATTCCTTTGAATTTAAACCGTACTGGGGTTGCGATTTACAGAGCGAGCATGAAAAATATCTAACCGACCATGTTTT
This sequence comes from Treponema sp., assembly GCA_052173295.1. GTDB lineage: Bacteria > Spirochaetota > Spirochaetia > Treponematales > Treponemataceae > Treponema. The sequence continues at coordinate 47,172 of JBQMYW010000004.1, forward strand.
TAAAAGTCCTGTTATTGTAACGGATTATCCAAAAGAAATAAAAGCTTTTTACATGAAGCAGAATGAGGACGGTAAAACAGTCCGAGCGATGGACGTATTGGTTCCCGGACTTGGTGAGCTTATCGGCGGTTCTGAACGTGAAGAAAATTTACAGGTACTGGAAAACCGTATTACCGAACTGGGACTCGATATAAAAAACTACTGGTGGTATCTTGATCTCCGCCGCTTTGGTACCGTGCCGCATTCCGGCTTTGGGCTTGGGTTTGAACGGCTGCTGCTCTATATCACCGGCATGACCAATATCCGCGATGTTATCCCATTCCCCCGCACGCCGAAATCCGCAGAATTTTAAGCATAATATAGAAATACGCTGTTGCAGCAGCTATTTCCGGTGCTTCCGTATATATCACTATTCTTTTAGCAGCCGCTTCTGCTGCAAAAGCCGTGTTACTCTATGAGCAGCCGTTCATGGAGTGCGGAAGCACTGGTTCTTTCTCTTGCAGATTTTGGTGAAGCCCACCGAACTGCCCGTTTGCTTGTTCATCAAGACGGGCAGTGTGTACTTATTTCTGCCGCAGTATTCGGCGGTCCGCGCAGTAAACTCCGCGGCTTAGTTTCGCTGTACCAAAGCGGCAGGGTATGGTGCTATACTAATCCAATAAAAAATACCCATAAAATAACTGACTTTTCTGTTTCTGCCTACCGAATGGAATTACGGGAAAGTTTGTTACGCACGTGGGCTGCCGCATTGTGCAGTGAACTTGTTTTAAAAATGAATGGCGTTGCGGATTGGCGTACCGTTAATGCATTTTTAGACGGACTGTGTGTTTCCGATGATGACGGATGCAAACGGGGGGTGTTACGGTTTTTATGGCGGATGCTTGACTATTCGGGAATTGCACCGGATATAACGGTATGCGGACGCTGCGGCTGCCCGTTCCCAACGGACAGCCGCAGATCATTGGATTTTTCCGCTGCGTACAACCCTCTTGATGATGAACTAGAATGTGATGCCTGTACTGTGCTTTCTAATGCACCATTTTTGCTCCATAGCGAAGCAGTACAGTATCTTTCTGCAGTTACCAATACCCCAGCAGGATATTCCCGGCATCTACCGCTTAGCGGCAGTGCATACGGAGAACTAAAACAACTCTTATTTTTTTTAATAGAAAAAATGATAGGAGATACATTGAAAACACTCAAAACCGGAGCGGGAATATTTTAAAATAAAAGTGTATAACACATCAATAAATCTGATCCGGTATACACTTTTTACTCAAATTAATGTTTAGTATGCTTTTGAATCGTATGATTTACGATTTTTCTTCATTAATTTGCGTTGAAGAGCTTTCTTTTTTCTATTCAGAATGGTAGAGGGTTTTTCATAGTATTCCCGTTTTTTCCATTCCCGAATAATGCCTTCTTTTTCAACCTGACGTTTAAAACGTTTGATTGCTTTTTCCAAATTTTCAGAATCATCTACACTAATATTTGCCACTTAGTATTTCACCTCCAATGGATTTTACTCCTTAGTTTAAGCCTTAATGCTACTTATTTTATCGGTTGGTGTCAAGTAAGTGCATGAGCTCATACTAACCCTACAATTCTGCAAAGAGGTTCTCCGCACCTCTTACCGGTATTGACAACCTCTTTGCTTAGACAGCGGACTGCATTAAACTACTGCAGAACCTTTTACAACAACACCTGTTTTGCCATTAATTGTAATAATATCATTGTTTTTTAGAATTGACAGTGCTGAACCTGCTCCGACAACTGCCGGTTTTGATTGTTTTATTGCCATGATGGCAGCATGACCGCTTAAACTACCGTCTTCAGTAATAATTGCTGCTGCACGATCAATAAATGAATTCATTAAATCATTTGTTTTTGCAGTAACAATGATGTCATTATCGCGGAAGTCAGTAAGGAGATCCCGTTCTGTATTGATAAGGCGTACTCGCCCGCTTACAACAGCATCACTACCGATACCCCGTCCCTTTAACAAAATAGTTCCAACAGTTTCTACCTTTAACAAGTTTGTTGAACCGGCAAGACCAATTGGAACACCGGCAGTAAGGACTGCTAGTTCCCCTTCCTTTACATACCCCCGTTTTTTTGCTTCGGCGATACACGTTTCAAACATTTCATCAGTTGATTTAAAATATGGACCAACAATTGCATAAACACCCCAGTTCAATGAAAGCCGGCGTGCAGTCGCTTCATGCGGTGTAAGAGTAACAATCGGTACTTTAGGTTTATATTTAGAAAGACACCGCGGAGTTTCTCCTGATGACGATGCAGTGATAATAACCTGTGCATTCATTTCCATCGCTAATGAACAAGTCGCATGAGCAATTGCATTACTAATATTAGAATGTTTATGTGCACCGTCATTGAGAATTTTTTCATAATTCAGTGCATTTTCTGTAGTAATTGCAATGCTGTTCATCATTTTGACCGTTTCAACAGGATAGCGTCCGGCAGCAGTTTCTCCTGAAAGCATGATAGCACTTGTACCGTCAAAAATTGCGTTTGCAACATCGGTAACTTCCGCACGGGTGGGACGAAGATTATGAGTCATGGATTCAAGCATTTGCGTGGCTGTAATAACCGGTTTACTTGCCTGCAATGTTTTTTGAATAATGAGCTTCTGCACAAGCGGTATTTTCTGCGGGGGAATTTCTATACCAAGATCGCCGCGGGCAACCATAATACCGTCAGATACTTCGAGAATATTATCAATCGCATCAAGTCCTTCTTGATTTTCTATTTTTGCAATAATATTAATAAAATTGCCGTTTTCTTTTTCAAGAATTTTTCTAATACTCAAAATATCTTCATGACTGCGGGTAAATGAAGCTGCAATAAAATCAACTTGGTTTTTAATACCAAAGTGCAGGTCTTCAATATCCTGTGTACTTAAAAACGGTAAATTTATTTTTACACCGGGTATATTAATTCCCTTGTTATTGGACACAACCCCTTCTGTCATAACAGTACAAACAATATCCGTACCATTTTGTATTTCTTTCACTTGTAATTCGATTAAACCATCGTCTATTAAAATTCTATCGCCGGTATGTACTTCTTTCGGTAGTTTTTTGTAAGTAACACTGCATATTTTATCCGTGCCTTCAACTTCTTGTGCGGTAAGGGTAAACTGCTGCCCGCGAGTAAGACGTACTGAGTTATTAACGAATTTTTTAGTACGAATTTCAGGTCCTTTCATGTCAAGCATGATTGCAATAGGCATATTCAGCTCTTCACGAATTTTTTTTATGCGGTCTATGCGCACTTGGTGATCTTGATGAGTACCATGCGAAAAGTTCAGGCGACATACATTCAGCCCTGCCTTGAAAAGTTCCCGTAAAACTTCTTCTGAATCTGATGCGGGACCAATAGTACAAACAATTTTTGTCTTTTTCATGCGTTCCTCCCCTAAAACGAAACAGTACGAAAATAGCATTTGAATAAACCTGTTCGCAAACTTCGGTTTCAGAACAGGATGCCTTAAAATACGATGTTCTAAATCGTGCTATGTGTACGATTTAGAACTTGCCGACCTATTCGATAACGGAGGTATCAAACAGGTCTAATTTCAATTTTGTAAACACCTATAATAGTAGCATACTTTGACGAAAAAACATACAAAAAAAATAAAAATTTACACAAAAATTTTACTGCTTTCGAAATAGTAACGATCATAAACTGCGGCTGTAAGCACTCTTATGTGAAATAAAGCTGTCTGTTTCTTCCTCAAATCCTTACAACTCATCATTATGGTCTAGCGTTTTTATCGTAAATAGAGTATAGTAATAAGAACTATTGAGCTTGTTTGCTAACTTTATTGTCAAACAGGTTTATTGATACTTTTAGATGCAGACATACTCTGCACAAATACCACAGGAGGTTCTTATGGATAAGCAGAAGATAGAACGAATGCGCACCGGAAAAGGCTTTATTGCTGCACTTGATCAAAGCGGCGGCAGCACACCCAAGGCTTTGGCTGCATACGGAGTTGAGAAAAATCAATACTCAAATGATGAAGAAATGTTCAATATGGTTCATGCAATGCGTTCCCGCATTATTACCAGTAAATCATTTTCGCAAGAACATGTGCTTGGGGCAATTCTTTTTGAGCAAACCATGGATCGTGAGATTGAAGGTATCCCCACCGGCGATTACCTTTGGGATAAAAAAGGTGTTCTTCCTTTCCTCAAAGTAGATAAGGGGCTTGCTGATCTTGCAGACGGCGTACAAATTATGAAGCCGATGGATGGTTTAGATGATCTTTTAAAGCGTGCTGTTGAAAAACATATTTTCGGTACAAAAATGCGTTCTGTAATCAAAGAAGCAAATCCTGCAGGAATAAAAAAGGTTGTTGAACAGCAATTTGAGTTTGGTAAAAAGATTGCAAGCTATGGCTTAGTACCCATTATCGAACCGGAAGTTGATATCAATAGTCCTGAAAAAGCACAATGTGAAGAATTGCTCAAGAAAGAAATTAAAGAGCATCTTGCAAAATTGCCGAAAGATGTATTGGTAATGCTTAAACTCAGTATTCCTACTCAAGCTGACTTATATAAAGATTTTGTTGACCACCCTCAAGTAGTACGTGTTGTTGCTCTTTCAGGCGGCTACAGCCGTGAAGATGCCAATGCACTGCTTGCAAAAAACCATGGAATGATCGCAAGTTTCTCTCGTGCATTAGCAGAAGACTTACGCTATCAGCAAACCCAAGATGAATTTGATGCAGCACTCGCTTCAACTATCAAAGGCATTTACGAGGCATCTATTACATAATAGCCTGCTTCTATGATCCGATAAGGATTTAAGAACTGTCCAAACATTCAGTTTTGGACAGTTCTTCTTACACTTCTTCACTATTTCCCTTTACTTAATTTTAAATTATATATTCACGAGAAATTAATTACATTTAGTATTATTTCATACCGGCAACAAAAACAATTTTACAGCACAGTAATAAACTAAGACAATTAAGATTGTAGGATAAAACAAATTTTATGGTGATTTTTAGGAGATGATGCAAATGAACAGTCGGGCAGGGGGGATTTGAACCCCCGACTTCTTGGTCCCGAACCAAGCGCGCTACCCCTGCGCTACTGCCCGTTTGTGTATTATTATTAATTCGATAAAAAATAAAAGCTCACCACAAATGCGGTGAGCTTCTTCGGGAGCGACGGGGCTCGAACCCGCGATCTCCGGCGTGACAGGCCAGCGCGATAACCAGCTTCGCTACGCCCCCGTAATGTTGAACATATTATCAAAACATTAAAAAAAAGTCAAGCCATCTTTTATAAAATTTACTAAAAATCTATTATTATACATTACAGGAGAATACTCCTGAAAACTATTGTAACGAGAAATAATATACGAATTTATGCAGCAAAGCTTCATAGTAATCAACATCTGATACATAAATAATAAAACTATATTTATATGGTAGTAAATCCGGAATAAAGAAAAGATAAGAATAGGCGCCGATCAGAATCGAACTGATGAATAAAGGTTTTGCAGACCTCTCCCTTACCACTTGGGCACGGCGCCAATAAAACAATAGATGAATACTAGCATAAACATTTATTTTATGCAAGTATCTTTGTTAGTTTTTTTTCACTTTTATAATCATAAAGCATTGCGGAATTATAAAATTATGACAGGCTAAAAAAAAGTGAAAAAAAATGCATAACGGTTCCGCCTATTACAAATAAATGCCAAATACTGTGCATCCACTTGATTTTTTTTGCTGCATAGAAAATACATCCAACCGTATATACAACACCGCCAATAACTAAAAAACGAAAACTTACAAGCGGAAGTTGTTCTTTTAACGGCTTTACAGCAAAAAGAATAAGCCACCCCATGGGAATATAGGTAATAACTGATAATATTCTGATTCTACTGCCGAATACTGAATAAAAAACAATTCCAAGAACAGCAAGTCCCCAAATAATACCAAAAATTGTCCAGCCGGCAACGCCCCGTAATGCAGTTAAACAATAGGCAGTATAAGTACCGCTTATAAGAATATAGATTGAACAATGATCAAAAACACCAAATACTTTTTTTGCACCGAGCGGTAGTGCATGGTATAATGTAGAAAATAAATATAAGAGAATTGCAGAGGATCCGAAAATGGTAAACCCAATAATATATGCAGCTTTTTCTCCATCAGGAGCATAAAACGCTGCACGTATAATCAAAAGTACCAACGCAGCGATAGCTAACAATACGCCAATACCATGACTTACTGCATTTGCAATTTCTTCTCCTATTGTATATCGTTTTTCAGGTATTTTCTTCATACATATTCCTTAGTGAGATGTCAAAAACGAAATTGAATAAGAAACGGGGATGCAGGAAACCCTATCATCATTTTTTGATAAGCGGCATCCCCGTTTTTCGTTTTAATACGGCTCGCCGTTTGCCTTCGGTGCTGCTGAGTTTTTACTAAACAGAACGAGTGCAATAAGGGTTATTAAATAAGGGAATATTTTTAACCAAACAGGCGGAATACCGCTTAGAGCAGGGATAACCTGCGAAACATTGGCAACAGTACGGGCAAACCCAAAGAAAAATGTTGCCCCAAGAATACCAAATGGTTTCCACTGCCCAAAAATTAATGCAGCGATTGCCAAGAATCCAAGTCCATCGACACTTCCGTTAAATTCACCTGAATACGTTACCAAAATAATCGCTCCGCCGAGTGCAGCCAAAGCACCGCTGGCACATACTGCAAAGTAGCGCATACCATGTACACTAATACCGGCACTTGCAACAGCAGAGGGGTGTTCGCCACAGGCACGTAACCGCAAACCAAAGGATGTTTTATACAGAAGTATCCATGAGAAAATCAAAATAGCAAGAACAAGCCATGTACTCCAATATACCTGTGAAAAAAACAAAGGACCAAGAATTGGAATTTTAGATAGAACCGGCACATCTTGACGGATAATACTTGCAACACGCACATTACCTGAACCGGTAACTGTACGTGCAATATAAATTGTCAAAGCTGCTGCTAACATATTAATTGCTGTACCGCTAATAACTTGATCTGCTTTTAAGGTAATTGATGCAAAAGCATGCAGCAGCGAGAACAAAATACCGGCAATAACAGCAATGAGTAAGCCAACAGGAATAACTAATGCAGCAGGTACTGTTCCGGCAATCATATTAATAACAACTGCAGCAGAGAAACCGCCTACCAACATTAAGCCTTCGAGACCAAGGTTTGTTACCCCGCTCCGTTCACTGTACAAACCGCCTAATGAAGTTACAAGAAGCGGAATAGTGTATGCTATTACATAAGGAAAAATTAATGTTAAAATATGCCACATACGTTATGCCTCCTCTACAGCACGCGCCACAGACTGATTGATATGAATTTTTTTAGAAACAACAGTCCAGAAACGCTTAAACAGCAGACTTGTTGCAGTAAAATAGATGATAACAGCAATAATCGTATCTGCAATTTCCGGCGGAACAATAGTATTTGCACTCATAAAACCTTTACCAACGTGCAATACACCAAAAAATACTGCACTAAGTGCAACTCCTATAGGAGTTCCTGCCCCAAGCAGAGATACAGCGATACCATCAAATCCCTGTGCCGGCATAATACCAATCTGCATATTCAAAGAGTAACCGGTATAGTACGTTAAGCCGGCTAATCCAGACAAGCCGCCTGCTATCATCATCGAAATAACAATATTCCGATTTACTCTAATACCTGCATATTCAGCACAATTACGGTTGTAACCGACAGCTTTCAGCTCAAAGCCGAGGGTAGTTTTATCAAGCACTATTTTTAAGAAAATCATTGCAAGAATTGCAAGAAAAATACCATAGTTTACATATTCGCTACTAAATAAATTAGTAAGCCACGGTGTCCGCAATGACTGTTCAATTGCAATGGACTTACTTTCGGTTTCCAGATATTCAGCTTTCCAGTAGCCCGGAATAATATAGAAAACAAGCCAATATGCAATCCAGTTCATCATAATGGTAGAAACAACTTCATGCACATTAAACACTGCTTTCAAAATACCGGGAACAACACCCCATACAGCACCGCCGAGAATACCGATAATAATAAGCAAAATAAAAAAGAGCGGACGGGGCATTGAAGTTGCCGTTAATGCAAACATACTGCCGAACAAACCGCCTATAAGCATTTGTCCTGCACCGCCGATATTGAATAAACCGGTTTTAAATGCAAATGATACTGAAAGACCAACCAGTAACAAGGTGGTTGCAGTTGCAAGAGTATTTCCGATGCGTTCAATAGTCATAAGACCGCCGCGGAATAAATACACAAAAGCCTCGAAAGGATTAGCCCCGACAATTGTGATTAATATTGCACCGGCAATTAAGCCCAATGAAACAGCCGAAAGGCTCATTACCAATGCATTATCAGAAAGAGGTACTCGTTTTTTTGCGATCATTCTTGACCTCCTGTATGTTGTGCAACACCTGCCATCATTAATCCAACCTCTTCAACAGTTGTTTCTTCAGGACGCACCATACCGGTTAAAGCTCCGCGGTGCATAACAGCAATTCTATCGGATAGATTGAAAATCTCATCTAATTCAAACGAAATAAGGAGTACAGCTCTGCCCCTATCACGATGTTTTACCAGCTCTTTATGGATTGCTTCTATAGCACCTACATCAAGCCCGCGTGTCGGCTGTACTGCTATCAGCAATTCCGGATCTAGTGCTATTTCACGTCCTAAAATAGCTTTCTGCTGATTACCTCCGCTCAGATTGCGGGCTGCAGAGAACACACCCTCACCTGAACGTACATCAAACTGCTCACGAATATCATCAGCAAAAGATAACATTTTACTTTTATGCAAGAATCCGTGTTTTTGGAATCCGTTTGTATAATATGATTTCATAATCATATTTTCTGCAATAGAATATTGCAGAACCAGCCCGTGCTTTTGACGGTCTTCCGGTACAACACCCAATCCTGATTCATTGCGTTCGCGGATAGATATTTTGGTTATATCTTTCCCTTGCAGCAATATTGCTCCGCCCGTAATAGGCATCAAACCTGAAATTGCATGTACCAGCTCACTTTGTCCGTTCCCATCAACCCCTGCAATACCGACAATTTCTCCTCTGCGTACCTGTAAAGAAAAATCATCAACTGCAAGAACTTTTTTTGAGCCCATAACCTTAAGATGCTGAATATCAAGAATAGTATCTTTTGGATTAGAGGGTGCTTTTTGAACTTTAAACTCAACAGGACGGCCGACCATTTTTGCTGCCATTTCATTTTTTGATGTTGTAGCAACATCAATAACATCAATAAACTTACCCCGCCGGATAATAGTACAGCGATCGGCAACATCTTTTATTTCCTGCAGCTTATGGGTAATCAAAATAATTGACTTTCCCTCAGCAACAAGGTTCTTCATAATACGGATTAAATCATCAATTTCTTGAGGTGTTAACACCGCTGTCGGCTCATCAAAAATAAGAATTTCTGCATTCCGGTACAGCATTTTTAAAATTTCAACCCGCTGCTGCATACCAACTGTTATGTCCATAATACGGGCATTAGGATCTATTTGCAGCCCATACCGGTTGCTTAACTCTTTTATCTTCTTTTCAGCCTTACGGATGTCGAGAAAAAACCGCCCTTCTCTTCCCAAGATGATATTTTCGGTAACGGTAAAGTTATGAACGAGCTGAAAGTGCTGATGCACCATACCGATACCGCGATCATTCGCATCATTAGGATTCGCAATTACAACCGGCTTGCCGTTTACCAAAATTTCTCCGGCATCGGGACGGTGTAAACCAAAAAGGATACTCATTAATGTCGATTTACCGGCACCGTTCTCACCGAGTATCGCGTGAATTTCACCCTTTTTTACCTGTAAGGTAATATCATCATTTGCAACAATACCGGGAAATTCTTTCCTGATATGCCGCATTTCTATTGCAAATTGCTCTGACAGACCAAACCTTCCTTTTTATTATGCAAAGAAAATCCGAGTCAAATCAGCGAAATGACTCGGATTTATACCAACAGTCTTACATTATTAGCGGAACAAGTTGCCCTGTGAATCGGCAACAACAATTTTTCCTGCTTTAATATCGTTATAAATTTCGTTAACCTTGCTCTGTACTGCCGGAGAAAGGTTGGGGTTTTCTGTAGGAATACCAACAGCATCTTCTTTTGCAGTTAATAACAAAGAGCGTCCGCCTTTGAATGATCCGGCAAGTTCTTCTTTAATCATATCAAAAGAAGCTCTGTCAAGATATTTCATTGCAGAAGTTAAAATAACTGATTTACCATCAGGGAGCAAACCTTCGTTATACTGGTTAACGTCAACACCGACAACCCATGCGGTTTTTCCAATCTGACGGCGAGCCTTTGCTTCATTGATAACACCAACGCCGACACCGCCTGCGGCAGCGTGGATACAGGTGATTCCGCGGTCAAACATAGATGCTGCGATCTGCTGACCTGCTGCAATGTCGCTAAATGTTCCCTGATACAAGAAATCTTCTTGGAATAATTCAATAGCAGTGCCGAGATTTTCGTTTGCATATTGAATACCCTGCTGCCAGCCCCAGTTGAATTTCTGAACAGCCGGAATTTCCATACCGCCGATAAATCCAAAGCGGCCTTCTTTCAGCTCCAATGCAGCAGCAACGCCGGCGAGGAAGCCGGATTCATGTTCTGCAAAACTGATACCGATTGTATTCGGTCCATTTTGAGGATCCCAAGAATCTGCCGGATGAGCATTACCGTCGATAATAACAAACTTTGCATCAGCATATTTTGATTGTGCCTTAAAAACAGCTGTTTCAAACTTGAAGCCGGGACAAATAATAAACTTGAAACCTGAATCATAAAGGTTAGAAATTTCTTTTACATAGTCTGCTTCAGTTGTTCCAACCGGTTTCAGGTATTTGATTTCAACACCTAAATCCTTTTCAGCACGGACAATACCTTCCCAAGTACCTTGGTTGAATGACTTATCGTCAATAGTACCGGCATCGGTAACCATACCAACTTTCATTGCTTTTGAAGCGGAGCTGTTCCCGCCGCAAGAGCAAATAACCAATGCGGCGGCTGCCGCTACAGCCAACGAAATGGCTTTTTTCAAACTAACTTTCTGCATAATACTGCACTCCTATAAGATATAGTCTGCTCTATTATACTCCAATCAAAATAGCTTGTCAAATTAAGAAATTTCCATTTTTACTAATAAAATATTGTTACCTTATGGTAATAAACCTATTCGATAACGAGACCTGTCAGATAACTTCGTTTCCTAACCGGTTTATTATTTTTGAATATGCACGGCAATACTACTATACAGAACACTAGTTACCGTTTATACTTTCCCCCATGCCGTTATTACATAATCTTTTCGGATGGTCAAAAGAATCTCAAGTATATGCACTGGTAGGAAAAAGCGGTACCGGAAAAAGCTACCGTGCAAAAATGGTTGCAAAAAAATACCGTGTTGATTTGATTATTGATGACGGGCTGCTTATCAAGGGGGATAAAATCGTTGCAGGACGTTCTGCTAAAATGGAAAAAACTTTTTTGGCAGCTGTAAAAGTTGCTGTTTTTGATGATAAACTACATCGCGACGAAGCAGCAAAACAGCTGCAGCGTTCCCCTGCAAAAAAAATTCTTATCCTCGGCACATCAGAAAAAATGGTTAATAAAATTGCAATGCGTTTACAAATACCGCCCCCTCATAAAATTATAAAAATTGAAGATATTGCAACACAGCAAGAAATTGAAATTGCTTCCCGCAGCCGAAAAGTAGAGGGAAAGCATATTATTCCTGTCCCCTCAAGCGAAGTACGCCGCAATTATCCGCAAATATTTTACGATAGAATCCGGCTTTTATTCCGTACCTCAAAAGGGGTTAGCTTAAACACACAAAAAATCATGTTTGAAAAGTCTGTCGTACGCCCTGAATTTTCTAAAACAGCAGCAGTAAAAATTTCGGAGAATAAAGTAAAGCAGTTACTATTCGAAGGTGTACAACACTATAACCCTGCTACTGTGATAAAAACAGTAACAATCTCACAAGAAGAGGGTAAATATAGCATTGTTATGATGATTGATGTTCCCTGCGGTATGGATCTTACTCATTGGATGCATCATTTAAAGCTCAGCCTTATCAAATACATTGAAGAAGAATCCGGTGTGTTAATAGAAAAAATCAATATAATCGTTGATAAGGTAATTGAACCGGCACAGAAAAATGAGCAAGGATGAAAAGCCTGCTGCACAAAAAGCATACAGCACGTATTTCTAATATTTATGTAATTAAATCTTGCATATACGTTCAAACACAGGTATACTTATACCTATGATAGCACGAGTTTCAGCCTCTCAAGAAGATTATCTTGAGGTTATTTATGATTTATCCCATGGAGCAGAATCAGTACGTTCGATTGATATAGCAAACCGGCTTGGTGTTTCGCGTGCCAGTGTAAACAAGCGGCTCGGGTTGTTAAAAGATTCCGGTTTTGTTGAGCATGAACCTTATGGGCTTGTTCATTTAACCGAGAAAGGCTGTATGGTTGCAAAAAATGTGCGGGAACGCCATAATGCCCTGTATAAGTTTCTTACTGAAGTACTTGGTGTTTCGGCACATATTGCCGATCAGGAAGCATGCGAAATGGAGCATGCGATTAGTCAGGAAACTTCAGATAAGCTCTACCAATATTTGATGAAACTTGACAAAGCACCGCAAGAAAATGACACGCTGTCAAAAACTCAGAAAGTACAAACATCCTATGACCGCTATATTAAATAGATTGTCTACCATTTAATATAGTTACATACGGTTTTTGGGGCATTATTATACGCCGGCTGCAGTGAAGCTGTGCAGAATTTTCTAAAAACTGCCGTTGGGAGATATTATAGGGAAGAATTGCAATAAAACATTTGCTTGTTTAATAAAAAAAACTTGACAAATTGAAAAAGCAGGATAGAATTATTGAATAGCTATTGCTGTTTTTAAAATAGCGGTAATTTTGTCGAAATTAGCTTAAAAATTATATATAAATATAAGGTGTAAAAATGATACAAATGCGGTATTATATTGGTGTTTTAATTCTCTTGGTGTGCTGTGCCGGTTGTGCAGGAAGCAAAAAAGCTGCTGTTGAACCGGGTACGGTAGAAGATGCACCGCCTGCCGGTTTGGAAAAAGTGCTGCATTTGCATGAAAAACTTGCTGTTTCTGATGATGAGTTTATTATCTATTATGTACGGCAAGATGAAAAATATGATGATTGGGCATTATGGATTTGGGCACTTCCGGGCGGGGACGGTTCTAAAGCATGGGATAGCACTCAATCTTGGCATACTGAGAACGGCGTTGCATTTATGCGTTTTAAAAAGACAGGTTTAGAAAACGGCACACCATTGCTCGGTATAAACGGTGATGCAGGATTTATTATCCGCAAGCAGCAATCGTGGGAAAAAGACGGAGAAGCTGACCGGCAGTGGAATTTTAAAACGGATAATGCTTGTATTGTGTTTTCGCAAGATGAGCATACGTATACAGCGAAAGCGTATAAACCGCGTATGATACGGGCTGCGGCGGAAACACCTCATACAATAAAGCTTACATTAAGCGGAAAATACGGACTTGATACCGATGGCGGTTTTTCCGGGTTTTCTGTAAAGGGAACAGACGGTTTATACCTGTTAAAAATTGCTGTAAATGCTGATAGCCCGCAAGCACCCTATAATAATTTTACTGCATCGGTTCTTATAGAAACGATAGACCCTCTTGCCTTAAGTGATACTATTGCGGTATATAATGAGCATTTTGAAGGAGCTGTTACTGTAGATATGAAAGATATATTACTACAAACACTTGAACAAACTATTCCTGAACAAAATGCAGTGCTTGGTGCACAGTATAATGCAGCGGAAAAAAGCTGCCGGTTTGCATTATGGGCGCCGGTTTCTAAAAATGTGTCAGTAAATTTGTACAAAAATGCAGATGACACTTCCCCTACCTACCTACTGCCGATGCAGTATGATGAGAAAACAGGTGTATGGTCATGCCGTGTTAATGAATACGATACACTGGGGTTCTTTTATGATTATACAGTAAGCAATAGTACAGGAACTCAACAAGTACTTGATCCTTATGCCTACTCAATGGCAGCATATACCGGTAACGGCGGCATGGGACGCGGAGCTGTTGTAGACTTGCACAATTCTGCACTTCAGCCGATTCAGGAATATCCGTATCCCCGCTTGCATAAGCGTGAGGACGCGGTAATCTATGAAGTTTCTGTACGTGATTTTACCATAAGTCCGGATTCAGGCGTTAAGAATATTCCGGGGACATATAAAGCGTTTATTGAAAAAATACCGTATCTAAAAAGACTTGGGATAACTCATGTTCAGCTCATGCCGGTGCTTAATTTCTATTATACCGATGAAACAAACCGCAGCTATGAAGATTCCGGCACTGTTCAAAATAATAATTATAATTGGGGATATGATCCGCATAATTATTTTACACCGGAGGGGTGGTATGCAAGTAATCCGCATGATCCTGCCGCTCGTATTAAAGAACTCCGGGAGCTTATTAACGAATGCCATAAAGAAGGTATCGCGGTTATCCTTGATGTTGTGTATAACCACATGGCAAAGACAGATTTCTTAGAATCCATCGTTCCGGGCTATTATTTCCGTACCGGCAAGAACGGGCAATTTACCAGTGCATCCGGCTGCGGCAATGATGTTGCATCGGAGCGGATAATGGCACGAAAGCTGATTGTAGATTCTACTGTTCACTGGGTACGCGAGTACAAAGCTGACGGTTTCCGGTTTGATCTTATGGGATTGCTAGATACTGAAACAGTGCTGCAGGCGTATAATGCATGTGCAAAAGTTCATCCTGACGTTTTATTTGTCGGCGAAGGATGGAAAATGTATAACGGGGCACCGGGTACTATCGGTATGGATCAGCGGTTTATGACAGAAACCGACAGCGTTGCCGTGTTTAATGATGAATTCCGCGATTTGCTGAAAGCCGGCGGTATGAATGAGGGCGGTAAGGGATTTTTAACTAAAAAAGGTCCGGATTTGGAGCGTTTATTTGCTAACTGCCTTGGTATGCCGCAGCTGAATTACCGAGCCGATTCCCCCGGGGATAGCGTTCAGTATTTGGTATGCCATGACGGGCTTACCTTGCATGATACGATAGCTCACAATGCCCGCCTTGATGAAAGCAAGCCGGAAGAAAAGCGGGAGCTGATTGCACGTATAAAGCTTGGTAATGTTTTTGCACTCACAAGTCAAGGAATTGCTTTCTTACATGCAGGGCAGGAACGGGGAAGAACAAAGCCTAATTTTCACAATGTACCAAATGAATGTGTCGGCAAGTTTGTCCGTAATAGTTATGATGCTTCTGATTCTGTTAACCGGTTTATATGGTCTATTGATGCAGATTATCAGCATTTACTTGAGTATACAGAGGGGCTCATTAGCTTACGAAAAAAATACGAAGTATTTAGAATAGGCAATGCAGAAAAAATTACACAGGCTGCAAAACAAATTGCAACGGATGATAAAGATCGTCTTGCATTCGGTTATAGCCTGAATTGGACAGATGGAACATGGTTTATACTGTATAACGCTTCGAATGAAACACAGGGGTTTGATGTAAAAGATGTCATCAATAAACCGGTTGTATTTGCAGATGCTGCAGGGGTATATCTTGACGGAAAAGATATGTCAGGCAGTTTTGAATTTGGTGAAAATCGGGTTTTGCTAAACCCGTGTACTGCGGTTATTTTCCGCAGCAATGCTGCTTCTGAATAAAAGCAGTATATAGATACTTTTCATAACGAACGGAGGTATACGCTATGAAAAAAATAGGAACAAGTATTTTTACTTGTGTAGGCTTTTTACTTTTATTTACACTTGCAAGCTGCGGAGGCAGTTCTGGACAATCAGAGGAAAAAATCACTCTGAAACTTTGGGAATCAGAGGGTAGTGAAAAAACATTTGTTCTTTTTGCTGCAGAAGAGTACAAAAAAACTCATCCCAATGTTGAATTCTTGTATGAACCCGTACCGCAAACGGATGCACGTTCAAAGATTGAGCTTGACGGTCCTGCAGGACATGGTGCAGATATTTTTGTTGCTCCGCACGACCATATTGGAGCATTAGTAGCAGGCGGTCATATTCTTCCAATGGATGATGCAACTGTATTGAACGCATTTGTTCCTGCTGCAATTACTGCTGCCGGTTATGAGGGAAAAGACTACGGCTATCCGCTCGGAATTGAAACCTATGCTTTATTCTATAATAAAGATATTCTTCCTACCCCTCCTGCATCATGGACGGAAATAGAAGAATTTGCAAAAACATGGAACAACAAAGCTGAAAATAAATATGCAATTGTATGGGGTGTCGGTAATGCATATTTTGACTATATCTTTATGGGCGGTTTTAATGCACCTCTTTTCGGCGAAAAAGGCGACAATCCTAAGCAGCACAACATTAATAGTCCGAATGCTATTGCAGGATTGACCTATTTCCAGAGTGTCCGCGGCAAAATGCTTGATATTCCTTCCGGCGACGTAACTGATGACTTCTGCAACTCTTCATTTGTTGAAGGTAAAGCACCGATGCTCATCACCGGTCCGTGGAAAATTGCAGACTTTTCAAAGCAGAATGTAAACTTTGGTATTGCTCCTATTCCTGCATTCCCCGGATTCTCAAATCCCCCTGCTTCATTCTCCGGAGTACGCCTTGCATTTGTTAGTGCTTATAGCGAACATCCTGAAGCAGCGCATGACTTTGCTAAATTTATGACTTCAAAAGAGATGTTGTCAAAGCGTTATGAAATGACAAAACAAATTCCTCCCCGTGCGGACATTGCTATTAATGATCCTTTAAGCAAAGGAATTTTGGAACAAGCAAAATATGCTTTCCCGATGCCTACTATCCCTGAAATGGGAACATACTGGTCTGCAATGGGTGCAGCATTTGCAAATATTTGGGACGGCGGCGATGTAACTGAAAAGCTCAACGCAGTTGCAGCTGCTATGGAGGCTTCCAACTAAAATCTGCAAAGTATTCTGGGAGGTTAGCTGCCTAAATAATAGGAATGCCTCCCAAGTACATTTTATAGAATTAGTTTAAGCAAAATGCTGCTCCTAATTCTAAGTTTGCAAAAAAATGTACCGCTTATATAGTGTGTATATCTGACAGCGGTTCTTTTCATAAGTAGTGCTATGAATTTTGAAGATATAATTCTTTTTCATAGGAAGGGGGAATGTAAGTGGCTGTATCAACCTTACAAACACAAAAAGGTAACCTAATTGATACAAGTATTATAAAAAAGGCATCATCTGCATCAACGTATTTTATGGGACTTGGGCAGATACTTTATTTAAAACAGTATATTCGCGGTGCTTTTTTTGCCTTACTTGAATTATGTGTGTTGTTTCTTGTTTTTTTTGACCAAACAACGATGTCCTTAAATGCAAAAGGTCCTATAGTACGTAGTATTATCGGATTAATTACACTTGGGGAAGAAAAACCGAATGTACCGGTAAAATTGCGGGATCACTCAATCTTTATGATGATTACTGGTCTTATTACCGTTATGTTCTTAATAATTTTTGTCGGATTGTATATTGCAAATATCATGATGGCAAAAAAATCTGCTGCACATCTCGTAGAAAAGCAGCGTTATCCGTCTTCAGCGGAAGTACGGCAGAAGTTTTTAGAATCAGCTTTCCCGTATTTGGGCTTGAGTCCTGCACTGGTGTTGATTTTGTTCTTTACCGTTTTGCCGTTGGTGTTCTCAGCTCTGGTTGCATTTACAAACTATTCTTCACCGCACCATATCCCGCCGAATAATTTAGTTGATTGGGTTGGTTTCCAAAACTTTGTAACCATGTTTACTTCAAAACTAACGAATAGCTGGTTCTCAGCTTTTGGGCGTGTTGCAGTTTGGACATTGATTTGGGCATTCTTTTCAACAACAACGTGTTACTTTACCGGTATGATTTTTGCGGTTATTCTCCTTGATAAACGCATTAAGCTGCCGAAGTTCTTTAGAACTGTTTTTATTCTTCCCTATGCTATCCCGATTATGTTGAGTTTGTTTATTTGGGCAAACTTGCTAAACGGAACATTCGGACCTATTAACGGTTTATTAAAGCACTTAGGTATTATCAGCGAGTCTATCCAGTGGTTGTCCGATCCGTTTATCGCAAAGGTAACCATGGTACTGGTTAATATTTGGATTGGTTTCCCCTATAGTATGATCCTTATTACCAGTAATATGACTGCTATTCCGGGACAAATTTACGAAGCAGCAACAATCGACGGTGCAAATAAGCTACAGCAATTCTTCCGCATTACGCTGCCGCTCGTTTTATATCAGACAATGCCTATTCTAATCATGCAGTTTGCAGGAAATATCAATAACTTCGGTGCGGTATTCTTCTTAACTGCCGGCGGTCCTAACCTTGATGACACGATTACTACGCAGGCAGGTGCTACAGACTTGCTGATTTCTTGGATATACAAATTGACGTATTTCACACCGAACTTGTATAACCTTGCTTCTGTTCTGTCAGTACTGGTATTTATCGTATTGGTACCCTTTGCGGTATATAACTTTACGCATACAAAAGCCTTTAAAGAAGGAGAACTATAATGAAAAAGTATTCTCTCGGTACTGTACTTGTCCTTGTTATTCTGTATACTGTCTTAATTTCAACGGTTTTGTTCGTTTTATATCCGGTAACTTTTACAATTGGAGCGGCGTTTACAAAAGCAAACTCTCTTGCTGCAACAAGTATTTCGCCTATTCCGAAAGAGCCGTCGCTGTATCAGTTTCAGCGTTTGCTAACCCCTGCAGATCAAATTGTTAAGGGAACAACTGATGTTCGCGGTACAAACTACATAAAATGGTATGGTAATACACTGAAAATAGCTATTTTTAACGTGCTTTTTAGCTTAGCTGTTTGTGTTACTGCTGCGTATGTATTCTCGCGGTTCAGATTTCCGTTGCGTAAGCCGCTTATGGCTTCGATGATTGTTCTGCAAATGTTCCCCAGTTTTATCGGAATGATTGCAACATACGTTTTACTGTGGAAAATTAACGGATTAAATACCCACTGGGGCTTATTACTTGTTTACGCAGCAGGAAGTATTCCTATGAACGTATGGTTAATGAAAGGCTATTTTGATACTGTACCAAAAAGTATTGAAGAGGCAGCTCGTGTTGATGGAGCAGGTTCTTTTACAACCTACGTGAAAATCGTATTGCCAATGGTAAAACCGATGGTTATGTTCCTTGCATTAACAAGTTTCACCGGTCCGTGGATGGACTTTATTTTCCCGCGTTTGATTTTACGCAGTGATGAAAAAAAGACCTTAGCACTCGGCTTGTTCGAAATGATCAATGGCCGTGCAGCTGATAACTTTACTATGTTTGCAGCAGGTGCATTGCTTGTTGCTGTACCGTTTGCTATCTTGTTTATGGCAGGTCAAAAATTCTTACTGAAATCGCTTGCGGGTGATGCTGTTAAAGAATAAGACATCAATGCATTGCAGCACGGGTAGTACAAAGACATAAAGTTTTTGACACTCTGCTGCTAAAATGCTGCTTCTGAATTTGCTTGCTGTCTATTACAGCAAGCAATCATCAGGAGAGTCATATTACAGCACAAAAGCCGCTGTTCCAAAACATAGGTTTTAGAACGGCGGCTTTTTTTATGGGAGAACACAGTTGATACACCAGATAATAAAAAGAACAAGTATTTTTCTCTTTTTTTGCGTACTTGCTATTGCCGGATGCGGCAAAAAAAATCTCTGTCCCGCTATTCCCCGTGCTGCAGAGGGCGGACGGGAAGGAGTATACTACTCACTATTCGTGCGGGCATTTGCAGACAGTAACGGCGATGGCATTGGCGATTTAAAAGGGATTATTCAAAAACTTGATTACCTTAATGACGGCTCTGATGAAACATGCACTGATTTAGGTGTTACCGGTATTTGGCTTTTGCCTATTTTTCCATCGCCGTCATACCACGGATATGATGTAACCGACTACTATAGCATCAACCCCGAATACGGTACAATGGAAGATTTTGAATTGCTCATCAGTGAAGCTAAAAAACGCGGTATTTCGATTATCCTTGATCTACCGCTCAACCACTCTTCAAAAGAACACCCGTGGTTTCTTGCATCAATGGATAAAAATGATCCGCACCGTTCATGGTATTATTGGATAGATGATGAAGCAGCGGCACAATCCGGCGGTATTTCACTTTCCAAGCAAGTATGGGGACACCAGCTTTGGAATAAGACTGACGGAGGATATTACTCAGGCTTATTTGATAGTGCTATGCCGGACTTTAATCTTGCAGAATATTCTGTACGGGAAGCCCTAAAAGATGTAGCTGCATTTTGGCTCAAAAAAGGTATTGCCGGTTTTCGGCTTGATGCAGCAGCTCATATTTTTAATACAAATAAAATACCGGCCGGCACAAAAGGACAAGAAAATGCACTTGAATGGTGGAGTGAATTTTCTCAATTCTGCAAAGATATTACACCCGATGTGTATATCGTTGCAGAAATCTGGGATACCGCTGCAACACGTGCTGCATTCACTTCTGCACTGGAATCGCATTTTCATTTTGACTTGGGAACCCTTATTGCGGATAGCATTAAAGCGGGCAAAAATGGGAAAAATAATCTTGCACGAACGATTGCTATGGACTACAGTCTTTACAATGCAGTAAATCCAGCATATATTGACGCTCCCTTTTTGACAAACCATGACCAAAACCGTATTGCCGGTATGCTTAAAGGGGAGCCTGAAAAATTAAAACTTGCTGCTTCGCTTTATCTTCTTACCGAAGGTATTCCCTTTATTTATTACGGGGAAGAAATAGGCATGATGGGTGCAAAGCCCGACGAACAGCTGCGTACACCTTTTTTGTGGAATGCTGATAAAAAAGACCCAATGCAAACTAGATGGATTGAATCACGGTATAACAAACGTACCGTACCGGTTTTTGAACAAACAAGTGATAGTAATTCACTTTTAAACCATTACCGGACATTAATCCGCCTAAAAACCGGTATGCCGGTACTTCTACGTGGTAGGCTACAACCGCTTGATACAGACAGTAATGCACTCGTTTCATACACGATGAAGCATGAAGCAGAAACAGTCTATATTGTGCACAATATTTCTGCTAATCCTGTTGAAATCGCATTACCGGAGGCGGTAAAAGACTTTCAGCTGTTTTATAGTTCTCAAAATAACACAACACAACACAGCACGCAGCTTACACTTGCACCGTATAGTTCTTCTATTTTTACAAAACCCGGAACATAAGATCATGACAGGGCGTATCAATATCGGTACGCCCCGCTCCATTACTCATTGCCCTACTATAAAACAGCTTACTACCTACCGTTGATAAAAGTAGAAAATTCTGCAAGAAAACTTGCTTCGAGTTCCTTTTCAATTTTTTGATATGACATTGTACTGTTTTTTTGTTTAGTAAATGCAACCGTTTTGCTGCATGTCTTACTATAAGAGAAAATTGCAGTACCGTTATGTTCAATACTGATTTCTATTCCGGGATAAGAGACACATGTTTCACCGTAATCGTCTTTTGCGATACTAATCGGTGCTGTATATTCTACATGAATGTGATATGGTGCTTGTTGTTTTTGTATAGCAAATCCCTCGCTGCTCAGAAGTGCAGTAATTTTCCGTTGTATAATATTAGCAGTGTCGCCTACTACCGTTATCTGCATCATACAAGCAGTTTTTAAATCATTTATTTTTGCTTTCAAAGCAAGCACCTCTGTATTGACCGCACTATATGCTGCTTTGCACGGAACCGGTGCAAGCAGCATACCTAACTCATAACCGACAAGAAAAGTATTTGCACTTTCTTTTGCTGCAGAAAAGAGCAAATACTTTTGCAGCGGGTCTTGCCGTGCATCAGCTGCAGTATAGTGCTGCAAAAATGATTCAGTATATGCTTTCATTTTTGATTCATAAAGCCGCCATGCTTTATTCCGGTCAATATAAGCGACAATAGCTGTTTGGCGGATAGATTTATCAGTATACGGCTTTGAATATTCAACAGCAAATAAATTCATTTGTGAATGAACAATCGTTTGTGCCGTAAGCTCCTTTTCTTTTGTTTCATTGCCATTTTTTGAAACAAAAGATTCTTGTGCTTCAATACGGGTAGAAACAGTAGTTTGAAAAAACCGTGCAATTCGTGCAACAGCATCTGCTTCAGCGTCCTGCCGGTTATTGCCGTACCCAATTTGTGCAATATAACGGTTTTCAGGATAGGCTGTTTCAAGAGAATCATACCACACAGGAGGTTTTGCTGCTGCATAGACAGCTACAGTAAAAAATAAAAAAAACAGAAGACTACTATAGTGTTTCATTACATACCCTATTGAAAATAGTAATTTCCGCCAAGCATCAAAAGATGTTTCGGTTGAGTATTTATATCCCATTTTAAAGATACACTCCAATTATCAAAAAAGCGATAGCCTATTTCTGCTCCTACAAATAATCCAACAGCCGGTTTTACCGTAAAAAACTGCAATCCAATATCGCCTGCTGCATAAAAACCGAGTAGTATAGACTTTTGCACTTTTGCAGCAATTTTAAAATCAACCTGCTGCCGAGAAAAGCCAAGTTTAATTTCCGGACCTACATCAATATACGGTGTATAAAATAAATACGCAGTATTTATTCCAAAAGCAGTATCTGCCTTTTTACCTAGTAAAATTCCAAGTTCAAGACCAACAGGAAAATATCCTTTTTTAAGTATATCATTGAAATTAAATGATGATACTGATGAAGTTCCATAAGTTCTTGCCGGCTGAGAACTACCGGCATCCCGCCGTTTCTGTGCTGCTTTTTTTATTACACGCATATCCCGGTCAACTTCACTTTTTATATCTTCTATGGTAAGTTCTGCCGATCTATCGGCATCTACTGTAGGTGTTATGGTAAGCGTTGATGTCCCGGATTGTGCTTTGATCTTATAAATAACTTCATCGGTTTCAATTTTTTTGAACACATAAGAAGTAATAGTAATACTATACTGTGAGGGATATTTCGCAGAACGCGGATACATCTCATAGTATACTTCACAGTAAATAACTGGAATATTATTTGCAAAATAACTATTATATTCTTCAACCGTTTCATTATATGCATTTTTTTCTTCGTCAGTTTTATACGAACCGGTTGAGCCGGTAATATTTTTATAGGGAATAAGAATTTTTTCACTTGAAATGTGTTCTCCGGCTACAATAAGATTAACATACGCTACCCATGCATTTTTTGAGCCGTCGTAATTACCGAACCGCAAAATATCATTATTTACCAAAGAAGATGCTTTTTGCTCTTTCATATTCGTGATATCCGTATTTACTTCGGCACGGATTGTTTCATACGCAGGGTATAGAATATCAAATTGAGCTTCTAAGTAATTCTGTTTGCGTGCAGCAGATTCTTCTTGTGCTGCTTTCATTTTTGCTTTTCGTTCTTTTTTTGCAAGACGGGTAATCTTGCCATTGTGATCTTTTTCAATAGCAGAATAAGGTTCATGTTCAATATGCAGTACCTTTTTTTCGCAATCCTCATCTTCTTGGCGATAATACTTTTCTATTTTTGCAACAGTACCGCGTCTCAAATCATACATACTTTGCTTTTTTCTTTCTACAATTCTCAAAGCAGCATCAGTATTTAATCCTTTTGCATATTCTTTCCGCTTTTTTTCTGCCAGCCGATCATAGATTTTTCCCTGCTGTTCTATTTTTTTATTTAGTGATTCACTCCGGTTTTTTGCCCGCTGTCTATCTGCTGCAATCCGTGCCTCATCCTCTTCAAGACGTTTAATGCGTGCTTCCGCTTCTTGCTGTTGAAGAAGAAGCTGCTTCCGGTTAAGTTCGAGCGCAGCTTTTTCCGATACTGCATTACTATCTTCCATTTTACTCTTGGTAATTTCAGATAATTTTTTATCTATTTCATTAATCGAGATGGTTAAGGTTTCAAAATGCTGTTTGGTAGCTGCAAGCGATTCATTGCCGGTATTCTTTCGATAACTCAATCGTGTTTTTGCCAATGAAGAAAGTTCAACGCCAAGTTTCGGCAGTGCATGCAGTGCAATATCATTTGCAG
This sequence comes from Treponema sp., assembly GCA_052173295.1. Taxonomy (GTDB): domain Bacteria; phylum Spirochaetota; class Spirochaetia; order Treponematales; family Treponemataceae; genus Treponema. Next base: position 71,413 of record JBQMYW010000004.1, read on the forward strand.
CATAACTGATAAAATCTTCTTCATTATCATACACAGGAGCGGTCCAGTTTACCGGTACTGCACTGGTTTTATTATCCGTAATACGAATGGTAACAGTGTACTGTCCCGATTGTGAAATATCAATCTTCGTATGAGCAGAAAAAAGCTCTGCAATAAAATTACCTGAATCTATAACAGTTTTATCGCTATGCCGCGAATCCTGACTTTTCCGCTGAGTCGCTATCATTTCTGCCATTTTATCGGAAGCAACAACGGTAAAAGACGAATTCGCAATCCATACCTGTTCAAGGTTATTGCGGAGAATTTCTGCAAGTGCCTTTTTAGATACCTGACCGCTTCCTTCAACTACAGGAGTTACAAATGCAATAGATTTACGGTTTTCATCTTTCTGCTCATCAGTATGGTTTTGGGTAAGACCATACTGTGTAATAACAAAACACAACAATACATAGAGCGTACTTTTACATAACAGTTTCATACTATCATTCTACCTTCTTTTGCGGGTAATATGTATGCCAAATGAAAATCCGGCTAAATGCCGCATTGACCGCTTATGAATATTATATTCATAGGTATAGTTCAATCCGAAAACGCTAAAAATATGGAAGCCGAGGGAGCCGCCGATATATGCGGTCGGCGTACCAGTTGGAAAATCATAATTAAGCCCTCCGGAAGCATAGAGATACGGACTTAGTAAATATTGTATACCGATAAAATGAATACCTAATCGCATTCCGTAGTTCATATTCAGTCCGCTTCCGCCGCCGTCAAACATATTTTTAGCGGATTTTTTGTTCATGCTGACATTCGGTGATTTCCAAAGCGTTGTTTCAAACCCCATAAAGAACGGCCATAGCGGGAAATCAAATGAAGCGTACAGACGGGAGGTATCAAAATTAAATCTGCTTGTTTGTATACCGGCTTCAACACCATTGTACCGTGCCGGTGTAAGAAAAAATGGTCTATTTTGCGTACTTGCATTTTTTCGGCGAGTATCTTCGCGTGTATCGGAAATCTCATTGTATACAGTTGAATCTTGGCTATCTTCCGTTCTGTGTTCTTTGCGGGCAGCATTTAAAGCACTATTTTCAGCTTCATACTGCCGCTGTGCTTTTAATGCTTCTTTTTCATATTTTTTCCGTGCTTTTTCTAAATCGGCACGGCGTTCCTCATTTGTCCGTATATCCGAAACGACAGCCGCTGTGTAGCACCCTACAGCTTCTTTCTCTTTTATAGTAAGAATTTTTTTAGGAGGAGCATCAGATTCCGTGTCGATTTTATAGAATATAGTTTTCATTATCTTCACTGTATATTGCGAGGGCTTATCACGCTCCATCGGTTCAATGTAATATTCTACCGCTGCATACACAACGGGAATATTACTTCTAAAGTAGCTGTCGTACTCTTCAACCGCATCTCTATACTCCGGCGAAAAATAATCAGGCTTTTTATTCAAGAGATTCCTGTACGGGATAAATACCGGATATTCAATAATATTTGATCCATTTATATCGAATGATATAGTCCCGAACCACCCGTATTTTTCGCCATCATAATTTTCTACACGCAGTTGAATAAACTCAGGGTTATCAATTGAATTAGCAGTGCTTTTTTTCCCCATTATACGGTAGGTATTGGCAAGTTCAGCACGCAAATCTTTTTCAAATGCAGCATGCTCTTTTTCCAGTTTCTGTTCATACGCTGCAATTCTTGTATGTGCAGCAGTCATAATTTTTTTCTTTTTTTCCTGCCGCTCGGTAATAACTCTTGGAATAGGATTGCCTTGTGCATCAGTGTCGATAATAGCATAAGGTTCTTCAGTTATTTTTGTACAATCATCTTGTGCATTTTTGAGTTCCAGTGCTTTGAAATTTCTAATGCTGAGGTCTTTTTCCTGCCGCATTGCAAGAATTGTTTGCTTATTTTTTTCTGCAACAGCAATTTGATCAGCTGCATTCATTGACTGCAATAAAAGCCCCCGCCGCATTTTTGCATACTGCTCATATTTTTTTGTTTGACGTTCAATAATTTTATTTTGTTCTGCAGTTCTGGCAGCAGCCTTGATACGCTCTTCTTCCTGCCGCTGTTCATCTTTTACTTTCCGCTCAAAACGGAGCCGTTCCATTTCCCGTTTTTTTTCCAGTTTGCTTTGTTGAATTTGCAGTTTATGCATCTTATTTATATCTGCTTCGGTTTTTTTCTCTTGCAATCCAGTAATTGCCGCTTTTAGTGCTGCTAATTGAACTTCCAGCTGAATAATTTCTGAATTTATATCTTCCGAAGAAATTTCATCATTCGATTTTTGTCCCTCCAGCCGTTTCTTCTTTGCATCTGACAGCGGTACTCCCATAGTTTGCAAAACATTTGCAGCAACAGTACCTATTGCCCTATCAAGTTTTTCACCATCGTAAACTTCATCGTGTACAAGCAGATATGTATCATTCGCAATAACCGTATTTGTTTTTGCACTGGTTACTTTTAGAATAAGTGTCGTATTTTCACCCGCTCTTTGCAGCTCAATAAAGGCAATGGTAGATGCTATTTCTAACGTACCGAGCAGGTCATGCTCATTTTGATATTTTATTATTTGCGATTCATTACTGATGTCATACACATTCATTGTAGTGAATTCACGGAATATTTTTTCAAATTTACTACGAATTGTAATACCGTTTACCAATGACGTATCAATATTTTCACTCATAACAGGATTTTTAAAACCAATATCCAAGAGCGGTTCTCCATCATAGCTTTGGGCGAATATACTTCCTGCTATAATGATAAACAAATAGGCGAGGCACTTTTTTTTCATTGATGCAGATTCCTTGTTGCAGAGTATAGGGCATATCAAAAAAGTGATATTTTGAAAGATGCACTATCGTACTATTTTATGCGAATAACACGTTTTGTCAAGTTAAAGCAACCTATTCAAAAACGCACGTTTCCGAATAGGTTTAATAGACAGCAAGGCAATCGAATATATCTCTTGTGTTTCTTCCGCTTTTTTTTTATAGTTGTCCGTATTATGAATATTTTTGAGAAATTTTATACTGACGCACAGAAGATTATACATAAAAATTCTGATACTGATTATCAAGAACCGCTGTGCCGGCTATTGTGCAGCGCTGTTGCTGCGTATGATACACAGCTGGAACCGCTTGCAAGCGATATATGTATGTATTGGCGTTCTACACATACAACTGATACAAAAGATACTGCTGTAGACTGGTTTTATACGGTATTTTGCTTTTTTACCGATGGATTTGAAGCAGATATGAATTTTTCTGACAGAGATTGGCAGGAACTTACGATGATCATTGATTCATCGGCTGAAGATATTGACATGCCAACTGTACAGACCTTGATGCGTGTATTAGTTGAACGCGGTAAACTTGTATAAGCAGCAGCTCTTCCATGATTAAAGATTTTTGCTGTAAGGAATATGAAGTTTGCCGTGTGTGTCCGAAAAAGTGCGGAGTGAATAGAAATATTGGCGAAAAAGGTTTTTGCGGTGAAACTGCCGAACTGCGTATTGCATGGGCAGGGCTGCATTTTGGGGAAGAACCGCCGGTAACCGGAAAAGGCGGTTCAGGGACAATCTTTATAACCGGCTGTAATTTACGCTGTGCTTTTTGTCAAAATTTTCAAATTTCCCAACAAGGTATGGGAACATCACTATCCTGTGATGAATTTTTGAGTTTGTGTCTTCGTCTGCAAGCAGCCGGTGCAGAAAATATCAACATTGTAACCGGAAGCCACGCTGTACCGGCATTAAAAAAAGGCTTGGAACAGGCAAAGAAAACAGGATTACATATTCCGGTTGTATGGAATACGTCGGGCTATGAAACGGTTGAGTCTATTCTTTCATTACAAACAGCTGTGGACGGATGGCTGCCGGATATTAAAACACTCGATTCAGCACTTGCTGAAAAGCTCTTTGCTGCGGTTGATTATCCTGTCATTGCACAACGTGCTATTGAAGCAATGGCAGCCTTATCGCCGCTTTCTCTTGTACAGGCTGAAAGCGAGGCATATCCTTTTGGGAAACTTGTATCAGGGGTGATTGTCCGCCATCTTGCATTACCGGGGAAAATCCGTCAAACAGCAGCGGTGCTGCAATGGTTTGCAGAAAAGCTAAAAGATTCAGCCCTGCTGTCGCTTATGACACAATATACACCGGTTTCCGCAAATCCCCGTACTGCATACATTAAGACGTTTGAAAACCGCCTGTTGAACAGCGGTGAAGACAACCGGCTGCGGCATCTTTTGGAATATTTTGCAATAGATGATGGATTTTATCAAGAATTGGTGAGCGAAACAGACTGGCTGCCTGATTTTATGCGGGTTAATACTTTTTCTTCTGCACTATCAAAACCGCTCTGGCATTGGAAAGCAGGGTATATCACTTGATAGAGCAAATAAATTGAGGAATCAGACAATGGGGCTGTGCGGATCCTAATAAACCTGTTCTGAAATATACATTTCAGAACAGACCGAAAGTTGTTGAACAGCCCCTATCGTCAGCAGGTATTAAACTTATGCTTCTTTTGTGTTTTTCATCAATGCAGGCTGTCCTGTTGCATCAAGTGCATCACGCCAGAGCGAGCCTTCCGGTTCAACATAATTCCGCTTGCTAACTACTACTTGAATAGGCAAGTGTACAAACTTATTGTACATCAAACCAACAATCAGCTTTGTTTTTCCTGCCATTGCTGCGTGTACAGCATTGTTTCCCAGCCGCTCACAGTAAATAGAATCCACCGGTGCTGCGGGGGCGGATCGGATTTGATAACTTGGATCAATGTATTTCAAGTTAGTATGTATTCCAATAGATTTAAAATAGGTTTCAATTTTTTCTTTTAGGTATAATCCTATATCAGATAACCGTTTATTACCAGAATCATCAGTTTCATTTTTGCTTTGAATCAGGTCTTGTCCTGCCCCTTCTGCAACAACGATAACTGCATAATGCCGTTTTTCAAGGCAGTCTTTAAGATGCTTCAAAAATCCATTTTCGCCTTCAATATCAAACGGTACTTCAGGAATAAGGACAAAATCCGCTTCATGGCTTGCAATTGCGGTATGTGTTGCAATAAAGCCCGATTCCCGTCCCATAAGTTTTACCAATCCGATACCATTGATCTGAGATTGTGCTTCCATACGGGCAGCAGCAACTGCTTCGGACGCCTTTACAACAGCAGTATCGAATCCGAATGATTTTTGAATAAAAGAAAGATCATTGTCAACTGTTTTCGGAATTCCGACAATCGAAATACACAGCCCTCTGCGGCCGATTTCTTCAGCAATTTCCAGCGAACCTTTTTGAGTTCCATCGCCGCCGATAATAAACAACATATTGAGATTCAGCCGCTGAATGCCGTCAACAATATCTGAAACTCTATTACCGCCGCCGCGGGAAGTACCGAGAATAGTACCGCCTGTTTTATGGCAGGCATCAACAACATCCGGATTAAGTTCTACCGGTGCATAGTCATACTCAGGCAGCAGCCCCTTAAATCCAAAGCGGATTCCGGTAATCCGCTTTACTCCATACCGTCCCCACAAACACCGGACAACAGCTCTGATAACATCATTTAATCCGGGACAAAGCCCGCCGCAAGTTATAATACCGGCATGTACATGACTTGGATTAAAAAATATTTTTTCGCGCGGACCTGCTTTTTCAATCAAGTTTTCCCGAGTTAAATCAGGACATTTTTCACCAATTGCTGCATCAAGCTCAAACCGGATAAATTGATCATCGGTTACATAGTTTGCAATACTATCTCCCGCAATATTTGAGAGCCGGATAGGAGAAGGAATTTTACACGTACCTATTCTATCAATACTAAAGTTACATTGCTGTTTATTCATGGGGTCCTCCGTAGATAAGGGATATTTCAATAAGTTTAAAAAATATCCGCTCTAATATTTTACAATAAAACAGTAGGGAAAGCAAGCTCATTACCGGTAAGTTGTGCTTCTTGTAATGTCATGTTTCTCACCTCAAGTATAGCAGAGATAGACATTATTTTCTTTACAATTTTTATAATGCGGCATCTCTGTTTTTTTGCTCTTTTATCTATTTTAAAAATAGGATATACTATTTTTATGGGCAAATGTGTAGTGTTCGTTAATCAGAAAGGCGGAGTAGGAAAAACTACTTCGGCAGTTAATATTGGTGCGTATTTTGCAGAGTCGGGAAAAAAGACCTTGCTGATTGATTTTGATCCGCAGGGAAATATGTCTTCCGGTGTAGGGATAGAAACAAGGCAGCCCAATATCTATGATGCCCTTGCCGGAAAAATTTCTATTGAAAAAACTATCAAAAAAACAATAGTAGAAAACCTGTATGCAATTCCTGCTGATATTAATCTTTCGGGAGCAACGGTAGAGCTTATTGATCAGCAAGATAGGGAATTTTATTTACGGGAACAATTATCCGCTATAAAAGACTCTTTTGATTATATTCTTATTGATTGTCCGCCCTCGCTTGGTATTTTAACACTGAACGGTCTTGCTGCGGCTGATGAGGTATTTATTCCGCTTCAATGTGAATATTTTGCACTTGAAGGTTTGACCCTACTGCTGCAAACAGTAAAAAAAGTACAAGAAGGTATGAATCCTCAGCTTAAAATAGGCGGTATTTTTTTTACAATGTACGATTCGCGGACAAAACTTGCACAGGAGGTTGTACAACAGGTTTCTTCCTATTTTAAGGATCGTGTATGCACAACTATTGTGCCCCGAAATGTACGGTTGTCGGAAGCTCCTTCGCACGGACTGCCGATTTGTAAATATGATGCATCGTGTATTGGTGCCCGCAGTTATAAAAAGCTAGCACAGGAGATTCTGAACCGTGAGTAAAGCCGCACATAAAAATAAACTGGGAAAGGGTATCGGCTCGCTTATTGCCGAGAATGAAAAGCTATTTAGCAGCCATACCGCTGATCACCATGAACCAATGGAATTAAACCCTGCATTATTGCAGCCGAATCCCTATCAGCCGCGTAAAATCTTTAATGACAATGCCTTGCAGGAGCTTGCCGATTCAATTAAAGAACACGGTATTATTCAGCCCATTGTGGTAGAAAAAAAGGGGAATGAGTATTTTATTATTGCCGGAGAACGGAGAACCCGTGCGGCTCTGCTTGCAGGCTTGGCTACTGTACCCGTTGTGTTCCGGAATTTTGAAGAACATAAAAAACTTGAGATTGCACTCATCGAAAATATCCAACGGGAAGACTTAAATCCTATTGAAGAAGCACAAGCATACCAAGAGATTATGCGGTTATCTCATTTGAATCAGGAAGAAACAGCAAAGCGTGTCGGTAAAAGCAGATCTGCCGTTGCAAATGCCCTGCGGCTTTTGCAGCTGCCGGAAGAGATGCTTTACGCGGTAGAAACAGGTGCTATTACTGCCGGACATGCACGGGCTCTTTTATCATTAGTGAATCCAGCCGATCAAACGGTGTTATTCCGCCGCATTACCGATCAAAACCTGTCAGTACGGGAAGCGGAAGTACAGGCTGCACAGCTGAAACAGGGAATCCGCACTGAAAAACTGGAAGACATTGTTCCGCAGCAGCAAGAGTCCCTGACTGATGAAGCACTGGCACTAAAAGACATTGAACAGCAGTTTATTGACTCACTTGGTACAAAGGTGGCTGTCAAAGGGACACTTGAAAAGGGTACTATTCACATTTCATATTTTTCCCGTGCAGACCTCGATGCACTCTATGAAAAACTCCGCAGACAGTAACATACCGGTAACCGGTTTTACTGCCTATTTTATAATAAGATAGATAGAATGACAGATAATTCTATGGTATAATTACAGAAATGAGACAGAAAAATATTCCGCAACAGACGCATTTTATTGGTGTTTTGTTACCGGAGGATATAACACTTACCCTTGAAGAATGCCGCCGTTATATGAGCAGGGCATACAGTTGTAAATCAGGGCATGGAACTCCTATCCATGTTACGCTTGTTCCGCCGTTTAAGCTACAAGACGATTGTTCAACTGCTGATTTAATAAGGGCGGTTGAAAAAGCAGAGGTGCGTAAACACTTAGGTTTTACTGCTCATATAGATAATTTTGATGCATTTGGTGATAGAACGCTTTTTGCAAATATTATTGCACATACATATTGGACAAATCTCCGTGATGAAGTTGTAAAAGCAATTTTGAACACCTTTCCCTGCTGTCTTAAAAAAGACCGGAAACCTTTTCAACCGCATGCAACTGTTGCAAATCGGGATATTCCTGCGGGAGTAATGACACAAGCTCTGCAAACGATGAATGGACTGAACATTGAAGAAGATTTTCTTGTTGATAGCATCACTATTTTTGAACGGAACGGTAACAGGTGGGAAGCAGCAGCTGCTACCGGTTTGAGCGGTTTCTGTTCATAAATACTGAAAAGTAATTATCTATCGGTTGTTATATAATAGTACAGATTTAAGATTTATGGTACAGTGCGGTAGAATGCAGATGAAAAAAAATAGTATACTCATTTTTATATGCCTTATTTCGCTTGCCTACTCAGACAGCTACTCCGGTATGCACGAATCAGAGGCTGTTATTCTCCGTGCTCCTGTTTGGGTGTTCCTAGAGCCGCAGCCGGGTACTATTGGTGTAGAATCCTCTCCAAAAATACTTCCTCCGAAGCAGGCTATTACAGAAGTTTCCCAATTTATTGTTGCAGGTATGGTATACGGCTGGAAGTTTTCATATACTCCGTATGATAAAAAACGGAATATTACCGAAGAATTTACTCTTACACCTATTTACAATTTACAAGAAAATGATGAAAGACTGTTGATTACTGAACTGCGTCCTGATTATCCATTTCTTTATTGCTGGGCAGAATACCGAATGACAAGTAGTATTGCACAGCGGCGGCAACAGTGGAAATCAAGCTGCTACATAACAGTGCAAGGCAGCGGGCATGGGAAGCGGCAAAATGAAACAAACGGCATCTATGATGCGTATACACAAGCGGCATTATCGGCAATACGGACATATTTGAGAAAAGCAGTAAAAAATAAACCGAAATGCGTTACCGGAGAACTCTTGATAAAAGAGAATCCCCGATTATCTGTTTCTAGCGGTTCTTATAGAGCAGATGTAATGTTTTATCTGCATGTTAAGGACGTGATTCCTTATACTGTATTTTAATATTTTCTGGTTTAAAACAGTAGGGGGATTTCAAAAGGACAGCTTTTAAAATCCCCCTACTGGTAAGCAAAGATATTTTTAACGGGCGTACTCAATAATACGTGTTTCCCGAATAAGAGTAACCCGAATACGACCCGGATATTTTAGATCATTTTCAATCTTTTTCGCAATATCCCGCCCTAACGATTTTACTTCTATATCGGATATCTTTTCATTATTAACTAATACCCGTAATTCACGTCCTGCCTGAATTGCGTAGGCTTTTTCAACACCGGTAAAGCCCTCTGCAATTGCCTCAAGATTTTCAAGCCGGCGGATATAATTATCCATTGTTTCACGCCGTGCACCCGGCCGTGCAGCAGAAATAGCATCAGCAATTTGAACAATCACAGCTTCAATGCATGAAGGTTCAATATCATTATGATGCGAACCTACTGCATTGACAATGCGTGTATCAAGGTTCATTTTCCGGGTCATTTCCATACCAACCTCTGCATGGTTTTTATCGGAATCTGCTTCAGCCCCTTTACCAATATCGTGCATCAATCCTCCGCGTTTTGCAATTTCGATATTAGCACCAATTTCTGATGCTAACATACCTGCAAGGATAGATACTTCTTTAGAATGCTGTAACACATTCTGCCCGTAACTTGTTCTAAAATGCAACCGCCCAAGGGCACGGACAGCTTCATGTCCCATATCATGTATTCCAAGATCAAAAAGCACTTTTTCCCCTTCTTCATAAATAGTCTGGGAAATTTCGCGTGTTACCTTTTGTACAATCTCTTCAATACGTGCAGGATGAATACGCCCGTCAAGAATAAGCCGTTCAAGTGCAACACGTGCTATTTCTTTCCGTACCGGATCAAAGCAGGAAATGACCACTGCTTCAGGCGTGTCATCAATAATAATATCAACACCGGTCAACGTTTCAAGAGCACGGATATTTCGTCCTTCCCGTCCAATAATCCGTCCTTTCATTTCGTCGCTCGGTAAACTCACCGTAGAAACAGTAATATCACTTGCTGTTTCGGTTGCAAGCCGCTGGATTGTGGTAACCAAAATATCCCGCGCCTTTTTTTCTGCTATTAACGTTGCATCTTCTTCTATGCGATTAATCAATACTTGTGCATCTTTTTTAGCTTCATTTGCCAGACTTTGCATAATGAGATCTTTTGCCTGCGCCTGCGTTAAGCCCGAGATACGCTCAAGTTCTTCTTTATACCGCTCTTCTTCTCCGTCTAAAATCTTTGCCCGCTCGTCAAGAGCTGTTTTCCGTTCGGCAAGCTGCCGTTCATTTTTTTCAGCATTCTCCAAGCGTTTATCAAGCTGCTCTTCTTTTTGTGTAAGCCGCCGTTCAATACGCTGGAGATCGCTCCGCCGTTCACGATTCTCCCGTTCTTGTTGATTTCTTTCCCGAATAAGTTGTTCTTTTGCCTCAAGAAGAATATCCTTCTTTTGAGCTTCAGCCTCTTTTATAGCCTCCTGTAAAACCCGCTCTGCACGTTGTTCAGAAGCAGATAGTTGAAATCTGGCATACAGCCAGCGAATCGTCCATCCAAGAATTAAACCGACAGTTAGGAGAGCAAGACTGAGAATAACTATAATAATAGTTGCCATTTTTGCCCCTTAAAACACTAGGGAACCTCTAAAAAACTCAGTTTTTTAAAGGATTTCCTTAGATTTACTTGCGATGTCTTTTTATAAATGATTATGACATAAAAATGTATAAAAAGATTCGTTAGACATCTCTAAAAGCTAACTGAGTTTTTAGAGATGCTTAATATAGCTGCCTCGAGGGATTTTATACTTAATACAGCAAAATGTCAAGAAAATATTTGAGCACTGTGGACAAAGAAGAGAGATGGTATCCCCCTTGCCACAGCCGTAGTGGTTGGGCAAA
>JBQMYW010000005.1:0-75770 GCA_052173295.1 Treponema sp.
CTGCATAAATCAGTGAATCATCTGACGGTTCTAAAACGGTGCATACTGTTTTAGAATGTGACGAAGATGCTTGCAGCTGCTCTGCGAGGTAGGTTTTGAGCGTGTATCCGCTGCGTTTTGCAAGTGTTGTACCTGCTTGTATAATCCCTGCTTCTCCAGCATAAACGGAGTCGGTAGAAGATTCTCCCCAACCGGCATTTACAAAAACAAGTGCAGTGCGGTGCGTATGCGAAAACGCTGCAAAACGGCGTTCAAGGTGAGCAAAAGACTCTACCGCTGCAGGTTGTGCAAGCGGCATGAGCTGTACAGCAGTTTTTTCCGGCTGGGTATTTCCAACCATATATGAGCATGAGGTACCGGGTATTTCAAACAGTAGGTGAGTACCCCAAGGAATATTTTTTCTGCTGCCTACAGTGCAGCTTTCACAATCGTCTGAATAGCGGGAAAAACCATTCCATACGGCAGTATCATGCAGCGGTACAAGCCCGTATATTTGTCCTTTGCCCACTACCGCAGCAGTGTTATATATTTTCCCGCAATGCAGAAATGGCAAGCCTATCACTGCTGTTGTTGTAAGCGGTGCGGTTTTTTCTATAATAGTATTTAGTGCCTGTAATGCAGCAGTAAGCAGTGTATGCTGAGAAAATAAATCACCGCAGCTTGCAGAGGTAATGGTTAATGCGGGAAATACAACCGTATCGGCTCCTTGTTTTGCACTGCGGAAAATATACTCAATAATATGTGCAGCATTTGTATTACAATCGCCGACAGTACAGGGCGGTACTGCTGCTGCAAAACGGTAAAATCCGAATGAATGTATGTCATTATTATGAGTGTTATACTGCATACTACTGCACCTGAGAAAGTTTGTAGGCAGCCTCCTGTGCATATTCAAACGAGGGGCAATTTTCTGCAAGTTTATAGTATAAATCGCTTGCTTGTACAATAAATCCTTGCTGGTAAAGAATATCTGCAAACTGCAAGAAGATTGCCCAGATTTTTCGCGATTCTGCCCACTGGAGAATTGCATTATTTGTACCGATACGCACCAAAAGATCGGAGAAATCCTTATAGGTATAAGTAAAATCAATTTTCTTTGCAGTATCGCTTAAATAAGTAACTGCAATATCCGCACCAAGTAGGGCAGTACGGAAAGCTCTGTCATACTCTCCTGCTTTACTGTATATTCCGCTCAATTCACTGTATGCCCGAAGTGCAATATCATTGTGATGCCGATACAGGGAGAAAAATTTTTCTACGGTTTTTTCATTTTTTATAGTATGAATCATTGCTTTCAATGTAGCACTTTCTGTATTGGTTGTTCCGTATACCGGATCTTCTGTAAGTACAAGGAGTAAGTATTTTTCTTGATCATCAGGTTTATTTAGTAAGCCTGAAATATGAGAAAGTGCATAAATAATTTCAAAACGCATATCGGGAATATACAAAAACTCACGGCAATCCCATGCATCATGATAGTGTTTAAATGCTTGATGATACTCTCCCTCAATTTCATAGATTTTACCGATAAGATAATCGCATTCGGGATATACGCCGCTTTTTCTAAACCATGTCATCAAATTATTCATTGATTTATCAAAAAAAACCGGCGGATGCGTTAAGAAAATGTTGTCTAAAATAGCACAGGCTTCACTGTCTTCCCGTTTTTGCAATACTGCATATACATCACTAATAAGATCGCCTGCAGCACGCACTTGATAGGTTTTTATGGCGGAAAACAGATAATCATACTGTTCTTGCACTCGTTTTTTCTGAAAATCGCGTGCTTCGCCAATGAGCAGGAGTGCTTTACCGAATTCACGCTGTTCAAAAGCTATTTTTCCCTGTTCAAGCAAATGCCACGGCTCATCACCGGCTGTTGTACCGCGTTGTGCAAAGACAGCTGCACAGATAGTTACATACACAAAAAAGATACAGTGTTTTTTATTCATAAACTTAGCAATTCCTTTTCAAAGGCAGCATCGACAACTGCAATTTTTTCTTCATGATTAAGCCCTTGCAGCGGTATACGCTGGACTATTGTACCATGCTTAAACAATAGTACAAAATCATCGGCTCCTGTAATTCCTAAGTCAGCGTGTTTCCCCTCACCGGGACCGTTGACAACGCAGCCCATTACTGCAACAGTTACGGGTTTGTGCAGCATGAGCAGTTTTTTCTGCCAGCGTTTTACAAATCCGTGCACATCAAACCCATTGCGTCCGCACCGCGGACAAGAAATGAGCCGTATACCGTTTTCCCGCTTCCCGCATTCAGTTAAAATTTCCCGGGCAGCAATAACTTCATTTTCCATTGTATCGGATAAACTAACCCGTACTGTTGCTCCAATATCTTGCTGCAGTAAACAGCTGAATGCAAGCGTACTTTTTACAATACCTGCAACAAGCGGACCTGCTTCTGTTACACCGAGGTGAAGCGGAATATCGGATTGAGCTGCAAATGCTTCGTTTGCAATAACTGTTTCCCTCACAGAAGAGGCTTTCATCGAAATCAAAAAGTTTGTAAAGTTGAGGGCATCAAACAGTGCTGCCTCACGCAATGCAGCCCGTACAAGGGCATCTGCCCGTGCTTCTTCCGGATTTCGTCCGGAGATTATCTGTTCCTGCATTGCTTTGCGTAAATCAGAGGGGATTGAGCCGCTGTTTACGCCTATCCGTAGGGCAGTGCCGGTTTCGCGGGCTTTTGCAACAACTGCTTCAACTTTCTTTTGCGTGCCGATATTGCCCGGATTGATGCGGATTTTTGCAGCGTTGCCGTCCATACAACGGAGTGCAAGCCGGTAATCAAAGTGAATATCGGCGACCAGCGGCATGGAACAAAGATGAGTAAGCTTAACAAAGAGGTCTGCACTTGCCATATCCGGCACTGCAAACCGCATAATATCGCAGCCGATTTGCTCTAAGCCGGTTATCTCTTGTGCAATGCCCAAAAGCGAATCAGCTTGCAGCGGTTGTTTCCACATGGTTTGGATTGCAATCGGACAGCCGCTGCCGAGTGTCAGAGAACGGACTGAACCTTTTCCGCCGATTTGTATCTGCCGTGTCTTTTTCATTAGGTGCATCAATCCTTCTACTTTTTATTTACCGGCACTTTACTTTGATGAATACTGCCTGCTTTCAAAAAAAGATTCCCGCCATGCTGCTGAATCTTCCCTAATACTTTTATCGGCCGTTCAGGATCAATTTCAACAGAAAAATTACAAAATACCGGTACAATACCTTCAAGTTGAATACGGTCGTCATATCCAACCATAAGGTCAAAGCCCGTACGTTCGCCGTCTTTTTGTATATTTGCTGCAATTCCCGACCACACTGTCCAGCAGTCAAGGTAGAGCGGAATATCCGCTTTTACACGGGAGTACGGCATAATGTCTTTAATGGTATCAAACCCCGGGGTACTAAAATAATCCATAAGAATACGGGATTTCTGCTTAATAGAATGTGCTGCATTGGAAGATAAAATGCGGTTTACTTCAATCTGTGCTAAATTATCCCGTGATTCTTGAAAATACTGCTGTGCATTGTGATAGGCTTTAAGCACTTCTTTTTCAGAGAGGGTATAGTATGCAGCACTTCCTGCATCAATAGGGCGGTTTTTTTCTTCGGTTAATAGCTGTAGTGCCGATAAATCTGCCCTCTGTGCCCGTAAATGCATCGGCAAACGGATAAACAGCCAGCCGGTTAATACTGCAAGCAGCAGAATACTGCAGGTAATTGCTGCTGTTATGGTTTTTTTGCGGTAGTATTCGCCGGCACCGGGGCGAGGATAGTATTTTTTTATCGCCCCTGATTGAATGGCATCTCCTATTTTTTCAGGGGTATTATTGATTCGTATAAATTCAAGCCCCATGCGTGCGAGTTTGTGATTAGGACTGTATTCAACTGCTTCTAAGTAGTATTCAACAGCCCGTGCTGTATCTCCGCGTCTCAAATACAGTGCTGCTTGTGCACATAATAAATCGGGATCAGTCATTTTGATACGCCGTGCACAGGTTAAATAGTCGATAGCACCGCCTATATCGCCTGCGTGCAGGCATGAAAGCCCGAGGTAGAGATAGAATGGAAAGGACTTATTAAAAGCAGCATTATACGATGCATCACGGCTATCGGTACCGGCAGCATACTGAATAACATGCGGTTCCAATAACCGGATAACATCTTGATAACGCTGTTTTGCAAAGAGTGTTTTCGCTTGCTCAAGAATAGAAACCGGCATTATTCTTCCTGTAGTGTCTTGATGATAGTATCAACTTCTTGTTGTAATTGATAAATTTCGTACTGAGAAATATCAGAAGAATTTTGTTCAAGCTGCTTTATTTGATTAAGCAGTTTTTCTATCTTCTCATAATTCTTTTGTACATCCTGTTCAGTCATAGCTGCTGTATCTTGCGGGTATGAATCCTCTTCGGGCGGGGTCTGTGTTTCAGCCTCCGGAGGCAGCGGCTCTTCGTCCGGAATAGCAGTGTCCGGCAGCTGCGGTGCTGTATCGGAAACTGTATTTTCTAGTGCAGAAACCGGCTCCTGCTTGACATCACTGTCTGTATCGGTTTTATGCACACGGGAAGTGCGGACTGTAGGAGCAGCTGTTTGTACATGATATGCACGGTAGTCATAAAAGCCGATACAGTTTGAAATAGAAAAAAACTGCTTATTGGCTACTTTACGTTCCGACCATACGTAAAGAATACCGGGATTTGCGGTACGGGATTTCTTAAATGATCTGCCTTGCACATAGGTTGGAAGCCATGTTTTTGTAATGAGCCGTTCCCAGTTAGCAATAAACACGGAAGCAGGAGTGGTTTGATTCTTTTCTTTTAAAAAGAACATTGTGGAGTTGCCTTTATCAGCTGCAAAAATAACGGTATCTTTTTCAAGTGCGGGCTGTAAAAGCAGTTCACTGCTTACTTCACTACGAATATCGGTATAAAACGGAATGCGGGCTTTGTCTTTAAACGAAGTATCAAACACAGCTTTTAATGCTATATCAGCAACTGCCCCGGAAATATTTTGTACCTCTGTAACAATTTTTAACAGCGGTCCTGTTGTTAATCCATTATTTTTTTCAAATGAAAAATGCTGTACAGCTATAAAATCCAAACTAATCTGAAATGTTACGGTTATAGAATTTTTCTGTTGCTCTATAATAATTTTTTTACCGCTTTTATTGTTTAAATGATATATATGTCCGTTAAACAGCAGAGAGTAGACATTTAAGGAGGACTGTGTTCTATCATCATACAGCGGAGTATAAAAACTTTCTTGGGAAGCATCTATGCGGTACAAACAAAAATTACCGGTTTTAGGATAAATTACTAATTTTAAGGGGTCCGATACCAGTTCAACCGGTTCCGGATCAGCATGTAATGCCCGTAGAATACAGACTATGCATATTAGCATAGTACATATTTTTTTATTCTTCATACTTTTTCTCTCCTTTTACACGTTTTTCATAGAGGTCTTCCAAGATACGGGCTTTTTCTTTCAGAACAGCTATCTCTTTTTGTTTGATTTTTGCATCTAACTCATCAGCTGTGGTTTCCTGTGTTTGACTCAACCGTGAAAAAGCTTCATTCAGTTGATCAACTTTATACTCAAGTGTTTCAATCTTGTTGTGTAAAGCTTCATTGTTTTCCGTTTCGTCTGCTGCTGATACAGACAACGGAGCGGAGTTTGCCGATTCCTGCTGAGCTATGGCTGCTTGTTCTTGTATAGAATCAATTTCTTCAATCCGTTTTTGTGCAGATTGTGCTTTCCCCGATTCAGGGTAATCAATGGTTATTCTAAAAAACATTTCGCGGGCATGTATGAGTTTATGCTCAGCATATAAATTTTCTCCTATCCAGTAATATGCTGAAGGCACTTTTGGATGAGCCGGCGTTCCCTTCAAGAATCGGTATAATATATCATTTGATCGCGGATATTGATCATACAAATGGAGAATTCTGCCTTTTTGGTACAGTACCTCCGGTGAATATTCATCATCGGGATAGGCAGATAAAAAAGCATCAGCATAGCCGAGTGCCAAATGATAATTATGAGCAGAAGTATGTGCCATAACGAGCCAGTAAAGGCTTTCTTTTTTTTCTGCCGGTGTAGAACGTAATGCCTGCTCAAATGAGGTAATTGCTGCTTTCCAATCAGAACGGGTATAGGCATCAAGTCCATTGAGTAAATTATCGCTGCCTGCAGCGAGCGGGTATATCACTGTAAGAAAAAAAAGGCTGTATAGAATTTTTTTCATTTTTTCATCTCTCCTGAAAAAAATGCCGAACCTGAAACAATTACATCAGTACCGGCGTTCACTGCATCGGGCAGTGTCTGCCTATTAATACCGCCGTCAATAGAAATCAGATAGGTATATCCGTGCTGCTCCCGCAAGGTTTTCAGCATTGTAATTTTATCCAGACACTGCGGTATAAGTGTTTGCCCTCCGAAGCCGGGATTAACAGACATAACTAATACGAGATCAACCAGCGGTAAGACTTCAGAAAGCATCATAACCGGTGTTGAAGGTACAAGGGTAATTCCGGGCTTCATACCTTTTTCCCGTATTTTGCTGATTAACCGGTTTGCATGCACACTTGATTCAATATGAAAAGTAAGATAATCAGCACCCGCTGCAGCAAAATCGTCTACAAAATCTTCAGGCCGCTCAACCATAAGATGTACATCAAACAGTAAATCGGTTTTATTCCGCAAGGCTTTGATAACCGGTGCTCCGAATGTCAGGTTTGGAACAAAATGCCCATCCATAATATCCAAATGTACCCATTGACCGCCATTATTCCGTATAAAATCTAATTCGCTGTGCAATTTTGAAAAATCGGCACTTAATAGAGATGGAGAAAGTATAAACGGTTTTTCCATAATGTATGTAGTAAAAATAAATTTACAACCCTCCTAGAAACATTTTACAACTCATATATACGGGATATGCAGCCCGACGCATTGTATTGTGATATGTGCGTATGCTAACATACTATACTATTCTGAAAAAAAAATCATTAGAAAAAAAGCGATTCTTTTATCATTATCATACGCATAATACGCCCAATAGGAATTTTTTCATATATTCTATCCTGCTGTGTTTGTAAAAACAGCACGGCATCTTGTGCCGTTTTTTCAATACGTATCGGTAAACCGCCTATAACAGACGGAGTGCTTGATTCATCAAAATAGATTTCAAGCAGATTATGATCAGCAATAGCCCGTTCTGCCAGATGAATTTTTCCTAAAAAATCTAAGCCGGAAACTTCATGAATTTTTCCTGCAAGCGATGTTTTAGAAAGCTGTTCTTCACAAATAATCAGTTTTTTTCTGATTTTTTCACGCAAAATCCGTTTATCATCTGCTGAAAATGCTGATTGTTCAAGCATATCTTCCAGCCGGTGCTGATGTTCAGCGTATGGATATTCCGCTGTCTGTTGCCGTATCGTGTGTAGTGCAGTATCACCATCAGTACCTATCATACTTCTTTGCTCAATTGTTTTAAATGGCGTTGGGGTGTACGGCTGAAGATTTTTCTTTGTATATTGTGTAACCTCGCAGCCTGCGTCCTGAATTATTTTACGGATATCTTCAGCCTCCATATCTTTTATCAAGTATATACCGTCAGCAAGCTCTTTATAAATCATGCTGTGCAAGGCGGCGTTTTGCGTGAATATTCCTCTTTTTTCGGGAGATACTGCAAGAATAAATCCATGATACAGTCCAAGTGCTGTATAATGCGTGTACCATTCCGTGATACTTACAACGATATTTTGCGGCAGTTCATGCAAAATAGCAGCTTGCAGTGCTTCCAGCAGTATTTGTGCAGTACTGTTTTTTTCAAAACAGTGTGCACAGGCAGTGCGTGTTATCTCAAAAATACCAGTTTCCTGAATAGAGCGGGGCATACAGCAGGAAAGTACCGGAAAAAGATGTGCAAATGATGTATACGGCAGTACCGTTACTTCAAATGCAGGTGAAATAATGATGTTCTGTTCAAGTACCGTTTGAGAAAAAACTTCGGTATTTATTTGCCAGTGCTGCATTCCGGCCGGCTGCAAAAATCGCAGCTGCTGTGCAATGGCGATAACTGGTTCAGTTTCTTTGTTTTCTGTATAATCAAAGGCAAAGAATGATGTATGCAGATGATGTTTCCGGCAAAACTGCTGCTGTACAAAATAATACAAGCGGGACAGTGCACCGCTTGTATACACCGCCGCAGGATCAAGCGAAGATAAAAAGTACGAGAAGAGATTTGCCCGCTGAATAAGTATCTCCCGCCGTACTTTACCGCATACCCCTGCTGCTATGTACATTTTTCTATCAAACGGATTCAGCTTAAAAAATTCAATCCAGCGGTCTTCTTGCGGAACAAGTGCAGAATCATGGTGCAGCAGCAGCCCAATATTTTGTAAGCCTAAGCATACAATTCTTATATACGCTGCTGCACTACCGCAGCTGCCGGCAGCAAATAGCGGAAAAATATCTTCCAGTAGTTTTGCTGCTTTTTGTTTAAATGAGCCGTCTTTTCTTAATACGTCCGTTGTATGATTAAAAAAACAGTACAGACCGGCGAGCAGGGTGTCATCAGATGCAGTCATTGTTTTACAAAGACCGCTGCCCTGTTCGGGTAAAAAGAGAAGATTTTTATGTAAAAGCGGCAAAATAACATCATACAGCAATGGATTTATTTTATAGATACGCTTTTCTGCTTCATTGCCGCTTTGTACTTGATAAATCAGCAGCCGTTCTTCCAAGTTAAAAAGCTGCGGACTCACCGAAAGCCAATCCGAAAAAAAATGCAGTAGTGCATTTTTTGACGGCACTGCTAAAAAATGGATACCGGTTAAAATGAGTATATCTTGTTCGGTAAGGCTGCTGATGATTGTATGCCGTATATGGGGTTTTGACAAAAAACCGCTTAACTGCTCTGCAAGCCGCTGCTTATTAAACGGTGTTTTTATATCACCGAGATACAGCCGTAGTAAATCAAAAAAAATCTGTTCAGGCAGCCGCAAAAGTGCTTCCTGCCATTCAAGATAGTTTTTTCTATCCATAGTATCACCGTGCTGCAATAGCCGATCTGAGTGAGTCGCGTGCTGCTGCTCCGCACAATGCCTCAACTAAGGCAAATGCAAATTCTTCAGCAGCACCCGCAGCACAGGCTGTAATAATACGGCCGTCCTGCACGACACGCTTATCTGCAAGCGGTTTTGTCGGTAAATCCATTCCCATACCCGGATAGCAGGTAAATTTTTTGCCCTCCAAAAGTCCCCATGCCCCTAGTGTAAAGCATGGTGCTGCACAAATTGCAGCGATAATTCCTCCATTTTCGTACACAGTCTTTACAAAAGACTTCAGCTGTGTACTACTTCCCAGTGTTTCACTATTCGGCAGCCCGCCGGGTAATACTGCCAGTACCGCCTCTTTTGCATAGGGCAGCACTTCATGCAGTACTGCATCACATTGTACCGTCAAACCTCGTGAAGATCGTACTGTATTAGTTTCCAAGCCGGTTAATACAGCATCTATTCCGCACCGCCGTAAATAATCAACAGGGGTAATAGTTTCAACTTCTTCAAATCCATCCGCTACACAAATAAAAGCTTTCTTCACCGAAGTCCTCCTTACATTAGACCTGTTCAGAAACTACAGGACATCTCTAAAAACTCGGTTAGATTTTAGAAATGTCCGATGATTGTTTTTGATAAGTCTTTGCATTATTATGACTTATCAAAAAATATCGCAAAATAAATCTATTTCCGAACAGGTTTATTAGGCGATTACCGTCTTTTCCTCCGCTCTGTTTCCGTTTGGCATTCAATGCACATCAGTGCGTAGGGAATTGCCCGCAATCTATCTTCCGGAATTTTTTTTGCACATTTAATGCATTTACCATATTTACCCTGCTCAATGCGTGCTAAAGCAGATTCAATGAGCTGCATACGTTTTATATCTTTTTCACCCATACATTCAAGCATTTTTCTGTCAGTATCATCAGATGCAATATCTCCGAAATCTTTAGGATCAACCGCTTCAATAATTTGACGGAAATCTTCACTATTGGATGCAAGTGTTTTAATAAGTTCTGCCCTGCATTTATGCAATTCTTCTTTCATTTCCTGAAAAAAATCTTTTTCCATTTGTACAATAACTCCTTTACATTAGTTGACAAATAAACGGATAGACTTTAAGATTATACGCATGATTTTAAAAAAAATCAAATGGGACTTTCAAAAATCATGAAAAATACGTAAGTTCTATTATCAACGCTCTTATTTTTCGGAGGAATTGTGGCAAAAGAAGAAGCAATTGAAGTAGAGGGGATTGTTAAAGAAGCCCTTCCTAATACTATGTTCCGTGTTGAATTAAAAAACGGTCATATTATTTTAGCACATTTATCGGGAAAAATGCGCAAGCATTATATCCGTATTGTACCGGGCGACAGTGTAAAAGTCGCACTCTCCCCCTATGACCTTAATCGGGGGAGAATTATTTTCCGTGAGCGTTAAAAACGCCAAAACAGCAAGGATATGAGTTTCCATAAAACATATATGGAACCATAGGACAGCATAAAAAAGATGTATAAAAAGACAAACACGATAATTACACAGCCGTATAAGCCGGATGAGTTGTTTGTCTTCTTTTTCCGAAATGTACCGGAATTTCGGAACATATCCGAAGAGAAGCGTCCAGATTCATAAAAAAATGCTTCTTCTTCCGGTTCTTCAGAAAAGCTGCTGCCGAAAGGCGAGTGATAATAGTAGTAAGTGCTGCCGCCGGCGTGAGAATCCTGCCGGCTGTTATCGGTACTTGTTGAAAAGTCGTATGCAGCCCGCTTGTTTTTATCAGAGAGTACAGAATATGCTTCATTTATTTTTTTAAACATTTCTTCTGCAGCAGCATTCCCCTGATTTTTATCCGGATGATATTGTAATGCCTTTGCCCGGTATGCTTTTTTTATTTCTTCATCGGAAGCGGATCTGCTTACCCCTAATACTTCATAATGATCCATCATTTCAGCCTATTGTAGTCCCTTTAAATGGCTTGTCATTTAGAATATTATCAAGATTATCCAAATCAGTACCGCCGGCACAAATAACTTGGATTCCCGCTTTTTTTGCCCGTCTGCTTGCAACGGGATCAAATGGAACATTTTTCCCCGGTATCCATTCTGTTCCTACCATTTGAATAAAATCATCCCATGAAATAGAATCAATCGGTTGTGCATCAGGATTTTTCTTTGGATCATCAGTGTATACTTTTTCAATGTTTGATAGGTTAATAACCTGATGAGCAGAAAAGCGTTCTGCAAGCAGCACTGCATCATTGTCAGTAGAAAAACCGGGTTTCCAGCCGGCAGCAATCAATACTTGCCCCGAAAATAATTCAACAGCTGTAGGATCGTATACAACAGGATTAGGAC
This sequence comes from Treponema sp., assembly GCA_052173295.1. Taxonomy (GTDB): domain Bacteria; phylum Spirochaetota; class Spirochaetia; order Treponematales; family Treponemataceae; genus Treponema. Next base: position 11,434 of record JBQMYW010000005.1, read on the forward strand.
ACACATCTGAAAAAATAGCCTTGAGTAATTGAGCATTCAATCGGGTTGCCATAATACCTATCCAGTCTGCTTCATCATTCGATGCTAGGCTTCCGGCAACATATTTGTAGGCATTTTGATATACACGGGCTGGAAATCCGCCGCCTACAACCATAATGAGTTTTCTTGCAGCATCGGCAGAAAGCCACTGCCGTATATGTGCAGCAAATTTACGTAAAAATGCTTCATCGGGCTGATGCGGTACGACAATCGAACCGCCTACAGATAATACGCGTACCATAGTAGTTCCTCCTTGAACGATACACCTGTCCGGAAATTTCTGCTTTGGAACAGGTGTAATAGATCTGTTCGGAAACTTCAGTTTCAGAACAGGCTGCCTTAAAATGCGATGTTAGAACTCGCCGACCTATTCGATAACGCAAGTTATCGAATATATCTAATATACGGCAGTTACTTTCGGTAACCGCCATAATGAGCTGTAACCGGTAATGCCTGCCGTTGCTTCTTCCCATATATTCCTAAACGCATAACTGCGTATGTTTCCAACTGTTTTTCCATCCGGCAGCATGGGATTTTGATGCTGAATGCCGCGGGAAAAGACAATATGTGCAGCATCCAAATAGCCGAAGCAGCAATCTTTTTTATCAGTTTTATCCGATGCACCGCTTTCAAAGGGTATTCCTTGCTCTAAGGCAGGATCAACAGGAACCCAGCCGAAACCCTCTAAATAAAATTCTGCCCACCAGTGAAGTATCGAAAGGTTATTGCCGCCTACAATAATACCGGCAGAGGGAATTGCCGGTATTCCGGCAGCCCGTGCAAGTGCACAAAACAGCAATGCTGCATCGTAGGCATCACCGTTTTTTTCTTCTGCTGCCGTAATAATACTTCTTCCGGCATCGCTGCCTGAATACAAATGTATTTTAAAATCTTGCGTTAAAAAACGGTAAATGCGTAACGCTTTATGATAGGGGTTTTGCTCATTTTTAACAATAGTCTTGCATAGTTTTTTTATTGTTGGGCTGTCTGCTGGTATAAGCGGATGTGCTTCGGTGTAGGCGGCATACAGCAGCGGATTGAGCGGCCGCACTGCAGCACGGAATGCCGAAGCAGTAAGTTCCGTTTCTACTGCACTGCATTTAACGGTATACTCTTGTTTTATATGCAAACGCTGTCCCGTTTGTACATCAGAAAAGCGATGCAGCGTAGAGCCTTGATAGTGGAGAATAAAGGGCTGCGGTACAACTTCTGAAATCATTACACGCCGCTGTGCTGCTGTTTTTTGCGGTACGGGAACCCGCAGAAAAAAAGTATTCGGATTGTCAGCATAAAAATCGGAAACTTCAATTTCAGAAGTAAGGCGGTATGTCCGCGTTTCAGTATATTTTTTTCTGCCGTGTTTATTCCTTACTGTAAAAGGAATAAGATTGCTTACGCCGGTATCGGTAATAACAACAATAGATCCTGAAGCGGCAGCATCTGGAACCCGTATCTTTAATTCGCGGTCGCTCCATGCTTCATAGTCAAAATCAGCTTCGCTGCATTCAGATGCAGCGGCTAATGAAGCAGTATCTTCCGGCGAAAAAATAGGTGAGCTGCTTCCGGTAAAAAGAACTGTACTGGTATTGCGTACTTTTCCAAAATGTGTACCGTGGATGGTAATAAGCTCACCAACGGCACCTTCTGCAGCACTGATTCGCTCTATGACCGGTGCGTTTTCCTTTTCATCACCATGAACAGCAACAGGCAGCATTGCTTTATTTACCAGCAGCGCCGCATTTCCCTGTTTGTTTTTTACAACTGCATATACAATATCTTCATGCAAACTGGCAGGTGCTTCAAATACAATTTCGGTGTCAGTCCATGATAAACATTGCTCCGGCTTCAAACGGTGCTGTCCAACCATAAGCCACGAATACGGGAGTTTATTACCGAAATGTGTACCGGTAAGAGTGATAATTTCACCGGGAGATGCAAGCTGCGGCTCTATACTTTCTATTGTATTAACAGTTATTGTTGACGAAGAAAAAAACACTAATCCGCCGAGTACCGCTGCACTGATACATAACAATAAATTTAGCCGTACAGCAGGATATTTTCTTATATAGTATAGAATAAAATAAACAATTCCTAATCTGTTTTTTGCTGCCATACTGCGTTTTATGCTGCCTATCGAATAACTTTCTGCTTAAATTCCGGAGAGATTTCAGCAGGCGGTTGTAAAGAAAATTCCGGAAAAGGCAGTTTTATCTGTGCAGCGGGGTTGACGGCAGTAAATGTTGGATTTTTAATATAAAATTGAGTAAACTCCCGTACAGGAAACAGTTTGGTGTTTTTTATAAACTCTTTCGGCGGCAATTTGTAATCAATAAGAGCATCCTCGGGAGTTTCAGTTACTACATAAAATTCAAGCTGAGGAATTTGCAGCTGTTTTTCCAATGACACTGGTACAATGGGTTTAAATGAATCTTGTGCAGCACCGAGTGTACTTTCTATTTTCAAAAAAAAGAAGAGCGGCATTAGCACAAATAAAGTTACGGCAGCTGCAATCAGCGGAACCGGTACTTTTACTGACGTATAAAACCAGCTGCGGGCAGTATTCAGCTCGTGTTTTTCATTGATAACGGCCGCTCTGCGGAGCATAAGCGATTCAAATGATGAAGAAAAATCGGGTATCGGTATTTCATTGCCTAATTGCTGTATATGTGTTTCCATAGATTGATAGGTATTGTATGCGGCACGGCAGGCAGCACAGTTTTCCAGATGTGCGGCAATCATAGCAGAAAATTCAGCGGGAACTTCATTATCTATGTACGCAGAAAGCAATTCATGGTCAGGGCATATAGACATTTTCTTCTCCTATAACTTTTGCTAATTTATCCCGTGCTCTAAAAATCCTCACCTTTACGTTACCCTCGCTAATGCCGAGAATACGCCCAATTTCTTTATAATTGAGATCGGTATATTCACATAACTGTAATACAACCCGTAATTTTTCCGGCAGCTGTTCTACAGCCCGCTTAACATTCTGCACGGTTTCATTTTTTAAAAGTGCCGATTCTCCTGATTCTGCTTTCCGGTTATCTTCTTTAAAAGCACGGGTATACACCTTCCGTTCAAGTATACGGCGTTTTGCATAGTTAAGCGACGCATTTTTTACAACACGGATTAGCCAATACTTTGCGTCATTTAATGAGCGAAACTGCATCTCTTTTTCGGTCATTTTTATCATTGCATCATGACATAAATCTTCTGCTGCATCTTGTTCACGTACAATATTATATGCAACTTTGTAGAGTGCAGGCAGAACATTGTCATAGATTATTCTAAAATCTCTATCAGAGAGTGCATCTAAAGGCTCTGTTTCACTGAACAATTAAAACTCCCCAAGGTTACACCTTTCGCCATATTGTTCCGCTTGCGGTATCTTCAAGTATAATCCCTTGTTCTTTCAAAAGATTCCTAATTTCATCAGCTCTGCTGAAATTCTTTTGTTGTTTTGCAGCAGTTCGTTCGGCAATCAGCTGTTCAATTTTTGCAGTATCATCATCTGATTCTCCGGCAGGTTTTAGGATACATTCCGCTTCTTCAATTAATTGTAATCCTAATACTGTATCAAAAATTTTGATAAGTGTATATATTTCATCAGCTGCAAGTGTTTTATCTTTTAAAAGATTTTGAACTACGGAAAGTGCACGGGGGGTAGAAATATCTTCTTCCATAGCACGGGTAAAGTTTTCCAGATAGGCTTGCGATTCAGGCGAATGAAGTAGTGTGCGGGCGTATTCATAGGTGATATGCTCAGCTTCATCGGTATGGGAGGACGTATCGAGCCCGTTAATGATATGTGCAAGACGCTGTTCTAAATTCCGCCGTGCATTTTTTGCGGTTTCCATAGCCTCCCACGAGAATGTGAGCTGGCTGCGGTAATGCCCGCCTAATAACAAAAAGCGGTAGTCAAGGGGAGCATATCCTGCTTTAATTACTTTTTCAAGGGTAATAAACTGCCCGTCTGATTTTGACATTTTCCCTTTGTTCATGACGAGAAATTCATTATGCAGCCAGTAGTTTACCCATTTTTTTCCGGTTGCACCTTCGGATTGGGCTATTTCATTGGTATGGTGAATTCTGATGTGATCAATTCCTCCGGTATGAATGTCAAACTGCTCACCGAGATATTTCATACTCATCGCAGAGCATTCAATATGCCAACCGGGGTAGCCTGTTCCCCATGGAGAATCCCATACGAGTGCTTGGTTTTCAAACTTGCTTTTTGTGAACCATAAGACAAAATCATGGGGATTCCGCTTGTTTGCATCAACGGTAATCCGTGCCCCTGCTTTAAGTTCATCAAGCCGGAGGTTTGCCAATTCTCCATAGCGGGGAAATGTTGTAATATCGTAGTAGAGGTTGCCGCCTGCTGAGTAGGTATGACCGTTTGCCTCTATCTTTTTTATCAGTGCAATCATATCTTGGACGTGATCAGTTGCTTTGCATACAACGTCGGGGCGGCGGATATTCAGGCGTTCAGTGTCTTTAAAAAAAGCATCGGTGTAAAAACCGGCAATTTCCAATACGCTTTGTCCCCGCTCCTGTGCGGTTTTTACCATTTTATCTTCGCCGTCATCAGAATCGCCTGAAAGATGCCCGATGTCAGTAATGTTCATTACATGGGTTACTGAATATCCCAAAAACCGCAAAAGCCTGTATAGGGTATCTTGAAAAATATAGGCACGTAAGTTGCCGATATGTGCATAGTTATACACTGTCGGACCGCAGCCGTAAAATCCCACGGTATTTCCCGACCGCGGAATAAATTTTTCCATTTTATAACCCAATGTATTGTATACCTGTAATGCCATGTATAAACTCCTTAAATTATCATGCGGTTGCCATGGGTACGTGCACATATCATCTATTCTAAAGCCGATATATAGTATATACTAGCTTCCTATGATAACTGTAGCTGAAATTCCGCAAAAAAGCAATGATTCTCTCTTTAAAGAATGCGGATTTCAAGGTAATATTAATTTAAAAGAATTTACGAGCTTTAAAATCGGCGGAAAAGCCGATATATATAGTAAGCCTGATTGTGAAGAAGCACTTATACGGGTGCTGGAATATATCGGAAAGAACCGGATGCCGGCACTGCTGCTCGGCGGCGGCAGTAATCTTCTTATTCCCGATGACGGTATACGCGGTATGGTTATTCATACCGGCGGTTTACAGTGTATTGCATGGAACCAGCAAGAGAATACGGTAGAAGCGGCAGCAGGTGTTAGTATGGATATGCTGACGGAATATTGTGCTGGGCATAGTTTATGCGGACTGGAACGGTTTGCAGGGCTTCCGGGGACAGTAGGCGGTGCGGTATATATGAATGCACGGTGCTATGAGTGTTCCATTTCAGAGGTTTTGCAATCTGTCCGCTATCTGCAGTATGCTGATGGTGCGGTAAATATTTTGCAGTATGCAATGCGGCAGTGTGATTGGGCATACAAAAAGTCTCCGTTTCAAGGCAGTGCAGCATCAGCATACGTGCAAGACGGCAGAAAAATTATCACGGCTGCCGTATTCAAGGTAACACAAGGCAGCAGTAGTGAAATACGGGCGGCAATGCAGTATTATAAAGCTGACCGTGAAGCAAAGGGGCATTTTACACTGCCGTCTGCGGGAAGTGTTTTTAAGAACAATCATTTGTTTGGAAAACCGTCCGGTAAACTGATTGATGAAGCCGGGCTGCGGGGGCTGCAAGTAGGCGGTGCACAAGTAGCACCGTGGCATGGTAACTTTATTGTGAATACAGGCTCTGCAACTGCTGGCGATGTACAGGCGTTGATAGGAAAGATTCAAAAAACGGTTTTCCAAAAAACCGGTTTTTTACTGGAACCTGAAATTATTTTTGCAGAAATTACGCCGCAGAATGAGAAAAGGTCTATACATAAAATAGGACAGTCTGATATTATCAGAGAGTAGAAAGAGGGGAGTATAATGCTTCAATTATCGTTTGTAAATTTTAAGCCTAAGTCATATATTCTTATTGAAGGAAAAACAGATACTGATCTATTTTACATTATACAAAGCGGTCAAGTGAGAATAGCACGAAAGCAGGAAATTGTTGCTGAAGAAGACGGTAATATGCTTGGTCCGGGAGATTTTCTTGGAGTTGTCCCGTGTATGGCACGGCATAGCCAGATTGAAACAGCAATTGCAATGAGTGATGTAGTGCTGATTGCTGTTCACTATGCACAATTTCCTGAGCTTATTGAAAAAAATGCTCCGATAGCAATGAAGATTATTTATTCATTCAGTAAAAAAATGCGGTATTTGGACGAAGCACTGACCCGAATTACCTTAAAACGCAATATTGAAACAGATATTTCACATCTTTTTAGTATTGGTGAATATTATTTACGGATTTCAAAGTTTGAGCTTGCTTTATATGCATACTATCATTATTTAAAAGAAAAACCGAATGGCGAATATGCAGAAAAAGCCCGATCCCGTTTTATGGCAATTAAATCAACTGGTGTAAAAGCTCCTATTGAAATGCTTGAACCTGATACAAAACAAATGGTGAGAACCTACAATAAGGAATCTATGGTGTTTTGTGAATGCCAGTCAGGAACTGAATTGTACATTATTCAAAAAGGTTATGTAAAAATATCAAAAATTGTTGATAATAATGAAGTTCTGCTTGCGGTGCTCAAAGAGGGTGATATGTTCGGTGAAATGGCACTGCTTGAAAATAAACCGCGGTCTGCTACTGCAATTACTACTGAAGAACACTGCCAGCTGCTTGCCGTAAACCGGCAAAACTTTAATCAGATGGTAGCAACACAGCCGCAGCTTGTTGCCCGTTTAACTACCACTCTTGCAGATCGCATTTGGGCAATGTATAAACAGCTTGCCAATACCTGTATCAGAAATCATATTGAAAAAATGTATGATATGTTGACAATTCAGTTGGAAAAATTACGGATACCCCCGGGTGCAGGTAAGCAGCATACGTTTTCGTTTAGTCCGCTTGAGCTGACAAAAATGTGCAGTATTCCGAAAGAAACAACGTCGCAAGCAATTGCTGATTTTTTAGCGGAACCTATTGTACGGAGCAGCGATAGTAAAATTATTATTACCGATACGCTTGAATTAGTAAAACAGACTGCCTATTTCAAACGTATGCAGGAAATTGAGCAAGCAAGAAAAATGGCAAAAGAAAACGAAACTGCTGGATATTGGTCAAAGCCCGGACGGTAAAAGCGGTTGTGTGTTTAATAAACCTGTTCGGAAACTTCAGTTTCAGAACAGGTTGTCTTAAAACGCGATGTTCTAAATCGTGCTATTTGTGCGATTTAGAACTCGTCGACCTATTCGAAAACGTAGTTATCGAATAGGTCTAATGAAAGGAGCAATGCAAGTGAAGCGTTTTGTGTTATTATATTTACTTATCAGTGCAGCCCTGCTGTATGGAGAGCCATTGGCTGGGGATAAAGCAGCAGCTGGTCAATCGGCAGACGCGAAAAAACAGACTGGCGAAGAAGCCGTGCAAGAATCTGCATTTGCTCCGTTACCGTCAGAATACCGGGGTATACAGCTTGGAATGCCGATTGATACGGTAAAAGATTTGCTCAAAAAAGACAGTATTTTCGGTTATCGCGGAGAACGCGATGTATCCTTGTTACTTACTGAAAACCGTAGTTTGATAGAAACAAGCGGCTCTCTCTTTATTAACCGGTCATGGTTTCAATTTTATGATAGTAATCTCTATACAATGATTTTCAAACTCAATACTGATGCCGTAGATTATTATTCAGTTTATTCAAAGTTTTGCAGAAAATACGGAGAGCCTGTTTTTATCAATCCGCAGCGGGCAATTTGGGAAGATGAAAAAATTAGAGTAGTAATTGAACGCCCGCTTATCGTTAAATATATTGATTTAACGGTGTTTAATGAACTGCTTTCAAAAACAGCAAAAGCAGAGACTTATTCCGAAACACGGCGGAATGATTTTATTGATAGTTTTTAGATTCTTATGAACTATCGTAAAAAATTTATTTGTTTTTTTGCTTTTACCGCTTTTGCGGTTTTTATATTGATTGAAACAGCGTCCTGTACCGGCCGTATACAGCGGACTGAACTGGAAATAGCGGCAGCGGGTACGTCGCTGGTACGGATTTCTGCAGAGCTGGCTCTTACTAAAGAAGAACAGCAGCAGGGTTTTATGCACCGTACAGAGATTCCCGATAGTACCGGTATGCTATTTGTGTATGATAAAGATGCCCGCTTATATTTTTGGATGAAAGATACCCCCAGTCCGCTGTCTATCGCATTTATTGATTCAAAAGGTATTATACGCGAAATATATGATATGCAGCCGTTTAGCTTGGAAACAATCAGCAGTACCCATTCTGTGCGGTATGCACTTGAAGTTCCTCAAGGCTTTTTTCAACGTACAGGTATTACAATAGGCGATTTTTTTACGGCAGAAACTATGCAGCGGATTAAAAACAGCAAAACGCTTTAGTGCAAGTGGCTATGGATTTCTTCTACAATGAAATTATGGTAAAGTTTAATAATTACAAAAATGATGTAGAAGCACAGCAGTGGCTTGCAATTATGGGGTATGATTTTACTAGAATAGATCAACTCAAAGCTGTGCAAATTCCGCCTAGAATACATAAAGAAACTGCTTTATCATTGGGTGTAACAGAAGCAAATTTAGAAGAATCTACTATTTTTAAAAAAGCAGATATTCAAGTAAAAATAGAAATTATAATAGAAAATATATATTATATAGAAAATATCTCAATTAAAAAAGCAAATACCCATGCCGGTTTTAATCAAGTAGATAAAAGACCTGTTGATAGATATAAATATTCTTGGAATATTCCAGATTCTATTTGTACAACATTAAAATATTATACCGGAGAATTTTTACCCTATAAGCCAAATACAAGAGATGCAAGGCGTATGTTTCTTGATGAAATGGATGATACAGCTGTTCAAGAATTAATTTCTTTCTTTGATAATAATCGTGTCATCATTTTTAATGATGTATTGCGAGGTAGGGGTGGCTTAGCAGCTAATTGGTTTTTAGTTACAGAAACTAACGGTTTGCGTGTCTTAAATTTAATGTATTAGTTAGATTTTGTTTTACAGGCAGTTTACTATTTTTATTTTTACCGGAATAGTTTTCCGGTTATGTGTTATAGGAGGTATGGTATGAAAATTTCATCATTACAGAAAATACGGTATGGGTATGTACCGCGTTTACCGAATGTTTTTACAGAGGCATTCGGGCGTATAAAGGTAGAGAAAATTACAGAGAAAACAGGAAACACGGCAGTAATTAAAAATTTCTTTCCCTGTACGTTTGATAATCCTTTTATCCGTTTTACAATAGGCGGAGCAGTAGAACAATCGGATATTCCGTCAAAGCCGCTTCGTGTTGCAGCTGTGCTGTCAGGCGGACAAGCTCCCGGCGGGCATAATGTTATTGCCGGTTTATATGATGCACTACAAAAGCTGCACACTGAATCGCAGCTGTTCGGCTTTTTAGATGGACCGCAAGGTTTAGTGAGCAGCCGGTATTGTGAAATTACCGCAGATACAGTTGCTGCATACCGTAATACCGGCGGTTTTGATATGATAGGTTCAGGTAGAACTAAAATTGAAACCGATGCACAGATGACTGCTGCAGCAGAAACAGTACAGATGCTCAAGCTGGATGCAGTAGTTATTATCGGCGGTGATGATTCAAATACAAATGCGGCGGTACTGTCCGAATACTTTGCACAAAAGCATATCAAAACCGCCGTTATCGGTGTACCAAAAACCATTGACGGCGATTTAAAATCGGAAAAAATTGAAACCTCATTCGGCTTTGATACTGCATCAAAAGTATATGCAAACCTAATAGGCAATATTCAGCGTGATGCTGTTTCGGCAAAAAAATACTGGCACTTTATAAAATTAATGGGGCGGCACGCAAGCCATATTACTTTGGAGTGTGCTTTGCAGACACAACCGAATATTGCCTTAATTGGAGAAGAAATAGCTGCACAGAAATGTACTCTTGCAGAAATTATTACATCTATTACAGATACTATTGTAAAACGGGCTGCAAAAGGAGAACAGTTCGGGGTTGTTCTTATTCCGGAGGGTATTATCGAGTTTATCCCTGAAATGAAACCCTTTATCCATGAACTGAATACTGCACTTGCTAAAGATGCTGAATCATTTAATACACTGCAAACCTTTGCAGAACAAGCTGCATGGGTAGAAAAATCCCTTTCCTCCGAATCAGCTGCATTGTTTAAAGCAATGCCGGAAAAAGTAGCATCAGGCTTTTTACGTGACAGAGATGAACATGGAAACTTGGTTGTTTCTATGGTTAAAACGGAAGAGCTTATTATCGGACTGGTTGAAGAAAGACTTGCAAAAATGAAAAAGCTAGGTACCTATACCGGTACATTTGCAACCCAGTCCTATTTTTTTGGGTATGAAGGGCGGGCAGAATTTCCGTCTAATTTTGATTCCGATTATTGCTATGCACTCGGCTACACAGCCTGTTTACTGGCAGCCTGCAAGCAGACAGGCTGCATTGCATCAGTATGCAATGTAACGGCTCCTGCTGCTGAGTGGCAGCCGTGCGGTGTTCCTATTACCGGTTTAATGACTATTGAAATGAGAGCTGGTAAAGAAAAACCTGTAATTAAAAAATCAGTAGTTGATTTGCAGGGTGTACCATTTAAAACATTTGTTTCAAAGCGTGATTTATGGGCAGAATCAGTATGCTATACCTATCCGGGACCGATTCAGTATGCAGGTGATCCGGCTCTTACAGATTGTATTACTGCAACATTAGCACTGGAACACGGAAAAGAGTTTTAAAACAGCCGTAACAGGGCATCTGCAGCGGCGTAGATACATTTTTAGCAGATGCCTGTACTATTCTTTTATGTATTCTTCCCGTCATTATAAGCACGATATATAAAAAATTTAAAAAAAATGATATTTAAAGCTAAAGTTTTATATGCCTTTGTCCGATAATGTAACTGGAGCTACTTTACACTCCTAAAAAGCACGGATGCTTTTTACCATATTTATATTCCATGGAGGAATACAATGATTATTAATCACAACATGAGTGCAATGTTTGCACAGCGTTCAGTCGGTATCACCAATGTAAGCACCGGTAAGGATATTGAAAAATTATCCTCAGGTTTGCGTATCAACCGTGCAGGTGATGATGCTTCCGGTCTTGCAGTTTCCGAAAAAATGCGTTCACAAATCCGCGGTCTTAATCAAGCATCTGCTAATGCTTCTAACGGTATTAATTTTATCCAAACTACAGAAGGATACTTGCAAGAAACAACTGACATTGTTCAGCGGTTACGTGAGCTTGCTGTACAGTCCGCAAACGGTATTTACTCTGCTGAAGACCGTATGCAGATTCAGGTTGAAGTATCTCAGCTCGTTGCTGAAGTTGACCGCATTGCAAGTGCTGCACAGTTCAATGGTATGAATATGCTTACCGGCCGTTTTGCACGTCCTGAAGGAGAAAATACTGTTACCGCATCTATGTGGCTGCATATTGGTGCAAACATGGATCAGCATGTACAGGTATTTATTGGTACAATGACAGCATCTGCACTTGGTATACGGGATCTTACTGACGGTACTGTAATGTCACTTGCAACAGGCGAAGATGCAAACCGCAATATTGGTACACTTGATGCAGCACTCAAAAAGATCAATAAACAGCGTGCTGACCTTGGTGCATACCAGAACCGCTTAGAAATTACTGTCGCAGGAATCAACAACACTGCAGAAAATATGCAGGCTTCCGAATCACGCATCCGTGATGCTGATATGGCTAAGCAGATGGTTGCATACACCCGTGATCAGATTTTAACTCAGTCGGGTACGGCAATGCTTGCACAGGCAAACTCTGCAACCCAATCTGTAATGACTTTACTTCGCTAGTATTATTTTAGCGGTAGGTCTACTGCAAATCGGTATGGATTTCAGTAGACCTTATCATTTTCTTTTAGATGTATGCCTATGGCTATATCGAGTGATCTTTGACAAATGCCCTCCGCGGAGTGCTGTGTTACAGTATTATTGCTTTTCTCTATTTGGGGAAATCAATAATACTGTATGGTATGCAAAAGGAGAAAGGCGCAACCAATTTTCTTTTCGCTTCGATACAGTAAAAAATTCAGTATGGATGCTGAATAGTTACTTCAAGGAGGGTTATGATGATTATTAACCACAACATGAGTGCGATGTATGCACAGCGTCAGACAGGTGTTGTAAGCACTGGAATTACAAAAGATATTGAAAAGCTTTCAAGCGGTATGCGGATTAACCGTGCAGGCGATGATGCTTCCGGTCTTGCTGTTTCTGAAAAAATGAGAAGCCAGATTCGCGGCTTGAATCAAGCTGGTCAGAATATTCAGAATGGTATTTCCTTTATCCAAACAACAGAAGGATATTTACAGGAAACAACCGATATTATGCAGCGCTTACGCGAACTTGCCGTGCAGTCTGCAAACGGTATTTACTCCGCTGAAGACCGTATGCAAATTCAAGTTGAAGTATCTCAGCTTGTAGACGAAGTTGATCGCATTGCAAGTCATGCTCAGTTTAATGGTATGAATATGCTTACAGGCCGCTTTGCACAAGATTCTACTGCTGGTGCAATGCAGTTCCATATTGGTGCTAATATGGATCAGTCTGAAAAAGTCTTTATTGGAACAATGACTGCTGCAGCTCTTGGCGTATTAGGCGGAATGCAGGGCGGAGAAGGCGAAGTCCTTTCATTGTCATCAGCTGAAAGTGCAAATATGGCTCTTGGAACAATTGACAATGCTTTAAAGCAGATCAGCAAACAGCGTGCAGATCTCGGTGCATATCAGAACCGCTTTGAAATGGCATACAATGGTGTAGCTATTGCTGCTGAAAATTTGCAGGCTTCTGAATCACGCATCCGTGATAGCGATATGGCAAAGCAGATGGTTGAATACACCAAAAACCAGATTTTACAGCAATCAGGTAATGCAATGCTCGCTCATGCAAATGCTTCGACACAATCAGTTGTACGCTTACTGCAATAGTAATAGTACCGCTGATATACCGAAAATAAAGTGCATTGTAGTAAATGCTGCTTTGTAAGAGAATACTGGATGTTGTCTCTTTCCTTTCGGTGATTCTTAAAGAAGAAGAAGATGCGCCCTTCTTCTTCTTTTCTTTTTAAAAATAATCTTTGTATTTTGGTTGCATAGCATCAGGTATGTCCTTATTTTCTCTACAAATGATTTAGTAATTTTAGAAATTCACAAGAATTGCCGATTATACTATAAGAGGTTATTGTGTCGGATATGAATGTTCCCGGTGTTGGTGCCGGAAAATATGATAAATTAATTGAAGCACTCATAAAAAAAGAACGCATACCGCGTGATACTGCCGCAGAGGAGCTGAAAAAATATGAGCAGCAGCATGAAATATGGCGAAAGCTGAATTATTTTTCATCTGAAATACGGGATAAAACACGGGAATTGTACTCTTTTAATAATCCGTTTGTAGAAAAGCTGGTGGAAACCTCAAATGAACGGGCTTTGACAGCAACGGCAACCCGTGATGCCCGCGAACAAAATTTTAAAATCACTATTGATACAGTTGCTGCTGCAGATTCATTTCTTTCTAAAGAAATATCAAAAGATTATCAAGTGCCTGCCGGTACTTACACATTTGCAGTAGGAGAAAAAAAAGTTTCTCTTAATTGGAACGGCGGTAAATATAAAAATTTTGTTAGCTTAATTAACAAAAAGGGTAAAAATATCCTGCATGTATCAGAAATAAAAACAGCTAAACAAGCATCTTCGCTGTTGTTTGAATCACAGATAACTGGTGAAGCTCATAAACTTACTTTTTCTGATGACGCTCTCCCGTTCGCTCTTGAAAACGGACTGATAAAAGAAAATGACGGTATCGCAGTACAAACTGCAAAAAACCAAGCAGAACTACGCCCGCTTGCATCTGAAACAGTTATGTTTGCTCAGCAGATTCAGCCGGAGCAAAACTATGTTTTGCAGTATTCGGTAGTTATTACTGACAGTCCGGTAGAAAGTTCCCAAACGGCAATGCCGGCTGCTGTAACTCCTACTGCAGCTGCTCAACAGGCGGCACTACCCATTGATGGTCCTGATGCAATTCATGAGCAGCCGGGTATGCTTACTTATAGCGGAATAACTGTGGAAAATGCATTAAGCGATGCTGGAATCGCTGTACCGGTGTCTGCTCCTCAGCCTGCTGCCGTTTCTGTTATGCCGGTTATGCCGCAGCCGGTACGGGAAGATTATAGTGCAGTATCGCTTATGACTGCCTCAGGGGCACTTATCCCGCTTGCCTCGTTGGAAAATACCCATGAGGTACAAACATTTAGTGTACCGTTAGGAGAATACGGTGCTGTCAGGGGATTGCAGCTGCATAATAATAACAGTGCTAAAACTATTCATATCAGTGATATAAAGGTTTTTGATCCGAAGGCAACTGGTGACTATATACCGGTATCGCCGGTTTCACAAGCACAGGATGCATCTCTTAAATTTGAAGGTATTACTATCAAGCGGGAAAAAAATGATATTGAAGATCTTATTCCGGGTGTTACGCTGCATTTGCATGATAAAACCGATAAAAAGGAAACAATTGATATAAAGCCTGATACAGAAGCTGCAAAAAATGCTATTATTGAATTGGTGGCAAAATATAACCGGCTGCTTGCGGAGATTAATATTGTTACCAATAAACAGCCGGCTATCATTGATGAAATTACCTACTTTACCGATGAAGAGCGGAAGACTGCTCAAGAAAATCTTGGTACACTGTTTGGTAATACAACGCTTGCCGGTTTTAAAAATAAGCTTCGGCAAATTGTCAGCGGTGTATACCGGAAAAATGATGACACCAAAATCCGCAGTCTTATTGAAATCGGAATTTCTACAAAATCCGATACTGCAAGCGGCATGAATGAATCACGGCTGCGCGGATACTTAGAAATTGACGAAAAAAAACTTGACGCTGCATTAAAAACCTCAATGGAGGATGTCCGTTATCTTTTCGGCTATGATACAAATAATGATATTCTGGTTGATGACGGCGTTGCATTTCAATTATTTTCGCACATTGATCCGTATATTCAGCGGGGCGGTATTTTTTCTACCTATACAAATACGCTGACAGCAGAAATTAAAGCCGGCAAGACAAAAATAGAACGCTATGACAAGCAGCTTGAAAAAAAAGAAGCGGAGCTGAAACAAAAGTATGGAACTATGGACGGTTCTTTAAGAAAATTACAAAAACAATCCGATGCTATTAATAGCTTTAATCAACAAAACAAAAATTAACATGGCGTTATTGAAGGAGTTTGCATGACTATTAGTTTAAATGGCAGTCCAATTACCTATACACTTGAGAATGAGAAAACTATCGGTGAGGTGCTTGGTGCGATTGAATCACTATGTAAACAGGAAAATGAAACAGTTATTGCAGTATATGTTGATGAAAAAGAGTTGACAACAGAAGAATTAGATGTATTATTCACACAATCGGTTCACAATAATCATGTAATTGAACTCCGTACTGTTTCCGGTGTGCAAGTATGTGCGTATATGCAGGAGCTTGTAACTCTATTAACCGGTTACATACAGGAGTTTGAAAAAATTTCTGTCTACATGCAAACAAATGAAGAAGGCAAGGTGCTTGCACTGTTACAACAGTTTTCTGAAAAGCTCAATGAACTGTATCGTTGCTTTTTGCTCTTTGATATAACCGGTATTCCGGTCGATATATTAATTGAGGGGCGGCAGGTGCATGAGTATCAAAAAGATATTGCTGCATTTTTGCAAGATATTATTTCAGCAATTGAAGAGAATGATATTATACAAGTTGGTGATATTGCCGAATATGAATTAAGTCCTCTTGTCAAGACCTTGTTAAATGGGGTATCATATATTTTAGTTTAAATGGAGAATATGAGAAGTGCTTGTAACGGATATTATCGGGATAGAAAAAAGAAACTCGCTTATTTATTATAGAGAAGAATTTTCTGCTATTGCTATTTATAACATTATGGGTGAAGAACAGCAGGGGAAAATTGATTTTCTTGTTGAAGTAAATCCAATTGGGGAAAAAAAACTCTTTCTTGAGTTGATAGATACTCCTGACTATCCTTTGCTTCCAATCAGACTCGATTTGAAAAAGGCTTTACAGCATTTAATAGATACTTCTGCACTTCCGCTGTAGCCTGTGTTTAGACAGCTCACAGCAGAGCAGCGATACGGTAAACCTGTTCGGAAACTTCCGTTTCTGAATAGGTTACCTTGAAGTGCGATGTTATATTGAACAATGTTGTGTATTGTTCAGCTGCGATTTAGAACTTGCCGGTCTACTCGAAAACACTGTTATCGAATAGACCGGGTGTATACCGATCTTGTGTTCTTTAGATTTACTTAATTTTATCAGCTGTGCCGGTGAGCTATCTTTCAAAATTTTATCGAGTTTTTTGTAGATACCTTGCCGGGTGTGGAGAATACTATGTATGAATATCATATAGAAGGCGGATTTCCGGTTAAAGGTACGGTTAAGGCAAGCGGTAATAAAAATGCTGCGTTACCCTGTATTGCTGCTGCGGTACTGACAGATCAACCGGTAGTTTTAAAAAATATACCGGAAATTGAAGATGTCTTTGTTATGTTTGAAATCTTTCAATCATTCGGCGGTACAGTAGAAAAAAATGCACCGAATGACTATACGCTTCAGCTTAAAACTATTACTGCGAACGAAATACCGGCTCCGCTTGCCCGAAAAATACGTGCATCTATTTTATTTGCCGGTTCTTTAATTGCCCGATGCGGAAAAGCAGTTATGAGTCCCCCCGGCGGTGATGTTATTGGTAGACGGCGGCTTGATACCCATCTTCTTGCACTGACTGAACTTGGTGCTCAAGTAAAAATTAATGGTCATTTTGTTTTTACGGCAAATAAACTTATTGGACAGGATATTTTTCTCGATGAAGCGTCGGTAACAGCAACTGAAAATGCAGTTATGGCGGCCTGTTTAGCGGAGGGGGAAACTATTATCACCAATGCGGCAAGTGAACCGCACATTCAAGATCTGTGCCATCTACTCAATGCAATGGGAGCAAAAATATCCGGCATCGGCTCAAATATCATTACAATACAAGGGGTTTCAAACTTACAGGGGGCTGTCTATACT
This sequence comes from Treponema sp., assembly GCA_052173295.1. Classification (GTDB taxonomy): domain Bacteria; phylum Spirochaetota; class Spirochaetia; order Treponematales; family Treponemataceae; genus Treponema. Next base: position 28,714 of record JBQMYW010000005.1, read on the forward strand.
ATTGGACCTGACTATATGGAGGTGGGATCGTTTATCGGTCTTGCCGCAGTTACCCGCGGCTCGCTGTGCATTACGGATATTAATCCTAAAGATATGCGGCCTTTGAAAGTAGGGTTTAATAAACTCGGTATACGCTGGGATATTGAAGGCAGCGTTTTAACTGTGTCCGCACAGCAAGCCTTAAAAGTAAATTGCGACCTCGGCGGTATGATTCCAAAAATTGATGATTCTCCTTGGCCCGGATTTCCTGCTGATTTAACCAGTATTATGACTGTTATCGCAACACAGGTTGAGGGTACCGTACTTATCCATGAAAAAATGTTTGAATCCCGTATGTTTTTTGTTGATAAATTGATTGCAATGGGAGCAAGGATTACTTTGTGCGACCCACACCGTGCAGTTGTTACCGGTCCAAGCACACTGCACGGCTCAGAATTGGTTTCCCCTGATGTCCGTGCCGGTATGGCATTGGTTATTGCTGCTTGCTGTGCACGGGGAGAAAGTGTTATACGGAATATCTATCAGGTTGAACGGGGGTATGAGCATCTTGTAGACCGGTTTAAAGCATTAGGTGTTCATATAGAACGGCGAGTTTCAGCCTAGCATTACAGCAGAATGCTGTTAGAATAAACCGGCCGGCAAAAGCAGCTACTTTGCTGCTTCACTATAGGGAAAAGAATATGAAACGGGGTATTGAAATATCCGCAGTTCAAATTCCCGTGCAGCAGCAAATAGATGATCAAAAATATCAGCTTGGATAGTTTCATATTCATTCCAGTTAGTGGTGGCGGTGAATACATAAATTTCAAGCGGTATACCGGTTGCTCCGGGTTCAAGTTGACGTACAAGAAAGGTAAGATCTTGCCGGAGTGTGCTTAGGCTTCTCAGATATTTTGTAACATATATTCTGAAAGTGCCGATATTAGTTAATCTGTTATCATTAAGCGGATGCTCGCTGTCGAGTGCATATTTTGCATTAATATTCGGTTCAATTTCTTCAAAATAAGGTTTAAGTAAATTAATTTTTCCAACCCGCTCACGGAGTTGTTTATCCATAAATTTTACCGAGGAAACATCTAAAAAAATGGAACGTTTAATACGCCGTCCGCCGGTTTCCTGCATTCCCCGCCAGTTTTTAAAACCGCTTTGCATTAAGTCATGGGTTGGAACAACAGAAATGGTTTTGTCCCAGTTTTGGATTTTTATCGTATGGAGGGCAACTTCGGTTACATCGCCGTCTGCATCATAGCGGGGTACGGATATCCAATCACCGCGGCGTACAAGATCATACGATGAGATTTGTAAGCTTGCAACAAATGAAAGGATCGTTTCGCGGAATACCAGCAGTAACACCGCAGTCATGGCTCCGATACCGCTGAGTAATGCCCACGGCGATTTACCGATTATAGTTCCTATTGCAATAATAATTGCTGTAATATAAATGATGAGAATAAATACCTGTATGTAACTACGGTACGGTTTACCTTGAAAACGCGGTTCATTTTCAGTATAGGCTGCAATACCTACTAAAGTTCCATGAATAAATTTTGTGATAATAAAAATAGTTAATAGCGAAGATGTATTTTGAAATACTATTGTACCGCGGCTCATATTTACTGCAAGAATATTGCAGCCGATAACATAGGCAAACAAAGCAGCTCTGTCAAAAGGAACATATTTAAACATATAGTCGTCAAAAGCATTGTGTGTTTTTTGTGTAACGCTTACGATAATCCGTTTTACAACAGCAATAATGATATTCCGTATAATTTTATACAAAATAAATGTTAAAAGCAGTACAGCTGCAATCCAGAAAATATCTTGCCGTATAATATCTCCGGAAAGCCATATAATGATAGTGTTTACGATTTTTTGCATAGAATCTCCTCAATATTTGATTTGGTTAAGATTATAATTATACACTGATTATAGGAGAAGTTCCATATCTGCGGCTGGAAAATTTTATAATAAGTCTGTGAGTAACGTTTTGTTTCTAAACAGGTTTAACGATACGGACTCATCAAAACAGCAGTCAAAAAAATTTTTTGACTGCTTTCAAAATGCTATGAATAAGGACTAATTACCGCTTTTATGAAATTGCGGAAGCGGATTATAGCTTACATCATAATCGTATGTATCTTGATGTTCATATTTTTTGAAAAAATTGACAACGAGATAGGTTATGGGAGTAAACACTACCTCTATAACAGTCTTAAAAAGATAGTTTGATAGTGCCATTGCAGTGAGCACAGATACCGGATATAAGCCTGCAAAGGCAATAAAAACAAAAACAACGCTATCAAGCAGCTCTCCGACTATTGTAGAACCAATAGTACGCATCCAAAGATGCTTACCGGACGTAATGACTTTCATTTTTGAAAGTATTGCAGCATTACTATATGAACCGATAAAGTAGCCGCAGATACTGCCTGCACTAATACGCGGCATTTGTAATAATATGTTATTGAAATCTTCTTGCAATCCCCAACTGCTTTCTGCAGGCAGTATCCCGATAATCCAGATATTGAATGTCATAAAGAGTAAGGTAACAAAACCTGTCCAAATAACTTTACGGGTATCTTTGTAGCCGTATACTTCGGCAAGTACATCGCCGAATATATATGAAAAGGGAAAGAGCAGGGTTCCTCCGTCAAAAACAAAAGGACCAATCTGTACCATTTTTGCTGCCAAAATATTTGACAGAACCAACACACCGACAAAGAGTCCGGAAAGAACCGGCAAGAAATTCTTTTTCTTCATGAAGTCTGCAGCTGTTGCTGCTGCTTCGTTGTCAAAAGTTGTATTTACCATTTTGCGAGTATACTGTATTTAAGCGATGACGTATAGAGGCAGCTTAAATACACTTGTGTGTCTGATAGTGTGCATCAAATTTGATAAATAAAAAAAATTACCAGCCGTTTTTATTTTAATGCACTATATATGTTTATACACAGATAAAAAGGGCATGTGCAAAAATGCGGTTAGATTTTTAGCAATGCCCAAACAGCAGTAGATAAATGATTCAGAAAACACAGAAGGCTGGTAATTTTTCTATTGCAAGGAGGCTAGTATGCATAATTTGAATTCATTGATTATTGAGGGAAATGTGGTACGTGATCCGGTTGTGAAGGCAACTTCAAAGGGAACTCCGCTTTGTTTGTTTTCCATTGCATCAAACAGATTTTTTCGGCAAGATGAAAAAAACACACAAGAAACCTCATTTTTTGACGTTGAAACATGGTCAAGTTTAGCTGAATTATGCGGAGAAAACTGTAAAAAGGGTAGGGGAGTCCGTGTTGTCGGCAGACTTAAACAAGACCGCTGGGTTGGTTCAGATGGAAAACACTACAGTAAAGTAAAAGTTGTTGCTGAGCATATTGAGTTTAAGCCCCAATTTAAAAATAACAGTCAATCGGCAGTTCCTGCAGATAGCAGTAAAGAGGCAGAGCTGATACCGGCATTTTAATTATAGTAAACCTGTTTTGAAACGGAAGTTTCCGAACAGGTTTAGGGCAGCCCGTTAGTAATAAACGCGTTATGGGATTGCAGAAATACTGTATTTCTTTTATACTGTTTAGTATGAGCGAAACCGGAAGTACACAAGTTAATACAGAAAAAATACGGCAGGCAGTGCAAATGGGAGTTCCTATTTCGATAAATTCCTATACACTGCCCCGTGAGACCGAAGCATATATTATGGATGTAGCCCGTGCTTTTTTAAAGGCAGTAAATAAAGAAGATATCGAAGATTACATAGTGTATTGTTTGAATGAGCTAACTACAAATGCTAAAAAAGCAAATACCAAGCGTATGTATTTTCAAGAAAAAGGCTTTGATATTTTCGATCAAGCTGCTTATGATGAAGGCATTAAGAATTTTAAGCAGGAAAGTTTAAGCAATATCAATTACTATCTTGAACAACAAAAAAAACACGGTTTGTATATTAAGGTTATTATGCAGGCAAAAAAAGATGCTCTTATCTTTGAAGTACGCAATAATGTACAAATGGTTGCAACGGAATTTAAACGTATCTTTGACCGTATGGTAGTTGCACGTGAATACGATAGTGTTGATGAAGCATTTTTGCAGGCAATTGACGATACTGAGGGTGCGGGGCTTGGATTGATTATCATGCTGCTGATGCTGAAAAAAATGGGCTTAAAAGAAGAAGCCTTTGAGCTTATATCTTCTGAAAATATTACTGTAAGCAGAATAACTATTCCGCGTAATTTTGAGGTAACTAAGTACGTTACGGAACTCAGTAAGGTTATTGTTGATTATATTAATGAAATACCTCAGTTTCCTGAAAAAATTATGCAAATACAGCACTTAATCAATGACCCTAATGCAAAAATGGCAACTATTGCATCACTTATCAGTGATGATCTTTCTTTGACAACCGATCTTTTAAAGCTTGTAAACTCTGCTGCTTTCGGTCTAACAAAAAAATGCATGAATATTAATGAAGCGGTTAAACTTGCAGGAATCCGCGGTATACAAAATTTGCTTTATTCTGTAGGTACGCTCCAAGTGCTTAATGTAACCAGCGATGAGCAAAAAGCAATTTGGGAGCATACCTATAAATCTGCATTTTTTGCTTCGATGATTGCAAAGCGGTATGGTAAATATGCGATTCTTGATGATGTGTATGTTTGTGCCTTACTCCATGATTTAGGAAGAATTGTATTTAGTTCTTTGTATCCTGAAGTATTAGCAAAAATAACAGCAGCACAAGAAGAAAAAAATATTCCGCCGTATGTTATGCAAAGTATTATGTCCGGCATGGAGCATCATATTATTGGATATAATTTAGCAGAAAAATGGAATTTGCCGGATGCTATTATCAGCACTATTAAATATCAGTATGAACCGGAAGCTGCACCTGAAGAGTATTATGAATTGATTGCTACTGTTAGTCTTGCAGAATTTATGCTGCAATTCTATCAAGGGAGTATTTCTTATGAGCAAATTCCTTCGGCACTGCTTGAACTGTATACTATTACCGGTGAGGAGCAGTTGATGGAACTGTGTTCAGAATTGGATAAAAAATTCAAAGATGATGATGAATAAATCTATCAAAAGAGGATATAATGGGCAATTATATCATGGATTTAAGGAGAATTGCCGGTCACCGCACGCTTATTCAATGTGCAGCAAGTATCATTATTATAAATGATACCGGTAAAATACTTCTCGGAAAAAGGACGGATAATCATTTGTGGGGTTATGCCGGCGGTTCTATAGAAGTAGACGAAAAAGCTGAGGATTGTGCTAAACGGGAATTATTTGAGGAAATGGGATTAATTGCTGATGAGCTGGAGTTTTTTATGATTAATTCCGGTAAAGAAGCTCATTATATATATCCGAATGGCGATGAAGTGTCTAACGTTGAAATTGTGTGGATTTGCCGCAAGTATCATGGAACGTTACTGCCCCAAAAAGAAGAAATGGAGGAGCTGCGTTTTTTTTCTCCTGCTGAAATACAGCTGGCTGACATATCTCCGCCGATTCGGTCTGTAATGAAGAAATTATTAGAGTATAGAGGTTTGTCTGTTTGACTAATAGATTGAAAATGTTTTGTATTGAAGCTGCTAATTCTCTATACCCTCTTGCGATTGTTGCAAGAACGTGATAATCTCAAGAACGGATATGAAAAACTCATTATTACTGCCCGGTGTTTTTTTTCTAAATTTTTGCTTTGCTTTGCTGGTTTTAGCTTTCTTTTCGGGGCTTACAGCCTATTATGAGCTTGCACCGTTAGAATCGGCGAAAGGGCTTATTCTTTTTTTACATATCATAAAGAATGGTTGTATGTTTACACCCGCAATAACAATGATTGCGATGATATCGGTATACCATTTCCTTATGCGTCATCCTGCTAAAATGGTTCCGGCAATTTTTATATTTATATGCTGTATGCTGGTAATCACAGCACTGTTTATTCCAATATGTTCTAATTTATTACCAAATATTGATACGGCACTTTCCCGCTATGCTGTGCAGCCGGCAACTGATAGTGTTAGAACTGCATTCCTGAGCCGTCCTGCTTTTTTATACGGTATTCAGCAAGATTGCATTAAACTTTTTTTAGACTTTTATGCTGCATACAATAGAAATTATATTGAATATTTTTGTCTTGCCGGCTCTATTTTTCTTTTTGTTTCTTCTTTTTGGGGGGCATGTATTGCTACACAATGGAAAATGCTTAATTTAATGCTGCTATTCTTTTTCTTTAGGATGTTCTTAGTTCTCTATCCGTATACCCACAGTGAGTTTTTTTCATATATCACTGAAATACTGCATTTTAATATATTCCGTACTGCATACGGAGTACCTCTTATTTTATCTCTAGCCGCTTGTTGGCTTCATATACATAACAGTATTTTCTTATGGATTAGAAATTCAAAAGTAGTTCGCCAAAGGAGAAGATAAATGCGTGAACTGGTAAAAGGGATTGTTTCTGTTATCGCGCATTTTATAATTGGTATACTGTGCTGCGTCGCCTATGCTTTTATAATGGAAGAACCGGAAATACTGCCGTTTTTTGCTGTACAGTGGCGGTTGTCGCAAGCATTTTTACTTTTTATTGAAATAATGCCTACACTTATTTGCTCTGCCATATTATTCGGATATGTACTTATCTTCGGCAGATGCGGGCAGAATACTGTTCATCGTTACTCAGCAGTATTACTCCGCTATTTGCGTGAGGTATTTATTATACTTGTTGTGTCTATGACCGTTTATTTTATTGTATCGGAAGCCGTTTCTCCGATGCTTATCCGTAATCAGGAAGATGCTATGCGTAAAACAAAGGATTATGATGATTTTATGCATCTTGCAAGGACTGCATTAAAAGAACAGAAGTATGAAACGGCATATCATCATGCAAAAACAGCATCATTGATTTGGAAAGATAGCCCGGAAACACGTGAACTATTGGATACTGCTGCTGTTAAAGTTGATGAGCATGATTCAGAACAACGGCAGAGTAAAAAAAATCGTCCGCATGAAACTGCATCTTTCCCAAATCAGCTTAGTGTTGATAGTGCATTACTTACAGCAGAACAAAGTATGCAGCGGGAAGATTTTTATAGTGCACATTTTTATGCTATGAAAGCCTATCATCTTGCACCTGCAAATAATCCCCGTAAAAAAGAAGCAATGCGGCTTGCGGCACAGGCATGGAATACTATTGAACAAGGTTCTGCAGATATTAAAGCAGATTTTGATGTCCGTTTATTTTATGCAAAAAAAGAAGCATACACGTTAATGCAAGAGGGCAGTGATGTACAGGCATATTATCGGTTCTTGCACCTTAAAAATATGCTTGAACAGACCCGCCCGCAAAAAAAAGATCCTGATATAGAACGATTTTTAGAGATTACTCATAAAAATTTACTTGAAAAAGTATTTTTTATTGATGAAACTGATGTACTTCCTATTTTTGAAAAAGTAAGAAATGTACGGTTTAGTGTATACGGAAAAAATACACAGAAAACACAATTTAAATTAGATGGGCTTGCATTTATTTATAAAGATGGGGAAGCAAACATCTATGGTAGAAATTGTGAAATAACACGGTATAAAGGCAGCTCTTCTATTGAATTCAGATATTTTGTTCCGTTTGTAAAGTTTATTCCGGGTACAAATGAAAAAGGTGAATCTGCTATGCGGCTTTTACTTCAGGCTGTTGATAGGGATAATGAGCCGGATTCATTCATGCCTAAAATTTTGGAGGGAACTATCTCATCTGAACAATCTGCAGTAATGATGCTGCCATTTTCATATTCTGATTTTCAGTTAATTATTGCTGCATCAGAGGGTGAAAAAACTATGACATTGCCGGAATTATATGCATTCCGTTCTAAGAGCAGCTCCTTTGGCTTCTCACAAGAAATTTATAATCGTGAAATTTTAAAACGGGTTTGTGCAGATCCATTCTCAATACTATTAACGTCATTGTATTTGCTTATTCTTGCATGGGCATTACGGATTCCGCCGCATACACCGTTTAAATGGTATTGGATCTTTACTATTCCTATTTTTGTATATGTATCTGCTTTTTTTGTTGAATTGGTACGGTATTGTTCGCGGTTAATGATTACTTTTTTGACAGAATATGCATATAGTTATTCAAGTGTTCTCGTTACATCAGCGTACCTTATTCTTTTTATTATGCTTTCTTTTTTATTTTTTGCACAGCGTTCAGATATATAATAAACCTGTTCGGGACTTTCCGTTTCTGAACAGGTTTGTCTGAACAGGTTTGATAAAAATAAAACAAGTATAATTTGCAATTTACAAATAGAGCAATCGGATATATACTTATCCTATACAACATTATTTTTAGGAGATAGCGGTATGATAAGTTTTTTGCTGTGTATTGCAGCACTTATTATTGGGTATATCGTGTACGGTACCTTTGTGGAAAAAGTATTCCAACCCGATTCAGGAAGAATAACCCCTGCTATGGCAAATCCTGACGGATTGGATTATGTTCCGATTTCAAAGCCGAAAGCATTTTTAATTCAGCTTTTAAATATTGCAGGATTAGGTCCAATTTTCGGTGCTATTGCCGGTGCTTTATGGGGTCCGAGTGTATATTTGTGGATAGTCGGCGGTACTATTTTCGGCGGTGCGGTGCATGATTACCTTTCCGGTATGCTTTCGGTACGCAATGACGGTGCCAGTATTACTGAAATTACCGGAAAGTATTTAGGTACCACTATGCAGCATATTATGCGTATTTTCGGTGTTGTATTGCTCATTATGGTTGGGGTTGTATTTATGGTAGGGCCTGCAGGACTGCTTGCCTTACTAACACCTGAATGGCTGAATGTAAAAGTATGGACAATTATTATCCTAATTTATTATTTTCTTGCAACACTGCTTCCGGTAGATAAGGTTATTGCCCGTCTGTATCCTATTTTTGGATTATTTCTTATTCTTATGGCAGTTGGAGTTTCGGTTGCAACAATATTGAATAGCGGTACCCGCCCGATGCTGGAACTTACCTTTGCAAATTTATATCCAAGTGCAACGCAGCGTCCTATTTGGCCGCTTATGTTCATTACTGTTGCGTGCGGTGCTATTTCAGGTTTTCATGCAACACAATCGCCGATTGTATCGCGTACATTAAAAAATGAAAAAGAAGGACGCTGGGTTTTCTACGGTGCAATGGTTGCAGAGGGAATTATTGCAATGGTTTGGGCAGCTGCAGCAATTGCATTCTTTTGGGATAAAGATGGTACTGGTACCGGTTTGAAAGCATTGCTTGATATTGGCGGAGGAAACTCAAAAGCGGTCTATGCTATTTGTACAGGATTGCTTGGTTCAGTCGGCGGTGTACTCGCTATGGTCGGGGTTATTGCTTGTCCCATTACTTCCGGTGATACTGCTTTCCGCAGTGCCCGTATGATTATTTTTGATTGGTTCCATCTTGATGAAAAAAATCTGAAACTACGGCTTTCTGTTGCAATACCGCTTCTTCTTACCGGCTATGGTATTTCAATGATTAATTATAGTGTTGTTTGGCGGTATTTTTCGTGGTCAAATCAAACACTTGCGATGATTGTTCTATGGACTGGAGCAGCATATCTTGCTACAAACTATCAAAATAAAAACCGCTGCTGGATTGCGGTTATTCCTGCAACCTTTATGACAGCTGTTTCAGTTACCTACCTTATGTATGCACCGGAATGCTTTAACTTTGTACGTATGGGAGCACAAGGTATTACTATTTCGTATGCGATTGGTACTGCAGCTGCAGTTGTCTGTTTTATTATCTTTATTGTTAGAATATATCTGAATCCTCAACGCAGTCTTGAAAATCAAAAAAAGATGATTATCGGACGTACTCACGCATAAAGAATAAACCTGTTCAGAAACTTCTGTTTCTGAGCAGGTCTTATATCAGCGGGAAGCGTGCCTCGATAAAGTATTGCAATCGGTATAATGCAGAATCTCTGTGTTTCCCTACTTGAAGAATATATGCCGGATAAGCTATACTGTTCTGATTAAACCTGTCTATTGAGATATTTATGGGAAAACTTACAAAAAAAGAACTTGGTGCACGTACTGTGCTCCTCATTGCATCAATCATTTGGGGAACAACTTTTGTTGCCATTAGTAAGACTGGTGCATATTTTCCTCCTGCTTTTCTGCTTCTTTTACGCTGCGGGTTGGCTGGAATTGTTTTGCTGCTTGTTTTTATTAAGCGGATATCAAATTTAACAAAAGACTATTTTATTGTCGGCAGTATGCTTGGTGTTCTTATGACGGGCGGCTACTTGGTGCAGACTATTTCTCTTACTACTGCCGGCTGTCCGCCCGGTCGCTGCGGATTTTTAGTAGCAACATATTGTGTAATCACACCTTTTACCGCATGGATTATTGAAGGAAAAAAACCGAATATCTTTAATATCTCCGCAGCAGTCCTGTGTTTAGCGGGGATACTCTGTATATCTTTACCGAATATGTTGCTGGAATCTTCTATAGCAATGAATGCAGGTGATATATATGCACTTTTAAGCAGCTTAATTTTTGCAGTATATTTAGTGTACATCGGAAAATATATGCAGAGGTTTGATCCGATACTCATTACAATTATTCATCTTTTTTTTGCTGCTCTGTATTCAGCGGCATACAGCCTGCTGTTTGAAGATATTACCCGCATTGTATGGAACGGTACTTCAATAGCAGCCGTTCTTTATTTAAGCATTATTTGCATGGCAGTTACCAATGTTATGCAGGCTGTAGGACAGCGGGATTGTCCTGCTTCAACCGCTGCCTTAATTTTTTCACTTGAATCAGTATTCGGTATTATCTTTGCAGTGGTACTGCTGCACGAATCTGTATCTTTAATGATGCTTGCCGGCTGCTTCCTTATTTTTATTTCTATTTTAATTTCTGAAGGGCAGCTTAGTATATTGAAAATGGGATTGAGTAGAAATTTACTTAAATATTTCCATTAGACCTGTTCCATTAGACCTATTCGATAACGGATGTATCGAATAGGTCTATTTTACAGATTTACGATAAAAACCATACATCAAACCTGCTATTTCGTACCGGCAGTAAGTGCTCTATGATACTGGTATTATGCTCTAGTATATGGTATATAACAAGCCGGTACGCGTAAAACCGTTGCGTTCTAAAAAAGCATGAAAATAGTCAGGAATAGAAAGCTCTGCAAAGATAACAGGGGTACTGCTATCGTTACGGGCATAGTGTACGGCTTGATTCAGCAGCTCTTTCCCTATTCCCATTCCGCGGTAGTCCGGCAGCACGTACAATGCTGGAATTACAGCCGCCTTACTGTCATGTGCCGGCAGCAGTACGCAAAAACCGCACACGCTGCCGTAACCATCAGTAGAAGCGGTAATACACACAGCTGTTTCTGCAAGGAAATCGGATACAAACATCTGCTGCCTGAATTGTGCAGCAATCAGGTTAATATACATGCTGCACTGCTGTTCTGCCGGAGCTGCGGTTGATCCGCTGCTGCCTGCAAGCACGCTGCCGTTTTGACCGCTTATTTCTTCAAACTGCTTGAGCAAACAGACTATATTTTCGTACCCTCTGATATGCTCAAAAGAAAAATCCTGCCGGATAATGGGCGATAATTCTTCTTCATCAAATGAAACTCGTTCAAGCCCCCAGCACTGCCGTAATTCATTATACCACTCAAATACAAGACCTTGCATAGCGGATTCTTTGAACTGAAACCATTGGCTTTCTATTTCAGGTTGTGTTTTTAGAATTTTTTTAAACCGCCGGAATACCCCCTTTCTTTCCTTTAAAGCACCCTGTAATGCTTCTTTGATAAGCGGATTCCGTACCTTTGCAGTAAATAACTCCATGAGTCTAAAGCCCTGTGCCGGTTTCCACTCAGGAATAGGATAAAAACGGCGGATAACTGAACAATCAGAAAATTCATCAAAATCTTCCGGTACCGGCACACAAATACCGCGTTCTGTATCAAACAAACTGATATGTGCCTGATTTTCCATAGCAAAAATAATGTCTTTTACGATTTCAGGTGATAAAATAAAGTCCATACCATTTGATTTTATCAGAAAATCATGGTAAAATAAAGTTTCATAATACCCAAAGAACACGAATAGTAAAGAAGTGTTCAGGTTGAGGTATTTGAGGAGGTTGTTATGAGTGATATCGTTTATATCGAGGGCCGTGAGATACTAGATTCACGGGGAAATCCTACCGTTGAAGTTGATGTTGCATTGAGTGACGGCAGTTTCGGCCGTGCGTGCGTTCCCTCCGGTGCTTCTACCGGTGAGTTTGAAGCTTTGGAAATGCGGGACGGCGATAAAGAACGCTATGGCGGTAAAGGTGTACTCAAAGCAGTTGATAATATCAACACTGTTATTGCAGAAGAGTTAGAAGGCATGGATGCACTTGAACAAGCTGAAATTGATCAAGCTATGCTGAATTTAGACGGCACTGCAAATAAATCAAAACTCGGTGCAAACGCAATGCTCGGTGTTTCTATGGCTGTTGCCCGTGCTGCTGCCGACTATGTAGGGCTGCCGTTATACCGTTATCTCGGCGGTGCTCATGCATTGCAAATGCCGGTACCTATGGCAAATATTATCAATGGCGGTAAGCACTCCGATAATAAGATTGACTTTCAGGAATATATGGTTATGCCTGTCGGTGCTGCTACCATCCGCGATGCAGTCCGCATGACAGCCGAGGTATTCCATTCCCTAAAAGGGCTTCTAAAAGCAGACGGTCATGCAACATCTGTCGGTGATGAAGGCGGTTTTGCTCCTGATATTGGTAATGAGCAGGCTCTTGAATACATTATGAAAGCGATTGAAAAAGCAGGGTATAAACCCGGAGCTGATATGTTCATCGCATTAGACTGTGCTTCTTCAGAGTTATTTGATGAGGGCGGACGCAAGGGATATAAATTCTGGAAGTCAAATCCTGATAAATTATTCACTGCAGAAGAAATGATTGAAATCTATAAAAAATGGGTAGATACCTATCCTATTATTTCTATTGAAGATCCGCTTGATCAGAATGACTGGGAAGGCTATGCCCGCTTAACAAGAGAACTCGGCAGCAAAATTCAGATTGTTGGTGATGATTTCTTTGTTACTAATACCGAACGGCTCTCCCGCGGAATTAAAGAGGGTTCATGTAACTCAATCCTTATCAAATTGAATCAGATTGGAACTGTTACTGAAACTATTGATGCAGTCCGTATGGCACAGTATGCCGGTTATTCCGCAGTTATTTCTCACCGATCCGGAGAAACTGAAGATGCCTTTATTGCAGACCTTGCAGTGGCACTGGAAGCAGGACAGATTAAGACCGGTTCTATGAGCCGCAGCGACCGTATTGCAAAATACAATCAGCTTATCCGTATTGAGGAAGAATTAGGCTGTCAAGCACGCTATGCAGGTGCTGCAACCTTTGCAAAATTTGCCCGCTAATTTTTAGAGCGGAGCAGTTACTCGACCTGTTCGGAAACTTCCGTTTCTGAATAGGTCTACGCTATGGGAAGTACCGCAGGGCAGGCTTTACCGTGACGGCTGAACTGCCGGTACTTTCCTTTAGAAAGAGGGGATGTCAAAAGTAAGTACATTTTTGCAACACCGGCGGCAGCTCCAACAACAAAATTATTCTAAAGTGAGGAAAAAAATGAAACAAATTATTACAACAGAAAAAGCCCCTGCGGCGATAGGACCGTATTCACAAGGCACTGCTGCAAACGGCTTGGTTTTTACTTCAGGACAGCTGCCGATTGACCCTGCAACCGGTGCATTTGTTCCGGGCGGGATTGCAGAGCAAACCCGGCAGTCATTGCTGAATTTAAAAGCAGTTCTTGAAGCTGGCGGCAGCAGTTTAGCATCTGTTCTTAAAACAACTGTTTTTTTAAGCGATATGAATAACTTTGGAGAAATGAACAAAGTGTACAGTGAGATTTTCGGTACTGAAAATCATCCAAGCCGTTCAGCCGTACAAGTTGCCCGTCTTCCGAAAGATGCCTTGGTTGAAATTGAGGCTGTCGCTTTTGTGTAAGAGAATAGCATTTGCAGCTGCTGTTATCATAACGGCAGCACTGTTTTTTTCTTGTACTCAAGAAAAAATAGATGAGGTGCAAATACAGCATACGGAACCGGTAGAAAAAACTCATTGGCTTTATTTTCAATCGAATGATGACGGCTCATTCCGGTTAAAGCCGGCAACAGCTTTGCATGAAGTTCCTGAGGTGTCTTTTGTTCCGTGGACAGAAGCTGTCCGCACAGCTGATTTCGCTATTACCGGCAGTCAACCTCTTTTTTTAATTAATAAATGCGGTTTGTTTACACGGGACCGTATACAAGAAAATATGCAGCTCCCATTGCAGCATGAGCTTTTCTCGCGTGCTTCTGCAGGCGGTCTGTATCAAATTTCCGGAAAAAATTTTGTACGGGTGTATCAAAATTCACTCTTTATAGAAAATAACCGGCAAACTAATGAGTATTTTTTATTACAGAATGACGGTATTTCTGAATTTCATACTCCTGCAGCAAAGAGCAGCTATTTACAGCTGGCTTCTACCGCTCAATGTACTGCATTAGAATATGCTAATGATGCATGGTATCTTAGTTTCAAAAATGATACTAAAACTGATGTATCATTTACCTATCTGTGCTGTAAAGATTTTTCACATCTTTTTCAAAATGATGCGTATAAATATGCTGAAATTATTTCTTCGGAAGAATTTAGAGATGCCTGTGAACCCCAGCCGTATGAGGCAATGCCGAGAATACTAAAAGAGCTTGCTGATACCATTGAGCATACTGCTCCGGTATATATCCGTGTATTTACAAAAGAAATGAAACACGCACCGATATTTTTAAAGCAGCCTTTTTCTTCTGTTACACGCGAAGAAAAAATAATGGAAGCAAAAGCACTAGCCTATACGCGGGATAATGGAACTCATTGTGCTGCTATTTTAATGCCTGACGGCAAGTTGTATTTTAATATCAGCGAATATGGTATACAGGCTGTACATTTGCCTCCGTTGCCGCAGAATTTTATGTATTCGCATTTTTTTATTACTGATACTGAAATTCTTGCTGCATGGGAAGAAACATCTTTTTATGAGGTAGGCAGAACAGGTTTTTTTACTGCCTTATTAAGTGAGCTGTTATAACTGTGCCGGCTGCTGTCAGACTAGGTATGTTTGATATTGCTGAATAGGTCTAATCAGCTTTTAATTAAGAGGATTGATATGAGTCTATTACGGGTATTACTCTGTATTATTTGTCCGCCGCTGGCTGTTTTAGATAAAGGATGCGGGTCGCTGTTAATTGTAATGCTGCTAACCAGTGCAGGCTGGGTTCCGGGGACGATTGCTGCTCTTGTGATCTGTAACCGGTAGAAAATACCAATGCATCATACGGTATCCCATGATTCCGATGCATTTGCAGTGATAGTTTACTGTCTGGTAATGTATATATTTCAAATAGTGTTATAATATATTGGAGGTATTAGTATGAGCTTTGTAGAAAAAATGAAGCAAAAAGCACGGGAGTATAAAAACCGCTTGGTTCTTCCTGAATCAACCGAAGAGCGGACTTTGCATGCCGCCCGTGCACTTGTTGATGCAGAACTGGTATCAGAACTTTTTTTGATCGGGGATTCACAAAAAATCCGCAGCAAGGCAGAAGAACTGAATATACCGCTTGGAGGATTCTCTGTTATTACTCCTGAAGAATCTGAATGGTTTGAGGATTTTGCAAATACCTTTTATGAAAAGCGGAAAGCAAAAGGTATGACTTTCGAACAAGCACATAATGATATGAAAGATCCGCTGCGGTTTGCGGCTATGATGCTAGTAAAAGAGAAAGCTGATGCAATGGTTGCCGGAGCAGAAAATACTACTGCAAATGTACTGCGTGCCGGTTTAACTGTTATCGGAACAAAACCGGGCATGAAAACTGCTTCTTCGTGTTTTGTTATGGACACCAAAAATCCTGAATGGGGTGCAGATGGAGTATTAATCTTTTCAGATTCCGCTGTTATTCCTACTCCAACCTCAGAGCAGCTTGCTGATATTGCGTGTTCGGCAGCAGAAAGCTGTGCAGTTTTTGCAGCGGCGGAACCGGTGGTAGCACTCTTATCGTATTCTACAAAGGGATCCGGCGGTAACAAAGATGAAAATATTTTGCGGGTTAGAAAAGCCGTTGAACTTTTAGGCGAGCGGCATGTACCGTTTTGTTTTGACGGAGAAATGCAGCTTGATGCAGCACTTATTCCAAGTGTAACTGATACGAAAGCCCCTGACAGCCCGGTACGCGGAAAGGTGAACACCTTGATATTCCCTGACCTCGGTGCAGGTAATATCGGTTATAAACTGGTACAGCGGCTCGCACGTGCAGAAGCTTATGGTCCATTCTTACAAGGATTTGCAAAACCGTTATCTGATTTGTCCCGCGGCTGTTCAATCGACGATATTATTACTACCTCAGCTGTTACACTTGTACAAGCAGGAAAGCGTACCAAATAACCGGTAAGAGATTTTGCAGTAGGGTATGGCTCCTATAAAAATAAGCGTTTTAGCACTCCATGCCCTACTTTTCATAATAAAAAGGATTTCATAGTAATGAAAAAAAGTACCATGATACATAATAAAAAAGTACCGGCATACATACTTTCTATCCGCATAAAGTTTATTCTTACTATTACTACAATTGTTTTAATTCTCGGCATATCGGTAGGTACTGTTATCGGTTTGCAATTATATAAACGGAATAAAACACAGTTTGATCAGTTTTTAGAGCAGCAATTTTTTACGATTAATGAAACTATTGCTATGTTTGCTGCAAACAAAGAAAATACATTACAGATGATAGCACAGCATCCATTACTCAAACAAACTGACAGCACACTGCATAATTATATTAACGAATCTCATGAAGTCATTGTTAAAAATACGGAAAAATCTCCGACTGAACAGCAATTTGTACAGTTTTTTCAGCATATCCAGAAAAGCTACCCTGATTTTTCTGAAGTATTTGTTGGTTCAAAATGGGGCGGTGTTGCTACTTCGTGGGAAGGTGTAATTCCCGGCGGAGTTGATCCGCGTAATCGTCCGTGGTATCAAAATGCCTCTGCTGCACACGGTGAAACCATTGTAACTCCTGCCTATCAATCCACAATAGGAAAAGCTGTCGTATGTTTTTCAAAACAGATTTTTTCTGAGCATAATGAACCGCTTGGCTGTGCCGGCATCGAAGTTAGTCTTAACCACCTTACTGATTTTATCAACATAATAAAGATTGGAAAATCCGGTCATGCAATATTATTTCAAGATGACGGCACTATTTTAGCTGATGCACAGCATTCAGACCTAATTTTTAAGAAACTGCATGATTCGGGAATTGAGGGATATGACCGCCTTAATGCTGCTGTAAACGATTCTCTAATAATTAAAATGAATGAAAAATATTGGACTGTCCATGTCTATCCTATTTCACATTTTAAGTGGAAGTTAGCCCTATTTGTGGAAACAGATGAAATATTAGCACCATTTTATGCAGCTTTCAAAAATATCCTAGTAATCGGCAGCTTGGTTATTTTATTGAGCATTGGTGTGAGTTTTTTTGTTGCCGGCAAGATAGTTCGTTCTATTACTATTGCAGTAACAGCATTAAAAAATATCTCTGATGGAGAAGGTGATCTGACTGTGAGACTGCCGGTATCAGGACGTGATGAAATTATGCTGCTTTCAAAATACTTTAACAAAACAATTGAAAAAATACAGCATACCATACAGCAGATGAACTGCGGTATCGGCAGTATGCAATCTGTTGGTAATAATCTTGCCGGTAATATGACGAATGTTACTGAAACTATCCATCAAATGAATAAACACATTGGGGAAATTAAGACTCAAGTTTTTACTCAAGAAGCAAGTGTCAATGAAACAACAACTACAATTGAAGAAATGATAGAAAAAATTGAACATTTAAGCAGCAGCATTGACATACAAAGCAGTAACGTAGAAGCATCTTCTCTTGCAATTGAGCAAATGGCAGCGGATATAACTGCTATCACACAAACATTAGAAAATACCGATCAAGTTGTTAAAACATTGGCATCGGCAACTGCTGACGGAAAAGATACAATTATCAACTCAAATGCTGTTACTCAAAAAATTACAGAAGAATCCGGCAGTATTCTTGAGGCCTCAAGCGTTATACAGCATATTGCGAGCCAAACAAACTTACTTGCCATGAATGCCGCAATAGAAGCAGCCCATGCCGGAGAAGCCGGTAAAGGTTTTGCTGTAGTTGCCGATGAAATACGCAAATTAGCCGAGGAATCTAATCTGCAAGGAAAAACAATTACTGCAACCTTAAAGGTTTTTATCAATGAAATTGAAATGCTGTCAAATTTTTCAAAAATAATTGAAGAAAAATTTAATATTATTTTTTCTTTATCCGAGCAAGTAAAAACAATGAGTACGCAAGTAATGGCGGCAATGCATAACCAAGAGCACGGCAGCAGTGAAATATTAAAAGCTATAAAAAATATCCAAGAAGTAACTGATACCGTACAAACTCATTCAGAGGAAATGTTGAAAGGCAGTAAAGATGTTGCCGCTGAAATGAAAAAACTTGATGCACTCACTCATATTATTACGGGAAGTATGGCTGAAATGGCAGGCGGAACAGAACAAATTAATAATTCAGTAGAGGAGGTTAATACAATTACACAACAAAACAAACAAAATATTAAACAGCTTGTAGAGGTAATTAATACCTTTAAACTCGATTAATAAACCTGTCCGAAAACACAGTTATCGAATAGGTCTAATAACGGAAGGAAGCGTATGGATAATCTGAAAAAGACATTAGCGGAAGAAAAAAAAGTATACAAGGAATTGCTTGCAAACCTTGATATATGCTATAGCGAATGCGGGGAAGCCTTATTCAAATACCGGCAAGAATCACCGGATAATGCAGCAGTGTACGATGTAGACGGCTGCTTTGAAAAATGGCAATCTGCCCGGGAGTCTCGTGATAAAAATACTCAAACCATTATTACTATAAAAGCAGCGGTAACACGGCAAAATGAACTAAAAAAGTTTATTGCTGAAGTTGACAAGGTGCTCTATGAGTATACCGCAGAGAGAAAAAAAGCTGCTTCGGCATTTAGCGTTCTGTTCTTTCAGGAATATTATGATGTATATCCTCAGTATTTTAGTGATATTTCCAAAGATATTGAGCCGTTACAGGCACAGATAAAAAACTTTGAGCAGGAACGGACAGACTTGGAAACTCAAAAAAATACTGCAAATTTTTTGCAAAAACTGTCTATTGGTACACAGTTGACTGTTCTAAAGGCAAAAAATATGTCTGCTCAAAAAAAGATTGAAAAAGCTGTAACAATTATATCAGAATCATTGCTGCAAAATCCTCAGGTAGTAAACTTATATACGGATAAGCAATTACAGGATTCACTTAATCCGCTTTATGAGCAATTTTATGAGTATACAGATAAAATAGCAGAGGCAGAAAATCGAAAAACTGCTTTAATCGAAGAAAACACTGCAGTAGAAGCAGAATTGGTAGCGTGCGGAGTGTCTGATAATCCGCAATACCGTATTAATGAATTGACACAGTATATTAAAGATATTGATGCATCAATCAATACACTTGAAAAAGACCACGGTATAAATTTGTTCAGGATATTTTATCCCAATGCTGATGCACTGCACCGGGCTGTACCGCAAGATACCGAGGTACAGTTACCGGCTGACAAAAATATACAAGCATGTATAGAAACAATCCGTGAACAATGTATAACGCTTCAAAAACAGCAGAATAGTATCACAGTTCTTGAAAATGAACTGGCAATTAACGAAGAAACCGCAAGGATACAAAATCTTCAAAAAGCGATTGTTCACTATGAACAGAATATTACTGACTACCAGCGTATGATAGAAAAAGCACAAAGTGATATTGTACAAGCTGAAGATAAAAAACACCGTTTACAAAGTGCTAATGAAGCATTAAAATCTGATGTTCCGTAAGAAATATTAAATCTGTTCTGAAACTGAAGTTTCAGAACAGATTTATTGTATTTTTTATCTGTTTCTGCTAGAATTTGTATTCCATGAAAACGCTTCAAACACCTGCAGAAGCTGCGGAATTATGTATAGCTGTTTTTTGTACACACATACTATTCACAGCTCCTATTACTCAAGTAGAAAAAAAAATCAGAATACGGAAAATTATCCTAAAAGGGAAAGACTGTTATCAAATAGAGCGGTTCAAAGATACTAAAGCATTTCATCAGAATGTTAAGAGTTCTGATCTTGTACAGTTCTTAACAGAGTTTTTTTCTTGCTATACTCATGCTGAATGCAGCGGTGAACATGAAAAGCTCTTGTTTGTCCGGAAAAAATCAGGAAAAATTACACTTATACGGCGGGAACCTATTGCAGCACTAGCGGCTGCCGGACATGATACAGTAAAAAATACGCGGCTTTCCCTAGAAAGTGATGCACCTTTTTTGTATGCACAAGGAATTACTGGCACAGCAGGGACAGTCCTCAAAGAAAAATATCACAAATTCAAGCAAATTAATAAATTTTTGGAGTTTATTGATAGCATTGTACCGGTTATTGAACAGCATACCGGACAAACAACGGAGCCGTTTACCATAACTGACTTCGGTTGCGGTAAAGCCTATCTTACATTTGCGTTATACTATTATTTGCATGAACAAAAAAAGCTTCCGGTATCAGTACATGGACTCGATTTAAAAAATGATGTAATACTGCAATGCAGCGATTTAGCACAGCAGTGCGGTTATTCTCATCTTTCATTTTCTGTAGGGGATATTGCAAGCTACCGGCTGCCGCTGCATACCGGCATGATGGTGTGTTTACATGCATGTAATACTGCAACTGACTATGCATTGGCAAATGCAGTCCGCCGGAATGTTCCGATTATTTTTGCAGTTCCCTGCTGCCAACATGAATTGCACAGTCAATTTAAAAAACAAAAAAAATATTTTAAACAGCATCCTCCTGTATTTTTCCCCTTTTTGGAACACGGTATTATTACGGAACAATTTTCTTCTATGCTTACTGATACGCTGCGGGCTCTTATCTTGCAAGCATGCGGGTATGATGTACAGATAATGGAATTTATAGAAACCAGTCATACACCGAAAAATATTCTTATTCGTGCGGTAAAAAAGACGTGCGGTACCTCGAAAATACTGCAACAGGCAGATGCTGTGCACAGTGCCGGTATGCAGCAAGAACAGCGGCTGCACAGTCATACTGATTTGCACCGGACAACTGCGTATAAAAAATTCAGAAAACTTGCAGATGCGTGTTCTGTGCAGCCGCTGTTGGAATCTTTGCTGCATGAAGAGCTTATGCAAGCAGCTTCTCTGTGTGAAGCATCTCATGATGAAGCATCTGCCTGTGCAGCTGCCCTTTATCCGCCACTGACGAGTGCAGTGCATACCTATCAAAATGAACCGGCAGTATGCCGGAACGGAGAACACGAGTGCGTATTGCGGTTGGTTTAAGCGGCGGCACTGATTCATGCGTTGCTGCAAAACTTTTACTTGATCAAGGGCATACGGTTTCAGGTATTACCTTGCGGTTATTAAGCGGAAATGAAAAAACAGATGCCGCACTCATGCAAGAAGCTGCTGCAGCTGCACAATCGCTTGGAATTCCTCATTACATCTATGATTTTCGTAAACAGTTTCAATCGGAAGTAGTAGGATATTTTTCCCGCAGCTACCGGAGCGGGCAAACTCCGAATCCCTGCTATATCTGCAATAAGTATATTAAATTCGGCTATTTTCTAGAAAAAGCCTTGGAAGAAGGATACGATGCCATCGCAACCGGACATTATGCCCGTATTTTTCAGAGCGGGAGCCGTTTCTTGCTTGCACAAGCTGCGGACAGTAAAAAAGATCAAAGCTACTTTCTCGCTCTGTTAAACCAGCATCAACTAAGCCGCAGCCTATTTCCGCTTGCAAACCTGACAAAGCCCCAAGTACGTGCAATCGCAGAACAGGCACAGTTAGCCGCTGCACACAAAGTAGACAGTCAAGATATTTGCTTTGTTCCTAATGGCGATTATGCGTCAGTTGTAGAGCAGACTGTTCCTGAGGCGTTCCCTGCGGGTAATTTTATTGACATCAACGGTACCATTATTGGTACTCATCGCGGTTTGCACCATTACACCATAGGGCAGCGGCGCGGACTTGCGTTAGCATACGGCTATCCACTGTATGTAGTGAAAAAATCTGCTGCGGATAATACGGTATGTGTCGGTACGGAAGAGTATTTACAGGCTGCTGAATGTACCGTACATTCAGTAAACTGGATTGTGCAAAAGCCGCTGGAGCCGATACGTGCATTGGTAAAAACCCGTTACCGCCAGCAGCCTAAGCCTGCCTGTATTGTGCCGCTTGATGAAAATAGCGTCCGTGTTGTGTTTGATGAACCTGAACGTGCTGTAGCATGCGGGCAGGCAGCGGTATTTTACCGGCCATTGCCGCTTGAACCGGAGTTCTGGCAAGGTACTCCGGTAAATGGTGTTGTAATAGGAGGCGGTATCATACAGAACACCGCTATACCTGCTTTTTAAGTTTTTGTACCGCTGATTGTGTACACACCGTTTTTTTCTGCGACAAAGCCTTCTTGAATCAAACCTGATAATGCTTTTTCAAATAATTCCTTATCGGATTGGCTATAGTGCAGTAGTTCTCCGTACCGCTGGGCACCGGTTGCAGTTAAACTTCTGATAACCGCACCGCGTGCCTGCCGTACTGATCCTTCAAATTTTGACTGTTTCGTATAGTGTCTGCTTTTGCGGTTGGGATTAATTACTTTCTTTTTTAATTCTGCACCGTAATCCATAAGAGCATAGTACCACAGACGCGGATTTTTTGTATATACAGCAGCTTCTATGAGCGGAAATATTTCCTTATCCGGTATGTCTATTCTATCTTTAAAAAAGAAGAAGATAAACACCGCACGGATATTTGTTTCTATGAATGTATTAGGCAGATTATACGAGAAAGTAGAAACAGCTGCTGCAGTATATGCTCCTATTCCCGGCAGTGTTTGTAAAATTTCCGGATCACGGGGTACAATTCCGTTATGTTCATTGTAGATACGCTGTGCACACTGATGCAAAAAACGGGCACGGCGGTTATACCCTAAACCAACCCATTGTTCCAAAACTTCCGCAAGCGATGCTTCCGCAAGGGTTTGCACTGTTGGAAATACCTCAAGCCAGCGGCTATATTTTTCTACTACCCGCTCAGTTTGGGTTTGCTGCAGCATAAACTCAGACACCAATATAGCATACGGATCATCTGTTACCCGCCATGGAAATTCTCTGCCGTGCTGATGATAGTAGGATAAAATGGTCTGTTGAAATTCAGAATATGACTGTATATTCATACTGCTGTACGGCTAATAAGTTTTCTATCGAGTAATGTTTGGATAATTTTTTCTACAATGAGTGCAGGCGTATACTGCTCCGTATCAATACACAAATCAGCAAATGTATAATCTTTATTATCTATACCGTAGAGATCTTTATAGCGGCGGGTATCTTCTGCGTCCCGCATTTCGGTAAACTGCTTAATGTGCTCTAAAGAACCGCTTTCACGCTCAAAAATGCGGGCAGCCCGTGTTTCTGCGGAGGCATATAAATACACTTTAAGGTTTGCCTCCTTTAAAAGCCAAATTGCGAGCCGTGAACCGAGAACGCACGGCTGCTGCATTGCTTTTTCTACCTGCCTGCTGTCAATAATTCTATCATATTGAGGATCAGTCTTTGCTTTTTCAATAATTTCCTGCATAGGAACCCCTATTTCTTGTGCAAGATTCCTAAATGTGTAATTAATGCAGGGAATATGTAATGTATGTGCAAGTAATGTTGAAACAGTAGTATTGCCGCAGCCCGATGCACCGGAAATAGCAATCCGCACTGGTTTATGTTCATCTATGTAATAGTCTGTTTGAATAGTCTGTTCTTGCTGCATACACATTTTTCCCCTTACGTTTTAAAATATTTCACCGGCTTACTCACATAATGCGGTACCGATTGTTCAATTTATTCAATATTGCGGGCTTGTTCTCTAATATTCTCCAGTGCATCTTTTGCATTAATCACCGCTTGTCCGATTTTTGCTAATTGATTTTTTGAACCGATTGTATTAATTTCCCGATTGATTTCCTGACACAAAAAATCAATTTTCCGCCCGGGAGTTTCATTGCTGTGTAACTCTTTTTCAAGAGCTGCAATATGAGCTGATGTACGGACTATTTCTTCATTAATGGTATATTTAACGAGCAAAAAACCAATTTCTTGCATAACACGCTGAGGATCAGCCTCTTGTCCGGTGATCTCGCTATATTTCCGCTGGAGAGCTTCTTTAAAAAGCTGTTCCATTTCAGCAGCATTGTCTTGAATGCATATAAGGGCTTGCTTAAGCAGCATAATGCTATGAGAAATATCTGAAAATAGGGCTTTGCCTTCTGTTATTTTTCCGGTATCAAATGCAGTAAATAGTGTATTAAGTACGGGAAGCAGTGCCTTTTCCCAGCTTTCTTTATTAAATGTACGGTCAAATTGCAGCACTCCTTCTTGTGTAAGGATGAGCGGGAGTGATACTTGATTTTCCATACCGAGCGTTTCAGCAATGGTACTCATTGAGCGGTAGTAGGATTCTGCAAGAGAAGTATTCGGAACAATCACTTGCTCACTTCCGCCTTTTTTAATTTTCAAATAAAACTCTACCTTGCCGCGTGCAATGCGGTTGGTATAGTACCGGCGTATAGCAGGTTCAAGCTGTCCCATCCACGGCGGCAGCATGATATTCAAATCTAAAAAACGGGAATTGTAGCTTTTAAGCTCACACGAAAGCTCAATTCCGTGAATTTCCGTATCTAAATACGCATAAGAGGTCATGCTTTTCATATACTGCTGCCCTTGTATGCCATTTTTGTGTACAGCCTTTTACCGAGCTTCCAATTATCACCGGCTCCCATTGTAATAAATAAATCGCCGCTGCGTAGTTCGTTGGTAACAAAATCTTCTGCGTCCATAATTTCTTCAAAATAATAGACGTGCTTATGCTTTTTCTTCACCTGTTCATACAGCGTTTTTCCGTTTAAGCCGCCGCGGTATTTTTCCCGTGCTGAACTGTAAATTTTATGCAGAATAACGGTGTCAGCATCGGAAAATGCAGAAGCAAATTCATCAAGCAAAGCGGCTGTCCGTGAATAGGTATGGGACATAAAATCAGCAACAATCCGCTTATTCGGATAAAAGCTGCGTAATCCTTGTAAAGTCGTCTTAATTGCGGTAGGGTGATGAGCGTAATCGTCCATAAAGAGAATACCGTTTACTTCTCCAAGGGTTTCGCTTCGCCGCTTTGCACCTTTAAACGATGCAAGTGCATTGCGGATAGCCGTTAAATCGTTTACCGTAATTTCAGGATTTTCTTCCTTTAATAAACTGACTGCAAGAGCAATAGCTGCAGTTGCATTTAAGACAGTATGCTCACCGGGGATGCCGACACGGAACTCTCCTGCAAAGCCCCGTAAAGAGAATACCGTCTGCCCATTTTGTATACCGTGAATTTTTATTCCATAATCACCTGCGGCTGTTTTTCCGTAAGGAGTAAAAATTAAGTCAGGGCGGGAAGAAAAAATCAATTGAGCAGCATCACGGGCTCCTGCATCGTCCGCACAATACAGTAATTCGCTAAACTGCGGCAGACGGTTAATATACTGCAAAAAGGCAGTGAGGATATCTTCATACTGCGGATAGTAATCTTGATGATCGCTTTCAATACCGGTTAGAATAATTTTTTGAGGATGAAAGCTTAAAAAATGCCGTTTGTATTCACACGTTTCTGCAACAAAGTATTTTGAACCGTGAATCATAGTGCAGCTGTCATTAAAATTGGAAATTGCACTTCCTGCAAGCACGGAAGCTTCCAACGGCAGTGCTTGAAGCAGCGTACCTGCAATGCCGGTTGTTGTTGTTTTACCGTGTACACCTGCAATTCCTACTGAATAGCTGTATTGAGAAAAAGCCCCTAATGCTTCAGGATAGCTCATTATAGTTAGTTTTCTTTTAATTGTTTCTGCCAGTTCTTCATTCTCTTCAGGTGTGTATGCAGGGGAATAAATAACAAGCTGTGTATCGGCTGGAATATTAGTAACTGCAAAAGGACTTGTAACAGATATACCAATTTTTTGAAGCAGTGCATCAGTATAGAATTCATCACTGACATCACTGCCGGTGATACGGGCTCCTTTTGAAACAAATAACTCCGCGAGTGCGGTCATTCCCGTACCTTTTATTCCAATCATGTGGATATGATACCCCAAAAGATTTTCTGGTAAACGAACTTGACTCATATCTATCATAATAATGGAAAAACATGATTTGAGCAAGGATAAATTTATCATATACGAGGGTATCAGCATGAAAGGAGCCCCCGTGTCCCCGCGGTATTCTTCTTGCTTTTTTAATCTTCCTCCCCTATACTTACCTATATGGAACCTGTAATACTTGCTTCAAAATCTCCGCAGCGTCAGGATATTCTCAAAAACTTGAATATCCCTTTTATTATTATTCCCTCCGGTATTGACGAAACCCTCCTAAGAGAGCTTTCTCCGCAAGAAAATGTAGAGCGGCTTGCGATACAAAAAACGGAGGCAGTGCTGCATTCTCCCCTTAAAATTAAAACACCATGGGTAATTGGTGCAGATACACTTATCTTTGTTGATGGACAGCCGATGAGAAAGCCTAATTCAGCAGAGGCAGCCCGGCAGATGCTTGAGCGGTATTCTAACCGTACCCATCATGTGATTACCGCATTATGCTGTTACGATGCTTATTCTCAAAATATTTCTACACGGATTAACACTTCGGCTGTTTCATTTAAAAAACTTTCACAAGAGGAAATTGACTGGTATATTAATCAGGGAGAATGGCAAGGAGCGGCAGGGGGCTACCGGATTCAGGGAATAGCCGCTTGTTTTATTTCCCGTATTGAAGGTTCCTATAGTTCTATTGTGGGCTTGCCAATTTATGAGTTATATGATATTTTATGCGAACACGGCTATATTTTTAACTAAAACCCGTATATAGGGAGCCGTATATAATCCTAACAATACAGTGTTTTTTGTTTCTGTGCTGTTAGAGAAATAGCGAAGGATGAGCCGAATACGGCTCGTGAAGGAGTTACCATGGCAGTTGTTACCATGAAGAATTTGCTTGAATCCGGTGTTCATTTCGGACATCAGGTAAAACGTTGGGATCCGCGCATGAAAAAATATATTTTTGCAGAGCGTAATGGGATTCATATTATTGATTTACAAAAAACTATTACAGCAATCCGCGAAGCCTATGAAGCTGTGCGGAAAACAACTGCTGCAGGAAAATCCGTACTGTTTGTCGGAACAAAAAAACAAGCACAGCAAACTATTACAAAAGAAGCTGAACGCTGCGGAATGTTTTATGTCAATAACCGGTGGCTCGGCGGTATGCTTACAAACTTTTCAACCATAAAGAAAAGTCTTGCACGGCTCAAGAGAATTGAAAAAATGGAAAATGATGGTACTTTTGAGAGTTTGACAAAAAAAGAAGTAGCACGGCTGCAAAAAGAAAAAGCACGGTTAGAAAAGAATCTCGGCGGT
The DNA here is from genome assembly GCA_052173295.1 of Treponema sp. Classification (GTDB taxonomy): domain Bacteria; phylum Spirochaetota; class Spirochaetia; order Treponematales; family Treponemataceae; genus Treponema. The sequence goes on from JBQMYW010000005.1 coordinate 56,444, forward strand.
ATCAAAGAAATGAAAGACTTGCCGGGAATTATTTTCATTATTGATACACGGAAAGAAACAATCGCTATCAGTGAAGCCCGGCGTATGGGTATTCCGATTGTAGCAGTAGTAGACACAAATTGTAATCCTGAAGGTATTGATTATCCTATTCCCGGAAATGATGATGCAATACGCTCAATTTCATTGTTTACACAGATTATTGCAAATGCTGTTATTGAAGCAGATAACGAAAGCGGGCTTAAAATTATTGAGAACCTCCAAGACGGCGATGAAGAATTTAGCGATTCTGCTATTGATCCGTATCAAGATCGTGAAGATGAAGAAATAACAGATTATTCAAACTATACTCCTACTGAAAAGGAGCCTGAAACTGAAGAAGTGGATGATAGTTCTTCTTTAATTGATGAAGATTCACTTTACGATGATAAATAATTGAGGAGATAGAGCATGGAAATTAAAGCAGCTGATGTAAAAGCTCTCCGTGAACAAACGGGTGCAGGAATGATGGAATGTAAAAAAGCATTGCAGGAATGTAATGGCGATGCAAAAGAAGCCGCAAAATACCTTAAAGAAAAAGGACTTGCTGCGGTTGAAAAACGATCGGGACGTGTTACAAGTGAGGGTATTATCGTTGTAAAAGCTAACGATTCAAATGCTGTTATGGTTGAACTTTCCTGTGAAACAGACTTTGTTGCAAAAAATGCAGAGTTTATTGAAGCTGGGGAAAAAGTTGCTCAAACAGCACTTGATAAAGGCTATACCGATATTCAGGAAGACTTGAATGCGATTATTCTTGATCTTGCAACCCGTGTTCGCGAAAACATGAGCTTGAAACGGCTGACCGCTGTAAATGCTGCAAGTGATGAATGTATTTCTCATTATGTACACTCTGATAAAAAGATAGGTGTTGTAGTGGTACTCAAGTCTGCAAAACCCGAAGCTGTGTCAAACGGGGTTTTGAAAGAGTTTGCATACGATTGCTGTTTGCATATTGCAGCCTTTACTCCCGCTTATATCAAAAAAGAGGATGTGGAGCAGTCATATATTGATGAACAGCTTGAAGTGTTTAATGGGCAAGTAGCTGCATTGGATAAACCTGAAAAGGTAAAAGAAGGAATTGTAAAAGGTAAGCTGAATAAGCACTTTTCTGAAATCTGTTTCTTAGAGCAGCCTTTTGTAAAGGACGATAAAGTTTCAGTACAAGCAAAAATGAAAGAAATTTCAAAGCAGATTGATAGCGAAATTTCTCTTTCTGCTGTGTTGGTGTATCAGCTTGGTCAATAATTACGGACAGGTATCTCTAAAAATCTTATTGAATTTTTAGAGATACCTTCTCATTAGTTGAAAACAAGAGATTGCGGCAATTATGCTACGAGAGAAGAGGTGTGTTTATGAGTGATATTCACAATATATATGAAGAAAAAATGAAAAAATCTATTGCATCGTTAAAAGAGAATTTTAACGGGCTTAGAACGGGACGTGCCTCAGCGTCGCTTTTTGATAAGCTGCGTGTCGATTACTATGGTGAACCCACCCCGTTGAGTCAAGTTGCCAGTATTTCTATACCTGAAGCACGGCTTGTTGTTATACAGCCATGGGAAAAGTCGCTCTTGCCGGAAATCGAAAAAGCAATATTGAAGTCAGAGCTTTCTCTTAATCCCGCAAATGATGGAAAAATTATCCGCATTGCTATTCCGCCGCTTACGGAAGAACGGCGTAAGGAATTGGCAAAACAGGCAAAGAACCTTGCTGAACAGTGCCGTGTAGCCATTAGAAATATCCGCCGTGATGGTATTGATGAAGCAAAAAAAATGCAAAAAGAAGGTCTTATGAGTGAAGACGAACTGAAGACCGCAGAAGATAAATTCCAGAAAGTAACAAATAATCATATCGCTGATATTGATAAAATTCTTTCTGAAAAGGAAAAAGAAATTCTGGAAAGCTAATGAATTTACAGCATATTGCCGTTATTATGGACGGTAACGGACGGTGGGCACAGCAAAGAGGATTGGCACGGACTAAAGGACATACGGAAGGCTTGGAAGCAGCAAAGCGTATTGTAAAAGCTGCCTCTGATATGGGAATTGCGTATATTACCTTGTATGTTTTTTCTACTGAAAATTGGAAGCGTACCGAACAAGAAGTAGGGTTTTTAATGGGGCTTATCCGAAAGCATTTATGTGCAGAATTTGATTTTTATGCTGCAAATAATATGAGGATTAGACATCTTGGGAATAGAGATGCTTTGCCGCTGGAACTGCAAGCTGATATATGCCGAGCTATTGAAGAAACCAAAGAGCATACCGGTACGGTGATACAGCTTGCTGTTAATTACGGCGGTAAAGATGAAATTGTACGGGCAGTGCGGAAAATTGCTCCTGAGAATGTACAAACACTTACAGAAACTGATTTTGAAGCCTTACTCGATACGGCTCAGATACCTCCGGTTGATTTACTTATACGCACAGGCGGAGAACAGCGGTTGAGTAATTTTTTGCTTTGGCAAACCGCATACGCAGAATTGTATTTTACCGATGTTCTGTGGCCTGATTTTACTCCTGACCACTTGCGGCAAGCAATTGAGGTATATCAGCACCGTACAAGAAGATTCGGAGGCATCGTATGAATGTAAAAAAATTATTGGAACGGATTACTGTTTTTTTTGTCGGCTTTCCTGCAATTCTCAGTGTGGTGTATTTTCTGCCGTACTACCATTTTTTATGTCTGCATATACTGATTTTTGCCGTTACTTTTACTGCAGTGGCTGAAATATACACAATGCTGTCAAAGCGGGTTTCTCTGTATCCGTTCCCTGTGCTTTTAGTAGGCGGGAGTATTTTTCCGCTTATTTCGTATTTAGATGCTATTCAGATTTTTCCGCGGATTGATGCATTATTTACTATTAGTATTGGTATTTATTTTATTTTTTTTGTAGAAATTATTTATTCATTTAGAAAACCATTTGAAAAAAGTATTGAGCGGATAGTATCCGGTGTGTTTATGATGTTTTATCCGGGCTTTTTCCTTTCTTTTGTGTCGCAGATGACCCGTTGGGATGGTGCTGCACAAATTATTACTTTGTTTGTTATTATTATTTTTACTTGCGATTCTATGGCATGGCTGTCGGGTGTGTTATTTGGAAAATCAAATAAGGGCTTTGTCCCGGCAAGTCCGAATAAAAGTATTGCTGGATTTATCGGCGGCGTTGCTGGTTCTGCACTCGTTGCTGTACTGACAGTAATGCTATTCCGTAATCAATTTTCTCTTTCTCTATTCAGTGTTGCTATTATTGCTATTGCAACATCGGTTGCCAGTATTTTTGGTGATTTAATTGAGTCAGTAATAAAACGGTCAGCAAATATGAAAGATTCAGGTGCTATTATCTTGGGACGCGGGGGAATTATGGATAGTATTGATTCGATTCTGCTTGGAGCCCCTGTTTTTTATATCACCTATCTTCTTTGTGCCGGCAGATAAATATGAGAAAAAAGAACATAATTGTCCTTGGGGCAAGCGGAACAATCGGACAAAATACCATTGATATTATCAGGAATTTTCCTGATTTATTTACCCTAACCGGTGTTTCCGTGCATACCAATACCGCGTTGCTTGAAGTATTAAAAACGGAATTTCAGTTGCAGCATTCTATCGTTACCGATGAAAATGCTGCACGGAATGTGCAATGCCCCTATCGGAATATTGAATCATTCTTGCAGGATACTCCGGCGGATGTTGTGATAAATGGTATTGCCGGTGCTGCCGGTTTAGAAGCCTCATTTTATGCACTTGCTTTTCATCCGGTACTCGGTCTTGCAAATAAAGAAAGTATTGTAATGGCGGGTAGCCTCTTGCAAAAACAGGCAGCTGCTCACGGTTCTACAATTATTCCTGTTGATTCTGAACATTCTGCTCTGTATAGTTTGCTGAAAGCACATGGGAGAGAGCATCTGGAGCGGATTATTCTTACTGCATCGGGCGGTCCTTTTAGGACATGGACAGCTGAGCAATTGGAAAAAGTTTGTGTGGAAGATGCTTTAAAGCACCCTACATGGCGTATGGGAGCAAAAATAACCATAGATTCCGCTACTTTAGCAAATAAGGCGTTGGAAGTTATCGAAGCAGTGCAGCTTTTTCATGTACCGGCGGATAAAATAACTGTTACCGTACATCCGTCGAGTGTTGTGCATTCACTGGTACAATTGACGAGCGGGGAAGTGTATGCTCAGCTGTCCCCGCCTGATATGCGTAATCCGATTTTTACTGCACTTTCATATCCTGCACTGCCGCCGGCCTATCTTCAGCCGCTTGATTTTACACAAGTGCTTGACTTACATTTTGAACCGCCGCGGAGTAATTTGTTCCCGTTGTTACCGCTCGGCTTTGCTGCTGCAAAAAAGCAAGCGGCATATCCAATCGCTTTTAATGCTGCTAATGAAGAAGCGGTTGCAGTATTTTTGAAAGGCGGCATTGGATTTACAGACCTTGCGGCAATTACCGAACAGGTTTTGGCAAAGGATTGGACAGCGAAACCTTCCGATATATCGGGTGTTCTTTGTATAGATGCTGAAGCACGCCGCTGTACACGGGCTGTTATCCGGGAATTTTTAAAATAAGGATATTCATTGTATGATAAAGGTTGTGATAGGATTTCTGATATTGGGAATAGTGGTTTTTATCCATGAGCTCGGACACTTTCTTGCTGCAAAACTGTGCGGGGTTGAAGTGGAAAGTTTTTCCATAGGCTGGGGACCTGCACTGTTCAAAAAGAAGTACGGTTCAACAGAATACCGGTTGTCTATTATTCCGCTTGGCGGATATTGCGGTATGAAAGGTGAGTATGCGTTTAAGGAAGCTCTTGAGAAAAAACTTTCCCATATTCCCTATCAAGAAAAAAGTATGTTTAGTGTCCATCCTGTCAAACGGATTATTATTGCCTTTGCCGGTCCTTTTGCGAATCTGCTCTTAGCTGCAATTGCTCTTGCAGTGGTAAGCGGGTTTGGTACAACGTATTACACAACTGACAACCGTATTGTACCAGTGTATTGTTTTGAGCATGACGATGAATCTCCTGCCCGTACTGCAGGACTGGAGATAGGCGACCGCATTCTCAAAATTGGTACTGCTGATACGGTAACCTTTGCCGATATACAGCAAGCGGTTGCTTTACACCCTGATGAAGAATTACCTTTTCTGATCGAGCGGGCAGGTGTACAGTTTTCTCAAAAAATATGCACAAAGCTGAATAAAAAAACAGGAGCAGGACAGCTTGGCATTTTTCAATATATCCCGCTTGAAGTACACACAGTCCGAAAAGATTCTGCGGCTGATACTGCGGGGATTCAAGCCGGTGATTATATTCTTTCTTTCAATGGAATTCCTTTAGAACATTATATTGCATTGCAATATTTTTTCAAAGATTTTAACGGAAAAACGATTCAAGCAACGGTTCGGCGGGACGGAACGGTGCTGGAGCTTCCTGTCCATATCGTCCGTACGGAAAACGGCTTTGTAGACCTTGGTATTGGGTGGAAAACACTGAAAATTACTGAGCCGGGTACCGGCTTTCTTACAGCTGTGAAAACCGGTATAAGCCGGACTGGAACACTCATGCAGCTCACTGTGAAAAGTTTGCTGCTTCTTTTTAAAGGTATCAATGTATCCGATGCGGTTGCAGGACCTGTCCGGATTAGTGCAATGCTAGGAAGTGTTGCACAAGAGAGTATGCAAGCCGGTGCAAGTGCGGTAATTGTTAATGTTGCAGAGTTTATTGCTGTTATCTGTGTGTCATTATTTTTGATGAACTTATTACCTATTCCTGTTTTGGATGGCGGATTGATTTTATTTGCTTTTTTAGAATGGGTATATCGCCGGCAAATTCATCCGCGTGTGCTCTATGCAGTTCAATTCATCGGCTTTGGTTTTATTGCTATTTTATTTGTTTTTGCAGTATGGGCAGACTTTAACTATTTTATGGGGTAGCAGCATGCTAAAGAAAATCACGTGCAAGTGCGGATATTCTTTTGAACAAACGGTAGAAACTTCAATTGATCTTGATGCAATGCCGAATATTATCGAACAGATTAAAACAGGGGTGTTTCTTTCCTATACGTGTCCTTTCTGTGCATCAAAAATGAGCATTGAGCTGCAAACAGAGTTTTTATGGAAGTCGAAAAATACAACACTCCTGTTTGTTCCTGAAACAAAACGAATGCTATACCGCTCCCTTTGTGCAGGGGAACAGCGGGTTGATCTTGAAACAAATAAAAAAATAACGATTAAAAAACATCACATACCTGTTATCGGTTACCCTGAACTCGCTGATCGGGTTGCAGTGCTTTCAGCTGCACTGAATCCGCTTATTATCGAAGCGGTCAAGTTTTTCATCTTGTCGAGTAAAAAAGAGGCACATGCACAGAAAATGATGATAGTATTTGAGGCTCTTACTGCTGATGAAAATCTTGAGTTCCATGTACACGGGATGCGGGAGCATGAAGTTGCAGTTCTCACTGTGCCTGTGAGCTTGTATCATGCTGTTGAATCCGATTATCGGCACGGTAAGCATAAAGATGTTTTTAATGCACTGCAGCTTGGGCAGTATCTTTCCTATAAAAATATCGCGGTTGAGGAGGAACGGTATGCCTAACAAGCTGCGGGCTAAAAAGCTGTGGTTAATTTGTATGTTTCTCTTGCTGTTTTGCTGCATATACGGCGGATTCGGCAGCATGGCTGCTGCACAAGAGCTTTCTCAGCCGCATACTTCCAGTACGCAGTTGTCTGAACAGACTGCTGCATCGGCTGTACCGCTGCCGCCGGACGCAGCTGATACCGGTGTAAAAGCTGATAGGGCAGGGGAGGCAGAAAACCAGCCGCTTTCAACTCCTGATACGGATACGGCACCAGCCGGTTCTCCTATGCAGCTGGGGAATACTTCGGTAAAACCGCCGCACTCCGCCGCTAAACAGCAGATGCTTAGAAAGCATATCTTTAAGGGCGGGGTTACCGCAATAGGTACCGGCGATTCTGCGTCCGTATTTTTTGCTGCCGGTAAAGACGGCTTTGTAAGCCGGTATACCTATCCGCAGCTGGAGGGAGAAACCTATCAGGTTTCCGATATTCCAATTAAACGCATCGCAGTGCATCCAAAGAAGCAGCATATTGCGTTATATGAAACAGATGAATTTAGTGTCCACAAAATTTCCGTATGGGACTGGACAGCGAAAAAACAGCTTTATGCAAAACGGTTTACCGCTGCAGTTCTTTCACTTTCATGGTCAGCAAACGGTTCATACTTATTTATTGGTACTGCCTCAGTAGAGGGAATTACTGTTCTTGATCAAAAAGGAACAGTACAACCTATTTACAAAGAGCCGCCGGGTATTGTGCTGCTTGCTGCAACGGGACCAAGTGAAAAAAGTATTGTAACGTATGGCGAAACCGGTAGGCTTGTGTATGCTGATGTAAAAAAACAAACAATACTCACCCAGTATGAAACTGAAGATAAACTGCAAAATCCTGAACTTTTTAAAAATTATACCATGATTACCGGATATAAAAATGGTACTGTATTGGTTATACAGGCAGCTTCAGGAGAAATTACAGAAACTTATCCGGCGGCTTCTGCACTATTTGCAGGAAAAATTACTGATACTGTACCGGTATGGATTGAAAAGGGAACAGCACCGTATACATGGCATATATGCCGCGGTAACAAAAAATCTGAACCGTTTCGCCTTGCTCAAAAAGCAGTTATTACCGCTGCACGGAATACAGGAACCGATATTATTGCCGGAACCGGAGACGGTCATATTTACCGGTTACATCTTAACACCGATAAAACGGTTGAAACTGCTGCAGTAACGGAAGACACTCCGCAGGATATTGCGGATATTGCGGTAAAGGATGAGCAACTGTATGTCCTTACTTCTACAGCACTATACAGAATTGCTGAACCGCAGCAGCAGCCTCAGCTCTACACGGAAAAAAATCCCGGAGCAGATAGATGCACTCCCTATAAAAACGGTTTTCTCCTGTGGTCTGCCGTGAGACGTTTTCCGGTATATTATGTAGAGCAGGGGAAGGAAGCGGTTGTTCTCTATAATCCTAAAGAGCGGATAGGCTCTATAACCGTATATAACGATACAATCGCTGTTGTGCATGCCTTTAGCGGTGTACTGCTGCTGCATGGAGAGACGGGAAAAAAGTTCTTTGAATACAAAGCAGCGGGGCTGCAGGATGCTGTACAGCTTAACACAACATTCTTGCTGGTTTCAAAAAGTAGTGCAGATGCAACCCGCTGTCCGCTTTTTCTGATTAATCTGCATACCGGTGAAACTATCCACTTGCCGCTTGCCGGTGAGCTTGCCTTTGCTTTGCAGTCTGTTCCGCAAACAACGTGTTTGCGGTTGGAAACGGCTCCGCAGGATAAAACAGAGTTAATCCGTATGCATATCAACACGGAAGCACCGGCAAAAAGTACATTTCAAACCATGCTTTCATATAAAGATGAAGACTTACGGGCATTTATTACCGAAACACCTGATGCACTCATTACAAATCTTGGAAAAGATAGCTTAGTATATTTTGATAAATCGCATAAAAAGATGAAAAAAATACCGCGTGATTATGCATTACCGTTCAAAGCTGTTATTACTGATAGATATATTATCAGCTTAAATTACGGCGGTTCCCTTTCATGGTTTAAAAAAGATACGGCGGCTCTTGTACATACCATGCATCTTGAATAGTATACTCTGCAAGAGTATACTCTACGAGGAATCTATGACAGCAAAAAAAATTGTAAAAATGAGCAATATGTTATGCATTATATCAGTTATTGCATTATGTTATTGGGTATTCACTTTTATTGTGATGAATGTTTTTGGTTTAAAAGTTTTTAGAGAAAATTTGACGGAAACATTTTATTTGAGCATATTAGGAATACTAGCCTTACTGTTTGGTGCACTCATTACGAATATTATGTTTAATTTAACAAGAATAGCAGAAAAACATAATAGTGATACAGCTGATATAAAACAAACCAGTAGTAAAATACTTTTGGCTTGTTTTCTTATAGTATTTCCATTACTTGCACTCTTGTTATTTTTGGGAGATTATGTAACAACCCATAAAAAAGAACGTATATTAGTGCAATCTGCCGAATCAATAGTTGCCGGTAACAAAACTGTCATTGATGAGCTGGCACACTATGAATTTACAAAAGAGTGGATAAACAATACTGCCGCACACCTCAATCTATTATCAAAACTCGATAGAAATTATGCTGATGTTTCGATAGTTGTGAGCGATGTAATTAATGATGCTCCTGTATTTTTGATATTTGAGCGGTACTACTACTTAAAAAATGATGACGATCTTAATAAAGTTAATTTTGTATTTCAAAGTGATATAAAACAGCGGAAATACTTAGAAAAAGTTTTTCAAAATAATACATTAGAAAAAAACTTTAGTGCATTTGATGGCTATTATGAAATGTTTTATCCAATAAAATGTCAGGATAAAATAATTGTGTTATATTTTCAAGATAGACAACAGTATGGAAAAATAGGCAGTTAATATTTTTTTAATAATGTCATATACGAGAGGAGAAATAACCATGAAAAAAGAAAGATTCAATGCTATACCGGGACTGTGCAAAGCGTTGGCTTTTATGATGTTTCTGCTGTTTGCAGCGTGTACAAAGCAGAATATACCGGAACAACAGAGCGGACAGATTGTTCAGCATACACAGCCGGAGCCTGAGAATACTGCCGATCTTGAGGATACAGCTGCTGCGGAACAGGTAAGTGCAGATGAATATCCCCGTAAAGATCGTTCTGTAGGGGTAATTTATACCAGTCAGGCCGGTTTATATCTTCAAAATGATGAAGGACAGATGAAGTGGCAGAGTGAAGCTGTTCTTGGTGATACTGCTGTATACTTAGGTACAAAAAAAGCAGCTGTACGGGCAGACGGTCAAAAACGGACTTTTTTTCATATTGAATTAAAAGGAAAAGAATATTGGATTCAGGACTATTGTTATGAGCCGGATACTGTTCCTGCTTTTGTGTCTGCTCAAAATACGGTTTTATATAAATCCGATACCTTAACCGGTGCAACTGATGAGATTATTCCGCAGTTTTTTATTGTTGCAGTTGATAAAGAGAGTCTTGAACAAAACGATAAATTTGTAAAGATTGCAGCATATTGCCCTGAGTTATCAAGTGCATGGGTGGTAAAAAATAAATATATTAAACGCGATGCTATTGAGCTTGATTCGTTAAGTGTTGAGGCGATGCTGCTTGCACACATTGCCTCTGAATCGAGGAATGATACTATCCGTGCAGAATTGTACCGAAATGCGATAGAGCTTAATTCTGCTTACACAGATACAATCGCCGAATTGCAAAATCTTACCGAGGTGATTATTGCGGAAGAGGCATATCTAAAAACACTTCAGGTTGAAAAGATTAATAAAAAGATGCAGCTTGCAGCTGATGTCAATATGTTAAGTGTTCCAGCCTCTCCTGATGCACGCATAGTGCATACAGCAGCTGCTGATACAGCAGTTACCGCAACGAAAAAGACTATTATCGGAGAAAGTGGTGTATGGTATTTTGTGCAAAGCGGACAAAAAAAAGGCTGGATAGATGAATCGGTTTTCAAAAATATAGATCAATAGATCTGTTGGATAGTTTTCTTAGATTTCCCTGCGATGTTTAAAATTAAGTCATTACTGTATAACGACTTAATTTTAAACTCGACGGGAGTGTCATTGCCGGCGGCAATGACACCTCCTTAATATCTCGTAAGGCGGTATGGGTATGAAAAAATTTGAGCAGCGGCTTGCACGGCTGGAGGAAATTAATGACCGTATTAAAGACACTGAAATTCCGCTTGAAGATGCTGTAGCTCTTTTTGAAGAAGGCATAAAACTCGCGAAAACACTAGAAAAAGATATTGATAAAATTGAAAGTAAAGTGCAAATATTGATGAATCAGCCGGTATCAGCTTCGGATAGTCCTGAACTAGAATTGTTTTCCGGCGGCACGTTTGAATCATGATAGCAGCGATGTATAAGCCGGTTAAGCCGCTTGATACACAAACGGCACGGAAAATTGCAGCCGGAGAGGTGATTGACCGCCCTGCCGCCGTAATCCGTGAACTATTGGATAATGCCATTGATTCAGGGGCTACAAAGATCGAAGCAGAAATTATCGGCGGAGGCGTTGACTGTATTCGGGTGCGGGATAACGGCTGCGGAATGACAAAAGAAGACTTAGCCATTTGCACCGATACCCATACTACCAGCAAAATAGAAACAGCTGAAGACTTACTTGCACTCCGCAGCCTTGGTTTCCGCGGAGAAGCGCTTTCGTCGATAAAAGCAGTGAGCGATTTAGAAATTACGTCAACGCGTGAGGGACCGGCAGCGTGGAAACTCCAGCTTGGTACACTTGTTCCCGCTCGCTTGAATACGGGAACTGTTGTACAGGTAGAGCGGCTATTTGAGAATTTTCCGGCACGTAAGCAGTTTTTGAAACGTGCATCTGCAGAAACAAATCTGTGCCGCACAATATTTCTTGATAAAGCACTGCCGCATCATCAAACTGAAATGCGTTTTATCATTGACGGTAAAGAACGCTTTACACTGCTATCCCGTGCAACACTCCGTGAACGCTGTCTTGATGCCTTTTCTTTTAAGGAACCTGATGAGCTTTTTTTTCAGATAGAACACACTACTGCATCATTTTCTTTTTCAGCAGTTTTGGGCAGTCCGGATGTAATCCGCAGTGATAAGCGGGCTATCTTTATTTTTGTTAATGGGAGACGCATTAGCGAGTTTGGGCTGGTACAGGCGGTTGAATACGGCAGCGAGGGCTATTTTCCAAACGGCGGGCATCCGGTTGCCTTTATTTTCTTGACGGTAGACCCAGCCCGTGTTGATTTTAATATTCATCCGGCAAAGAAAGAAGCCCGCTTTCAAGATTATGGAGAAATTCACCATGCAATCAGCAGTACGGTTGCCGCCTTTTACCGGCAGCATACTGTTGCAACGCTCCTACAGGAAAAATATACTCCTGAAATGACTGCTCCATTACCGTTCTCTGCTTCGGAAATCCGGCAGCAGCCGGAATATGCCGCATGGAGCGAGCGGAACCGCCGTTATGGTGAAGCCCTTGCACAAAAAGAAGCGGGCTTTTCCTTTGGTAAGCCGGTACCGGCAGCCTCTATCGGCACTCAAGATGCCGCTTCCCGGTATTGTAATCCCTATACTGATAGTCAGCAGGTACGCGAATCGCCTATTACGAATGCAGACAGCCAGCAGATAGGAGAACCCCGTGCTGCGTACGGAAGATTCTGTGAACAGATACTGCCGCCTCCTGTTTCTGTTTACAGTACTGCTCCTTTCGATATTCCCCCTGCTGATTTTAAATTACTCGGACAGGTGGCAGGAACCTTTATTGCGGTAGAAAAAAATGATGCACTGTATCTGATTGATCAGCATGCTGCCCATGAAAGAATTATTTTTGAACAGCTCAAGCAGAACACCGGCGGCAGCCAAGAGTTACTGGTTCCGTACCGGATTATCACCGAATCCCCTGCAGATGATGCTCTTATCCGTTTGAATAAAAATCTCCTTTTGCAAGCAGGATTTACGGTTGTTGATGAGGGGTGCGGGGTATGGCAGGTTACCGCAGTACCCGCACGATGGGTAGGCACTGAACAAGACCTTGCAGCGGATATTACTGATGCACATAAACATGCAGGCGATATTTTGGATAGCATTTTAGCTTCCGCCGCGTGCCGGGCTGCATGTAAGGATGGATTTTTGATTGACCCTGCCTCATTGCACCGCTTAGCTGCACAAACCTTTGCACTGCCGGAACCGCTGTGTCCGCACGGCAGACCCTTATGGATAACCTTAACACGCGAAGAGCTTTTTAAACGAATCCGCCGGACATAGAGAAAAAAGTCAGGTTTCATAATACAGGTATAACATAATGAATATCATTCTTATAAAAAATGAAGAAATAACGAGCGGTACGTTTGTATTCCGCCGGCAGGATGAACGGTTCCGTCATATCAAAAAAATTCTTAAATGTACTGTTGGCGATAGCATTACAGCAGGTATTATTAACGGAAAAAAAGGAATCGCAACAATTACTGCATTTTCGGAAGATGCTATTACAGGTACTTTTTTCCCGCAATCAGACAGTATACCACTGCCTCCTATACAGCTTATACTGGGTATTCCCCGTCCTATTCAGTTACGGCGAATACTCCGTGATGTTGCAGGGCTCGGCATTGAAAAAATCTATCTGACAGGAACTGATTTAGGCGAAAAGTCGTATATGAAAGCAGATATTGCCTGTGTACCGGAGGTTACGCGGCTTTTAACTGATGGCTGCTGTCAAGCAGGGGAAACGTTAATACCTGCGGCAGCTATTTTTGAAAGTTTAGATCATTTTTTTGAAATGTATGCTGATAAAGGAGGGGAGTGCAGCTTAAAAGCGGTACTTGATGTTCCTAAGCGGCTTCACCAAGAGGACTATACCGGTAGCGGTAAGGTTTCTCCCCGCTATTATCCGCTTTCTTTGTTAAAGCCTCAGGCGGGGCAGCCGGTGCTGCTTGCTGTCGGCAGTGAACGCGGTTGGAGCAATCGAGAGCGGCAGTTGTTTGCTGCACAGGGATTCACCGTGTATACAATGGGACACAGAATTTTACGGACAGAAACTGCTGCTGCCGCAGCTCTTGCGGTATGTCTTGCTCATACCGGCTGCTGGGATTAAGAGGAGACCTGTTTGATGGTGTTGAACAGGGTATCGTACACTGCCGGCTATTTTTCACTTTGTAAATAGCGGGGCAGTTCTTTTCCCTCGATAAAATAATCAAACAGCTGCTCACCGGTGTCTGCTTCAAGCTGCCGCTGTTCGATTTTTATCTCGTTAATGTACCATGCATCATGTATATGTGTGAGGTATACGGTATCACGGTGGAATGTAATGTGCAGAGGAAAGAGGGGATATGCAGCAAGCTCTTCCGGTGTGCTATTGAGTAATTGTGTTGCAGTTTCTTCAGGAAAAATCGGCAGCCAATAATAAAATGAAACAGTAAAACAAGCGGCGGTATCGGTTTCTTTTACCGGAGTGATGGTTAGATGCGATAATCCATATACCGCACCGCCTTTTAAAGCAGCGGTACCTTTTTGGTAGAGCAGTTCTTTTTTACTGTCTGCCGGTATATTCGCATAAGTATTCTTGCATAACGAGAGAAATTCCTCCGGAGTATAATACGGTTTTTTCCGCTCAAATGTTTCACGCATTGTTGCAGCAAAAAACAGATTAAGGAGCGGCTTTTCGTATAATGTACCGGCAGATTTTTGTGTATAATTGCTTAACTGTCCATGTTCCAGCGAATTAATTGCAGCGTAAAATAAACGGACAACTTCCTCGGCAGGTTTTCCTGCATGTTCAGGCGGTGCGTACCATTGCATGAGCACAAGCACACAGACCGTGCAGACTACTGCGATTCCGGCGGCAGCTGCTGCGAGTTTACCGATATATTTTCTAAAAAAGTATCTGCATGTATGCTTTCGTTGCTGTTTTTGTATAAAAATTCTGACACTATTAGATGAATATATTTGAGGTTCATCTGCTTGAGGTACATCATCCTCCAGTAGATCGGCTGCAGTATCAGATACGGAGAACTGGTTTTGTCCGCCTAAGCTGCACAGCTGTTGTACTATTGATTCTGCAGAGTGCGGAGGGCGGTTAGTATGCAAGCATGCTGCTTCTGCAGCGGCTGCTTCTGCACCGAGCCTTAGTCCGGCATCAAGCGTATATGCCAGTACTGTGCTGCTTGCCGGACACAGAATCTTAAACGGTACAAAAGCGGAAGCCTGTATGCTTTGTATAACTGCTTCTGCAGAAGAGGGGTTATTTGAACGAGTACCGGATGCCGAATGGGTGAGTGCAGTAAAAAACGGCTGATAGCCGCTTAAACAGCGGTAGAGCATTGCCGCTAGAAAAAAAGCAACCGCTTTCATTGCCGCTTCCTGCCCCCTTGGATGTACCTGTGCAGCATAAAAGGCTGCACACTCCGTATGGGCATTCCTGCAGCAAATCATCAGATGCGGAGGCAGTACTAGTAGTTCTCCGCCTTGACCTGACAAAAAGCAGATTTCACCTGCTGCCGCTGCTGCATACAGAAATGCCGGCGGGATTGTTTTTTTTTCAACAGCAATGGTAAGATTTGCAAACAAACAACAAATACGGTGTGCCGCCTCAATAGCTTTTTTAGTAAGCGGCACGGGAGAATCAGGCAGTGCAGCTACCATACCGTTATGGTGAGCGGTAAGCGGTGTTCCGTCATCAAAGGGCAGGGGAAGCACAATCCATTCGCAGTCATGTTCAACAATGCAAAAGGTTGTATCAAGCGTAAAAGGTAGTGCACTGCCGTCCGGCTTAATACGATAGCCGGTTTCATGCATGAGTGCAGTCAGCCTTGACTGTGCGAATGAACGGGGACTGAGACCGGTATGAATACACGGTACATCTTTGCCATGATAAAAATACTGATATATCATAATGCCGCCTGTACAATAGACTTGTTTGAAAACGAAAGTGTCAAACAGGTTGAGTATGAGTAATTTCCCAAAGCCGATGAATTTTTTTATTCCGGAAATCTTCAGGAATAGATTGTTCAGTTATGTCTTTTATTGTGTATATTCGTGTATCATAGTGAAATTGATGAGTATTTACCGGTTCTCCCAACTCTTCTTGCGAGAATGTCAATGTTCGTGAGTTAGTTGAAAAATACAGTACACCGTTATTTTCCAATACACGGCAGCACTCTTGAATAAGCGGTGCCCAATCCCGATTTATATCAAAAAATTGCACTGTACGCTTTGAGTTCGAAAATGTCGGCGGGTCGCATATAATAATATCCCATTTCTTTTTTTGTTTCCATGCAGTATGTAAAAATACCCGTACATCGCTTTGCTCAAAGTGTGCACGGGCAGAATCATACACACCATTCAAAGCTGCATTATCTGCCGCCCACTGCAAATACTTTTTTGATAAATCAACCGAACAAACATGCTGTGCCCCGCCTCGTAGTGCATGTACGGAAAATGCCCCCGTATAACAAAAAAGATTTAATATTTTTTTCCCCGAAGCTGTCTTACCAATAAGAAGCCGGGTAGGGCGGTGGTCTAAAAACAAACCGGTATCAAGATAATCTGAAAGATTAACTTTGAATAAACATGTCCCCTCTTGAACAATAATTTCTTTTTTTATTTCTGCTAATTTTTCATACTGTGCAGTACCGCGTTGTCTTTTTCTGTGTTTTATACATATCTGTTCCAGTTCTATGTCCAGTACAGCACCGGTTTGCTTTGTTAATTCTTCTATAAAAGATGCTGCTTCTTCCGGCATACGTATATACCGACCGGATTCATAATAGGTAAGAACCGCATAGCGTTTACCGGTTGCGTGTTCTGTATATACATCCACTGCTGCCGGAATTTCAGGTATATCTTTATCATATATGCGGTAGGCAAAAATGCCGCACCGTTTAGCATATTTCCGTAAGTGTTTATACCGTTTTATCAGCCGGTTGTAAAACAATCTGCCGATACGGTCATAATCCTGATAAACCTTAGTCATACCGGCAGCAGCTATTCACTCGGCTGCTGTATGCGGCTGTTCATCATTACCCCAAGCAGTGCATACCCCGAAGTAAGATCCTCCTGCTGAACTAACACATGATCCGGTACTTTTAGTTTTGTATTTGTAAAGTTCCAAATAGCATCAATACCGGCATATATAAGTGTATCAGTTATCGTTTGGGCACATGGTGATGGAACTGTTAAAATAGCTATAGCAGGCTGTATGTCCGCAGTATATTTTTCTAATTGCGTAATCGGATATACCGGAATTCCATGAATGGGGATGCCGATTTTATGTTCATCATTATCAAATGCAGCACAAACCTCCAACCCGTGATCTTTAAAACCTTGGTAGCCTGCAAGTGCGGTACCAAGATTTCCCGCACCTATTAACACTGCTTTTTGTAATGTGTCCCAGCGGAGAAACCGCTCAATTGCAGCGATAAGGTCGCCGACAGGATAGCCTTTTTTCGGTTTGCCGATTATACCGGTAATGGCTAAATCCTTTCGGACTTGAATAGGTTCTAAATGCAGTTCTTCTGCAATAACAGTACCTGAAATATACTGATTATTTTCTAACCGTGCCTGTTTTATAATGTGCAAATATGAAGGCAAACGCCTTATTGAAGGCACTGCCGGAATTTTTAGTTTCTTCATCTTACTCACCTTTCTTTATAATACCATGATAGAGTTATATATAGGCATTTTTTTCTCAATACAAATAAATATCGTTACGATAATATTGATAACAGCTTGAAAGGTCAATAGTTTCGGGAAGTCAGGCACAACAAGAGCATGAAAAAGAAAAAAACTGTTCGGAAACCTCCGTTTCTGAACAGGTCTAAACTTCAAACCAAAACTAAAAGAGTGCGATATATGCATAATCCCCGAATACTTTGCCGGATAGTTGTTGACAAAGTAATCCTTTTTGCAGTAATCTACTAAAACTGCCGGAGCTGTACGCGGCTTTCATTATTAATGAAGTATAGTTTCCGGCAGCGGTACTCTTTTAAATCGTTCCCTAAATATAAAGAGTATAATTTTATGATTATTATTCATGAGGTTCTACTATGTCTGGAAAACCGGCAAAAGGTAAGTTAGTACGCCGTTTTGGTGCAAATATTTTTGGAAATCCGAAGTATAGCAAATTATTAGATAAGAAACCGAATGCACCGGGAAAAGAACGCGGTTCTAAGCAGCGGGGAAAAATATCTGTTTATGGTGAACAATTAAAAGAAAAGCAGAAGTTCCGCTTTGCATACGGTATGTCAGAGCGGCAGTTTAGCAATCTGTTTAAGAAAGCATTTAAGATGGCAGGTGTTACCGGTGATAATATGCTTTCATTGATTGAACAGCGGTTTGATAATACCATTTTCCGTATGGGCTTTGCCGTAAGCCGTGCTCAAGCACGTCAAATGGTTTCTCATGCATATTTTTTAGTTAATGGAAAGCCTGCAAATATTCCCTCTATGCGGATAAAAGCCGGCGATGTAATCACTGTAAAGGATAAGAAAGGCATTCATAATCTTATCCGCCACAATTTGAGTGCTGTACAGGGAGTGAAAGGCTCATGGCTTTCAGTAGATGATCAAAATCTTTCTGCTACAGTTTTAACACTTCCTGCCGCTGCTGATATTCAGCCTGTTGGTAATATTCAATATGTTGTTGAATATTACTCACGGTAAGTTGTAATTAGGAAGTTTGTTATCGAAGCCGATAGGTTTTGCCTATTGGCTTTTTTTTTGAAAAACTGACATTTTTTTAAACAACATATAAAACCATTTATACCGTTTGAAAACTTCCGTTTTAGAAAATATCTTGAATTTTTCTTTGTAATGTTGTAAGCTAAGTGATACATTGCAGCGGGAGTTCTTATGCATATTTTAAAAAAACATATCAGTGCGATCTTATTTTCAATAATTACAGCAATTATTGGTGTTGCATGTGGCATTGTTCCATACTTTGCAGTTGCATCTATTGTTACGCAGTTAATAAACGGTGTAACGGATTATCGGATTTTCTTACCATATATAGGGCTTATTCTCGGAGGTTTTACTGGAGCGATTGCAGGGCATTCCGTGTCTACAATCGGTTCTCATAATTTAGCATTCGGTATTATAGAAGATACCCGCAGGCAGGTAGTAGAAAAATTAAGCCGCCTTTCTATGGGTACAATAGAAGAACAAAGCAGCGGTAAGTGGTCGCAGTTTGTAGTAGAAACAGTGGATAAAATGGAAAAGCCGATTGCTCATGTTATTCCTGAAGTGCTTGCTAATATTATTGTTCCGATTGTTATCATTACTATTATTTTTATATTGAACTGGAAGATTGGACTTGCTAATTTGGCGACGCTGCCGCTTGGTATGCTTTTTTCTATGCTCATGATGAAAGATTACGAGGCAAAATCAAAACGCTACATCGAAGCATCAAAAAAAATGAATGCTGCTGCTGTCGAATATATTCAAGGTATAAAGGTAATTAAAGCGTTTAACAAGTCAGCTTCATCGTATGATAAATTCCAAAAAGCGGTAGAGGATAATCGGGACTCAATGCTTGATTGGTATTTAAGTGTATGTTTTGCGATGACGGCTGCAATGGAAGTACTGCCGTCCACGCTCCTTGTTGTACTGCCGGTCGGCTTGTATCTGTTTATGACCG
>JBQMYW010000006.1:0-68972 GCA_052173295.1 Treponema sp.
CATCCGAAAAAGTTTTTAATCGTGCGTGCGAGTGCACGTATTAACCGTTAATACCGCTTCCATGCAGCTTCTAACACTGGAGAATGCATGTAACGTGTTAGTAACGAAAACTCTCTATCAATCACCATCTGGTTTGCCGCTGCATCGGCAGATAGATTGCAATTTGTACCCTCGTCATTTCAGCGTGTACCTGAGGAGCATACCAATTCAGAAACAAAGTTATCGAAAAGGTCTACTCTTCAGTACCCGATTCTTCTATCGGCTTACAGAGTATTCGGCCCTTTTCCTGATCAAACGTAAATACAACATGATACATCGGCTCGCGGATTTCAAAATATCTCCCGTGGCTTTCCAAAATAACACCGGGGTATACTGTACCGGTAACCCGCACTTCGGACTTAATATGCGTTTCAAAATGCTCTTTTAATTTAAAAATCTTTAAGCCTAATGCAGTATTGCATTTTAAAAGTGCAACCTTTTGCTCCCGTAACTCCTGCAGCCGGTCTTTTGTAATGGTTTCATCTTTTAGTTCCGCTTCAATTTGTGTGAGTTCCAAAAGATTCGATTGTACTTCTTTTTCATACACTTCAATTTTATCTTTTACAAGATAATCTTGACCGAATGAAATAATAGTACGGACTGTTTTATAGTCTCCAAGATTACGGGCGTACACACCGGCTGCTGCGTGGGCATTGCCGCCGATAAAACTGCCCGGCTCTCCGGTAAGCGAAAGCCGTCCATTCGTTTTTACAATACATCGGAAACAATAGCGGTCAATATGAAGATTTCTGCCTGCTAGCAGACGGGCTGTTTCGGCAAAATGCAGTGCAATATCATTTTTTGACCATACAGTTCCGCGTCCCTCTCCCTTTATTCCGCCGCCCATTAACAGCGATTCTTTAGTGTAAATAAGCGAAACGCCTGCATCTCCATTAATAGTAAGACAGCCGCCTGCTTTTACAGTGCGGTTTTCTTCTATATTTCCGTTAATAATCAGATCGCCGGCAAAAATAACATCACCAGTTTCTTCGTTAATATTTGAATTAAATGTTTTTGAGTTGATAATTTTCAGTATATTCTTTTCATGTGATAATTCTCCCGTTACTGCAGCAGCAAATAGTACGGTCTTATCAGTCTTTTTTACTAAAATGGTATTATCATGCTCAGGTAAGGACTGTTCGCCGGCAAGATCAATCCCGAGAGTTTTTCCAAAGACATCAACACCGGCTTCTCCATTTTCAAGAAAAGTTGCTTCAAGAATAATAGCCCCTCGTTTAACCGAGGCTGTTTGCGTATTATCAAAGTTTACTTTCCAATCAAGTTTATACGAATTCGGTGCAACCGGTACTGAACCTTTGCATACTGTATATTCTATCGGCTGAAATGTTTGGCGGGCTGCATATATTGCCTGCTGCAAAATATTCGGAGAATATTTTTCCGGCGGAATGTTTACTTCATCTAATGCCTTTTTCAGACGGGCAGGAGATAGGCGGGAACCTGCACCGCGTCCTGCTTCCAGAACCAGATACACTTCCATCTGGTCTTCTGTGATAACCGCTTTTGCCGACGCATCTTTATAAGGAATTATACGCATTTTTAAACCGGAGGGTGTCTGGCATAACAATAAGATACCGCTGCAGCCCGCCTTTAATTCTTCAAAACTTTGAACAATGTTGCGTAAATCGAGTACAATGGGATCATTACCGGGTAATCCCATAATGGGATTTCCGTAAATATCAGCCCCATCCTCTCCAATTTCCGCCTCTGAAAAATTAAATAACAGCTCATCTTTTTCAACAACACTCAAAAACTGAGCTTGCGAAAGCGGAAATTCTTTATCATAGAGCATTTGTGCCTGTTCTTTGGCAGTTTCAACCGCATAGATAAGTTTTTTCCGTAACAGCAGCCCCTCTTCTTCATTCAATTTAGTAATATGCGGAACAAGGCTTCTGTTTTTCCCCCGTTGCGGAGGCACTCCTTCTGAAACAGGTATTTCTATTTCACGATCACCGGTTTGCTCAAAGGCAGTAATTGCTTCCTGTAATTGCTTAAAATTAATATCCTTGATAGTGCTGTTATTCAGCATATTGGTAATTACTTTTCTATCAAGCTCAACAGAAGCATCTTTTGCCTTACGGATATATAAATCAGCCCGGGTTTTATCCGGTGCAATAATCAACCGTGCATCAAATGACGGCTCCAGCTCTATTTCAAGCGGTAGAGGCAAAGTCTTTCCATACCGGACTTTGTCAAAATACCGTTCAAAATGCTTTTCCCCAATCAATTCTGTTTTGGGAATCCCTTTTTCCTCAGCCTGCCGTACTATTTCTGCATACTCCGGAAACTCTGTGTTGTTTACTGCAATAATCGAAAAATACCATTTTTGATTATTATCATTCCGTTTAATTGTCCAATTCATATCTTACCGCACATTTATACCCGGCAGCCTTGTTCAATAGCCTTGGAAACTTTCCGCCGTAATAGGTTATTTTCTCTTTTTAAAGCAGAAATCTCATACTGCTGACTTTTTATCATTTCTGCCAAATCATGCATGGTAAGGACATCGCTGTTCATAAGCTCTTTAACATAATCGAGCTTTGAACGGAAGTCTGCTTCAGCTTCTTCGCCGGCAGCATAAAAACTTTCTTCCATATAGTCTTCATACTCAGTTTGTGTTGCAAAACTTTCCGTCTCGGATTGCAGAATTTTATCACTAATTCGGTAAATTGCTTGCGATACCATTGCCTGCGGTTTGTAAATAATTGCCGGCAAACGGGAAGCAAGTGCCGTGTCCTGAATAGAATCCCGATAAATCACTCCTAAATGTTCGAGATTAATATTAAGGTATTCTTTACATGAACGCCTAATTTTCAATGCTTTATCTGCATCTTTAGGATCATCAAGCATATTCATAATAAGACGCGGCTTAAAAAGCTGTAAATCACGTAAGAAAATTTCAGTATGTTCAGGATCAACTTTTTTAAGCTCGGTAATCATGTGGGGAATATACATCCGCTGCATAGATGAAGTATCTGTTTTGAGCTTTTCAAGGTATGCAAACCCCGGGGTTTTTCGTCTAAATGCACTATACAGCATACGGAATACAATATTCTTTAAAAATAAATATGCATTCAGTGTTGCCGTTACCGAAGGAGCCGTTACAATAATCCCTTGCGGCGAAAGAAGAAAAAAATCTAATATACCAAGATGAGTACCTGCACCGAGGTCAAGAATAAGATAATCTGCATTTGCTTTCAGGAGATTCCGTGTAAGATTATTTTTATCAGCGGCTTTCAGTGCTGCAAACCCGGGAATTTCGGAATCACCGGGGATAAAGCGTACATTGTTATAGTTTGTATTAACAATAATATCTTCAAATTTGGAATTACCCGATAAAAAAGTACCGATACTATGAGTATTCGCCTGCTGTCCCAGTACAAGATGAAGATTTGAAGCCCCTAAATCAAGGTCTACAATGAGCACATTTTTGCCTGCTTGTCCAAGTGCAATTGCAAGATTTGCAGAAAGCAGACTCTTACCAACACCGCCTTTTCCGCTAGCAATCGGTATGATTTGCATAAGACATACTTCCTTTTATATACGCAAAAAATAACAGCACAGTATCTATTGCAAGAAATAAAAATACTGCTTTTATTAACCCTGCATTACTATGCGCTGCATTGACAACATTGTCCATTATAGCAAATCCTCTATGAAAGATATAGAGGAACTCACCGCAAATGGTTAAGAATTTTAGTAAAGATTGCATAAAAAGCCATTCAGTAACGGTATTCTTTTGTACAAGCAGCATAAACCACGGTAATACCGGCACACACAATGCTGCAAGTGCACTATATTTAAAAAATAGAAGATCATCACTAAAGTGAGTAGTAAAAGATGCAAGATAGAACACTTTACCTATTTCGTACACACAGGCAACAATAAAGAGATAGCACGTTTGCTTTTTCATAGTAGACTGATAGTGTATGCACAACATGAATTTAGGTCAAGCCTCAGAACCCCTGCATGAGAACGAGTAAAGGCATTATTGCTGCTGTAATATCTGCGGCGCTGCACGTCCACAGGTGTACGTCCATATACATCTTAGAATTTGTCAACCTGTTCGAAAATGCAGTTATCCAACGGAACTAATAATCCGTGATGAATTTAAATACGATAATGCTTAACTTTTGCTTATTACTATCCGAAACTCATAGTGAATTCTTTATCCGTTTTGAGAAAGATAGTGTGAAAGTAATAAAAACAACGCAGCAGTTTGACAAAGCTTTGTTTTAATATTATAATCAGGTATGATTTCTCAGAATATTGGCGGAAATAAAAGGAGTTGTGAATGAAACGAGGCGTTGTTAGTACAGTCTTTTTTCTGATGTTTGCGTTTGTATGGCTTCCCTTGACAGCACAAGACAGCGGTGTCAATTATCAAACGTATATGGTAGAAACATTTGATTCACCGGATACATCAGAGTGGACATGGAATGGTGTCGGCAGTAAATTTATTGCCGAAGGCTATCCGGTTTTGAAGTATTTTGATGGTGTGGCAAATGCCGTGCGTGTTATGCAAGCTGAGCCTGATCCTGATAAAGCCTATAAATTCTTAGGAGTATCGTTCAAATTCAACCGGAAAGGTAATAACTGGGTAGACATATATCCAACAAAAGCCAATGGAGAAGAAACTTCCCCATACGAAATTCCTTTTAAAGGAATTGTCAATAGACTTGATTTATGGGTGTGGGGTGCAGGTTATGATTTTAATCTGGAGATTCTCGTACGCGACTGCGAAGGACGTGTTCAGACTATCCCTGTAGGTTCACTTAATTTTTACGGCTGGCAGAACATGGCTGTTTCTATTCCTACAACAATTAAGCAATCTTCCCGCTATTTATCGGGTGTGAAGAATATGCAGTTTGTTGCATTCAGAATACGGACACAGCCGTCTGAAAAAGTTGATGATTTTCATATCTTCTTTGATGAGTTCAAGGCTTTAACAAATATGCAGCGTCCTTCCTATGATGGATTTGAACTTGTTGACGTAAAATTTGGTGATGGTGAAGAAAATAAGGAGGGCGGAAAATAATGGTAAAGAAATATTTAGCATTGTTTGCATTGCTCGCAGTGCTTCCTATTGGTGCATTTGCTCAAGAAGCTGCACGGGAAGAAACTGCACTTGATCAAGCTGATCCAGCTTTAATCGGCATCGACTCTGCTGAACGCCGTTTGAAAGAAATTTCTGTTGATAAGTTTGAAACTGAAGGATCGTGGATTTGCTCCATGTCTTCAGATGAAGGAATTATCCGCGGACGGTTGTTTGACGGAAGTCCTAAACAGAAAAAACCTATTCCCGAAGAAGAAAATATGAATTTGCCTGATAGCAAAGTATATGGTGCAAAAGTTTCATATTACCGCCGCGGATACAATAGCTTTGAAGTATATGCTGTAAAGCCCATTCCGATTGAGGGAATTACAAAGACGGTAAGTGTTTGGGTTGTTGGAAGAAGCTATCCTCATACCTTAAAGCTCATTGTAGAAGATTATCTTGGCAAACGCTTTGAGTTATATGTCGGTAAATTGAACCATGCAGGCTGGAAGCTGATGACTGTTGCTGTTCCTCCGCAAACTGCCGGAAGTCTTCCCGGTATTGTACAGAAAGATTATCATTTCGGTACAAGCATGGGACTTAAAATTGTCGGTTTCCGTGTAGAATGCGATCCGTGGGATTCTTACGGTAATTACTATATCTATTTTGATGATCTCCGTGCAGTAACAGACCTCTATGAAGTTGACTTACGCGATGAAGATGATGTAAAAGATAGCTGGTAATCTGGTAATAAACAGACAATGAATAGAAAGCCGGTGCATTATTATAGTGCATCGGTTTTTTTATACTGTATAGAGCGTCCAACCTTACCAATTGGGATTATTTTTGCTGTTTTTTTCAAAAAGCTTATAATATATGAAGTATAGTTTCCAGTTTTAAATTGTTTTAAATCTCTGCTTATAAAAACTTCAGGCAATTTATTATATATAATCTCTGCTATTGAAGAAACACCCGTATACTGCTCCTCTTTGTTAATTTTTATAAGTATTTTTTCGATAATTCTTGCTCTTTTTCTCCTGCTGCGTCCGTTTTTGTCATCAATTTTTACTGTTTGACAATCAATGTAAACCACAGTAATAGTAAGCTGCGGGCATACTAAAAACGGAATTAAACTGATACACTCCTTGAATAATTGAAAACACGTTCCATGTTTAGGACTTTTCCTCAAACTGTTAAGCGTACCATCTGCCTTTAATGTTAAAATATAATTATTTTCGATAATGGGATATACAATAGTTACATGGTGATACGGCAAAAGCATATTTAGCTTAGGTTTTAGAGCATAAAGATGCTCTGTCTGTATTTCTACAATATTCTTTTCTTTTGTGTAAATATCGCAGATACAACCTCGTATCGGCATTTCAAGCGTATCATTTTCAGTTGAATATACATACTTTAGCGTTCTATGTAATTGTGATTCATTATAAATATTAATCATTGCACTGCTTGTTGACATGAATGTCTATCCGCTATAATATAACACATACGGGAACCTCTAAAAACCTCAGTTTTTTTAGAGGTTTTCCTTAAATTTTCTTGCGATTTTTTTGATAAGTCATAACGATGTAAAGACTTATTAAAAAATCGTCAGATGTCTCTAAAATCTAACCGAGTTTTTAGAGATGTCCATACCTCTATTTATGTTTAAGGAAGGAAAAATGTCAACAGAAAAGTATGTATATTTTTTTGGAAAGGGTGAGGCTGAAGGCAACGGTGAAATGAAACAGCTGCTCGGCGGCAAAGGTGCCGGTCTTGCCGAAATGACCCGTGCAAAACTCCCTGTCCCTGCCGGTTTCACAATTACTACCGAAGTATGTCAATTGTATTATCAAAACAACAAAAAATACCCTGATGGTTTGGAAGCTTCTGTAAAAGACAATTTAGCAAAGCTGGAAGCTGCCGCCGGTAAAAAATTAGGCGATCCCGATGATCCGCTGCTTGTTTCAGTCCGTTCGGGAGCACCTGTTTCCATGCCCGGTATGATGGAAACCATTTTGAACCTTGGTTTAACTGATAAGTCTGTTGAAGGCTTGGCAAAAAAAACCGATAACCGCCGCTTTGCCTATGATGCATACCGCCGGTTTATAATGATGTATGGTTCAACAGCAATGGGTATTGACCGTGCAAAATTCGATGAAATTTTTGATGAAGTAAAAGAGAAGAAAACCCGTGTCCGTTTGGGTACAGCTGCTGATGTAAAAATTGGTGATACTGATGTTAATGCAGAAGAGCTGTTAGAGGTTATCGAAAAATCAAAGGCATTGTACAAGAAAGAAATCAAAGAAGATTTCCCTCAAGATCCTATTGCTCAGTTATGGGGTGCAATCGGTGCGGTATTTAATTCTTGGATGGCAGAAAAAGCTGTTACCTACCGCCGTGTCGAAAACCTTGTCGGTATTAAAGGAACCGCAGTCAATGTTATGCAGATGGTATTCGGTAACAAAGGAAACACTTCAGGAACCGGTGTTTGCTTTACCCGTGATCCTAACTCAGGTGAAAACGTATTCTACGGCGACTACCTTTTCAATGCACAAGGTGAAGATGTTGTAGCCGGTATCCGTACCCCGATTAAACTTTCTGAGTTTGAAAAAGAAGATAAAAAAGCCTACGATCAGCTGTGTGAAGTACGTGCATTGCTCGAAAAACACTACAAAGATATGCAGGATATGGAGTTCACTGTAGAAGAAGGCACCCTCTATATGCTGCAGTGCCGTACCGGTAAACGCCTCCCCGCTGCCGCATTCAAAATGGCAGTTGATATGGTGGAAGAAGGACTTATCACAAAAGAAGAAGCTATCATGCGTATCAAGGCAAGCGATATAGAAGGTATCTTCTATCCGGCAATTGACTACAAGCAGGATAACCTCAAAGAATCATTTATGGTAAAGGGTATTGATGCCGTTCCGGGTGCCGCCGCAGGAAAAATTTGTTTCTCCGCTGCAAAGGCTGAAGAACTTGCTGCAAATAAAGAAAAAGCTATTCTTGTCCGCAAAGAAACCAGCCCTGAAGATGTCGGCGGTATGCATGCAGCACAGGGTATCTTAACTGCAACAGGCGGAAAAACCAGCCATGCAGCAGTTGTTGCCCGCGGTTGGGGAAAATGCTGTATTGTCGGTTGTGAAAAACTTATTATTGACTATGAAAAAGGTGAATGCAGCTGCGGCGGCATTACCCTTAAAGAGGGTGATTATATCACACTCGACGGAACCCGCGGTGATGTATACAAAGGTGAGTTAAAGCTGGTACAGGCAAAACAGCCTGATTCATATAAAACATTGATGAAGTGGGTTGACGAATTCCGCACTATCGGTGTCCGCACCAATGCAGACCAGCCTGAAGATGCAAAAGTTGCATTGGAACACGGTGCAGAGGGTATCGGTCTTTGCCGTACAGAACACATGTTCTTTAATGACGAAAAACGTATTTTGGCAATCCGTGAAATGATTGTAGCCAATACAACTGAAGGCCGCCAAAAAGCACTGGCAAAGCTGTTACCTATTCAGACAAAGGACTTTGAAGGTATTTTCAAAGTTATGGACGGTAAAGGGGTAACCATCCGCTTGATTGACCCGCCGCTCCATGAATTTGTTCCGCATGACAAAGAGGGACAGCAAAAACTTGCAGAAGCACTAAATATCAGCTTTGCAAGCGTCAAAGACCGTGTTCAGCAGCTCCATGAAGCAAACCCGATGCTTGGACACCGCGGTTGCCGTTTAGCAATTACCTATCCGGAAATTCTTGAGATGCAGGTTACTGCAATTATGTCTGCTGCCTGCAATATGCAGAAAAAAGGTGTAACGGTACTGCCTGAAATTATGATTCCGCTGACCATTGATCCAAAAGAATTTACACTGCTCGAAAAGAAAGTACGCTGCGTTGCTGATGATGTTATGAAAAAGAACGGCGTTACTGTTGCATACAAAGTTGGTACTATGATTGAAACACCGCGTGCAGCCTTGCTTGCCGACAAAATTGCAGCACATGCTGAATTCTTCTCCTTTGGAACCAATGACCTTACTCAAATGACCTTGGGTGTAAGCCGCGATGATGCCGGTAAGTTCTTACCTGACTATGTTGATGAGCAAAAAGCTGGTGTATTTGCTGCTGATCCGTTCCAGTCATTAGACCAAGAAGGGGTTGGTATGCTTGTAAAGAGCGGTATTGAAAAAGGACGTGCTGCACGTGCAGACTTAAAAGTTGGTATTTGCGGTGAACACGGAGGCGACTTAGAATCTGTTAAGTTCTGCTGCCGTGCAGGTATGAGCTATGTATCAGCTTCCCCGTTCCGGGTACCGATTGCACGCCTTGCCGCAGCCCAAGCTGCTATCGAAGCTAAAAAATAAGTATTTTTACTTACATACCGGTTCAATAACAGATGAGCCGGTACATTAATACTGTGCATATACACAATAAATCATGTATATGCATAAAAGCCGGCAGTGTTTTCACACTGCCGGCTTTATATTTTTTGATAAGCGGATATTTTTAACGGTATGAGAAATCACTTTCTCCAATAAATTCCCGTAAAATTGATTGTCCGGGTACAAAAGAGGGCGATACCGGTAAAAAATTATTTAAAAATATGAGTAACCGAGATGCTTCGCTATATGCAGGATCTATCGGCTTAACGCTCCGCAGCAGCGGTTCTGCAAAAATTTTCAGTACAGACAGCTCATAGTCAAGAGCAGTGTTAAATACTGCATCGGCAGTATCTTGGAATGGGAAAATATGCTTTGCCTCTCCTGCCCGTACACTAGCCCACATACCGATAGTTACCGATGCACTGCTGCCTCTAAACTGTGCGTCCCGTACAATCCGCCGCAATAGCCGGTTATCTGATGTAGGGATTCGGTTATGATCATCTAAATTCAACTGGGTAAGTGCTGAAAGGTATATTTTAAATTTAAGCTCAGGGGCAATTTGAGCTGTCAGCTTATCATTCAAACCATGAATTCCCTCAAGGATCAAAATAGAACGCTCATGCAGTTGTAATTTTTTCCCGCTATAATGCCGATCACCTGTTTTAAAATTATAAGACGGCAACTCTATTTCTTCGCCCTTAAACAGCTTGAGCAGCACCTCATTAAGAAGCGGTACATCGAGCGATTCAAGACATTCAAAATCATATTTGCCGTGCTCGTCCCGAGGAATTTGATCCCGCGGTAAATAGTAGTCATCAAGACTGATGATACGCGGATCATAACCAAGCACACGTAATTGCATAGACAATTTTTTTGCTGTAGTTGTTTTACCTGAACTGGACGGACCTGCAATCAGTACTACTCGAGCGGTTTTCTTTGCTTGAATTTGCTTGGCAATACCGGCAATCTTATTATTTTGTAAAGTTTCAGTTATTTCAATAAAATCTTTTGTTTTTCTGTTTTCAATAATCTCATTGAGCTGACCAACAGAAGAAACACCGATAGTTTTCCCCCATGCCTTGTATTCATTGTAAACAGTAAAAAGATGCGGAATATCTTTAAATTGTGTAAGCGTTTGAAAGTTATCGGTAGCAGGAAATTGTAACAGCACTCCTTCGCTATACGGTATCAGAGCAAACAATTTTAATTCACCAATGCGATCCATCAAGGGCTGAAAAAACAAATCATAATAATCATCAAGCCGGTTAATAAGAATTTTCGGGCTATTATTATACGAAAGTAATTTGAATGTATCAGGCTGATTAGAGTGTTCAAACAGTTCCAATGCTTCGGCATACGAAATTGATTCGGTTTGAACCGGTAAATCCTGTTCAACCATACTATGCATATACTGTTCGATAGCTTTTATATCAATTACATCATTACTTGGACTTTCAAATGTATAATAGTAAGAATACCCTAAGCTGTGTCCTACAAGAAGTCTTACATTTGGATAGAGTTTTTTTGCTGCAGCCGCAAAAAGAAGACAAAGCGTACGGCGATAGATATTGGATCCTTCATGAGTTCCCTTTACAATCGGTTCAATTGTTGAACGTACCTTGATAATTTTATTTAATGAAACTAATTCATTATTCACTTTCATGCCGAACACAGTGTTGGTAACATTTGTACAATACGCTAATGCGGCACGGGCGGAAATAGGTTCAACAAATTTTTTCTTTGAACCATCAGGAAATGTGATATCAAATGCTTGCATAAGTACCTCCTCTTGACAGAATATCTTATTTCGCATAGAATAGCAAGCATAGTTGTTATTTACGGGATGTAGCCTAGGGGCTAAGGCGTCTGGTTTGGGACCAGAAGATCGGGGGTTCAAATCCCTCCATCCCGATGTACCATTCTTCACACTATAGCAGTGCAATAGTATGTTAGATGATTTTTCAGAAAACTAAGGCTGCACACAATTTTATTTTACAAAAAATAAAACCGCTTTAAAAATGTCCATTCTAGGCAAATATACAATAGTTCTCAACAAGTTTCATCATCAAGTATCGTTAGTGAGTAACGGCAATAGACACTCTATTTCGAATCTGATTCGTTTTAAAAAGCTTGTTTCAAAACTGCAACCGCCTACGGCGTCAGGAAAGTGTATATAAAGATAATCCAGAGCGGTTACTGCTGCTTCAAATTCAGCTTGCGGCATCATGATTTTATTACACAAATGGTTATTAACTGCAAGAAGTTGTTTTTTCGTCTGATTAAGATAATTCAATATTCCTTTTTTTTCAGACTTTAGCTTCAAGCCTTCGCTGGTAATAGACGGCTGCAGCATCGGTACCGGAAAGGATTGCAGCAGGTGTGCTGCATCTGCAAAACTAACGGTTTTATCAGATATTTGACATCCAGTTGTTCCAATATCAAAAATGCGGGGATTCTGTGCAAAAAAATGCCGGTAAATTTCAGCATAATTCATAAGATTAGGCAGTGTTACCAACTGTTGATTGTTTTTACCAATCGTATGCTGCAATCCTATAGGGCATGCAGCAGTATAAAGCGGAGAAAGTTTTGTATCATTTAAACGCAGTTTTTTAATCGGGCTGCTATTCCGTGCATGAGTTAAGCCGGTTCCCCATGAAAAATCCAAACCGGTATGTAATACCGGCACAGAGGTGTCTGTAAGCTGCAATGCTAGTGCAAGTGCAGTAAGCCCTACAGAACCAAGAGGAGGCAGTATAAGCGGCTGCAAAAATCGGTACATTTCTTGCAAGTAGCAGGCAGATACATATTCCGTACAAAAAAAACCGGTACTGCCGGAAATTGCTTTCACAGCCCGCGGTGAAGCAGTAATATCGGCAAAGATAGGAATGCCGCTTTTTCTTAAACCAACAAAAGCAGAATCTATCCAGTGCTGCGATTCAACTACTACCATGGCATCCGGCATAATATCCGGCAGTAAGGCAGATACCGCCGCGTCCACAGCAAGTAGAAAAAAATAACTTCGATACTCACGGATAAAACTGCGTGCCCCATCGAGTGAAGGACCAGCACCGGCAACCAATACCGGTTTATGTATTTTTTCATTTCCGTGCAAAATATACCAAGACTGATTTGCAAGTGTTGCCGTAAGATTGCGGAATGTATTCCGTGCATAATTCCGTCCCATTTGAATAAGGGTTAAGCGGTTTATCCAAAAACGGGAAATAAAATCATCAGTATATTTTTTTAACGAATCATAAAATTTAGTATAAAGGTTTGTCCCGCCCGAACACTGTACTGCAATACATTTTTTAAAAGGAAAAAGCGGTAATTTTTGGATATATGCAAGTATACCGGAAATATCCTCTGAATTGATATAGTCAATTTTTTTTTGTGATACCAATGTATGTGTTTGTTTGGTCAAATGCTCCAAAGAAAATTGCATCAAAATCTTATCATATTCAATGGCAAGGATATATGAGTGCTCCGGCAGTTTTGCATACAATTCTGCTAACCCATATCCTAACAGAGGAGAAAAACACAATATAAGGGAGTAGGGGGGAATATCCAAATCTGCAATGTGAGTCTCTAATGCCCTTTGCGGATAATACTTTGAGTAAAGATATTTTTCCCTATAAAAAACAGAAAAGCCCCTGCCGGTTTCAATAAGCTGGGGCTTTTCCACATCTACACTACAGTGAGGCATGGTATTTTGTATGCAAACCTTATTCAAATGTTTGCTTCATTGCCTCACTAAAATTATTTTTCAAATGTTTACTTGTTAATACAAAGTCAATAACACACTGCTGTCCCCACGGCAACTGCTGTGCCGCAAAGAGTGCAAACGGATAATTTTGATACCAAAATGATGCAAGCCTGCCGTATAAAGATCCCGGCTTTTCTTCTTCGGTTTCTACTGCTTCCGGCTCTTCTGCGAGCTTAAAAACCAGCACATGAGAACCAAGCAGAACAGGCTCCGATACATCAGTTTCTTTCAGTGCAAAAACAGTTTTGAAAAATGTTTCATTCCGTACGCCTGCTGCAATAAAAGTATCTGATTGGGCAGAGAGCTTCGGCAATACATCGGTATTTCCATAGTTAATAGCAAATGGATTGCTTTTTTGCACAACTAATCCATTTTCTTCTGCAATACGGGTAAAACTTTCCTGTACATCGCCTTTTTTAACATTTTCTGCAAACATTTTTGCAGTTTCTTCCAAATAGTCTTCTATCATACTCCGTTCATTGGTCTTCATATACTCAAAGACACGGGTACGGGTTTCCTCAGCTTCAAAATCTGCTTCCGTTACCGGTGCAAGGCACTTTACAACAGCATAGCCTGACGCAGTTTTAAGTACACCGCTCATCTGTCCTGCACTGAGTGCAAGCACTGTTTCCAGTACAGAGGCTTCAGGGAATATTTGATTAACCGCTGTACGGTATGGAGTAATCATATTACCAGAAGAATCGGTACCTTGTTTTGTTGAATTTGCAGTTACAGCATCTTCAAAGCTCAATTCTTCTTTTTGGATAGACTGCAAAACTGTATTAGCCTCGTCTTCTGCTCCGAATGTCAGCAGCTGCAAATGGTGTTCTGCAAATAGTTCGGCGTGTTCTTTTCCATATTCCTGTATTTTTTCTTTTGGAAACAATGTTTCCTCAAAGACAACATAATCAAATACCCGCTGTTTTTCTGCCATTTTGTTAATAAACGCAGTTTCCGCACTACTAGCTTTTAAGCCTAACAACCCGCTGTATGTACCGAATATATCTTCGATATAACGCTGTGCGGTTAAATAATGAATAACAGTACGCCGGTGCGATAGTTTCTCTTGTTCCGATGTTTGCTCATAGATTTTAGAAGAATACGCACCGGAAGCATCCGTGTAAAAAGGTATCAATGCCTTATTAATATCATCATTCGGAAGATGAAACCCTGCGTAGAGAGCCTCTTCTTGTGAAGCAAGCCCAACAATAGCTGCATTGAATGCTGCATCACGAAGCCGGTAGCTCATAAATTCCTGCTGAAATTTATTGCTGCTTGCCAGATACCCTTGCTGCTCGGCGGTATGATAGAGCTGGCGGTACTGCTGCATAAAAAGTCCCTCGGGCGTATTTTCCAGTGCCTTATTTTTCCATTTCCCAATAACGGTCTTGGCTGTTCCGCTTTCTTTTCCCCCCAAAGCAGGGATAAAAACAAATGTAATAATAGATAACACTAAAATAATAATACCGCCGATCGTTGCAGTATTTCTTTTCATACCTTCCATAAAAACAATCTTCCTTAAATTAGTAAAATCAGAAAACCGGCACCGTAGGTTTACACTGCCTCTATAAGGTTTAAGAATACCAACTTACATATCAAATGTCAATAATTAAGTCTGTGCTTCACAGGGCTTCAGCTTACTGAATAACTGGTGCAACCCGTTAAATCTTATGTATTGGGTATCTGTAAAAATCTAACCGAATTTTTTACAGAATCCCTTTAGAAAGGACGAGTAAAAATCGTGGCAGGAATTTAATAGGCAATGGTGAAGTCTGTTTTAGATGTCTGCTGTATCAAAATTACTCTGCTAAAGAGAACCAACAGCCTCGGACGCGGCTTGTAGGCATTAAATTTGTTCTACTAATGCATCAATCTTTTCTGTTTTTTAATCATTATCATTAAAATGCATACTTTTTCTGAATAAACGAATTTAAACCGATTGTGTAAACTTTTATATAAAATATTACACTGGTAGTAAAAAAGGGGTAACCGTATTTAAGAAAGGAATTGACTTTTTTAAAAGGCTGTAGTATAGTCAAAGTTCCAATTACAGTAAATTCGGCATAATTTTTTTGTGCTGTATATATGTTATATTTTAGGCAAAGTGCCGTGTATAAAGGAGTCTAGTTTTATGAAACGGACATTTCAACCGAGTAGAACAAAACGATTACGCCGTCATGGTTTCCGTGCCCGCATGGCAACAAAAGGCGGAAGAGCAGTCCTAAAAAGCCGCCGTGCAAAAGGCCGGTATAAGCTTTCTGTATCTGACGAGAAAAAAAGCTATTAAGAGTTTATACGGATGAATCGCTCTTGTTTGCCGAAAGAAGAGCGTCTTTGCGGTGCTGCACAAATACGGAACCTTTTGAAAAATGGAAAGAAGTATAGCTGCAGCGGCGCAAAGCTGTTCATTTTACCGAATACATTGCCGTATAACCGTTTTGTCTGTACGTTCCGCAAACATTATGGTTCCGCTGTGCAGAGAAATAAAGCACGGCGTTTATCAAAAGAAATATATCGGCAAACAAAGTTTCAGCTTTGTTTTGGATATGATATAGTGCTTCTTTTATATCCCGGGTTTGATGAATATACAAAACGGCAAAGGCAGATAAACTATTTATTAAAGAAAGCGGGTTTGTTTTCTCTCGTTTCCGAATACAATGAAGTATAATTTTATGAAAAAAGCGGAATTATGTGCAGTAAGATTGCTGTCTGCTCTTATTAAGGTGTATCAATATGCAATATCACCTTTATTCCCGCCTGTATGCAGATATTATCCTACGTGTTCACAGTATGCACTTGAATGCTTGCAAAAACATGGTTTTTTAAAAGGAAGCATCTTAGCAGTAAAACGGATATTGCGGTGTAATCCCTTTCATAAAGGCGGTTATGACCCTGTTCCTTAAGGTTTATCAAAATATGTTTTGCTTTTAAAATAATTCTGCTATAAAGGTTGTAGTGTGCTGTTGTGCTGCACCGCCTGAAATCCTGAAGGAGATCTATTATGAACAAAAATACCGTTATTGCAATGCTGCTTTCAACGCTTGTGATTGCCGGCTCATTGTATTTGCAATATGTTTTTTATCCGCCGGTTCCTGAAATGCCGTCTGTAGAGTCAGCGGTTCCGCAAACTGTTTCTGTACCGCAAAATACATTTGTTGCTGAAGCCCCTCCCGCTGATATGGGCGTATTGGAAGCAGTTGATACTGCTGCGGTGAAAGAAGAGCTGACTACAATTCGTACAAATAAAGCCGAAGTAACATTTACCAATAGAGGCGGTGATATTGTTTCATATAAATTGCTTGAATATGCTGATGCAGCAGGAAAAAACTATGTTGAAATGGTAAAAAACCTCCATGCCTCTAATCAAGCTTTTTCAATTTCACTGGGAGATTGGAATGCGCCTGCATTAAACCAGTTTTTCAATGTAAAGCAAGAAACTATTAACGGAAAACAAAGTATCGGTTTTTTTAAAAAAATTACAATAAAAAATCAAGACGGAACAGTATCTTCATTTATACTTGCAAAAAAATATACATTCTTACCTGATGATTATATGTTTGAGTTGACCGTAAGCATAAGCGGTGAAGAAAATATGCACGGTCTTAATTTCAATAATACAGGATACACACTGCGGACAATACCGCAAATCGGACCGGATTGGAATGTCAAGGCAGACAGCTATGAATACCGTGCATTTTTCTCTTATATTAATGGGAAGAAAAAAAGTGTCCGGCTTAATGCAGGGCAAACAAAAAATATTACTGATACTGCTGCATGGACAGGTATTTCAGGTAAATATTTCAGCCTCATTGTTATACCGCAAAATCCGGTACAAAATATTATGTATTCTGCTGCACAGCAAAATACAAATACAGTACAAAATGGGCAGTTATTCCTTTCGCGGGGAATTATTACCGGAAACAAAATAAGTGATACTTACCGGATTTATATTGGTCCGTGCTTTGAGAAAGTGCTCAGTACCTATAATGTTCCTACAAATAATAATTATGGATATGATAATCTACGCATTGACACCGTTGCTGATTCCAGCGGTATTTGGCGTCCGCTCGAAGTGCTGCTGAAATGGCTGCTGCAATTTTTCTATATGCTGATTCCTAACTGGGGTGTTTCAATTATTTTAGTAACGATACTTATTAAGGTAATTTTTTTCCCGCTCACAAAGAAGAGTACCGAATCAACAGAAAAAATGCAGGAACTGCAGCCAAGAATACAGGCATTACAGGCAAAGCACAAAGGTAATCCGCAGCGGTTGAATGAAGAAATGGCAAAACTCTATAAAGAAGCAGGATATAACCCTCTTTCCGGCTGCTTGCCGCTGCTTATTCAATTCCCGATTTTAATAGCAATGTACCGGCTTTTTAACAATTATTTTGAATTCCGCGGGGCAATGTTTATTCCCTATTGGATTCCTGATTTGTCTATAGGTGATAGTGTTTTACAATTTAGCCGCGAAATACCGCTCTTAGGCTGGACAGATTTGCGTATTTTACCTATTCTATACGTTGTATCACAAATGATTTTCGGTATGATTACAAAAACACCGGGAAATGATCAGCAGCAAAATAGTACCATGAAGTTTATGATGTATGGTATGCCGATTATATTTTTCTTCATGTTTTATAATGCACCGTCCGGCTTGCTATTGTACTGGACGTCAACCAATTTCTTGATGCTGGTACAGCAGATGATAATAAAAGCGATGATGAAACATAAGGAGGTGCGAAAATGATATATGAGTTTGAAGGTAAAACTGAACGGGAAGCAATTGATAAGGCAATTCAAGAACTTGGTCTGCAATCCGATCAATTTGATGTTGAAATTATGGAAATACAAAAGAATTCTTTTTTCAAGAAAGGATACGCCAAGATTCGGGTACATGTAGATGGTGAAGCGGGTGAGGCAGTTCCCCGTAAAACTGATATTCAGCCTGCGGCAATAGAAAAACTTGATTCAGAAAAAGAACAAAAACTGCTTGTTTTTGTTGCTGAATTGGTTGAAAAGATGGGCTATAATGTACAGGCGGAAATTGCTGCGTATGAGGATCGAAAAATTATTGTCCGGCTGCAATCTGAAGATTCCGCAATCTTAATTGGAAAGAAAGGGAAAAATCTTGACGCAATTCAGCTCATTGCAAATGTTTATGCCGGTAAAATAGGCATTTTGCAGCGGATTATGATAGACTGCGAAAATTATCGGTTACGCCGTGAAGAAAGCCTTGTCCGTCTTGCATATACCACCGCCGATCAAGTAGTAACAAATAAAAAATCCATATTGCTTGAACCCATGAATCCCTATGAACGCCGGCTTATCCATAGCACGCTCAGTGATATCCATGATGTTGATACCAAAAGCGAGGGCGAGGGGTTATACAAACAAGTACGGGTTCTTTATAAGGGACTATAGTGATGAAACGGTTTCTGTTTTGTGCAGTTGTTTCCGCTGCGTTTTTCGCAGCGGCTTCCGTATTTGCAAATCCCGTAATTTCCTCTGAAACGGAACAACTGCTGCACTCTTTTCTTTCCAAAGAAAATGCAGCAGTGCTCATGGAAACCGGTATACTCATGCTAAGCCGTTATAACAGCGAAGATATGACACCGGTACTGGTTCCGCCCTTTCCTGTTGCAAAGCAGTGTGCTGCTGCATGGAACAAGGAAAAGCCGTCATACAGTATGGAAATGCTCTATCTTTACAAGAAAGAACATAGTGAGAAAGATGTAAAAAAAATCTCACAGATTTTACGTTCGGTATCGAAACTTGAGGGGCTTGAATACTATTCCAGCAGTAGAAAAAAAATGCGGACACTATATCAAAAATCCTATATGATTGATGACCCTAAAACTAAAAATATGCTTGATGATCCGCTTGACACAACAGAAATGGATTTTTCTGCATATGTTCTGCAGCAGGATCCATCATTTGGAGAAAATATTTATCACTGCCGCTTTCTCAGCGATGGTGATTCTTCGGGATTTATGTCTTTGAACACAGGCACTTTAAAGTATTCAATTTTTAAAGCAGTATCACCGGAAAATTTACTGATTTCAGTTACTGTAACGGATATGGGAGATGTGCTTCTTGTGCATTGCATTACACGTGCACGGTTTGCTTCATTAGGAATGTTTAAAAACCGTATTCAAAATTCATTTCATACACGGGTTGAGGCAGTATATAATTGGTTTATCCGGCAATATGAAGCGGATACAGTGCAAGCACGTTCTGAATCAGCTGAATAGTACTTTTTACGATACATTTTGCGGTTACAGGAGGGATGTTAAAATGAACCGTAGTTCAAAACTATTTATATCAATTTTAACGGCGATCTGTATGTTTATGCCGGCAGTATCTGCACCCGGCTTTTTGAGCGGAACTGCCGAAAAAGGAAAAAAAATGAAAACACTTACTGAAAGTTTAAAAAGAGATGGTATGTATGCTGTAATTGAAACAGCAAAAGGGGATATTATACTAGAGCTTTTTTATAAAGACACTCCTCTTACCGTGTGTAATTTTGCCGGTTTAGCAGAAGGTACTTTGGATGCTGCTAAAGGTAAGCCCTTTTATGACGGACTGATTTTTCACCGTGTAATTGCTAATTTTATGATTCAAGGCGGCAACCCTGACGGACTTGAAACAGGCGGAACAGGCGGACCGGGGTACCGTTTTCCTGATGAAATAGTTGATAAACTCCGGCATGATAAACCGGGAATACTCTCTATGGCAAATGCCGGACCGGGTACAAACGGTTCACAATTCTTTATTACCCACGTGCCGACGCCGTGGCTTGACGGTAAGCATACTGTTTTTGGACAAGTTATTCAGGGGCAATCTGTCGTAAATGCCATTGCACAGGGAGACCGGATAAAATCAATTACTATTGTCCGCAAAGGTGCTGATGCAGAGAAATTTACAACATCGCAAGCAGATTTTAACCGCTACCATACACAGGTATCTGAAAAAGCACAGCAGCAAGCTGCAAAAAAAACAGCTTTAATTGAAAAAACTATTATGGAAAAATACCCGGGTGCAGCAAAAACACCAGATGGTATTTTTTATCTTATTACAAAAAAAGGAAACGGTGAGCAGGCTCAAAAGGGTAAAAAACTAACTATGGATTACAAGGGCAGCTTGCTGAATGGAATGGTATTTGATGATTCTTCAATGCATAAGCCGCTGGAGTTTACCGCAGGGTATGGACAATTAATTCGGGGCTTTGAACAACAAGCATTGGAGATGCGGGTAGGAGAAAAGCGGACTATTATTCTTCCGCCTGAATGTGCATACGGTTCACGCGGGGTGGGCAATCTTATTCCCCCGGATTCATATCTCATTTTTGAACTTTATCTAAAATCAATGTCATAAGGTATGAGCTTGGCATTTTTGCCAAGCTCTTGACCGTATCCCGAATTATACTGCATAATCAGCGGTATGAATCACTGTATCAGCACATTAGCAGGAAATTGGGAGCCGCAAAATAAAGACCGTTTAGAAAGACTTTGTACCGAAAAAGCCTTTAGCGGAAACTATGCGGTATTTGATTGGGATTTTACCTGTATTTTCTACGATATACAGGATAGTCTTTTTTTGTATCAGCTTGAAAACCTGTGTTTTAAACTTACTCCGGAGTTGTTTTCTCATGCAATACGCTCTGAAATACCGCAAAATGTACCGTTTAATCTGCCGGGTACAGCAGCAGACGGACTAACAGCAGCTGTAATAAGCCGTGATTTAGATAAACGGTATCATTTTTTATATCACCATTATGCAGGATTACACGGCAGCAGTCCACTTGCAGAAATATTGGCAACTCCGGAATACCGAGATTTTAAAGTAAAAATGCTCGCACTGATGCGGCTTGCTTTTACTATTTGCCCTACTGATATCGCACAATCAATGTGTACCGGCATGACAAAAGAGGAATTGTCCCGATTAACACATGAAGTAATCGCTGATGCCCTTTCAGCAGCAATTACACAAGAACAACTTACCTCTCCTGCTGAATGTGCCGGCGAGGCGGGGATAGTTCATGCCGTATGCCGAAAAGGTATTCGGCTTCATCCTGAAATGCAAACATTAATGCGATGTTTGCAGCGTCACGGTATAGAACCTTATATTTGCTCTGCCTCACAAGAAGACACAGTGCGGATATTTGCAAGCTCTCCGCAGTACGGCTATTGTATCAAACCTGAAAAAGTCTTTGGGCGTAGACGGCTGCTTGATTCTCACAATCGGTTTACTGCAGTATCTGACTGTTCAATTCCTGCAACATGGAAAGAGGGAAAGACAGAAGCAATCCGTACCTTGATTGCACCGCAGCACAATAACCGCCCTCCGGTATTACTAGCAGGTGATAGTGATGGAGATGTTCCCATGATGCAGGCGTATAAAGATGATGCCGTGCTGCTTATATTAGATAGAGGATTTGACAGTTCAACCCGGATATATCCGCTTATTCAGCTCGGAACGGCACAAAAAAACCAGCCGAATGCACAAATACTCGTACAGCACCGCAACGAAACAGATGGGACATTCCGGAAGAGCTATGGCTAAAAAAGTTTTTACACTTTCAGCAGATGATGCAAACCGCCGGCTGGATAGGGTACTGCGGAAATTTTTGCATGCCGTACCATTATCAGGCATCTATAGTGCAATGCGGAAGGGGTTAATCCGTATCAATGGAAAACGGGTACATGCAGGGTATAAAACAGCGGTAGGTGATCTCTTAACCCTTGATTCACTCTTGCTCAAAACTGAGGAAGCCGATACAGAACATCAAACGCAAAAGCTCACAAACACCTGCACTGCGGAGCATACCTGCTGTGGTGTTAATTCCTCTCCCTCCTACAGTATTCTGCTGCGGACAGATGATATTCTTGTTATCAATAAACCTGCCGGCATTTCCGTACACGGAAACAAGAGTTTGACACAACAGCTTTTACAAAATAGGACAGCTGATCCTATCCGGCAGTCTGAAGCACTCGCATTTACTATTGGACCATTGCACCGCTTGGATAAACATACTTCCGGCTGTATCTGTTTTTCTCAAAGTTTGCATGGTGCCCAATGGTTTTCAGAAAATCTAAAAAACCGGCAAATAGTCAAATATTATCTCGGCATCGTAGAGGGATCACC
The DNA here is from genome assembly GCA_052173295.1 of Treponema sp. Classification (GTDB taxonomy): domain Bacteria; phylum Spirochaetota; class Spirochaetia; order Treponematales; family Treponemataceae; genus Treponema. The sequence continues at coordinate 22,388 of JBQMYW010000006.1, forward strand.
GAGTCACGGTACTATTCACACAGATGGTAAAGCCGGTACTGCACTGACCTATTATACTGCAGCAGCGTACAATATCGAAGAAAATTACTCACTCGTGCTTTTTTGCCCCATTACCGGTAGAAAACATCAAATACGCAAACACGCACAGCATATCGGCTATCCGCTTGTAGGAGATTTCCGCTATGGAAGCACGCGTACATTGCCTGCATTTTCTTCATACTTTTTACATGCATGGAAGCTCATTCTTCCCGGCACCCGTCCGCATCCCCTCCCTGCACAGCTTGAAGCACCGCTTTTTCCAGATGCAGCAGTACTTATCCATACACTTTTTCCCAACTGGAACAATCAAATTCAGGAAATACTCGCCTGCATCGAATCCTGCGGTGCAGTATCTGTACAATTTGCTCGGGGAAAAGGGAAAGTTTCATAGAGCGGGCATAATCGCACAAGCAGCTATCGCCCGATATAAGCAAATTACAATTTTTGCCATAGGTAAAATTACAGAATCGGTAATTATTTTTCTTTATCAGAACCGTGAAAGGTATTATTTAAAAGATTATCAACTTCTGTTGTTATGTTGGGACAGATTATAAGGGCTAAATCAGAGCCAATAGTTTTTATCTTATGCGGAGCTATCATACCTATTAAATATAAGAGAAAAACATTTGTATCTAAAATAATTTTTTTAGGAACATACATAACACTATTCTGCAAATATTCTCATTTGAGCAATTTTTCCTGCATTCATGTTAAAATCAATTTTCTTATAAATGCGGGTATATGGTACATTTAAAGCCGTTGCAGTACATACATTTGAAGGTTTTTCTTCAGATAGTAAGAATGAAACCGTCATAGGCTGAATATAAGAGCTTTCAAGAGGATATAGTTCTTCCAGACGAAAATCATTGAATTTAAAACCATATTCATCACGTAATTCTTGTTCAACTATGGGTAAGATGTCTTTTATTTTCATAAAATATCCTCCTGATTACACCGAATATTATATCATAAAAAGATGGATAAGGGTATTAATAATGGTATATATAGCATACATCATCTTTCTCTATTCCTCTACATCCGCCCTCTCAACGTCCCGGCATCTTGTCAGTTTTGGGGATTGGAGTATTTGTGTTGCGGTATGGCTATAAGATTGCTTCTGCTACGGTAAAGAACAAAATTCATATCCTTGTATTTCGAGTGGGATACTGAAAATCTGAGTCAAACTACAATAATATTCCATAATTCTCTATCAATCTGAGCAAGATGTTTATCAAACCGTTCTTTTTGCACTGCAAAGCACAACAGATGCGTTGGTCTGGAGAACCCGACATACACTGTTTTTGCGGCTTTATACATCATACCGGATTTTTTTGTTTTGGTAGTCTTACGAAATTTTTTATGTATAAAACAGTCGACAAGCCTATTTGATTCATAATTGTTATGATTATATGTTTCCATATAGAGTAGACCGGTTACTGTTTGCCCTTTTATTGCGTGAACGGTTTTGATGGAAATATCAATTCCTGAAATACTGCATGTATTTATATGCTCAGTATCTACTGCTTTATTATTCTGTATTACAGTTACAGGGGCTGTTATAAACGAACGCGTATCATTGTTCATATTTATGGAATTAGTATCTAATGATACCTCCTGCAAAAAAATAGGTAGAAATGCTTGTATATCGCGAATAGTCTGCTCTACCGATTCATTATTGATCCGCTGCTTGCACCAACGAAAAAGGTTTCGTTTAAATAGTTCATATATATCGGTTTCTTCCTTGAGATGTTTAAATAATGTTCTGATTGTATAATATCGTTCATGCTTATCTTGTATATTTTGCATATAAAGTATATGTAATAATGCATTTAAAATAGACTTTCTTATTGTTTCCAAGTGCTTTTTATGAGGATCAACTGCAAGTAAATGATCTGCAAGAGAGCTGTAATTAATTTTAGTTGATGCAGATGCTGTACAAAAAGAATCATAGTAATCAGAAATTCCAAGTTTATCTTTTGCGCTACCATTTAAAATAGATTTCCGCCAGCCGACGGCTGCATAACTTCCTATCATCGGCAGTTTCCCCTCATTTTGTAGTTCACAAATAAGCTGAGCAAATCTCGTAATAACCGTTTTAATATTCTCTTTTTTATACACGAAAAGATAGGGCTTAATATCTATAGCTGTTCCGTCTGCATTTTTTCTGAGCCCTTGTATCTCATGAGGCTCTACTGCAAATGATGACACAATAGCAGCAATATGAGGAGATAGGCGATGACTTCCAAGTAATGTTAAACATCCTCGCGGCTTCCAATCCGCCTTACCGGAATTATCAGCTTTCTCAGTAGAACTATCACTATTATCACTATTATCACTATCGTTTTCTCCAAAAATGCTTTGATTTACATCTCCTATACGTTGAAATACCGTTATAGTTTGTTGTTCATCTGTATGCCCTGATGTGTAAAATAACGCATCCAATAGCTTTATTTGATGACTGTGCATATCTTGCATTTCATCAACAAATACATACTTAAATCTTTTTTGGAAAATACTTACTATCCGCGAATTATCATTAATATAGAAATTTGCAAATTCAAATGCGTCATTATAGGTTAGCAAACCTTTTTTCACATTATCATACTTAAATTGTGCAATCTTTATTGCTGTAGAGCATTTAGGATTCTCTAACCCATTAATACATTTTGCACAACCGTTTTGATCGATTTGAGCGGTTAGTAAAGTTGTCATTTGGGTATCCGGTCGTTTTTTTTCTAGCCAATACAAGTGAAGGCTATTATGTCTAATTACAAATTCGCATTGTTTATGATATATGTCATCATCTATTCGGTAGGGATGTGTTTTATGAACATGGGCATAATAGGGAAGTGCCAAAAAAGTATCGGTAAAGCTTTGTATTGTTCCGACAAAATTAGGAAAGTTAAACAGTTTTGGGGCAATAGTTTGTAATTTAGACTGTATTTCTTCAACTGCTGTATTTGTATGAGAAAGAATAAGTACACCCGAACCGTCAGGAAACGGCATTTTCTTTTCTAGAATGATAAGTTTTGCCAACAGTGCTGTTGTTTTACCGCTTCCGGGAACCGCTTGCAGGTCAATAGTATCTAAATTAGTAATAAAGTTCCGGCGTTCTTCATCAAAATGCTTATTTGCGGGAAGCAGGATTTTCTCCGCATATTCAATATCTTCATTTGTTATTGTTATTTGCATACAAATTGTACCGCCTCAATAAAATTCTGTATTGCCGTATCATTTTTAAGTTCATCTTCCGAACAAGAAACATTATCGAGACCTGCCGCTAGACGATATGCAATTTCCCGTTTATTTAAAGAATTAGAAATCAGTTTTTGGGCAAGAGCCTCTTCAAATGAACTACCATCAGAGGTAATTTTTGGATGCACTGTTTTAACCGTGTTCTCAAAAAGTTTACCAAACACTTTAGACTTGCACAACGCGTATTCAAATGTCCATTCCTTTGTTACAAAAAGCCGTATATTGTTATTAGAACCATACTTTTCTGTCAGTTTTGTCATTTTTTCTGATAGAACTTGTTCTATTTCCATATCAGTTTTTCTTCTGATTTCAGCTGCATCTTTATCTTTTTCATAGTATTTTACATCAGAATCTGTAATAACAGCTATCGGAATAGGTATGGACTCATTATTATTTTTCCGTTGAAAAATGCACGTATAGTTAAAAAAGCCTATGGATTGTATGTTAATAATTGAAACACCTGCTTGCGTTATATCTTTTTTTATCATTCCCTGTTCTTTTAGTAACTTTGCGAAAGACGGTAAAAATACTTGTTCCGACCAGCCTTCAACAAAAATAAGACCTTTTGCAAAAAATAGATTTGCTTTCGTTACATCAAGAAAGGTTTGTAAAAAGCAGTAATTATCATCGGATAATTTGGTAAACTCATGTCCCATAGGGTAACAGGTATTATTAGCACAGAGAATAATATTTTCAAGGTTAATTTTTGAAGCAAGGTTTGGGCTATGAGTTGTTAAAATCAATTGAACATCGTCTAGGCTTTGTAGTTTTTCAATTACTTTCAGCTGTGCCTGCGGATGTAAATGTGCTTCCAGTTCTTCAATCAATCCCAGTTTTACACCGTCCCAATTCTTTCGCTGCAAATTCAAAAGTTCCGCTGCCATATAGAGCCGGTTTAAAGTTCCTAGACCCGGATTTTGTGTCTTTTCTAAAGAAAGTTGCAATTTTCCTAAAATACTTTTTAGTGTTGTTTCGCTCATCGAAAACCGGGCTTTTTCATCATTAAAGCAAAAAGACTGTAAATATTCGTCTAAATGTTCTTTTATTGCAGCTCCTTCAGTATCTGATATTTGCATTTCTTCATTTCCTGAAAAGAAATTATCTACAAATGAATTAAATTCTTGTAGATGATTAATAAAATTTTCGTGAGTTTCCTCTTTGGTAAATACTTCATTTGCCAATAAAATATTTGAAAGCCGTGAATATTTTCCCGGCATTAATTCATTTTCTGCATCACGCAGCGGTTTTAAATAGGTAACTTTCAAATACTCACGTGCTTCTGTCGTCAACAGATAGAGTGCAGATGCCTCACCGGCACGGATATCGGCTGTTATAACCTTTTTAGTTTTCGGATTCCGAAATGCTTCAAATACAATACGCAAATATATTTCCGTACTCTGATTATCTTTTGTTTCGTAGCACAGCCATTCAATAAAATTTTTTGCTTCTTCATCTGTTAAATCTTTAAAAAGTAGTTCTATCCGCAAACGCTCCGATTCATTATAAAAATCATCATCGGTTATTTTTAGCCATTCATAGCTTTGTGTTTTTAATACTAATTTTACTGCGTCTATAATAGCCGTTTTACCCGAATCATTTTCACCAACAAGCACATTCATTCTCGGATGGAGGGGAACGGTCAAGTCTGGAACAGAGATGTCAAAATCATTCCGGCCATATTTTCTAAAATTCCATAATTTTATTTCCGACAAATACATATTTTACTCCTCATATCTTTTCAGTATGCTGCTTATTCATTATCATCTTTATCCGGTATACATCATCTTTCTCCATTTTTCTACTTCCGCCTCCGCTTCTTCTCAGTGAGCAGCCCCGCAGTTTTTTGTAAGTACAGTTCAAACAAGAATGCGGTGCGTTCGGCGTCGCCGGTGAATGCGGCACTGTGCGGGCTGCTTTGCGTGGCGGAGCCGGATGCTCTAGTGCGGTAGAGTTTGTCTACGGCAGAGTCGAGGGCGGCGTGGGCTTTGACGAGGGCGGGCGGCATGGTGTCGGGGTCGTAGAGATCGGCAAGGGAGCTTTGGGGAAAGAGGGTGCGGGCATCCAGCACGGCTTGTGCTTTTTGTGCTATGTGCTGTTTTTGGCTTTCGGCAGCGTCCGGCCACGGAAAATTATTGTAGACAATTTGTGCAGAATAGCGGTAACCATTACCAAGCCTGCCGCAGACAGCACGCATCCACGCCATGTGCATTTGTGAGGTTAAAATACCGAACTCGTACAGCGTTGCATTGGGAACAATTAAGACAAGATTAGAAGCTATTACTGATGAAGGCAAAAATCCCATAGGAATATATTTCCTTTCGCTTGATGTAGCACTAGGTATTAATAAATAGTTTCCTGTTTCGGGCATATTTTCTACATGGAATCGTGTAGGCGTGTTTGCAATTTTTCGAGTACCTTCACTTTTACTTGCAAGACGGAATGCACGGACATTTTCAACTCTCTTAAGTGCATGAGGCATTTTCCTCAAAATATGCGGGGGACAATCACCAAGCCATAAACACCAGCGTATTTTATTATTGATAAATTCATCAGCACCATACCAGCGTTTAAAATAACCAGCGGATTGCGGCTCCATCTTTATAAATGCCTCTTTTTCATCATCAAGAAATAAATAATTTCCGCCGTCAATCGGCTTATTTCCGATTCCCATTTCCGAAACAGAATCAATAGGTGTTGTTCTACTATCAATAAACACATTTTGCGCATCCGTTAAGTAGGCGTTTATCTGCTTGGCGGGAACCGCTTTCGGCTCTCCTTTTATATCGTCATACAGGAAAAGCGTCTTTTCTTTGCGACAGCACAGCGAAAAACCTACAATAATGCAGTACACCGCGGCTTTGCCCCGTGCCTCGTTCGACCACTTAAACGTTTGGTGTGCAAAATTGATATGTACGCCTTGAGCAAAAAGAAACGGCCACAAAATGGGGACTTGCTGCCCCTGACAAATGGAGTTTGTTGATACAAAGGCACATGCGGTATCGCTTCCCTGTATATAGTCCGCAGCCTTTTTGTACCAGCCGGTAACATAGTCAAGATTACCGGCGTTTTTTACTCCGCTGAAAAGACTGGCAATTTCCGCTGATTGTTCTTTGCTCATCACCCGTGCACCCAAAAACGGCGGATTTCCCAGAATATAATTGAAGCGTTCGCCGATAGAGGGACTGTTGAATTGACTGGCTGCGTTTGCATTGGTCAATTCAACGCCGAGTTTCGGCTCTAAAACATGGCTGCCGAAACATGGGAGATTATTCCCACCGAAACCGAGAGGATTATTCTTTCCTATGGTATTCCAATCAAGTGCAAGGGCGTTGCCGTGTATAATTGATGCCGATGAGGTGAGCGGAATACGTGCAAAATACTGCCCGAAACGGCTTGAAACCAGCCGGTTCATTTGATGATCCATGAGCCAGAGGGCGGTTTGTGCAATTTGAGCGGGAAATTCTTCGATTTCTATGCCGTAAAATTGATTGACGTTGACCCATATATATTCGCTGATGTCCAATACCTGCTGATCCGATGAATGCAGCTCCTCGATAATGGCAAGTTCCAAAAGGCGTAGCTCGCGGTAGGCAAGCACCAAAAAGTTACCGCAGCCGCAGGCGGGGTCAAGAAAGGTGAGCGAGGCGATTTTGGTGTGCAGGGCGTTGAGGTTTTTTATGCGTGCGGCTGAAACTTGGCTTTTATATTTGTCGAACTCCGCCCAAAGGCTGTCGAGAAAAAGCGGATGAATGAGTTTGAGGATATTTTCTTCGCTGGTGTAATGTGCACCAAGTGCGTGCCGTTCATCAGGGTTCATAACGCTTTGAAACATGGCACCGAACACCGCGGGAGAGATGGTACTCCAGTCAAGGGCGCAGCATTCTATCAGTTTTTCGCGCATGGCGGCATTAAAGTCGGCAATGGGGAGCATTTCTTTAAAGAGCCCGCCGTTGACATAGGGAAATAGATTGAGCTGCTCATCGAGCGTTTTAAGACGGCGGTCTTTTGGTGTGTTCAGCACTTCAAAAATCTTTTGAATGTGCATGGCAAGATCGCTGCCGTCGGGGTTGGTACGCTGGAGCAGATATTTGATAAAGCTGTCGTGTTCAAAAATACCGGTGTCGTCGGCAAACAGACAAAACAGGAGCCGTACCAGATACAGTTCTAACTGATGACCGGTGTAGCCGATTTCTTTGAGTGTGTCGTGCAGCTGTCCCATTTGTTCGGCAGCGTCAATATTGACAGCATCCTGCTTCTTGTATTCTACATCTTTGTAGCCTGCAAGAAAGGCAAACAATCCGATAAAGGCGGGCAGTTCTACAAGGGCAAAGCTGGTGCATTCTGCATTTTTTTCCAAGTTGTAGTAGTCGAAATAGCAAAAGTCGCAGATGAGTATTCCTTTCGGCATATCGGCATTTTGCAGTGCATTGGCGTAGGCTTTTGCCTGCTCAAAGGCTTTTTTCCGGTCTTTGCCGGGGCTTTTCATTTCGATGAGAATATAGCCTTTCCAGAAAAGATCGATATACCCGTTTGAACCGTCTTGCAGTTTTACCTTTTGTTCAAAAACAGCAATTTTGCTGCGGGGTACGCCGAAAATAGTAAAAAATTCGTTTTCGAATGTTTGTGCGTCCGCTTCTTCCCGTGCATAATTCGCTTTATCTTTCCAATTCAGTACAAATTGCTGTGCCCTTAGTTTTATTTCGTTGAATGACAGTACCGGCATGACGATCCTCCTTGTTGTTTTTTGTATTAGCGATACTTATAAAGTCTCATTATAGCACGGCTTTGAGCAGAAAAAGAAGAGCAGTGCCGACAGGTAAATACGAAGATTTTAGTTTGCAAAAGTGATGAATATTCCCTTTACTTTGTTTACTCAAAACATTATACTTTCCGCTATGAATATACTAGCTGAATTTCTACCGGCATATTTGCATTTTTCAAAGGTAGAAACAACAAATCTTATTTTATTATTGGGTTTTATTTTATTGTTGGGTACTCTTGGAGGACGGCTTTTTCAACGCTTGAAAATACCGCAGGTTGTAGGCTACATCGTAATAGGTATTCTTATTGGTCAATCCGGTTTTCAAATCCTATCTTCAAATGTAATCACTGCACTTAATCCTCTTTCAAGTATTGCTTTATCGCTGATTGGATTTATGATAGGCGGTGAACTGAAAACGCAGGTAATAAAAAAATACGGCAAGCAGTTTATCGGAATTTTGTTTTTTGAGTCGGTGGTTCCATTTATCATTGTTTCTTTGGTAGTGAGCATTATTGCCTATTTTGTAACCGGAAACGCTGCAATTGCAATTTCGCTTGGACTTATTCTTGGTGCAATTTCTTCTGCAACAGCCCCTGCTGCAACTACTGATGTACTGCGTGAAAACCGTACCCGCGGACCGCTTACTACAACTACTCTTGGGATTGTTGCAATGGATGATGCGGTTGCTCTTATTTTGTATGCACTTGCTTCTTCTGTTGCAGCAAACTTATTGGGTGCACATACTGCAAGTTTTTCTACCCAGATTATCATGCTGATATATAATATCTGCGGATCCGTTGCACTGGGAAGTATTATCGGTTTTTTACTTAGTTTGATTATCCGTGATGTAATGACTGATCCCGGACGTATTCTCGGTTTTTCACTCGGAGCATTGTTCCTTTCCACAGGAATAGCCGGCTGGCTTAAACTTGATACTATCCTCGCTGCGATGTCGCTTGGGTTCTTTATGGTGAATTTTGCACCTGCAAAAACCCGTCAAACATTTACATTTGTAGAAAATTTTACCCCTCCTATTTATGTACTATTTTTTGTACTGGTTGGTGCAAAACTCAATGTATGGAATGTGAATGCGTTTGTCGGTATTCTTGCGGTACTGTATGTATTTCTCCGTACAGCCGGAAAAAGTATTGGTGCAATGTTCGGTGCATGGCTTACAAAGGCTCCTGAAACAGTAAAAAAGTATTTACCGTTTTGTTTATTAAGTCAAGCAGGTGTTGCAATAGGACTTTCTATTTCTGCCGGTCAAGACTTTGCAGAAACCATAGGCCCTACTGTACTATTAATTATTACCACAACAACTTTCATTGTACAGTTGCTTGGTCCCGTCTGTGTTAAATATGCAGTTGACAAAGCCGGAGAGTGTAATTTAGATATAACTGAAGAAGATTTAATGCAAGAGATGAAAGTTTCTGATGTATTATGCGGCACACTTCCTGTGTGTTCTGTTTCTTCACCGGCTATTGTTGATGATACATGCAGACTTATTGATTTATTGGAATCATTTAGCCGATACCCTAACTTAAACTATGCAGTAAAAGAATCCTCTGGAAAATTGGTTGGTTTTATTACCCTTGAGCGGCTCAAAGAATCTCTTATTCTTTCAGAATGGTATGAGCATTTACTGGCAATAGATATTATGCTTCCGATAAAAATTGTATGTTCTCCTGAAACTACTATTCCTGATTTGTATAAGCTGTATACAGAAAACGACTGTAATGCTATCCCTATCAGCAATGCTCAGCAGGAAACGCTTGGTGTTATCGAAAAACATACCGTTGAGCACTTTCTTCATCAGCAAATGATTGAGCTGCATAAAAAAGCAGCCCACTAATAGCGTAGTATGAAAGTATATCATATACCGCAGCACATTTCGGTTCTTATCTTTGATATTGATGGAACGCTCTACCAAAATGACTCGTATATGAAAGAGCAAGTTGACTGCCAAATACGCCGCTTTGCTGTATTGCGGGGTATCTCCGAGACTCAAGCACGGACTATGGTACATGAATACCGTACACAGTGGGAAAAAGAGCGGAGCGGCAGTCAAATAAGCCTTGCAGATATATTACAGCATTTTGGTATTCCCATTGCGGATATTATTGCATGGCGTAAAGAATTACTGCGGCCTGAACACTATCTTCACCGCGATCCTCAATTAGTACAGACATTTGAAGCCTTATCTAAGAAATATACACTTATCTGCATTACAAATAATGCGGCAGTAATCGGCAGGAGAACCCTTGAGGTATTAGGCTGCGGTATGTTTATCAGCACTTTTATTGGGCTTGATACATATAATGTATCAAAACCGGAAAAAAGTATTTTTGAATGCACAGCAAAAAATGCAGGCATTCCCTGTACCCGCTGTATCAGTATTGGAGACCGTTATGATATAGATGTTGCGGTTCCTTTGCAGCTTGGTATGGGCGGAATAGTAACTGAACGCATTGATGATGTGTACCATTTACCGGATTTATTGATAACCAAGACGTATTGATACCTCCATGCCGATACGATAACAAGGAGACATTTCTATGTATTCAGTAAAACATGCTGTTATTTCATGCTGTGAAGAAAATTTCAAAACAGTTGAACCGCTCAAACCGGCAGCAGTATTCAGATGGTTTGCAGAAATATCGAATATTCCGCGCGGATCAGGAAACGAAAAAGCAGTAAGCGATTTTTTGGTACAATTTGCAAAAGACCGGTCGTTACCGGTGCATCAAGATTCGCTTTGGAATGTAATTATTAAAAAACCTGCAAGTAACGGCTTTGAACAAGCCGCTCCTGTTATTCTTCAAGGACACATGGATATGGTATGTGAAAAAGAGAGCAGTTCTCCGCATAATTTTTCTACCGATCCGGTACGCTTGCAGGTAAACGGCGATACCATGTCTGCTGATGGAACTACTCTCGGCGGTGATGACGGTATTGCAGTTGCCTATATTCTTGCTATTTTAGATTCAGATGATATACCGCATCCTCCTATTGAGGCATTGATTACAACGCAGGAAGAAACCGGTATGGGCGGTGCAATGGCAGTAGACTCACGGCTGCTTACCGGAAAACGGCTGCTTAATATCGATTCTGAAGAAGAAGGAATCTTTTTAGCAAGCTGTGCCGGCGGAGCAACAGTATCGGCTGATTTTTTGTTTCCGCCGGATGCTGCTTGCAAAGCGGTTCCGCCGCATTTTTCGATACTGACCATTACCATTGACGGCTTGCAAGGCGGGCATTCCGGTATGGAGATTAATAAACAGCGTGCGAATGCAATAAAACTGCTTGGGCGGATGCTGTATGCACTGGCTGACGGGCAGGATGTGCGGCTCATTTCGGCGGCGGGAGGCTCTAAGCACAATGCCATTGCAAAGCACGCTGTTGCGGTTATTGCAGTTCCCGATAGAGCAGCTGCCCTCCAGGCAGCTGATGCTGTTATCAGCGGTTTGCAGGCAGAATACCGGACTACCGATAAAAATCTCTGCATTACAATAGTACCGGCAGAAACAGCATCAGATTCCGCCGTTTCATCACGGTTTACTTCTGAAATGAGCCGCAGTATTATTGATTTTCTTGCTATGGTTCCCGACGGCGTGCAGGCAATGAGTATGGACATGCCGGGCTTAGTACAAACAAGCTTGAATAATGGCATTTTACTCACTGATGAAACTGGCGTACACAACACTATTTCAATACGCAGTTCGGTTAAAACAGCTCTTTCTGCTGTCCGCGATACAGTCTGTCTTTGTGCAAAGCGGTGCGGCGGTTCTTTTACTCAGCATTCTGAATACCCTGCATGGGAGTATGCCCATGAATCCCCGCTGCGGGACTGTGCCTGTGCAGTCTACCAAAAACTGACTGGTACGGAAGCTGCTATTGCAGGAATCCATGCAGGACTTGAATGCGGCTTACTCAAAAAAATTATTCCGGAGCTTGATGCACTCAGCTTTGGTCCAAATCTGTACGATGTACACACTCCAAATGAATCATTGCGTATTAGCTCAGTTGAGCGGATGTGGCATTTTATCTGTGCATTGCTGAAACACTTATAGCTGACGAGTTCTAACATCACATTTTAAGGCAGCCTGTTCTGAAACTTCAGTTTCAGAACAGGCTGAATAGAATTCATTTCCGCATTGGGATATCTGTTCTTTCTATATTATACTTGACAATATATTATATATTGTATAATATTATAAAAAATAGAATGAAAAGGAGAACAGTGTGCTTTTTTCGATAAACTCAGGGCTGTTGGAGGCATGTGTCCTCGCCTTATTGAGTAGTGAGGATTCTTACGGCTATAAGCTGACCCAAGATGTTAAAGCACTCATGCCGATATCAGAATCAACACTTTATCCTGTATTAAAACGGCTGCAGGTTTCCGGGTTTTTAGAAACATACGATATGCCGATTGATGGGCGGAATAGAAAATACTACCGTATTACGCCGGAGGGGAAACGTCAGCAAAAATTATACAGTGATGAATGGCAATCGTATAAACAGCTGATTGAAAAAATTTTCAAGGGAGTTGATAAGATATGACACGCATAGTATTTATGAAAGAATTAGCCGACCGTTTAAAGTACCTGCCGAAAGAAGATTTACGGGCGGCATTGCAGTATTATGAAGAATATTTTGATGAAGCCGGTGCTGCCGGTGAGCAAAATGTTATTGCAGAACTAAAAAGCCCCGCCCATGTTGCAGCAAAAATTTTATCGGATTATGCCGTAAAAGAAGCTAAGATAGCGCGCTCTTCAACAAAAAGCGGCTGGCGGGCATTTTGGTTTACAATTCTGGCAATTTGTGCAGCACCGGTTGCTGTTCCGCTGATTATTGCGGCGGTTGCAACTGTTGCAGCACTCGGTATTGCGGGAATTGCAGTAATTTTTGCACTCGTTGTTGCAGCCGGATGGGCTTTTGTGAAAGGTTTTGGGCTATTATTTTGGGGTTCATCCTCAGCACTGATTCTATTCGGCTCTGCATTAGTCCTTATAGGATGCGCACTTATAGTGTTTTATGGTGTGAGTGCGGTAATTGGCGCTATTGTAAGACATATAAGACATAAATCAAATTCATAGGAGGCGGTATGAAACAGAAACTGTATCGAAGTGTAACGGATAAAAAAATTTTTGGCGTATGCGGCGGATTAGCCGACTATTTTAGTATTGACAGCACGATTGTCAGACTAATATGGCTGCTCGCCTTGTTTGTTGTCGGCGGAGGCTTGCTGGTTTATCTCATTTTAGCGTTGGTAATGCCTGTTCAGCCAGATGAGCCGCTTGAGTACGAATATGTACACCATGCCGGTGATGAGAGCGGCAGCCGGTGGTAGTGCTATCAAATACAGGGAACCTCTGCAACTTCAGCTTTTAGAAGTAACTTTGAAAATGTGATGCCGGCCTGTTCGTAGCGGTGCTGTGGAAACTCGCGGTGCAGAATAGGGCGGGGCGGTAGTGAGTGGAGGGGGGAATGGAGTGCAGGGGGAGACTTTCCCCTTTCTATAATTTAGTATGACAAAGCGAGACATTTTATGAAGAAAAAATTATTGACTGCAAGTATTCTTATTGGACTAGGAGGATTGCTTATTATGGCAGGCTACGCATTCGGCGGAAAAACGGTTCTCCCCGATACTGATTTTGATGATGCGGTACCGGCAGCCGATGAAGATTCTCCGCTGGCAGTACTGAACAGCAGCGGTATAACACAGATGCACTGTACTGCTGATGCCGGTGTGCTTACCATTCTTGCGCACGATAAGCCTGATTTTGCCTATAGTATCCGCAATAATACAAAGTTGATGAAAGCCGCAGTGTATTGTGAGGGAAAAACGCTGTATATCGAAACAAAGGAGAGTGCTCGAAAGCGGTTTTGGGGATGGGGGCTATGGCGGAATGATTTTCGGGGGGCAAAACATACTGCTATTACGGTGTATGTGCCGCGGGGGTTTGATTTTGAAACGGTGTCTATTGAAAGCGGAGCAGCCCGTATTACTGTAGGAGATTTTACGGTACACAAGAAGTTTGTGCTGAACGGCGGTGTAGGGGAGCTTTTAGTTCGGAATATTACAGCGGCGGCAGCAAAAATTCAAACCGGAGTGGGTAAAAATACCTTTAGTGATTGTGTATTTACGGATATGGATATGAAAACAGGTATCGGGGAAAATTCCTTTACAGGTGTGTTGTACGGGCGTACGTCAGTAAAGACCGGAATTGGAGAAACTTCTTTGCGTATTGCAGGGCGGCGTGAGGATTACCGGTTTTCACTTACTGCAGGAATTGGTGATATTTATATTGATGATAAACGGGTAGCACGGATATTTGATTCGGAGGTATCATCTGATGAAAACGGCGGAACCGGTAACTATCTGATAAGAGTAGAAAGCGGGATTGGGAAAGTGCGGATTGACTTTACGGGTGCCGCAGATTCCGGACAAATTTGACAATGAAAACACTTTGATAAGTCTTTGCTGCCGGTTCTCTCGTGAGAAAAACGGACGTACGGACGCATGATAGAGGGAAGTGTGTATGGGTAAAATACGGGTTACGGTATTTTGTGCAGCGGTCTTTTTTTGCAGCAGTAGTGCGTTTTTTTCAGCAGCTGCTGAAGCTGCTGAAAAAAAGACGGCAGGCAGCAGTTCTACGGCTGTTGAGCGGAGGAGCAGCACCGCAGCAGACTACTGCGGCAGCAGCGTTGTATGTTTCGGCGGCAGTGAGCAGCCGCAACGAGGTATTGAGTGGCCGCAGCTAAGTATTGAGCGGCTGCAGCTGGGTATTGAACGGCTGCGGGAGTTTCAACATCTGTTTACCGGTAAGCGGGTAGGGCTGATTACCAACCAAACAGGGATTACACAAGATGGGACATCTTCGGCTCATGTGTTGCAGCAGTACACCGCTCTTACCGCCTTGTTTTCGCCGGAACATGGGCTGTACGGACGGGAACGGGAGGGTGCTATTATAAAAAATACCGGCGATTCCGCAAGCGGTTTACCGGTTTACAGCTTATACGGCGAAACAAAACGCCCAACGCCAGAAATGCTCCGTGATATTGATATACTGTGCTTTGATATTCAAGATGTAGGAGCCCGCTTTTATACCTATATTTCTACGATGGCGTATGCTATGGAAGCCTGTGCACGTGATAATAAACACTTTATCGTATTTGACCGTCCCAATCCTATCGGCGGCAGTGTTGAGGGGTCAATGCTTGAAATGGAGTACCGTTCGTTTACGGGATATTTTCCGATTGTACAGCGGCATGGTATGACGGTTGGCGAACTGGCACAGCTTTTTAATATTGAATACGGCATCGGCTGTAAGCTGACCGTCATTCCGATGCAGCATTGGCAGCGGGACTGCTATTTTGATGAGCTGCCGCGTATTTGGGTGCCGCCGTCTCCGAATATTCCCTCAGTACAGACCGCAGTTGTGTATGCGGGGGTGTGCCTTTTTGAAGGTACTAATGTGTCGGTAGGGAGAGGTACTGCGATGCCGTTTCAGTATATCGGTGCACCGTTTATAGACAGTGTGCTGCTTGCAGAAAAATGTAATGCACTCAAAGAAGCTGGAGTACGGTTCTTGCCTGCCTATTTTACTCCGTCGCAATCGCTCTATGCAGGAAAATCCTGCGGCGGTGTGTATATTGCGGTAACCGATCGGGGGCAATTCCAGCCGGTGCGTACCGCAGTACGTATGTTCTTCCTATTGAAAGAATTATACCCTGCACAGTTTATAGTGAACAACATTGGAAAAAAATACTGCGGGCTAAATTTACTCACCGGCTGTGCGGATCTTACCAATCCGTCAAAAAAACAGGAGGACTATTTGAACCGTATTCAGCAAGACAGCCGTACCTTTGCTGCAATCCGCCGGAAGTACCTTTTGTATTAAGGTCTAGTGTTAGTAAGCGGCGGATAGTCTTCAATGGTAATGCTTTGAATGCGTCCGCCTTGAATACCCCATGCAGCGTATAAAAAGGTATTCAGTTTTTCAGCTGCCTGTACTAAATCCCGTGCGTTTGTTTTTTGGATATACCGGCACAGTGCCGGCTCATAATTACTTATAATTTTCCGATGTGCAAGTATTTGTGCAAAATAAGCCGGAATACGTACCGCCTTTTGCTGGAGAAGGTATGCCATAAACTCATTTTTGAGCAGATATTCATTGTCTGTATCATAGTTTAAAGAATCGGTGAGTTCAAAATACCGGCGAAAGAATTGTATAACCCGCGGATCTGCAGCGTAAAAAACTGAGTCGACAGTTTTTCTAAAACGCTCTTCGGTAAAATAAATACCGTGCAGGCATTCATGGGTAATAAAACGGCTGCGTAAATACGGGAGCGTTTCTCTGCTAATTGACACAACGGCTCCCGTGCCGGCACAAAGGCACCCATCCTTTTTGCAAAGTATGCCATTGTGCAAGAGAATAGTTTTTAATTCCTCTTCCTCCGCTGTAAGCGGGAATGCACTCTCTGCTGCTTTATTAAAAAAATCTGCCAGCGTTTGTGCACCGTAGTCGTGTGCATTAAATCCGTGATACTTTTTCAGTTCTTTGTCAGTTAGAAGCCGTCCCGTGAAGCCTTTTTTTTCTGCAAAAAAAGAAAGCCGCTTAAAAAGCCGGTCTTGTATACGGTAGTCTGCACAGTCAAAAACAAGTACAGAGGGAAATAGCTCCCATGAAAAAAATTCGTAGCGGGAATTTCGCCATGCCGATTGCTGCCAGTTCAGTATCAAGCCTGTATCGGCTGTAATCGGTTCATAATTACTGATTTTTTTTGTTTCCAGTAGTATTCCGGTAACAAGATCGGCATTTTCGTTCACTATAATAGTGTCTGCAGCAGAATCCACGCCTGTTGTATCAATGGTGTATTCATGCCGGTGCGGTACGGGGCGGATTTTTATCCGTTTTTTGCCCGTGTGTATGGAAACAAGGGGGGCTTTTTCCCAAGATGCCGGTACTGTATATGCACCGGTAAAAATTTTCAAAACTGTCCGTACCGGCTGCTCCTGCGGCGGCTGCGGTAATGGGAGAAACGAGGTTTCAATTTTCTGTGATGAGTGTTGAAAGATTACCGGCGGAATATGCCCGCCTTGTGCAGTAAATCCGCACCATGCGTGATGTGCTGTTTTTTGCCAGCCGTAGCGGGCCGGTATCAGTGCTGCCTTTTGCACTATGAGCGGACAGCTGCTCATTAAAAGCAGCCCGTGTATACGCTGTCTATCCGGTGTGCTATTGCCCAATCCCATACTGATGGTGAGCGGGCGGGCGGGCTGCGGACACCCTCCCGTTACGGCAGGGCGGACTGTACGGCTGTTTTTTAGTGTACCATTTGAAGAAAAATCATCATCATATAAGAAAGAAAGAGAAAAATGACGAGCTGCTTCATAGTCTACGGCAGAAGCAGCTACTGTAAGCTCAACGGCATAGTTGTCTTCCGTAAGGAGTGATTGCAACAGTTCTGTATCTGAAAACCGGAATGCTTGCAATATTGGCGTACCTGCTGTACTTCCGCCCTGCACCGCGGAAACCGGCAGCAACGCAGTATCCGGTATTGTATCATTTCCGGACAGCGGTATTCGAGGAATACTGCTGCCGGTGCAGGCATTGAGCAGGGAGAGGATAGGATATAATAACAGTATAAGACATATTTTTTTTAGATGCTGCGTACTGCTGATTGCGATGCTCTACCTCCTTATATCGGGTGCTGCCGGCTGATAGGGTTGCACCGCCTTATGAGTATTATTGTCCGCCGCCTGCGTGTACTACCGGATTTATCCAATACCAGTAGTGTTTATGAATTTTAACAAATAAAGAAAAACGAATAGCAATGCGCACTGCTAAATAGATAATTTGTGTATACTGAATAATTTGTGTATACGCAGGAAAGAACAAAAAGCCGCAAAACGAAAGCGGAATTATGAAGTCCGGAAGTGCGGTCTGTGTTTTCAAAGCGGTTGCCGCCAATAATGACGCAAGAAACAGTGCGTTGTAACACGTGATGAGTAGTGTAACATAGATCATCTGTGTATGAAAAAAATATGCTGTTAAAAAGGTAAGTATGCACGAAATAACAAGATGTGCCAGCAGCCTAAAAGAAACGCCGGTACGGAAAAGCGTTGTACATGCGGTAGAAATCAAACCGAATACCATAATGCCAATCAAGGCAATTTCTCCATACGAAAAACCAAGAAAATGATACTGTATGATGATATGCCGTAGCGGAGGAAATGAGGTAAGCCATGAAGAAAATGCAATCGTTAAAATTCCCTCACTGGTACTGACTCTGTTAAAATGCATAACGCCTTTGGTGTAGCGTTCCCAAAAGGTTGTAATTTGTCCGAAATATAAAATGAATAATCCAATTGTTATTGCTATCGGATTAATACTTTGAAAGGAAATGAGTAAAATTCCCATAAGTAAGCCGGTAACAAAGCTATCAAGAAAGTGATCAAAATATTCGCCGAGCGGGGAACCAGTGCCGGTTTTACGGGCTTGCTTCCCGTCGGAACAGTCTCCAACAAGATACATGAAGACAAAGATCGGAATAAGAAACCAATAATCGTATGAATGAGTATAATATCCATGCACCGCAATACCGAATGAAGCAATGACAAACAAAAATGAAATCAACGTGATAAAGTTTGCCGGTATACGGGGCGAAAGCATTTTTACAAATGGATCCACAAAATATTTATAGAGAAAAGGCGTTAATAGCGATTCATCGTTTGCCTTATATGAATAATCTGCCATTTAGGACTCCGTTACACGGCAGCCTCACTATTTTCGAAACCTCCAAAAAGCATGAATGCTGCCGCTGTATTACACCTGTTCAGAAACGGAAGTTTCCGAACAGGTGTCCATCTCAAATGCGGACGCATTTGAGATGGACACCTCTAAAAACCTCAATTTTTAGTGCGTTCTTATGTTCTTGTATAGTTTTTAATTTCAGCTTTGATACGGTTTGCAAGTTCTGCACGGGGAATCCGCACCTGTTCCATTGAATCGCGGAAGCGGAGCGTTACTGTGTTATCTTCTTTACTGTCATAGTCAACGGTAACACAGAACGGAGTTCCTGCCTCATCTTGGCGGCGGTAGCGTTTTCCTATTGCCCCCGACTGGTCATAATCGGTACGGAAATCTTCCCGCAGTTCTTGCTGAATATCGCGGGCAAGCTCTGCTAATCCGTCTTTTTTCATTAACGGCAATACCGCTACCGTGATAGGTGCCAGCACTGGATGAAAATGCAGTACGGTACGCCAGTCATCAGCATTTCCTTTATCGGCAACCTTTTGCTCTTCATACGCATCGCAAATAAACATCAGCACATTGCGGGTTAAACCGGCGGACGTTTCAATGATGTATGGAATGTAGCGTTCATTACCGTTGTCTTGATCAATGTACTGCAAGTCTTTACCAGAGTATTCGGTATGACGGGTAAGGTCAAAATCCGTCCGGTTATGTACGCCCTCAAGCTCCTTAAAGCCCATAGGAAATTCGTATTCAATATCGTAGGCATCTTTTGCATAATGAGCAAGTTCATCTTTCCCATGCTGATGCCAACGGAGTTTATCCATGCGGACACCGTGTTTTTTGTAAAATGCCCACCGCTGTTCTTTCCAGTAATTGAACCATTCATCATCACTACCGGGTTTTACAAAGAACTGCATTTCCATTTGCTCAAACTCGCAGGTGCGGAAAATAAAGTTCTTGGTTACAATCTCATTTCTAAACGCCTTACCGATTTGTGCAATACCAAATGGAATTTTCATTCTATTTGACTGTGCAACATTCTTGTAGTTGACATAAATTCCCTGTGCAGTTTCCGGACGCAGGTAAATGAGGTTGCTGTTATCGTCTGTCGGACCGATATGAGTTTTGAACATAAGATTGAATTTCCGGGTATCGGTAAGCTCGCCGCCGCATTCAGGACATTCTTTTTTTTCCAGCTTTGACGGCTCCATCTGATCGGCACGGAAGCGTGCTTTGCATTTTTTACAGTCTACCAGCGGATCAGTAAAATTTTCCACATGACCTGAAGCCTCCCATACGCGGGGGTGCATCAAAATTGCGGCATCAATCCCGACAATAGAATCATGCAGCTGTGTCATTTCTTTCCACCATGCACGGGCAATATTATTTTTTAACTCAATGCCGAGCGGACCGTAGTCCCACGCCCCGTTTTGTCCGCCGTATATTTCCGAGGATTGAAAGACAAAACCGCGCCGTTTACAAAGACTTACAATTTTTTCCATTGAAATAGCATGAGTATCCATACTGTCTCCTTCGTTATTTACAATTATTAGGATTACTGCACAAAGCGTGTTTGCAGCACGTTCTCTATCCGTGCGATTGCCCGTTCAATGCCTAAAATTTGGATTGACCCAACAAGCGGCGGGCTGATTCTGCTGCCGGTTACCGCCATGCGGATCGGCATCATAAAATCGCCCATTTTAACACCCAGTGTTTCTGCTTCGGCACGGAATAATTCGCTTGCAGCGTGTTCGTCCAATCCTGCAATAGACGGCAGTACCTGTTTTGCCTTTTCCAGCACAGCACGGGTTTTTTCTGCATCGAGCTTTTTCGGAATAATCTCGGCAGCAGGAAGCACTACCGGCTCTTCAAACAAAAAGCGTACCATATCAGGGGCTTCTGTTAAAAAGTGGAGCCGTTCTTTTATCAACGGCATAACTTGCATCAGTACCGCTTTTTGTTCGTCTGTCGGCTTCAAAAGGGTTTGATCGGCAAACCGTAAGCCTGCTGCTTCCCGTGCTGCCTGATCCTGTTCCCCGAATAGTCCGGAATTTGCAATAAACGGCCATGTTAGTTCAAAAAGCTCTTCATCGGTTTTTAAACGCATATACTGCCCGTTAAACCACTCAAGTTTTTTATAATCAAATACCGCCGGTGCTTTATTGATATGTTCAGGTTTGAAGAGCTGTCCAAGTTCTTCCAAGGTAAAAAGGTCTTGCCCCTCTTTATAGGAACAGCCGAGCATTGCAACATAGTTGATAATTGCTTCTTTTAAGTAGCCGTTGTTGCGGAACTCGTTACAGCTTGTTGCTCCGTGCCGTTTTGACAATTTTTGCCCGTCGCTGCCCATAACCATCGGCAGGTGGCAAAATTCCGGCGGCTCCCACCCAAATGCTTTATACATCAGCACGTGCATCGGTGTTGAAGGTATCCATTCCTGTGCACGCATAACATGCGTAATATGCATGAGATGATCATCTACGATGTTCGCTAAGTGATAGGTAGGAAATCCGTCACTTTTCAGCAGTACCGGATCAGGATTTATATCTTCATTTTTCCACTCAATATGACCGAGCAATGTATCATGGAATGCGGTAACATTTTCAAGCGGTACTTTAAGCCGGATAACATAAGGTTTCCCCGCGGAAATATGTGCATCAATTTCTTCTTGTGTGAGCGTGCGGCAGTTTCTATCATAACCGGGAGGCATCTTATTCATTGTTTGAATTTTTCTGATACGCTCCAGCCGCTCTTCATCACAAAAACAGTAGTAGGCTTTTCCCGCTTCAACCAATTTGTCGGCGTATTCTTTGTAGAGTGCAAAACGCTGCGACTGAATGTACGGCCCAAATGCTCCTCCGCGGGGACCGCCCTCGTCCCATTCTATCCCCAGCCATGCAAGCGTGTCATACAGGTTAGTTTCGTATTCGGCAGCATAGCGGGTGCGGTCGGTATCTTCAATGCGTAAGATGAATTTACCGCCGGTTGATCGGGCAAATAAATAGTTAAAAAGCGCAGTCCGCACCCCTCCGATATGCTGAAATCCGGTTGGTGACGGTGCATAGCGCACTCTTGTTTCCACAGTAACACTCCTCAAATTTTTAGATTATAGGAAGTTTTTATTATAGGAAGTTTTATATACTTACGCAAGAGCCTGAATTATTGTATTTTTTCTCTGTACAATGCACATATTAGATATTATAATAATCATTATCATTTTTATAAGGAGCTTATTATGAGCAAAGTTGTAGTTGTCGGTGCAAACCATGCAGGAACTGCGGCAATTAATTTTTTAACCGATCTTTCTAAAGACAATGAGGTAGTGGTTTTTGACCGCAATACAAATATCAGTTTTTTAGGATGCGGTATGGCACTATGGATTGGTAATCAAATTAGCGGTTCCGATGGGCTGTTTTACTCGAATAAAGAAAAACTGGAAGCAAAAGGTGCAAAAGTTACCATGGAAGCGGAAATTACCCGTATTGACTTTGAAAAAAAAGTGGTATACGGCAGTGCAAAAGGACAGCCAATAGAAGAAAGCTATGACAAGCTGGTACTTGCAACCGGTTCCTTACCGATTCTGCCGAAGCTCAAGGGTATGGAACTGGAAAATGTACAGCAGGTAAAAATTTTCCAAAATGCTGCTGAAGTTATTGAAAAGCTCAAGAATCCTGCAATTAAAAATATTGCAGTTGTCGGAGCCGGTTATATCGGTGTTGAGCTTGCTGAAGCATTTAAGCGTCATGATAAGAACGTTGTCCTTATTGATGCCATGAACAGCAGCCTTTCAAACTATTATGATCCCGAATTTACTGCACTCATGGATAAAAATTTAAGCGATCACGGTATTCAACTTGCGTATAATCAAAAAGTTTTGGAATTTAAAGGTACTAATAAGGTTGAAGCTGTTGTAACAGATAAAAATGAATATCCGTGTGATATGGTTGTTGTCTGTATTGGTTTCCGCCCGAATACTGAACTCGGCAAAGATACATTAAAGACGTTCAAAAACGGGGCATACCTTGTTAATAAAAAGCAAGAAACCAGCATGAAAGATGTATATGCAATTGGCGACTGTGCAACAGTATTTGATAATTCACTTTCTGATACATCATATATTGCACTTGCAACAAATGCGGTACGCAGCGGTGTAGTTGCTGCCCACAATGTTTCTGGTATTGAACTTGAAAGTATTGGTGTACAAGGCTCAAACGGTATTAATATTTATGATCTCAAAATGGTCTCTACTGGTGTTACCAAAGAACGTGCTGAACGGATGGGGCTTGAAGTTGAAGTAACGGATTTTGAAGATCTCCAGCGGCCTGAATTTATGGAGAACAATAATCCGCCGGTAAAAATCCGTATTGTCTACGACAAAAAAAACCGGGCGGTACTCGGTGCACAAATGGCTTCTACCTATGATATGTCAATGGGTATACACATGTTCTCACTTGCAATTCAAGAAAAAGTAACAATTGATAAGCTTAAACTTCTGGATATTTTCTTTCTGCCGCATTTTAACAAGCCCTACAACTATATCACTATGGCTGCATTAAGTGCAAAATAAGCAGAATTGTTTTAGAGGCAGAAATTCCTCTGAATAGACCTGTTCGGCAGCTTTGTTTTCGGACAGGTTTAATAGTGAAGCTTTTAGAGGATTTTTTTAGTGGAAAACAGACACTCAGGGGCTGCCGAAACATCAGTTTTTCGCCAGCCCCTGAGTATAGGAGCGGGTTTTATACCTTAAATTTCTTTACCTCAACAATTAACGAATCAATGCTTTCTTTATTCCGCCGGGTGATTTCGTTAATCTCATGTACTGCATCAGTAATTTGCACAGTACCCGATGCCATTTCGCTCATACCGCCGGCAATTGTGCGGGTAAGCTGATCAAGTTTGTGCATTTCCTGCATAACCGTTTGACCTTCATGCAGCATTTCTTTTGA
Organism: Treponema sp.; assembly: GCA_052173295.1. Classification (GTDB taxonomy): domain Bacteria; phylum Spirochaetota; class Spirochaetia; order Treponematales; family Treponemataceae; genus Treponema. The sequence continues at coordinate 46,153 of JBQMYW010000006.1, forward strand.
CCCTGCTTGAACTTCTTCTGTAACAGTGTTAATATCTTTTATAGCAGCGAGAACTTCACAACTGCTTTTCTTCTGCTCTATCATAGTTTCCATGAGCAGACTACTCATATTTTTTACATGTTCAGAAAGATTAAAAATAACGGTGAATTTTTCTCCTGCTGTTTTTGACGAATCAGACATTGCCTCAATTTCACTGCTTAATATTTTGAGTGTTTTAGTAATACCTTTACCTTGAGTGCTTGCTTCTTCAGCAAGTTTTCTAATTTCATCTGCAACAACTGCAAATCCTTTACCGGATTCACCTGCATGAGCTGCTTCAATCGCTGCATTCATTGCAAGTAAATTTGTTTGTCCTGCTATATGCAGAATTACATTACTAGCTTCTATCAAGCTGCCGGATTCTTCTGCAATTTTTCGGGTAACAGCTGCAGAGTTTAAAATGAGTTCTTTACCGTCAGCAGTAGCAGCTGCTAACATAGTAATAGACTCGTTGGTTTTATTCAGTGTTTGCGTAATAGATTCAACTGCTTTTGCCATCTTTTCTATAGCAGAAGATGAATGAGCAATACTGCTAACCTGATTTTGAATGCTGTTATGGACTTTAGTGATAATAGTGATAATTTCTTCTACAACTGTTGTAGTATCGGTAACACTCGCTGATTGAGTATGTGTTTGCTGCGTAATACCGTGGATTGTAGTACCGATTTGATTCACCACACTTGCTGTTTCTGTCATATTATGTACAAGCTCGCTGCTTATTTCTGCCATTACATCTGTATTTGCCCCTGCAACGCGGATAGCACCGGCAATTTTTTCAATTGTCCGGTTAAAATAGTATGCAAGATCGGTAACTTCGTCATTGCCAATAAGCGGCAGACGTACTGTTAAATCACCTTCTCCTTGGGAAATATCCTGTAATGCGGTAACTGTGGCACGTATGGGTTTAATAACTCTCCGTAAGATAAGTGCTACAGCAATTAAAAAAATACAGAGCATACCGCTTGCGATCACTATAATGTCCATACGCATTTTATTGATGTTTACTAAAAACTCTTCTACCGGTGCATGAATAATCAGTGTCCAGCCGGTTGTTTTTAATGATGCAGAACTAGCGATATACTGTTTATTTTTATAGGTATAACGTCCTATACTACTATTTTTTTCATGGAGTGAACTTTTTACATAATCGTTTATTTCCTGTAACGCGGGGTCTTTTTCCGATTCTATAAAATTATATTGGCTTTCTATCAGTGCTTTATCAGGGTGAATAACTAATGTACCGGTACTATCTACAATAAAACTAAAACCTGTTTTTCCTACTCGAATATCTTTAATATCATTGATTAAATCTTCAATCCCCACAGAGGCTTTTATTACACCGATAATGTTCTTTTTTTCATTATATACCGGTACGCAAATATCTGCCATTGTATTATGGGTGGTTTCCGAATAAATTACACGGATAAATATATTGCCTCGCATGGCATCTTCATACCACGGTTTTCCTTTTACATTCCGCGGTTTTTTGCCTACCCGCAACTGTATACCATCAGCAGTTGAAATATCAGCTTTAGCAATCGCTTTGTTAACATCAACTTCATGCTGTAAGTATTCAGCTCTTTTATCGTTGGAGAGTGTTTCATCGCGGAACATCGGCATACTTGCAAGCCCTTCAACAATACGGGTAAGTCCAATAAGCCGTTCGTCAAAAATTTTTGCTGCATCAACTGTTTTTTCAGTAAAATATGTTTTTATCTGTTCTACAGCAACAACCCGTGCTCTTCTGACAGCTGCTAATGCAACAAGAGCGATAGCAGCGATGAGTAAAAAACCGAATGTCAGCATTAATCTTGTTTTAAGGGAAAATCGCTTTTTCATATATGTCCTCACTTTTTTAATTATAAAAGGTAACCTGTTCGGAAACTTTCGGTGCTGAACAGGTTACCTTAATACAGTCCTCTATTATCACTGTACTGTTGAATAAGAACCTTCCCAGACGATTTTTTTATACATACAAGGATCAGTATCACCTTCCGTAGAGAAACATACTATTTTTGAATTTTTATCAAGTTTTAATGCTTCGCGCAGTTCTTTTAAATCGTCATTTTGCATAATTGCAGCCAATAAACCGAACGGTACTGCACCTGATTCTCCGGAGGTAACAGGAGCATCGCCTTTTAAGGGGGCTGCAAGCATACGCATTCCCCGTGCAGCAACCCAGTCTGGGGCTGATACAAAACAATTAGTATTGTTTTTCAAAATATCCCAAGAAATCGTATTGGGTTCCCCGCAGGCAAGTCCTGCCATGATAGTTTGCAGATCGCCGGTTACAAAGTGCGGTTTCCCATCACCGGCAGCAGCGGATTTATATAAACAATCAGCTGCACGGGCTTCCACAACAGTAGTGATAGGACAATTATCAGGAAATAAATTTTTGAAATATCCTTGTACTGCACCTGCAAGTGATCCGACTCCCGCTTGTACAAAAATATGCGTAGGACGGTCAATTCCTGCTGCTTTTAATTGCTCGGCAGCTTCAACTGCCATAGTTCCATAGCCTTGCATAATCCATGCAGGAATTTCCTCATACCCATCCCACGCGGTATCTTGCACAACAACACCGTGTTCCGTTTTTTCTGCTGCAGCAGCTGCCATACGCACGCATTCATCATAATTCACTTCTTCGATTGTAACTTTTGCCCCCTCTTTTGCAATGTTATCAAATCGAGTTTTCGTAGAACCTTTCGGCATAAAGACTACAGATTTTTGTCCAAGCTTATTTGCTGCCCATGCGACCCCGCGTCCGTGATTTCCGTCTGTTGCAGTGAAAAAAGTTGCTTGACCGAAATCTTTTCTTAACTGCTCACTGGTAAGCACCTCATACGGCAGTTCAGAAACATCTTTTCCTAGCTGCTGAGCAATATATTTTGCCATCGCAAATGAACCGCCTAAAACCTTAAAGGCGTTGAGACCGAACCGCCATGATTCATCTTTAATAAAAATAGAATGAACCCCAAGCAGTGATGCCATATTCTGCAATGACACAAGCGGAGTTTGTGCATATTGAGGAAAACTTTTGTGAAAAGTATGTGCTTTTGTAACTTCCGGCAATGCCATAACTTCAAGCTGCTTGTTTTCGGTTTTAGGCAGCGTATTGATCGACCAAAGAATTTTTTCCATACTGTGTACTGTCCTTCAAAATTAAAATTGTGCTTCAAATAATACCATAGATACCAAATATGTCAAGAAAAATATCCTATATAATAAGCATTGCATCACCGTATGAAAAAAAACGATAGTGCTGTTTAATTGCATGCTGATATGCATTAAACAGCTGCTCTTTTCCAACAAATGCAGAAACCAACATCACTAAGCTCGATTCAGGTGTATGAAAATTAGTTAAAAGAATATCCGTTAAAGAAAATTCAAAGCCCGGATAAATAAAAATATTGGTTGTTTGCCCTCCTCGTACAATATGTTCTGTTGTACGGTTCCAAGCAGATTCAAGCGTTCTAACAGAGGTAGTTCCTACAGCAGCAATGCGGCGCTTTTTTTTATATGCGGTTTCAATTGCATCTGCCGCCGTATCGGTAATAGTGAAATGTTCTGTATGCATTGCATGGTCTTCAATGTTTTCAGTCCGTACAGGTAAGAATGTTCCAAGCCCTACATCTAAGGTTACTGAAGTCATTTCGATATTTTTAGAATGTAATGAATCAAATACCGATTGTGTAAAGTGCAGCCCGGCAGTAGGAGCGGCAACAGAACCGGAATTCTTTGCGTAGATTGTTTGATACCGTGCTGCATCTTCACACGTATCACCGCGTTTGATATACGGCGGCAGCGGAATATGCCCATATTTTTCAAGCCATACATCATCAATACAGCGGTTAAACCGGATATATTTACAATCCGCTGCAGATGATTCGGGAGCGGGTACAAGCACTGCTGTTGTACCGTCAGTAAAATGATAACACGCTCCCTCTTTTTGGCGTTTTGCCCGCTTCATTAATACTTTCCATGTAAAACCGCCGTCAATAGTCTGTATAAGCAAAAATTCAATTTCTCCGCGTTCTGTTTCAGCATAAACACGGGCACGGCGGACTTTTGCATCATTAAAAACCATTAAACAATCATCCGGCAAAAACTTCGGTAAATCTGAAAATAAGGCATCCGTTATCGCTCCGGAACGCTTATCAAGTACAAGCAGGCGGTCGTTACCGCGTTCTGCACTCGGATATTGGGCAATAAGCTCTTTTGGTAAATCAAAGTAAAAATCTTTTGTAAGCATATAACTCAAAATTTTTTATTATATGCTATTTTAAACAAAAATGCAATAATGCCGACAGTTATTAAACCTGTTCTGAAACTGAAGTTTCAGAACAGGTCGACGAGTTCTAAATCGTGCAAATAGCACGATTTAGAACATCAAATTTTAATGAAACTGTCCAAATTATCTGCGGTTACATGACCTCAAGGAAAGGTACAAGTACCAAGTTTGATGCATTCTGCAGTACGATTTTTACTGCACGGGCAAGTTCAAGGCGGGTAACTGCACTGTCTTTGTTATCTGCTGCCAAAATTGGACAATCGTGGTAGAAACGGCTAAAGAGCTTACAAAGGTCATACAAGTATGCAATTAACACGTTAGGCATATAATTGACTGCTGCTTTTTCAACTTGAGCAGGGAATTCTTCCAGTTTTTTCAGTAATTCCCATTCAGCCTCTGATGTGAGAATTTCTGGTTTATACACACCGCCTGCAAGCTGCTGTTTTCCCTCATCGCTTTCAGCTTTCCGCAAAATGGAAGAGATACGTGCACCCATATATTGAATGTAGGGACCGGTATTTCCGGTAAACGAAAGAGAATCTTTTGTATTAAACAGCATATCTTTCATGGTATCCATTTGCAGTAAGAAATAGTGCAAGGCTCCGAGTGCAATTTTTTCTGCAACTTCTTCAGGATTACCGACTGCTTCTTCCCGTCCTTTTGCGGTGATTTCTGCAAGTGCCCCATTTTTCAAGTCTGTAATGAGATCATCTGCATCAACAATAGTACCTTCACGGCTTTTCATCTTTCCTTCAGGTAAATTGACCATACCATACGCAAGGTGATGAAGCCCTTTATACCATTCGTAGCCAAGCTGTTTAAAGATATAAAACAAGACCTTAAAGTGATAGCGTTGTTCATTTCCAACAACATAAATCAGCTTATCAAAGGGCCATTCGCCATAGCGGGTTATGGCTAAGCCGATATCTTGTGTAATATACAACGCAGTACCATCACCGCGCAGCAGAACTTTTTTATCAAGTCCGATAGGCTTTAAATCTATCCAAATTGAATTATCTTCATCCTTGTAGAATACACCTTTTTCAAGCCCTTGCATAATTTCAGCACGGCCTTTTTTATATACCTGACTTTCAAAATACAATTTATCAAATGAAATACCGGTACGGTTATAGGTTTGCTGAATGCCCTGCATTGCCCAACCGTTCATTAATGTCCAAAGCTTTAAAACTTCTTCATCTCCTGCTTCCCATTTTCGCAAGAGTTCCTGTGCTGCTTCTTCTGCTTCGGGATTATCTTTGCTGTATTGATGAAATTTAATATACATATCACCGACAAACTTATCGGGTTTTACCCCCAGTGATTCCGGCGTTTCCCCATGAGCAAATTTTTTATATGCAAGCATTGATTTACAAATATGTACGCCGCGGTCGTTGATAATATTTGTTTTATATACCTCAGCACCGCTGAAATCTACAATACGTGCAAGACTTTCGCCGATTGCATCATTGCGTAAATGTCCAAGATGAAGCGGTTTATTGGTATTCGGACTTGAAAACTCAATCATAATCCGTTTACCCTTCAGGGCATCAGTTTTTCCATAGTTTTCTTTTTGGGAGAGCACTTTTTCAAGTGTTTTAACTGCAAAATCGCCTTTCGGTAAAAATACATTGATATAAGGTCCAATAGCTTTTACCTCACCTTTACCGGATAATGAAGCATCGTTTTTTAATTTTTCAAGAACTTCTTCTGCGATTTTTTGCGGTGCTTTCCTAAACATTTTTGCATACGTAAATAAAGGAAAGCCAACATCTCCTAATGCCGGATTCGGCGGAATTTCCATAGTAACTTTTTCGGAAGAAATATTTTCAGAACCCTCTGCCTGCATTGCAGATAAGACTTTTGCAACACCCGCTCTCCACTCTTCCCGTAAATCGCTCATATAGCACCTCGCACAGTTATATTTTAGGGCATCTGCCAAAAACGTACTGAGCTTTTAGAAGATGCCTTTTAACTTAAAAGGGTATAGCATTGAGAAAGTATACCTCTGATAGTAATAGCGTTTATTATAGAAAAAACACCGTGTTAGTGCAAGAGCATGATGCTTTGAAGAATGGAACTCAGTTTTTGCCCCGCCTGTCATGGCAGTAAGTGTAAATCGTAAAACCTGTTCAGAAACAGAAGTTTCCGGACAGGTTTATACAAAAAGCAGTTATTTCCCTGAAATTGTAACACCGGCGGCATGAATCCACGGAGCTTGTGAAACGCCGTAATTAATCACATCATGTGAAATACCTTGTACGGCGTTGAGCAGTGCAACAAGATTTCCGGCTATCATTGTTTCGGAAAGCGGCTGTACAATACACCCATTTTCAATCAGGTAGGAGTTTTTTGCAACGCCGGAAAAATCGCCGTTTGCTGCAGGCTCCCCTCCTGAAAACCTGCCGAGTAAAATGCCCCGTTTTACATTTTTAATTAGACTATCCTTAGAAACGGTTCCCTGCTCAACAGTGAGTCCGCTGCCGCCTGATACACAGCGGGGGCGTCCGGTTTTTTTTGAGCCGTACAAGCTCAGTATAAAATCTTTGAGCACACCTTTTTCAATTAATGTTGTGTTTTCAGCTTTGAATCCGTCGCCGGTAACGAGTGAGGGAATTTCGGTATAGGGTGCACAGGGGCGGGAGTGCAGGGTAAAAACCGGCGAACACACCTGTGTGTTGAGCTTGTCTTTCCAGATAGAAGTACCGGTGATAAGCGGCATATTCGACATAAAAAGCCCGGTAAGCATTTGGGTAAAGGTTTGTGTATTTGCCGGTGTGATGATAATATCCCCGGTAAAAGAACCGGTGAGCGGCTGTGTACGGGTTTCCCCGCAGGAAAGCCGCATAACCTCATCAAGCCCGCCCCAGTCTTTCAGCGGAGTATTTAAATCGAGATGCATGGCTCCGCTGTAGTTAAAACTGCCGGTACCGTATGCGTCTTTTGCAAAAAACATTGCCGAAAAACTATACACACTGCTTTCTTTGCGGAAGCGGACAGCATTTGAATTGGCATATACGGTATCTGAGCGGGTAAAATCCAGTACGCACTGATTGAGCTGGAGGGTTGGATAGGCGGTTTTTGTGTAGTCCAGAAACTCCTGCAGCCGCCTGTACATTTTTTCATTATCCGGTTCCGTATCACCGATGATAAGCTCTGCAAAGGGCTGTTCCGGAGAAATGTCATTGCCTTCGTCCGGCTCTGAAGCCTGTGCAAGGGCTGCTGCTTGTGCTGCTGTTTCCGTAAGTGCTGCATCTTGTAGATTGTTACCGGCAACAAAGCCTCGTTTACCGTCTATCAGTGCTGTTAAGCTGGCGGAAATATCCTCGGTTGTGCGGTATAAACTCAAATTTCCGGAATCAATATTCATTTCGCTTTTAACCTGTTTGGTTATCCAAGCAGCAGCTTTTCCGGATCCCGCTTTTTTCAGTGCCTCAAGTGCTTTTTCTGCGTGTGTTATTCCGTTAAAATTATTCATTAGTTCCGCCCTCCTACGCCGATTTTACATTTTACGGCAGGACCGCCCATTCCGACATTTATCATCTGTTTTTTACCGCACATGCCGCTGTTACTCCAGCTCATGTCATCGCTGATCATGGTTACTGTTTTTAGCATATCAAAGGCAACACCGGCAATAGTACAGTCGCGTACTGCTTTACCGAGTTTGCCGTTTTTAATTTCATAGCCCATCACAATACCGAACATAAATTCACTTGTAGAATCTGCCTGTCCGTTAGAGGAGCGGATAAAATAGTAGCCGTCATCAATACTTGCAATCATGTCTTGCAGCTTATCTTTTCCGGGGAGAATTGCGGTGTTGCGCATCCGTACCAGCGGTTCATCGGAAAACGCATTGGCACGGGCATTTCCTGTCGGCTCTACATTGAACAATGCTGCCGACTGCTTATTATGCATATAACTGTTTAAAATGCCGTCTTTGATAATTACAGCATCCTTTGCCGCTACCCCCTCATCATCAATCCAAATAGGCACGGGGCAAAGTGTACCGTTGTATTCATAGGCAAAATCAACTAAATTTACAATCGGTGTTGCAACCGGTTTGTGTAAAAAGTCTGCGGCAATGGAACCCGAAAGGACAAAATCGGATTCTGTGGTGTGTCCAATCGCTTCATGTGCCAGAATACCGGCAAGTTCAGAACCGAGAATAACATCGTGGACACCCGGCCGGGCATATACCCCCTCCGCTTTGCGTTTTAATTTTTCTACCATTATATCAATTTTTTCATAGTATGCAGACGGCGTAGTAAAGAGGTCTTTAAACTGCCCGTAACCGCCGAAGACATCATACAAAGAAACCGGCTCTCCTCCTGCTAAAATATCAAGCGAAATAACCAAGTTTGCACGGGAAATATAGGTATAAGCATCAGCTGTATCCGATGTAACAATGGTTCGTTCCGTATCATTTGATGAAAGTGAAAATGTCCGCGATTGTAATTCAGGATATTTTTTTGCCGTATATATTTCAAGGTCTTTTACAAAATCAATCAGTTCTTTTTGTTCTGCATCTTTTGCAAGATTATGCGTTCCGTGTATGCCGGTTCCGGTAAAGGCAGGCAGGGTTTGCAGCCCTGTACCGGTTTTTGCTGCAAGAAAGCGGACATTGCTGCTTGCCCGTTGTACCGACGCTGTGATTGTTGTGTCATCTATTGCAGGAGATGAGGCAAACCCCCACACCCCGTTTTTAAATGCACGGGCAGATACCCCGCTGTGTGCACTTTGTGTGTTATTTAAAATATCGCCGTTTACCGCAGTAACCTGTGCACCGGTATTCTGCTGTACCCGAAGTTCGGTATATTCAGAAAAAAGCCGTGCATACCGTTTTAAATTATCATATCTCATACAAGCAGTATACCTAAATCATATAAATCTGTACAGAGTAGGGTGTTTTGAGTATACTGTTTGTATGAGTAATGTATTTACTATTGGAAAAAAAATATTTTCATCTTCTACTCATGTATTGATTATTGCAGAAATAGGTACCGGACATAATGGAGACCTAAACAAAGCAAAAGAATTGATTGATGCAGCAAAAACAGCAGGTGCAGATGCAGTCAAATTTCAAATTGTGTATGCTGATGAAATTTTACATCCTGATACCGGCTTTGTAGCACTGCCTACCGGAATAATTCCGCTGTATGAACGGTTTAAATCGTTGGAAACAGAACCGGCTTTTTATGCTGAACTTGCTGCATATACTCACAGTCAAGGACTTTTGTTTTCGGCTTCGGCATTCGGTTTGCGATCGCTTAAAGAGCTGGCTGCACTACAGCCGGCATTTATCAAGATTGCATCTCCTGAACTTAATCATTTTCCTTTATTAGAAGCAGCTGCTTCGTGCCGGATTCCGCTCATTCTTTCTACCGGTGTGTCGCAGCTCGGTGATATTGAAAAGGCACTGGTATGCGTAACAGCAAATAATGTTCAAAAAACACAGTGTGCAGTGCTGCATTGTGTAACTGCATACCCTGCTCCGGAAACAGAATACAATACCGCAGTTATTCCGTCATTATCGGCTATTTTTGATATTGCTGCCGGAATAAGCGATCATTCTTTACATCCTTTTGCGGTTCCTCTTGCAGCTGTTTTTCAGGGAGCGTCTATTATTGAAAAACACATTTGTCTGTCGAGGACGGGCAGCGGCTTAGATGATCCTGTTGCACTTGAACCGCAGCAATTTTTACAGATGACACAGGCAGTACGGGCTGTTACCGGTAAAACGGAACAAGAGCTTTTTGACTATGCTGCAGGACACGGCTGCAGTGAAGCATTGCTCCGGAGTATTGCCGGCAGCGGTACAAAAAAACTTGCACTCTCTGAAAAAAACAATTACGGACGAACAAACCGTTCGCTGCACTATCGTACCGGTTTATCCAAAGGAACCTGCCTCACTGCCGATGATATTGCAATACTCCGCACTGAAAAGCAATTAACTGCCGGTGAATCTCCTGAGTTTTTGGAGTGCTTTATTGGTGCAGTGCTGCAAAAACCGGTAACAGCCGGTGCAGGTGTCCGTTTTGATGATATAATACAAAAAGGAACCGCATGATGCATGATTATTATGACACCCTCGGCTGTATTTTACGCGATAGGCTTGATACTGATGATGATCCTTTTTTACAAGCATTAGAAAAAAAACAGGGAAAATACCGTACTGCAGCAAATAAAATAGAGCGGCGTATTCCTACAGAAGTATCTCATACCGATGAGCCGGTTCGGGTGCCGGTTCCGGATAATCTGATTGAAGATTTTGCAGTACTCCAGCTGCTTCCGGGTATGCCGTTAGACTATTGCAAACAATCATGGAAGCGGCTGCTTAAAAAATATCATCCGGATATTGCTGCTGAACGGCATACCGAATCAGAAGCAGCGGATATTGTCCGGCGGATTACCCGTTCGTACCGCCGCATTGAATCATGGTTCAATACCGGCAAAATAGCTGATGATATACTGTAATCTCTTATGAAGAATGTGTTATACTGCCTCTTAGTATCTGTGCTGTTGTGTGCAGCTCCGGTATATGCAGAAAATTTGTTCTATGAATTTGGACCGAACGCAGATACTGTTCTGCTTTTTACTGCCTCGGTTAGTTCTGATAATCAAGCAAATACTGCTACTATACAACTGAAAGATTTTGCACAAAAATTAGCTCGTAATCCGCCGCATATCCGTATTATTATTGCAATAACAACGCATGACAAAACAGATTTACCGGCGGATATTCCTGTGAGGCGGATGCACGGTACTCAAGAATTGATAAAAAAACTTGCTGCATACCCTAACCCGATAGCAGTGCTGCTTGCTCCCGGTACGCACACTGCAGCAAAAATCATTGCAGGAACACGCGGCAGTGTTACCCCTTCGTGGCTTTTGCAATCAGTGTATACCGGATTACGTCATACAGGAATCTCGATAGATTTTGATACTCATGCACTACTGCTTCACAGACTCGGTTGGTTGGAAGATGATCCTGCATTACGGTGGTATAATCAGGCACATATTCCTTCTATTAAAATAGAAACTACTGCGGATATTTCTGATTTTCTGAATGCCTTTCCTCAGTATTTAGCAGAACTGCGTACAATAGAGCAGGATACACATTACTTTGCTGCTCTCTTCCGCGGAGCATTAGTTATTACTGGAGAAAGAAATATCGTTTTAAGTATTACAGGGGCAATTTTTGTTATTCTGTTTTGGCTGATTTTGCTGAGTTTTGTATTCGGCCGGAAGAATGAACAGCATCGGCATGATGTATGCATATTATGCTGGGTTCCACTATGTTTTTTTTGTATTAATGCCGTAAGTTTTTTTATTGGTTCAAAAATTGCCGAAATGATATTTTCGATGAGATTTTTGTCAGCATCGGAAATGATAGTGTATCCTATAACCGCTCTTGCGGTAAAATACGGGATTGCAGTATGTTTTATGCTGCTTGCTGTTTCGGGAAATACACTGCTTCCCTTACCAAAAAACCGCTTTGTATATGGATTCTTAGCAAATAGTGTTTGTGCATGTAATATTTTTCTTTTTTCTACCATTGATTTTTCATTTGCAATTTTTTTTCTGCTCATGTATATTATTTCTCTCATTGCCTATCAATTTAAAAACATTATCATGCAAATACTGTGTCTGATATTACTCTATAGCCCGCTGCTGCCGTTTGTGGTGCATTTTATCAACAATAGTGAGGTTCTGTTTCCATTTGTTTTTACGCTGAATATGCAGCCTGCCATGTTATTTCTGCCGTTTGAATTATTGTTAATCCGTCTATTTTTATCAATAGAAAAAAAATACGGTTTAAAACAACACATAAAATTACAGGCTGCATTATCGGCTGTTCTGCTTGCACCAATGATTCTGTGGTGTTTTTTTATGCCGGATAAAACTATGGATAGGCATACCGGTTTTGTACTTATGCAAAAAGTTTCACAAGGAAAAGAATATATTGTAAAAAATTATGGCGGAACACAAGAGCATACTGCTGTACCGTACCGGCGGCATTCAAATGGAATAAGTGCTGCACAAGCGGAAGATTCTCTTACTGTTGACTGTAGTGTAAACAACTACTTTCAACGGAGTATCGGTACTGTCTCACTACACTCGCACTTAAAACCGGATGCAGTTCACATTACTATCGAATCCGAAAACGGATCAGCACTATTTGAAGCGAATCAGCCTTTTGAAAAAAATTCAAAGGGTGATAAGGCATCATTTGTTTCTTTACCTCACCCTGAAATGCCGTATTCCATCAGATTTTCAGGTGAAAAAGATACTGTCTTGCATATTACCGTACAATTTTGGACAAGTGAAAACCCATGCGGTATTATCGTTGATGGCGAAAGCAGCACCCCTCCTTTTTTATTGGAAATTAAAAAGACTTTCACGGTAAAAGCACAGTAGGATTACCCGTATGAGTAACGCACCGGTTTTTTTCCATGTTGATTTAGATGCTTTTTTTGCTTCTGTGGAGCAGTTAGATAATCCTGCACTCCGCGGAAAACCGGTTATTGTCGGCGGAATAGGACGGCGCGGAGTTGTTTCCACATGTTCCTATGAGGCACGCCAGTACGGTGTGCATTCTGCAATGCCGATGTTTCATGCACGGAAATGCTGCCCGCACGGTATTTTTATTCCTACCCGTATGGAACGCTATGTTGAAAAGTCAAAAGAAGTTATGGCAGTTTTTAATGATTTTTCTCCGGAGGTACAACGGCTTTCCATTGATGAAGCATTTTTGAATATGACAGGCATGGAGCGGATGAGAGGAACTCCTGAAAAGAGTGCTGTATGCTTAAAAAATACTATCTATGAAAGAACCGGCTTGCGGGTATCGGTAGGCGGTGCATCAAACAAGTATATCGCAAAAATTGCATCGGGAAAATCGAAACCCGATGGGCTGCTGATTGTTCCGCAGGGGGCAGAAGCGGCATTTATGCAGCGGCTTCAATTAAAAGAAGTATGGGGAATTGGCGAAAAAACCCGTATAAAACTTACTGAAGCAGGATTGCATACGATATTGGATATTTTATCTTTACAAGAATCAGTGTTACAAATGATTGTCGGCAATGCCTGCGGGACATTTTTGTACCATGCCGTCCGCGGTAATACTGCACAATTATTTAACGAGGAGCGGAAAAACAAAAGTATTAGTACAGAAAAAACTTTTGAGTACGACTTGTTGAATAAAACAGCGATAAGCGATGTACTGTTTCAATTAAGCAGCGAATTGATGTACCGGTTGATTGATGAAAAATTAAGCGGCAGTACAGTACATATAAAAATCCGTTACAGTGATTTTTCAACAGTAACAGCACAGTGTACAGGAAGCTCTATTAATGATTCCTCGGATTTGTACTGCCGTCTTGAACAATTATTTTTCAGCAAGTACGTGAGCGGACTGCCGGTTCGGCTTATCGGTGCGGGGATAGGCATCCAGCAGCCGAATACACAGCTTGAACTGTTTACTTCCAAACAAACTGACAAAAAAAGAAAAGTGGAAGAAGCTGTGTGTTCACTGACAAAAAAGAATGCAGCCCTCACCCTTGTAAAAGCACGGCTGCTGAAGCACTGAGCTGTATTTTCAAAGCTCTTGAATCCTATGCTGTAATGCCGTATACTAGACAGGCTTATTGGTTCATACAACAAAAACAAGGCGGAAGCTATGGAATTTCTTAAACAAGAGAATAGAATATATGTAGAAGATGAACAGGGACATGTGATAGCAGAAGTGACCTTTCCTGCTCTTTCAGAAGCTGCGGTATGTCTTGATCATACCTTTGTCGATCCTGTACTCCGCGGACAAGGCGTTGCCGGAATGCTGATGCAGGAAGTAGTACACTATGCACAGGAAAACAATAAAAAAATTAAACCGGTATGTTCTTATGCTGTTTCATGGTTTGAAAAGCATTCCGAATATTCGGATTTAATTACTCAATAAAGAATCGCCGCTATTTCGGAAAGTCCGGTATATTGCTTCCGGTATACAATGCAGTGCAGTATTTTTGCTGCCCTTATGCTCAAAAAGGAGTTCATCCGGTTTTATGAATGTTCTTACTGAAAAATTCAAAGAAGTTCTTTTTTCAGTGCTGCCTATTTCTATTTTGATTATCATACTTAATGCATTGTTTGTGCATGCAGAGTTCGGATTTCTGTTACAATTTATCTGCGGTGTATGTTTTATCTGTTTAGGACTAACTATTTTTTTATTCGGTATTGATATAGGCATTACACCGATTGGCGATCTTATGGGGCAAACCATTACAGCCCGGAATAAAATTTCTATCGTACTGATTGGCGGTATTATCCTTGGATTCTTTATCTCTATTGCCGAACCGGATTTACAAATTCTCGGAAGTCAAGTGATGGAGGTAACCAAGGGTACTATTTCCCAGCAATGGCTTGTGATTATTGTTTCTATCGGGGTAGCGGTTTTTTTGTCAGTAGGGTTGTTCAGCATTGTCTACCATGTTCAGCAGCCTACTATCTTTATTTTATCGTATCTGCTGATTTTAGTGCTGTCTTTTTTTTCGGTGAGCGAAGGAATTTCTATTGCTTTTGATTCATCCGGTGCTACCACAGGAGCAATTACCGTACCGTTTATTCTCGCAATTGCAGCTGGTGTGTCCCGTATGAAAAAAGATTCGCTTGCATCGGAAACGGATTCATTTGGACTGGTTGGTATGGTGTCTGCCGGTGCAATTATCAGCGTTCTGTTTATCACATTGGTAAAAAAACTACCGGCATTTGATGATGCCTTTGTACCCAATATGCAAAGTGCAAGCGAACATATTGGAACAGTGATTGCGTATGCGTTACGGCATGCTGCAAGCGAATCTGCCCTTTCTCTTTTGCCGATTGCGGCTATTTTTTTAACGGTTAATACGTTTTCATTACATTTAAAGAAATCTACCCTCACAGTTATTATAAAAGGATTAATTATTACATTTATCGGCTTAACCTTATTTCTTGCCGGTGTAAAAGCGGGTTTTCTGGACTTTGGTTTTATCATTGGTAGTAAAATTGGTGCAACTGCTAATACACCGCTTATTCTCCTTATCGGTGCTTTTATCGGCTGTGTTGTTATTTTAGCAGAACCAGCGGTGTATGTATTAACTAAACAGATAGAAAACGTCAGTTCCGGTCATATTCCGCGTAAGCTTGTACTCATATTTCTTGCTATTGGGGTTAGTACCGCAGCGATGCTTTCAATGCTGAGAATAATTACACCGGCATTTCAGCTTTGGCATATTCTTCTACCCGGCTATTTTATTGCGTTAATGCTTACTAAAATTGTTCCTAGCCTGTTTGTCGGTATTGCCTTTGATGCGGGCGGAGTTGCTTCCGGACCGATGACAGCAACCTTTGTATTATCCTTTGCCCAAGGTGTTGCTTCAGCTACCCCAACGGCAAATGTGCTGATTGACGGATTTGGTATTATTGCCGCAGTTGCGCTTGCCCCTGTTATTTCATTGCAAATACTCGGCTTAATTGTCTATCTAAAACAGCGGATAAGGAAAGATTATGACTGAATATTCATTGCTTATTATTTTAGTCCCTTATGGACATTCACGGAAAATTATTCACGTAGGCAGAACGCTTGGACTTCGCGGTGCAACTACCGCTATTGCATACGGAACGGTAAAAAGCAAGCTGCTGGATTTTTTAGGGATTAACCAAATCCGTAAAGAACTTATTTTTAGTATCGGTGAGCAGCGTAAGCTTGTTTCAATTATAGAAGCATTAGATAAAAAATACCGTATTACACGGAAAAATTTCGGTATCGCATTTATGGTTCCGGTCAGTATATGCAACCGTGTCCGTGAACCGATAAAGACTATCACACAAGAGGAGATGCAGCCGATGAAATCTGCAATATTTACTATCGTAAACCGGGGCTGTGCCAATGAGGTTGTAGACGCAAGTGTTGCAGCCGGTGCCCGCGGCGGTACTATTTTAAATGCCCGCGGTTCGGGAATGCAGCAAGCAGCAATGATTTTTGATATTGAAATTGAACCTGAAAAAGAAATTGTCTTAACCATTGTTGATACTGATAAAACAGATACTGTTGTTGATGCAATCCGCCGCAATAGCAATGTTGAGCAAGATGGACATGGAATATTGTTTGTCTTACCCATTAGCCATTCCTATGGTATTAAATAAGCAGCGGAATGCAGCACCAGCATTGCACATTATATTAGACCTGTTCAGAAACGGAAGTTTTCGGCAGGTTTATTTAAGGAACAGTTATGCAGGAAATTCTTGATTTACTTGAGCAAAATGCACGCCTTACACCGGCAGAAATTGCCGCAATGACCGGCAAAACAGAACAGGAGATTACTGCCTGTATTGCCGATCTTGAACAGCAGGGTATTATTCTCAAATACACCGCAGTTATTAATCACGAAAAGCTAAAACAGGATGCCTCGGTTTCGGCAGTAATTGAAATTCAGGTAATCCCTGTCCGGGAACACGGCTTTGATGCACTTGCAGAGCGGATTTACCGATTCCCTCAAGTTACGGATGTGCAGCTGATGTCGGGCGGATATGATTTACTGGTTGGTGTTACCGGCAAAACACTAAAAGAGGTTGCACTGTTTGTTTCTGAACGGCTTGCCACACTGGAGGGGGTAAAAGGAACACGCACACATTTTGTTTTAAAAACATACAAGGAAAACGGAACGTATTATATTGATCCTAAAAAAGACTTCCGTGAAAACATTACCGCATGAACAGCCGCAGTGATAAGTTTTCCCGCAAGCTGCTGACGGTACCTCCCTCCGGTATCCGCCGGTTTTTTGAATTTACTATTGGACGAAATGATATTATTTCTCTTGGAGTAGGGGAGCCTGATTTTACTACCCCATGGACAATGCGTGAGCAGGCGTGGTATCATTTGGAGTGCGGGCATACCTCATACACATCGAATTGGGGACTTGAGCCGTTGAGAACGGCAATAGCCGGCTATCTGGAACGGTACGGACTCTTTTATTCGCCGAAAAACGAAATTCTGATTACATTCGGGGTGTCAGAGGCAATTGATATTATTTTTAGGTCAATTTTAAATGAAGATGATGAAATTATCATTGCAGAACCTTGTTACGTGTCGTATCAGCCCTTAGCACAGCTTTGCGGTGCTAAGGTTATTCCGCTTGATACTGCTGCAGCTGGATTTATTCCAACTGCAGCTGCCATTGAAGCACTGGTAACACCGCGGACAAAGGCAGTGATGCTTTGTTCTCCGAATAATCCTACCGGTACAATGATTCCCGCCGATGAGCTTGCAAAAATTACAGCAGTGATAAAAAAGCATGAATTATGGGTGCTGTCCGATGAGGTATACTGCGAGTTGCGGTATGAGCAGGAACATTGTTCTATCGGTTCATTCCCGGGCATGAAAGATTACAGCATTATCTTGAATGGTTTTTCAAAGGCATTTGCCATGACCGGCTGGCGGATAGGATTTATTGCCTGCCCTGCTGATTTAATGGCGCAAGTGCATAAAATTCATCAATATGCAGCAATTTGTGCACCTATTATGAGTCAGTATGCTGCATTGGAGGGCTTGGAGCAAGGCTGGCAGGAAGTACAGACTATGTGTACATCATACCGTCAGCGTAGAAACAGCATGATGAAAGCACTTGATGCAATCGGATTGCCGTATATCCGCCCTGACGGTGCTTTTTACTTGTTTGTTGATATACGGAGTACCGGCTATACGGCAGAGGAGTTTACCGTTAAGCTGATTAATGAATACAAGGTTGCGGTTGTACCCGGCAATGTGTTTGGAAAATGCGGTGAAGGTTTTATCCGCTGCTGCTACGCTACCGATCGGGAAAAAATACAAGAAGCTCTCCGCCGTATCGGCTTGCTGTTGAAAGGAATCCCGTTAAGGACATAATAATGAAAGAAACAGTAAAACTTGTTGCATTGGATTTAGATGATACCCTACTTACCGATGATTTAACGATTTCAGATTATACTGTGTCGGTATTGCAGCGTGTTATGGACTCCGGTATATATATCGTGTTAGCTTCAGGAAGGAGTCCGCGCGGTATGTATCCGTATATTCAGCGTATTGGATCTGATGCACGGCATAGCTTTATGGTATGCAGTAATGGTGCTCAAATTCTTACTTCAGATACCATGCAGGAAGTCCGTTCCCATGTATTAGATGCATCGCTTGCACAGGAAATTTTTGATAGCATTGAACAGCATAATCTTTCTTGTCATCTGTATGTTGATGATGCAATTTATGTGTCAAAAAACACACTTTTTTCTGAGCAGGATTCTCATCTGACGAAAATGAGGTTGGTAATTCCGGAGAACTACCGCCGGATATTGAACACGCTGCCGGTATACAAAATGGTTATCCCCGGTACACCGGAACACATTGCTGCAGTAGAACCGCTTTTCAAAGCTTCGCTTGCAGGGCGGGCAACCGTTTTTACAAGTAAGCCTTACTTTTTGGAGGTTGTTCCGCTGCATTCCGGAAAAGGTGAGGCTCTCCTCGATATAGCTGAAATACTCGGGTTGGATTCTGGTGCAATAATGGCATTTGGCGACAGCATGAATGACGAAAGCATGATACGGCTTGCAGCATTCGGCATCGCAATGAAAAACGGTTTACCGGTAATTAAACAAGCAGCGTATTCTGTTACCGATTTTACCAATAACGAAGACGGAGCCGCCCATTTTTTAGAAAAGTATGTGCTGTAAAGAATAGTCTGCCATGAAATGCAATGTTATAACTCGTCGGCCTGTTCGAATACACAGGTATCGAACAGGTTTAATATCCTCTTTAGCCCCAATATTGTTTTACCGCTGATTTAAATTGACTGCCGCGGTCAAATTCATTTTTAAACATACCGAAACTTGCCGACGCAGGAGAAAAAACAACGGCTTGTTTTTCAGTAGTAGAAAGATTTTCCCGTAAGGTTTCTAAAAGCGGCGGTAGTCCGTTAAATACCCCATGATAAGGGATTTTTGCTTTATGCAACAGCGGAATCAACTTGTCAGTTGCAGTACCGGCAAGCAGGTAGAGTGCTTTCACATGGGCAAGATGAGGAAGAAGCGGAGAAAAGTCAAGCTGCTTGTCTGTACCGCCGGTTATCAAAATAACCGGCTCCTCAAAGGCGGAGATTGCAGCAGCTGCTGCTTCGGGAATAGTAGCCGCGGAATCATTATAGAATCGCACCGCATCTTTTTGATGACAATATTCAAGGCGGTGCGGAATGCCTGAGTATGCTGCCATAACCGGCGGAATTTCCGTAATGTCTGTACCGTACAAAGCAAGTACAAGAGCTGCAGCTGCAACATTTTGCCTCATTATCTGTCCGGGAACGGCTATATTCCGCGGCAGCACCGTATATTCCTTACCGGTATTCGATCTAAACCGTACCGTTTTATCTTCTGTAATCCAGACACCGCAGCAGTCAGGGGGAAGAGGACGGCTGCTATACCAGTATACCTGTGCTTTTGTTTCTGCAGCAAACTGTGTACCCCATGAATCATCATAGTTACAAATGGTATAATCTTCTGCTGATTGGTTTTGATATATTATTTTTTTATCGGCAACATAGCGTTCCATTGACCCATACCAATTTTGATGATCGGGCATGATAGGCGTGAGGACTGCAATGCGGGGGTGCAATGCAGTGCAATTTTGTAAATCACCGAGCTGCCAGCTTGAAAGTTCTAAAATAACCGGCGTTGTTGTATTCGTCTGCTGTAAAAATGAAAGCGGGCTTACAGTAATGTTGCCGCCTAAAAATGAGTGAAACCCGCATCCTTGCAGTCCATGGTGTATTGCACTGGCTGTTGAGGATTTTCCTTTACTTCCTGTTACTGCGATGATCGGTGCTTTTGAAAAACGTAAAAAAAGTGAAATATCAGTTTCAACCGCACGGGCGGCAGCAAGATAGGGATTTCCCTCATACTTTACCCCGGGATTTTTAATCACGAGGTCGGCATGGGAAAAATCTTCAAGGCGGTGCTGCCCAAGTACAAAACGTACATTAGGATAGTGCCGCAAAGCACTAAGCGGCGGTGCAAGCTCTTGTTCTGTTTTTAAATCGGTTACTAGAACATTTGCACCGTTTTCAGCAAAAAAACGGGCAGAAGCGAGACCTCCTCCGTTTAGTCCCAGCCCCATTATAGTAACGGAGAGCCCCCGTATATCCTCTTGTTTATTAATCATTTGCAGCACCGCCTTAATCGTGCAGAATCATGTTATTCAAATACCAGTGTTTCAACCATATACCGCACTGAATGCCCTGACGTGGTATGTTCATTTTTTTCAATAACACAAACTAATGTATGTCCTGTATCATCAATGATAATTTTCTTTATCGCATAATTTTTTACTCCTGCACGGACATAATCAGGTCTGCCGATATCTTTTTTAAACTTTGCACCGTTGGGCTGTGTCCGCTCTATTGTTAAATAAAAACTACTCTTTGTTTTACTTTGTACAGCATGGAGTACAACCGTATATTCATCATTGGTTTGAAAATCTCTAAAAAACAAGGTCTCGCTGCCGCCGTTACCGTCTGCTTGTGCATACAGCACTCTGCCTTGCCGGTCTTCACTGATTTTCCATTTTGAAAGTGCTGCTTGTGCTCTATTCTGTAATGCAAGAAAGGTAATTTTGCTTTCTTTTCTTTCAGTTAATTTTGAAGGAGATGTGCGGAAAACACCATTTTCTAAAAAAGTGTTTTTTTGTGCATCTACAGCATATATTTCAGCATAAGCACGGTATGTCTGATCTTTTAAGCCGTACTGCCCAAACGCAAATATACTACCGTCTGCTGAAAATCCTAAATTTACAAAGTTTGCCACATCTCCGGCATAGAGCACAGCGGATACGGCTGCTGCAATGAATATACTGCATATTTTGTGCATACTAATTCCTTACTCCCAATTAAAAATTTTTCGACACTGCATAGAATATCGGAATACAGCCGCAGAACTTTAAAAAGGAACTTCTAAAAATGTCACTTTTTGAAAATAAACAAACAACCTTGTACGGGCTGCTTGCTCATTACGCTGCAATGATTAGGAACAAACCGCACAAATACAAAGTAGCAAGCAAAGAACGCCGGAGCATTGACGGCATCACGTTTGACAGCATGGCAGAGATGAACTGTTTAACTGTAATCGCTCAAATAGTGCGATTACAGTTAAACGATGAGTTTGCCGCGCGGCAAACATCGCAAAATTTTTTGCACTTTCTCATGTGCATTGCGAAAGTGCTGTTATTCATCTGCTTCAAATGTTGATATATTTTCAGCATGATGAATATATAAGAACCGCTACCTCGAATTGAAACAACTTGAAAACTCCGGCGTTATTACAAGTCTTGAACTCCAGCCGAAATTCTTACTAATCCCCAAAACCGAAAAAGGCGGCAGAGCCGTCTACTACAAAGCCGACTTCAAATATACCAAAGACGGCAAAACCGTATACGAAGATGTCAAAGGTGTAAAGACTGACGTATACAAGCTCAAGAAAAAGCTCTTGCTATGGCAATATCCCGATATTTGTTTTTATGAGAATACTATATAAAAACTTATAAAATTACTTGACAAACTTATTCTATAAGCATATTATGCAAATGTATGGTATGTGTCCAATGGAGCAGAAAAGCTGTTAAACAAATGCAAAAAATAGCCGAATCTGATAGACAAACAATATATGTAAAAGCAAAAGAGTTGCGGAACTTTCCTAACATTGGAAATATTAAGCACTTAAAAAATCACAAATATGAATATCGTCTTAGAATTGGTAATTATAGAATTTTATTCAATTTTGATGATGTTGTTAAAATAATATCCATTGAAGAGGTGAAAAAAAGAGATGAACGCACTTATTAACGCGCAAATTTTAAATGATAAGCACGGCAACCCTACTTTTGCAGTTATTCCGTTTGAGGTTTTTCAATCTTTATGTAAAAAGAATGAAATAGCTAACAAAGATAAAGATGTCTATTTTCCTGATGAAGTTGTGGAAAAATTGATTATGGAAAAAAAAACAACTATACAAGCATGGCGGGAATATTTAAATCTGACGCAGGCGGAAGTGGCGGAAAAAATGGGGATAAGTCAAGCTGCCTACAGCCAAATGGAAACCGCCAAAAAGAACCGCAAGTCGACATTACAGAAGATTGCCGAAGCCATGAAAATTGACTATTTGCAACTGAAAATATAAATTAAAGGATAGTTCTCCATTTCAAGGCGTATAAAGAAAGCGGCGTAAAATGTGATACAATATAAAAATAATTATATTGTATCACCTTCAATTCCTTTCAATGATTCAGAAATTAATAATTTATATTGCTTAAATTTTCATGCAGAATTATTGCGGCAATCACAGGATTTAAGTTTATGAATTTGGAAATAGAAAATTATCAAAATATGAGTTTTGTAATTAGGAGATATCAGAATGACGGATGTGTATAAATTACTTGCAGACATTGCTT
>JBQMYW010000007.1:0-67746 GCA_052173295.1 Treponema sp.
AAAAAAAAAAAAAACCACCCCCCCCCCCCCCCGTAAAGGAGGGATAACCGGTATGCACACAAGAACAGTAACACAAGGAATTGGTTTTAAACTTACCTCTATTATTTCACTGGTTTTGTTTGTTGTATTTGCAGGCAAAGCAACGTATGATGCTATTAACGATTATTCGCTGGAAATTAATGATTATACCATAGAAATGACGCAGCAAAACCGTCTTTTGGCAGCGGAATTGGAGCGTACTTTTGCACAAGTGTATCAAACCTGTCTTGATTTGGATTCGCTGGTACAATATGCGTTGACCCTGCCTCCTGCACAGCGGAACCGCAGCCGGCTTATCGAATATACCAAGATGCTGCTGCAGAAAAATACTACGCTTGTTGGGCTTTCTGCACTATTTGAGCCGAACGCATTTGATGATAATGATGCGGCATTTGCAAATAACGGGTTCTACCTATCCGACGGGCGGTTTATTCCCTACGTTGAGCGTTTGGAAAACGGTATTACTGTTCGTATTATGAAAGAATTGTATGATTCTTCCGATATTGATTGGTATACCCGTCCGCTCAAAGAGCGTACTGCGCTTATGCTCTCTCCTTATAAGCTGGCAGGTAATATTGTTACAACACTGGCAGTTCCTATTATTCACAATGGTAAGGCAATCGGGGTTATTAACGCAGATATTAATGTAACCTCCTTACAAGGAAAGTTGGAAAAAATCCCCGGCACAGAAAAAACAAATTTTAAACTGCTGTGCAGCGGCGATGGTACTATCGTTGCAAATGGCGTTGATCCGTCTAGTATCCTCAAAAACCAATTTGATATAAATCCTGAATCTAAAACGCAGTTTGCAGCGATTGCACGGGGAGAAACCGTAAAACAAACCGCTTTATCCCATACATCGGGATTTACATCAAAATTTATTTTGGTACCGGTAACTATCCCGGGCGTTGCCGAAAAATGGGCGTTTATCTCTATTACAGCATTCACTGTATTTACAGCCGATGCAGAAAGAGCACTTATTGCAACAGCGGTTCAATATGTATTTATTTTACTTGCGGTTGTCATATTGCTCTATTTCTTGATAAAACGGTATGTTAGCACACCGCTGCAGCATACAAGCAATGCATTAAAAGATATTGCACAGGGAGAGGGCGACCTAACGGTACGGCTGCCGGTAAGGGGAAAAGACGAAATTGCAGAGCTTTCCGAATATTTTAACCAAACTATTGCTAAAATCGGTACGTCTATCCGGCAAATCGGTGTTAATAGCGATGTAATGGAAGAAATCGGCAGCGAGCTTGCTTCCAACATGACTGAAACCGCGAGTTCCGTTAATGAAATTAGTGCAAATATCGACGGTGTTAAACAACAGGCACTTACTCAAGCTGCCAGCGTTACCGAAACAGCAGCTACAATCGAAGAAATTGTCCGCACCATTAAGCAGCTTAATTCCAGTATCGAAACACAGTCAGCGAGCGTTGCTCAATCCTCATCTTCGATAGAAGAAATGGTTGCAAATATCGCTGCTATTGGGCAAACGCTTGATAAAACTGATGAAGTTATCAAAAAATTGACCGGTGCAACCGGCGACGGCAAAGCTACGCTGGTAACCTCCAATGCGGTAACTCAAAAAATAGCAGAAGAATCCGGTTCGCTCATGGAAGCAAGCAATGTTATTCAGCATATTGCAAGCCAGACAAACCTGTTGGCAATGAATGCCGCTATTGAAGCCGCTCACGCGGGGGAAGCCGGTAAGGGGTTTGCTGTTGTTGCCGATGAAATCCGTAAACTTGCGGAGGAATCTTCGGTACAAGGCAAAACTATTACCGCTACGCTGAAAACGCTTTCGGGCGAAATTGAAACCCTCTCCGCCTCTTCCAAAACGGTAGAAGAAAAGTTTAATGCAATTTTTAGCCTTGCGGAGCAAGTTAAAGAGATGAGCAACCGGCTTACCGAAGCGATGCGGGAGCAGGAAAACGGCAGTAGAGAAGTGCTGACAGCGATTAAGAATATTAACACGGTAACGGTAGAAGTACAGGCAGGTTCGGAAGAAATGCTGAAAGGCGGAGAGGGCGTTGCACAAGAGATGCAAAAGCTCGACGGGCTTACCCGAATCATCACCGAAAGCATGAACGAAATGGCATCCGGTGCGGTGCAAATTAACAATGCTGTGCAGGAAGTCCGTGAAATTACGCAAAAGAATAAGCAGAGTATTGAAAATCTTGCAGAAGAAGTGGGAAAATTTAAGGTGTAGGTTTTTGCAGAGAACGCAGTATCTGCGGCACTGTTCCGCAGCGGTACGGAACAGTGCTTTCTCGTAAAATGAGTCTTTTTGTAATGAACGCTTAAGGCTTGACATTTACAGTATCTGCATGAATAATCTTACTAGGATCTTCTAAAAGCAAACTGGGTTTTAGAAGATGTTTGCAACCTAATTGTAGGAGTTTTAAATGAAAATGTTAAGCAAACTTACCGCAGCGGCTTTTATTGCTGCTCTCTGTATTGGTACTACTGCATGTAACACGCCTTCAAGTGCGGCTAGTAATACTGAAAGACCAACAGTCCAAGATCAAAAAGACGTGAAATTAGCAAAAGAATCACTTATTGTACCAAAAACTATTGCTAGAAATGTAAATAAAATTAATTTGCTTACAACTGCTCATGGCAGTACGATAACATGGTGGTCAAGCAATCCCGTGCTTATTGATACAAACGGAAATGTGACTCATAAAGATGGTAATGATTTTGATACAGTAACGCTTTCGGCAACAATAAAAAAGGGTAAAGCTTCCGATACACGGAGTTTTACTGTAAAAGTTGCCCAAAAAAATAGATCTCTTTCTGATGAGGAAGCATGTAATACCCTTCCTCTTTCGTTTGAGTATGATAAAAATAAATATAAAGATCAGGAGATTTCTGTGAAAACCTCTGCAGAAGTTGATGGAAAAACAGTAAATCTTACATATACATCAAATGATGAAAAACACTTAAAATATGATGCAGGAACCAGTAAAGTTATCGTACACCGTGATATTGTTGATGTAACCGGCGTGCTTACTGTAACGCTTACCTGCGGGGAAAAAAGTATACAAAAGTCTATTTCTGTTGTAGTGGAGCGGATACCTGAGTTTAAATATACAAACAACGGAACTACAAACAAGGAAACTATCTGTTTTTCATTTGACGGTACAACGCTTACAAAAACAAGCACTATGCATGCAGAAGATAAAAATGCAAAATTCTCTTATAAGGTAAATGCACAGGACAGTACTATCACACTTTCTAAAACACATATTTACATTAATGATACATTTTATACTAAGGAAGAGGCTATAGCAAGCGACATCAAAAAAAATATGGCTATGCCGGAGGCTCTAAAAACTGCATACACTGATCCAACTCTTAAAAATTTTAAAGAGTATATGAATTTAACGCACGAGGTTAGAAGTAATCCTTTTAAAGATGAAGAGGCATTGATTCAATATATTATTAATAAAGAGGAAATATATAACTGTTTTCAGGAATTACAGGGTAAGACAAATCTGACAAGTGAAGATTTTAACAAACTCACACAAGACCAAAAAGCAGCCGGTATAAAAAATTACTGCACTCAAGTGATAACGTCTGATGCTGACTACTATAATGTTTCTGACACATCGTCTTTTGATGCTATGTTTGAAGCTATTAAAGATGCACTGAAAAAAGAAATTGAAATAAAGGTTTCCAAAAAGTTTTTTGCTAACCAAAAATTTACCTATACTGTAGCACAAGAATCAGATTCTGCATATCAAAACGGTGTTTGGTTTAATCCTCAATTTGTCTATGACACGGATAAAAAGTGGTATGAACAGTCCGGTGAATGGAAAAATGGTGTTACCTCTAATCCGGTCAGCATAGGATATGAACAAGGCTCATGGATGCTTGAAGTAGGCGATATAAATTATTACGGGAATTTTGATTCCAGCTATACTACATTTACCTATCATAAAATAAAAACGGCAGGTGTAAAAAAGGCGGAAATCGGTGCATGGACATTTGAAGCCCCTGTTGTTGATTCTGCTACTCAAGAAGTTACTATGAAAGTAACCAATCAACAGGATGCTGGTAAAACAGGTTCTATGAAATTCACTCGTGATCAGAATTTGATATAATAAACCTGTTCTGAAATTGAGTAAAAAGCAGAGCTGCTCAAGCGGCGGAGCAATATAAGCAATTTCTGCGGCATAGACTGCGAAAGCAGTCTATGCCTAATGTCCGGTTGAAGCAGACCTTAATTAATATCCTATACTTTTAATACTATCCAACATCTGACGAGGTGTAACAGCAAAATATCTCAGGCGGCTTGTTAAAGCTTGATAAGTTCAGGCTTTTTTAAGAGTGCAACAGTCCAATAGACAAGGAAAAAACGGAATGATTCACGGTGTGTAAGGTCTAAGTCTACTGCTACACCGTAAAAAAGCATGGAGCGTACACCGAACATGTCTTTTCCTAATTTAATAAGTTCTTGTGCAAATAAATCATCGTACTGATAATCTTGCATAAAGCGGAGCAGGGTATCTTTTAAATGCGGCTCTGTTATTTTCCGTATTTCAAAGGCTTCGTCAATGGCTTCCGTGATAAGCCGGAGGGGATTTTTTTCCTGCCGGTATTTTTCAAAGAGATAGTAAAAGTCGTTTTCTATCCCCATAAGTGACGCGAGTGCAAGCAAGGCTTCATTTTCGATATACGGCGGCAGACTCGTTTTTCTTAGTAAGTCAAAAATGAGCGGAATCGAGGGAATAGCATTAAATGTTTCCATTGCCTGAATACCTTTTAGCAGCAGTGCAGGATTTTCAGCAGTAGTAAAGAGTTCTCCTATTTTTGAAAGACTGCGTTCGTCGTTGAGGGCGGCGAGGGCTGCCATTGCTTCTCCTGCAAGATAGTAGTCGGGGCTTTCAAGTGCACGGCGAAGTGCGGGGAGTGCTTTTGCAGCCTTAAATTTACCCAGCAGCCGAGCCGCTGCCGCCGCTGTCGTAAATTCGCCTTCTGCAAGTTCTTTAAGCAGCATATCAGTAACTTCTGCATTAATAGCTTCCATAGAGTCAAGTGCTGCAAGTGCATTCATGCGGATTGCAACGCGCGGGGAGTCCAAATAGTGCAAAAGCTGGCTGGAAGAAATAGCGGAGCCGATAGTCCCCAGTTCCGTGAGAATTTTCTGTTCAGTTTCAAGGTTTTCATTACTGTCTAATTTATGCAGCAGATTGAGAGCCCGCAAGTCCCGCGGTGAAAGCAATACTGCCAGTGTTTCAAATACGCGGAAGCTGCCGAGATTTTGCAGTTTTGTTTGGAATACCATGCCGATTGCAATAATTAAAATTATACCGATAAAAAAGATACGGTATGCTTCTAAGTGGTTAAATCCGTGCATGCGTAAAAAATCGAGGATTGTACCGCCTAAAATAGAACCAAGCCCGCCGGTAGTTCCAAGGATAAAATAGTACAGCATACTCAAATCCATAAGGGCATCTTCAGGAACCATTGCAAAAAAATAGGCTTGGGCAGCGTTATCCTGCCCGACAAATCCCATGTTACTTACAATCGACAGCAGCACTAAAAATACTACCGGCAGTATGGTTGCATTGCCCAGCCACGGGGCAAAAATTGCCGGAATAAGCGAAGCTGCTCCCATTGCAGCAAAGATAGTGTACATCGGCTTTGCTCCGATCCTGTCAATAACCAGCCGAAGAACTAAGCCGACAATAAGTGCCCCCATAACCGAAAACACGCTTAACACCGTCGCAATACTATCCCGCTGTCCGTACACTTCTTTTGCATACACAATGATAAAGGGGCGGATCATCGAAATACCGAGGCTGATGATAAAAAATGTGAGTACAAAACGGCGGAAGTTAGAATCCGAAAACGCGTCGCGGATATGATTAACAAACGAAAATTTTTTAAAGCTTTTGTACGGGGTACGCTGCGGGGTGTCGGGCGTTGCCGCCGCCGTTTTTTTTCCGTGCGGTTCAGGAAGTTTGAACAGCAGCAGCGAGGCGGCAAAGCCGAGTATAATACCGGCAACAGAGGCAATATGGTATGTTCTTACCGAAGAATCGCGGGAAAGCAGCACTGCCAAAAGGAGGGTGGCAATCAGGGCTGCAAGGTTATTTGTAAGCGAAATGCGTACAATATACGAGCTGCGGTCTTTTCCGGGGGCAAGGATTTTAATAACCGGATTATTAGCAATCATACCCGCACCGCGGAAAATATTAAAACAGCCTACCGCAATAAGCAGGCAATAGAGGGCTGCTGTATACCGCTGCGAAGCAACAAGATGCGGTATTGCCAAAATAGGAATAAGCGAGGTATTCCGTAAAAGCCATGTGTAGCCGAACGTCTGCATAATGGTAAACCGGTTTACCATGAGTTTTCCCAGCGGAATGGCGAAAAAAGAAAGATACATAAATGCATTCAGCAAACCGACTACTGTGGTGCTTGCGTTTAGCACCAGTGCATACAGTGTAATCGTATTGCCGGTTACCAGTGCAAAAGACAGAGAATTAACAATATTGTAAATATCATAAATCCGGCGTCCTTGCTTTATTTTAAATGCCGACAGTTGCTCATTCATTCTGCATATTGTATAGTGAATGCATGAAAAGCTCAACTATACCAAAACGATTAGAGGTCGCAAAAAGCGATCAATGGAATCTTTGCAGTTTATTTACCGATGATGCTGCATGGGAACAGGCACTGCAAACCATTGCAGCAGAAACAAAAACAATTCTCCATTATAAAGAGGCTTTTTCTACTCCGTCAACAGTAACGGCAGATACGGTACTGTCTTGTTTGCAGGCGGTTGAAAAAGTAGAGCGGCTTTCGGAAAAAACCGGTAATTATGCCTTTTTAATGAAGTCTGCCGATGAAAGCGATTCAAAAAATATTGAACGCTTTTCAAAATACATGATGGCAGCAACAGCCCTTGCTGCGGAAACCAGTTGGGTTATTCCTTCGTTGCTTGAAATTCCGTCTGAACGGCTCCTCGGCTGGCTTGCTCCTGAATCGGAGTACAGCACGGCGTTTGCTCCTTATAAGGTATTTATTGAAAAACAGCTGCATCTAAAAGCACATACCCTTAGTGAACAAGAAGAGAAAATCCTTTCGCTGTTGGCTGAAGCACAGGGAACGGCAAAACGCAGTTTTTCCGCTCTTACCAATGTAGATTTCTCTTTTGGAACTATTACAACAGCAGAGGGAGAAAAAGAGCTTACACAATCTTCCTATGCACAATTTTTACTGAATCCCGACCGGACTATCCGCGAGAAAGCGTACAAACAGTTTTACAGCGTATTTGATGCACACAAGAATACGATTGCCTCGCTTTATACTGGACAAGTGCAGCAAGATATAGCACTTGCAAAAATACGCGGTTACGGTTCCGCACGGGAATACGCTCTGTACCCCGATAATGTTCCCGCAGCGGTGTATGACAATCTTATTACAACGGTACGCAGTAACTTACAGCCGCTGCACCGTTTTTATGAGTTGGTGCAAAAAACACTCGGGGTACCGCAGCTCCGCCATTACGATGTATACCTCCCCTTGGTTCGGGAAGCGGATAAGCATACCGAATACACCGATGCGGTAGATATAATCAGCGAGGCGCTCCAACCGCTCGGCAGTGAATACGTGTCTGTGTTACGGAACGGCTTATTGAACGGCTGGGTTGACCGCTACGAAAATAAAGGCAAGCGTTCCGGTGCTTTTTCTTCAGGAGGATTTGACGGCGATCCCTATATTTTGATGAATTACAAGCCTGATGTGATTCGTGATGTATTCACGCTTGCACATGAGGGCGGGCATTCTATGCACTCATGGTATTCTGCACGGAATAATCCATTCCTCAGCTATAACTACACGATTTTTGAAGCAGAAGTTGCCTCGACCTTTAACGAAGAACTCCTTTTCCGCACCATGCTGAAAAAAACAACGGACGTAAAAACCCGTGCCTACCTTTTAAGCATTCGGGTCAGTGATATTTTAGCGACACTGTACCGGCAAACAATGTTTGCAGAATATGAACACCGCACGCATCAGTTGGTGGAAAACGGAACTCCGCTGACCGTTGATACCTTACGGAGTGAGTACAAAAAACTACTTATTGACTACTTTGGACCTGCAATGCACTTTGAATCATGCAGTGATTTAGAAGGCTTGAGG
The DNA here is from genome assembly GCA_052173295.1 of Treponema sp. Classification (GTDB taxonomy): domain Bacteria; phylum Spirochaetota; class Spirochaetia; order Treponematales; family Treponemataceae; genus Treponema. The sequence goes on from JBQMYW010000007.1 coordinate 8,200, forward strand.
ATTCCTCATTTTTATAACTCGTTTTATGTATATAAATATGCAACAGGTATTTCTGCATCGCTTGCACTTGCTGAACGGGTGTGCATCGGCGGAGAAAAAGAGCGGCAGGATTACTTCAACTTCTTACAATCGGGCGGTTCGCGTTATCCGATAGAATCACTGAATAGTGCCGGTGTGGACATGGCCCGCCCCGAACCGGTACAGGCTGCGTGCAAACACTTTGCAAAACTCGTTACAGAGCTTGAAACAGCTCTCGCTGCACTGCAGATTGGATGTTAGTCCAACGATTTTCAATGTAAGTCTTTATACTATAATGACTTACATTGAATTTTCAAAAATGCGATTAAGGAAAACGTTACTACCGGTATGACGCTCGAATACGCACAATCATTGATTGATTCTTCATTTTTTAAATCGTTTTTGCATCCGGCAGTAAACCGCTGTGCCTATATTGCCGCATGGCTGTATGCACAGCATATTCCCTACCGTACGGTTACGCTCAAAAATAAAACACACATTATTGTTACTTATGCTGCTGACCAGTATGATAACCGGTATAAAACCAAAACCTGTATTGCTCACTATGATCGGGCAGAAGGCAGTCTGGGTGCAAATGATAATTCTGCAGCCTGCATACAGCTTATGCTGTTTGCCCGGACGTTATTGCACAGCCCGCAACCGCACAATATACGGATTATCTTTACTGACGGTGAAGAATCCGGTAAGGGCGGCATACGGGAGCAAGGTTCATACCGGCTTGGACAGGGGCTGCGGGCATTGCACCAGCACGATAGCGAGTTATTTGTGTTTGATATGTGCGGAAGCGGCGATACGCTTATTCTTTCTCAATCAGGTATTTACGGACGGGATCCGGTAAAAGCGGCTCCGCTTTCTGCACTGCACCGCCGCTGCTGTGCCTATGCAGAAAAGGTGTGTAAAAACCGCTGGCTTTCTCTCCCCACGGCTTACAGTGATAATGCAGGGTTTATTTCTGCGGGGCTGCATGCACAAGTTATTACCGTGCTGCCCCGCAGCGAAGCAGAAACGCTTGCCCGGTATCTTCCCCAAAGCAGCGTTCCGCAGAATACGGCAGCAGTACGCAGCAGTGCGGACTGCCGGCGAAGTATTGCTGGTAATGCAGGGGACGGTGTTTCTGCGGGCGGTGCGGACTGCCGGAGAAGTGTTGCAGTCAATGCAGGGGGGCGTATTTCTACGTCAAACCGCGATGCTGGAACCGCATTGCAGATGCTGGAACACTGCATTATTACAAATTGCCGTATACCGGCAGATTCTCCTTTTGCAGCGGTTATTCCCCGCACGTGGCAGCGGATGCACACCGCAGCTGATACGCTTGAAACCCTCACTCCGGAAGCTTTTGTTATTACAGAACACTATCTTACCATGCTTGCTGCTTTGAAGGAGCCGCTGCAAGGAGCAGGAAACAGTGCAGAACCTGCATGACATAGCTGAATCAGGCGTAGATGCGGCATCTTTTAAATAATCTTACTAAAAAATATCTTTGTCTGCGGTATCAGCGGTATATTTCCACATTTACTTCATCATTGATTAATACGATGATAGGAATTTCTATCAAATACTCGTTATAGAGGTCGGTAAACTGTACTTCAGAGCTGGCCGATTCAGTAGTAACCAGAACTTTACTGATTGCCGGCATGACCGATTTATTGATGAGTAAGCGGTATTTACTGCTGGAAAAAAATAATTCAGTCATTTCATTCTGTAGTTCTGAGCTTGATTCTTGTAACTCTGTAATGGGGATACGCAGCATGTTTTTTCTATAGATTGGAATAAAATCCGGAGTGTCTGCTGCAAGTGCATTCTGCACATCTTTATTTCGGTAGTTAATGTTCATAGTTACAAGATAGCCTATATCATTCGGATCATTTACTTTGCTTATGCTTGTGGGAATTAAGTCATTATCTAGTATATTATTTTCCGTAAAATTGAATTGGTCAAATAATGCGTCATAGCTTATTGGTTCTGTAACACCATTCATGCCGGCAGCCATTGCAATTAATGCTTTAGATACGGTAATCCGTACAGTGTTTTGGATTGTTCCGTCTTGCTTTTCTGTTATATGCTGCACAATTTCAATACAGCTGCTTAATGCAACTGTATAACAAATCATAGCACATAAGAAAAAAATTTTCTTCATAAAATCTCCTCATTCTTTATTATATAATGGTAGAAGAGTATCAGCCTGTTGTCAACAATAAAATCAAACACTAGGGAAGTACGAAAGCGTTATGCAAATACTCAAAAGTTTCTTGCAAATCATCATAGCGGAGTACTGCATAGCGGTCGTATGCAGTTGGTTGTTCATTGATAATTATAATATCTCCACCGGCTTGCAATGTTATGTGCGGTAACGCCGCAGCAGGGTATACGGTCAAACTTGTGCCTAATACTAGCAATACATCGGCTTTATAGCATTCTTCCTGAGCAGCTGTAATTGCATCAGCCGGTAAGGCTTCGCCGAAAAAGGTAATATTCGGTTTAAGGGCATGCCCGCAATGAGGGCAGAGCGGAACAGCACCGGTACTCGCTTGAGGAACAACGCTTTCAAAGTCTGTTGTATAGGAGCAGTGCATACAGCTATGCTGCTGCGGAGAACCGTGTACTTCAATAACCTGCTTGCTGCCTGCTTTTTGATGCAATAAATCAATATTTTGTGTAATCAGCGATTTCACTTTCCCGAACTGTTCCAATCCTGCAAGGACATGGTGTACAATTGAGGGTTGTTTTTCTGATAGCCCATAAATAAATTCTTTTGCAAGCCGGTAATAGATTTCTGGTGAACGCCGAAATACGTCAATATCAAACATTTTATCAGTTTCCGGCAGTGTGTATAATCCATTTTTGCCTCTAAAATCCCGAATGCCTGATAATGTACTCACACCGGCTCCTGTAAATACTGTACAGTAGGATGCTTGTGCTATTTTCTCATATAATTTTTGATAGGAATTATCCGGTGTTTTCATAGGAACTCCTTATTTACAGCCGAGTGCGTTATCTATGTGTTCATGGAGGATTTTTAGAAAATCCTTTTGGTCAACCCGCATTTTTAACCACGCACTATACGGCAATAGTACCGGTTGCTTATCCAGCGGCTGAGCATATAAGTCTTGCTGCAATTTTGCTATGAATGTCTGATAGGGGAACGACTGGAAATCGGTTGTATGCCATTGTACGGTATATGTTTTTGCTCTTTCAAATGCAGAACGGTAGGAATCAAGCAGTGCTGTTCCGTATGTAATGTGCCCGTTTATTTTTTTTGAGTAAGTTTTTCCCCTAAACATCAGTTTTATAAATTTCATTTGTTCGGAATCAAGGCGATCCGCACTGCTTGCAAAGGCTTTTGACAAATATGTTCCCCGTGCATAGGCTTTTCCGTCTGTATAGGCAAAATCAGTACCGGTGCATTCTATTGTCTTAAAACCAAGTGCTGATGCCGCCAGATAGGCACTGACGGCAACAGTGCCTGAACTGGTATCAAGCGGAGGAAAAGCAGAGAATTGTGCTGCGTATTGTGCAAGCGGATGCCCGCCAGTAGTAAAAATTAAAGGATTCCCATTACAATAAAAACGCCGAACCAGTACCTCACTGGCACAGACATCAAAAATTCCTACTGTTGACGGTGAAAAGCTGCCGAATGCATGCGTACATGAAATATGCTGCGGATCAATGGCAACAAAAAACTCCGGGACTATGCCTTTCGCCGTTAAAACTGAAAATGCCGTATCACAGCAAAATAGGGTATACTGTTGCCGATTGTGCAGTATATCGGAAAGGCGGGTGTCGAGGCTCGGCCCTGCACCGAGTATCAGTGCTGTTTTTCCAGTATCTACAGACGGATAGCAGGGCTGCACTGCTGCTGCGGTACGCAAATTGCAGAGGATATTGTGCATCCATACCTTTCCAAAATGCACTTGTACAGAAAAATCATTTTTAATAGACTGCAAGGCAGATTGTATACTGTTTTGCAGCAGTGCAGTGTGTGCAGCAAAAAAAAGTTCCCACGTCCGTAAAATCCTACAGGCAAAATTTCCATGCAGTGCAGGTAAATAAGCAGCTGCCAAGTCATCGGCAAAACGAATATCAGTAAAAGGGCTCAAAATATGTACCCGCTCATGGGTGAACAAATCTGAAAAATCAATAAGCGATAGCAGCTGCCGGAACGAGGGATAATCCGCCTCGGTAACTGCACATACCGTTGCAGGATTTTGATGTACCGCCTGCTGTATCTGAATACCGGCTCCAAGCCCGCAAAACAGCATAAAGCCGTCTGCTGTGTTTGTCTCCAGCATTTTTTCTGCTTCTTTTTCAGGATTATATAATGAATGCATTGCCTGTCCTGATTGAAATACCGGTATAGGAATGCCTGTTTTGGACATCTTTACTGCTTGATACACGGATGCAGGTTCTGTTTGTAAAAGCATCTGTGCTGCATGAGGATTTTTTTGCCGCACTGCGGTGATATTTTTGGAAAATATATCGGTAGTCATACTGCTGCAAGTCCTTTCAGTATGCCGGTTACTACGCTGTCAACTTCATCGGAAAGTTTTTGCCGCAGTATAGTGCTGTCCGGATTTTTCATCAGTTGAATATATGGTGAGTAGGCTGAAAGTACGCACAGCTGCTTTTCAACAGACTGTGCGGCATAACGGGGACTGAACAACTGCGATGAATGGTTAAAAATAGCATTTTTAACCGTATTCAGACTTTCGGAAAGAAAGCGGTATACTTGCTTTTTCCGGACAGATTGAGGAAGAATGCGGTCTGGTTTAACAGAAAAAACTGAAGAACCGGCAGGGGCTATTTCTGCAAGCGAATGAGGCTGCCTGATATTCGGCAAAGCAGCTCCGCCGCCAATCCTGTACAGACGGTTTGCAGTTGCTTGCGGCAGCTGTAAAAACCATTGCCGGTAGGTTTCAAGTGCAGCATTGTGCCTGTTCTGTGCGGCAAGTATTCCCGCAAGCGGCTGCAAACGGGTGATAGTATCGGCACTGTGGAGTATACTGTTATGCGGTTGGGCATGTGCAAAGCCTGTTGAACATGATAAATCAACTCCTGCAAGAACAATACGGCTTTGCGTATGTGCTGCAAGGAAATCAACGGCTGTTCCTGTAACAGTGCCGTTTTCAACGGCTGCAACCGCTTTTGTACTGCATATTGAAAAAAGTTTTTGCTCAAGCGGTGAACCGTAGGTGAGCAGCACACAAGGGTTACGCTCTGCTATTTGACACGGAACTGCTGCTTCAAGCGGAAATGCTGCGGGAATATTCGGCGGTATGGTGTCAAAATGACGTGCAGCCCAATAACCAGCATCTGTACTGATGCATAAATGCGGTTGTATGCCGCGGTAGTCTAATGCCCGGTATGCGGAAGCTGCTGCAATAACAGAAAATCCTGTTACCGATTGCGTGTGTAAACAGTGTAATCCGGGGCCGGCTCCGGCAATAATAAAGTTTGCATCACCGAAACAGGGAACCGCGGCATTTCGGATAGAAATAATATTTTTAAAAGTATTACGGAGCCAGCGTTTCCCGAAAAATGCCCGCGTACACATAACACTTTTTAGAATTTCTATGCCGCGGTGTAGTTCCCGCCAAACTGCCTCCGCCTGCTCAGGAAATACCCGATCGGCTGCTTTCCATGCGATAAACCGTGCAGCAGATAAATGCTCATCAGGGATACGGCGTACCAAAAAAAATGCTAAGTTTCCCATTGCAGGCCGCCACACGGCATCCCATAGGGCATCAGAATCAGTAAATAAGGTATCGCTGTATCGTATGGCGATTAACTGTGCATTCGGATGCATTTGCCGTAATGCAGCTGCAAGATAGGATTCTCCGGGTTCTGTGATAACGATAACCGGCGGAGTCCCAAGGATAGCAGCAGCAAATTGCTCTGCTTCTTTCCGGGGATTGTATTTTGAATGGAGTTGTATTTTTTGCATTCTTCAACGGGGTAGGGGAGGCTTATTGCTGTTTTATAATACAGAAAGTACCATAACGCTGCATACAGCCAAGGAACTGTCCAAAAGATTTCCTTTAGGACAGTTCCTATTATTCTACAGGAACTCTCGAAATACTATCAAGAAATGCCGAGTTCTTCAAATAGATGCTTATATGTTTCAAAATATTCTGATTTTGCAAACTCTTCTATTTTCTTTTCAGGTAATGCTTCTAAAAGTTGATCCATATAGGCTAATACCGATTTAATTTCGTTCTTTAATTCTACCGGAATAGAAACAACTTTTTCCTGTTCTTCTTTAATAATTTGCTCTGCAGCTTTTAACAGTGTATCCTGTTTTTGTCCGCAAGAATCGGCAGCTGGAGCAACAGATTTCGCTTCTTCATCAGCTTCAGGTAATTCGGGTACATCGGCATCTGAACCAAAAAGCGATTCATCATTTTGAAGTTCCGGTATATCGGATGTTTCCATAAAGACATCATCATCATCATCACCGGCTTCTTCTTCCTCTGCACTGAACTCCGGTATATCATCATCGGTAAAAATTTCATGAATAACCGGTTTATCATCGTCTGCTGCCGCATCTGTACCGCTACTGCTTTCTTCATCTGCTACAGGAACATCCTGCTCAGCCGGAACCTCAAAATCTTCTACAAGAAGATCATCAAAGTCGTCATCCGTTAGATCAATATTATCTTGTACCCCATAAGGTTCTTCCGAAACAATATCAACACCGTCAATCAAGTTTATTTTATCAGCTTCATCAATGGTGTCATCGTCGAGGTAGCTTAAATCATCAGGAAGCTGAGTAATCGGCAATGCTTCAACATTAAGCACAGTATCTTCAGCAAGCAGCTGTTCACCCTGTGCCGGGTTTTCAGAATCAGCGGTATTTTCCTCTGTACCTATCTCCTCCGATACACTCTTTTCAAATTCAGAATCGGCAGTTTCCGCACTTCTGAAGTCTTCAACCATATCATCAGTTAAAACTTCCGGTATTTCATACTCATCAGTTTGCTCCATGACATCTTCAGCTTTTTCCGATGTAAAATCCGCAGTAATGAGAATATTATTTAATTCATCACCGGTTAAGGATATGGTTTCATCGGTATCATCATCACTAAAGAAACCGGTATTTGCTTCCTGTTCATGGTGTTCTGCATCTTTCTCGTTAGTGTGCAGCATAGTGTCAATCGGCATATCAGCTTTAGAGCCGGCAATCATCTTTGATGAAATACTTTCTTTTAAAGAGTTCAGTTCTGCTTTTATACCATTAATTTCGCTTGCTATCTGTAATAGCAGCTCGGTAGATTTATCTTGAGCCGCAGTTTTTGCAGCTGTAGGGGCTTTTACCGCAGTATCGGCAGCATTATTTTCCGATAATAACTCTTCTTCAACTGCCTGTACATCATCAAAATAATTTTCCTCTTCTTTCGGTGCATCAAAAATGGAAATATCATCATCCGTGTTTTGAGCAGTAATTTCAGTGAGATCCTGCCGGCTATTCTTTTCGTCTTCGTCAGAAATATTCAGATCGAACACACTGCCTGACTTACCGGTAGGAGCAGGCTCAGTTATGTCTGAATCATCGAAATCATCAAGTTCATCAAAATCGTCAACTGTTTTAAACTCACCGCTGCTACTGGAATCTTCTTCATCTGATAATTCAGGCATATCATCAAAATCATCTAAAGAAATTTCACTGAAGCTGTCTAAATCAGCTGTGTTATCCGATGCATCATCTGCTGCTTCAGCATCGGCATCATCAAGCGGGACTTCTTCCATATCCGATACGTCGCCGAAATCTACGTCGATCGGTTCAATATTATCAGCAGTGCTGCCGGTATCAGCTTCCGTTTCAGTGCTGCTGTCTTCATCAAAAAAATCGTCAAGATCAAGGGCTTCAAAACTATCTTCTTCCAAGAATACCTCATTTTCTGCATCAGCAGATTCTGCATCCATATCTTCCGCATCGAAAGAATCAAGATTAATTACTCCATCATCTTCACTTTCAAGCTCGTCAAGACCGTCAAATGAAAGTTCGGGTAATGGCTCAGATGGATCATCATTGAGCGGTTCCATCTCTTGAAAAACAGCAGTGTCATCAAAATTAGCAGAAAATGAAAATGAATCATCTTCTGCAAAGCTTTCATCATGTGCCGAACCGCTTTGGAGATCGGGGGGAACAGGTTTATCACTGTCAGGCTTTTTTTTAATCCATACTCCATACATATCAAGCTTTTCTGTATTTACATCATCAAAAGAAAAGTTGTTATTGTATGAACTGTCATATTTTTCAAATGTATTATCCATAAAATTCTCTCCAAAGAGGGCATACCAAGGGCATCCCTAACAGGGCGTAATTGTATTAGATGTCGGCACAATAAGTATATAACATAAGCAGCACACAAGACAAAAACTGCTTTTCTCTATACGCTGCTCGATATACCGCATAACCGGTACCCGTATTACTATACATCGGGTATTTCTCAAAACCGAAGTTTTAAAGGTTCCCCTTAGGGTACTCTTTTATTATACTCTTTGTTTAAATAAAATTCAAGAAAAATTTTCTTTTGCCGTTACTAAAAGATATGAAATATTATCTGAGAATCATTGCACCGATTTTTGCTTTTGTAGCAGTATACAGCTTGCTGAGTATTTTTTTCGGTCAAAAGGGTTTTTTTGCTGCTCAACAATTAAAAACACAGCGTGATTTACTTATTACCCATGTGCAAATGCTCTCTGATATGGGAGAAAATTTTGCAATTCGCATTGCGAATCTTTCTTCCGATCCTGAAACAATCGCTGTCTATGCCCATGAGTTAGGGTATGTACATGAGAATGAGCGTTTAATTAAATTACTGCATTTTTCGGGCGAGGTTGAAAAAGTAGAAAATCCGGGGTCGGTTTACACAATAGAAGCCCCGCATTTTTTATCGGATAATATTTGCAAATCAATTGCATTATCTGTAGGACTTATTGTCGTACTCTGTGAAATACTTGCAGGACGTAAATATGCGTATTTTAAAAACCGAAGCGAATGCTGCTAAAACTGTTGCAGCATTGTTGCAAAATGAAGATATTGTTATTATTCCTACCGATACTATTTACGGTTTTTCCGGTGTAATTGGAAAAACTGCTGAAAAAATTGCTGCTCTCAAGGGACGTGCAGAAAATAAACCATTTGTTGCACTCATTGCACAACCGGACGGCATAGCACCATACACTGATTTTTCTATTCCTAAAGCATTGCGGCAGCTATGGCCGGGACCATTAACCTTGATTGTGCCGATAAAAACAGGCGGTACCCAAGCATTCCGCTGTCCTGCCGATCCATGGCTGCAAGAAGTAATTACCCGTACCGGAATGCCTATTTATTCTACCAGCGTTAATTATGCCGGACAGCCGCCGTTTTCTGATATTGATTCTATTGCTGCCGAATTTGAGGATACGGTGTCTGCTATTGTAGATGCAGGGGTACTGCATGGGCAGCCTTCTACTATTATTGATGTATGCGGTGCAGTACCGCATATAATCCGGCAAGGCAGTCTCAATATATCCAATAGCACTTTTTAGAAGAGCGGTGTTAATATTTTCCGACAATAGAAACATCTGCACCAAACCATGTATTGGAAATATTCCGTAATGTTGAATCTTTTGCCAAGTCTAGTAGTATAGAATCAACTGTTGTACGCAGATGGATATCTTCTTTTCTAAATGTATAGTTATATGTTGTATTGACAAGCGGAGTGTCGACTATTCTGTATCGTTTTTTTTCTTTTGTTATTTTACTAAAATATGTTAGTAGATTCATTACAACAGCATCGAGTTCTCCGTAATCCAAGGCGGTTAAGAGCTGTTCCATACGCGGATAAAGATACGGTTTAGAAAAATTATCAATAAAAAGCGGTGTGTCTTGTACTATTTTGAGAAGCTCGGCATCTGCGAGCATTCCAATACGCTTATTCCGTAAATCAGCAAATGAATTGAACGAATCTGTCCGGATAACAGGATCATACACAACAACCACTAGGGCGTCCCGTAAATAAGGTTGGCTTAATTCTATGTTCATATTTCCCCGCCGAACAGCAAAATCGCTTGCAAGATAATCAATAGTATGGCTTTCTAATTTTTCAAAGCGATCTTGGGAAGTGATAGGAACAACATTCAGTCCCACTCCAAGCGTGTCTGCAATTTTACGTGCTATATCTACTTCATAACCAACTAATTCTCCATTACTTGCATAAAAACTTAATGGCGGCATAGAGGGATCAACACCAATTGAAAGCTCTTTTTTAACAATAACTCTTGCAAGAGACGGATCGTGAATAAGTGTTTTTTCGCGAGATTTTGCTATACATGAACTAAACAATAGCATAGCAAATAGTAGATAAACAACCGCATGCTTCATACTCATACCTCTTTTTATACTATAACTTTTATTGTAATAAACTTTTATTCAATAAACTTTCAAGATTTCTACAATGCAACATTAATGATAGACATATTTGTTCCAAACCATTTTTTAGAAAAATTAGGAATGGTATAATCATCATTCATTTCTCGTAAGATATGCTCAACCTTTTCAACAAGCGATTTATCGCCTTTTCTAAATGCGAAAGTATAATACTCATTTGCGATAGCCTCATTTATAATAGAATACTTATCATTTTGATCAAGCATATTGCATGAATAAATTAAATCAACAACAATTGCATCACAACTGCCCTTATCCAGATCGCTATATAATTCGCCAATAGTAGGAAACTCTTTAATTGTAATAGAATTATGCAATGCCGGTACCGAAAGCAAAGCTTCCCGTGCAAGCGTTCCTGCCTCAATACCGATAATCTTACCTTTTAGTTGGTGCAATTCATGATAGTTCCTCTTTGTAAGTGTTGCTACAACCTGTACATTTTCCAAATACGGTGTTGTCAGCAGATACCGCTGTTTACGTTCCTCTGTTATAGAGAAGCCGCTAATGATGCAATCTATCTTACCGCTATTTAACAGCATTTCTTTTTCTTCCCAATTAATAGGACAAAAAATAGGCTGAACTCCTATACGCCGGCATAATTCTTTAAATATATCAATGTCGTATCCCTCAAGCTCATTGTTTTCATTACGGAATGAAAGGATTGGTACATAATCTGAAACACCGATAACCAATGTTGATTTTACCAGAATTTTAGACCATGACGGATCTCCAATATATTCTATATTGGTGCGTTTATGAACGCAAGAAGAAAAAAGGCTTATAAAGTACATTACTACAAAAGTACGCAAAATTATTTTCATATTTGATTCGCACTAATTATAGGGAACCGCTAAAAAACTTTTGTTTTAGAGGTTTTCCTTAGATTTAATTTGCAATATTTTTGATTAAGTCATTATTGTGTAATGATTTAATCAAAAACTCGTTGGGCATCTCTAAAAATCTAACCAAGTTTTAGAGATGCCCTATAACACTATCATTTTTCATACATCATGTAAAGATTAAATGCACGGCATTCATATACTTGATTATTTCCTGTTTTTACCATAGAATCTTATGTAATAGGGTATCTCGAAAAATCAATAAGATATGAGAGATGTTAAAAGCTGCAGAGAATATAAGCAAGAATATTTCTGCAGTGTGTGCGGTATATCCGCAAAGGAGTAGAGTTATGAAATCATTGAAAGGAACGAAAACCGAGCAAAATATCCTTTCCGCATTTATTGGCGAGTCTCAGGCACGAAACAAGTATACATATTGGGCAAGCACGGCAAAAAAAGAAGGGTTTGTGCAAATTGCAAATATTTTTACTGAAACAGCCGAACAAGAAAAAGAGCACGCAAAACGTTTGTTTAAGTTTTTAGAAGGCGGAGAGGTAACAATTTCAGCAACCGCACCGGCGGGTATTGTAGGAACTACCATAGAAAATCTGAAACAAGCTGCTGACGGAGAAAATCACGAATGGATGCAGATGTACCCTGAATTTGCACAAACAGCCCGCGAAGAAGGATTTCCGCTCATTGCAGCTGTTATGGAAAATATTGCGGTTGCAGAAAAGCAGCACGCAAAACGCTATGAGCTGTTTATTAAGCGGATTGAAGAAAATAGTATGTGGGTGCAGGATAGTCCGACAACATGGAGATGTTTGAACTGCGGATTTATTGTAGTGAGTACCCGTGCCCCTGAAAAATGCCCTGCATGCGACCACCCGCAATCTTATTTTGAACGCCTGAATGAAAGCTGGTAATGTCTACTAGAGCAGCGTTTCCGCTGCTGCAAGTACCTATATCAAACCTATTCGGAAACTTGCGTTTCTGAATAGGCTGTCTTGAAATGTGATATTCTAAATTGTTATATATGAACGATTTAGAACTAGTCGGTCTGTTTAAAAACGCAGGTATCGAACAGGTCTATCATGCTGTTTTAGTATTTTCTATAACCTGTCCGTCAAGTATTTTAATACGGTGGTTTGTCATATCAACGATTTTTGAATCATGGGTAGAAAAAATAAAGGTTGTTTTAATATCTTTATTTACCTCTTTCATCAGTTCCAAAATTTGGATACCGGTCTTTGAATCGAGGTTTGCAGTCGGCTCATCAGCCAGTACAATTTGAGGTTTTGTTACCAATGCACGGGCAATTGCAACGCGCTGCCGTTGACCGCCGGAAAGTTCATTTGATTTATGGTTCTGCCATTCTGTTAATCCAACTTTTTCAATAAGATAGTCAATCCATTCGGCACGCTTTGCTTTACTTTCCTTTGCTTTACCGAATAAAAGCGGAAATTCGATATTTTCATACACATTAAGTACAGGAATAAGGTTGAAAGATTGAAAAATAAATCCAAGATACTCATGACGCAAACGGGTGATTTTTTTATCTAACCTATTTGGAATTTTTACCTTTTTATGTTGTGATTTTAAAAGTGATTTAAAATCAGAATCTTGATAAATTACTTCATTATTTATGATAAGTTCACCTGATGTCGGTGTGTCAATCAGTCCTATCATATTCAAAATGGTTGATTTACCGGAGCCTGAAGGACCCGAAATTGAAACAAATGATCCTTGTTCAATGGTAAAATCCACTCCTTTCACCGCTTCTACCGGTACTTTCCCCAGCAGATAGTTTTTTTTTAAGTTTTTAACTTCTACAATGTTCATTATAAGGCTCCTACGATACTATTACGCATGCTATTCCGGCTTTTTTTTCCAATATTTGATTTATTTGATAGCTTTGTTACCGTTTAACCGGATACAATGTTATGATATTCAATCTATAATATTATGTCAAGTATAGTATTGAGTAATGATGTAATGCGGTAAGTTTTAAAATATTCTATTGACAGTTTTTTATTCTTTTGTTATGATTACTTGTCCTTATTTGAGGTAAGTAATGCTTCTGTAGCTCAGTCGGCAGAGCACAACCATGGTAAGGTTGGGGTCAGCGGTTCGATTCCGCTCGGAAGCTGTTTTTTATTACGAAGGAGGTTTGTTATGGCAAAGAAGACGTCTGTTGAGTTGATTGCTCTCCAGTGTACTGAATGTAAGCGGAAGAATTATACTACTGCAAAGAACCGTAAAAACATTCAGGGGAAACTTGAATTAAATAAGTATTGTCCATTTGATCGCAAGCATACCGTGCATAAAGAAGCAAAAATTAAATAGTGTTGAAAACGCCGGATGGGGTATTATCCGGCTTTGTTATAGGTCAGTAGCTCCAATGGCAGAGCGTCGGTCTCCAAAACCGAATGTTGAGGGTTCGAGTCCTTCCTGGCCTGTCTTTTTGTCTATAAGGGGTGGATATGTCAAAAATCATTAATTTTGGAAAAGAATGTGCTGCAGAGCTTCGAAAAGTTGTTTGGCCCACTAAAACTGATGTTGTTTCTGCAGCAAAAGTCGTTATTGTTTCTACTGTCATTGTTTCGATTTTTCTTGGTCTTGTTGATGCTTTTTTTGTCGCGTGCCTTGGTTGGTTCTTCTAAGGGGCTGGCATGGCAAAAGAGTGGTATGTTCTCCATATTTTTTCGGGATATGAAAATAGAATAGAGCGTGCGATACGGTCTTTAATAGATAATAATGAAATACCGCAAGGTGTTGTTACTGATATAAAAATACCGGAAGAAGAACTTGCTGAAGTTAAAGACGGTAAAAAGCGTGTTGTGAAGCGTAAGTTCTTACCGGGGTATATTCTTGTCGAAATGGATTTGCCTGCAGGAGGGTGGAAGCCTGTGTGTGCAAGTATCCGCAGAATTAATGGCGTTACGGGTTTTCTTGGCGTTGTTGGTGATGCACGTCCTCAATCCATATCTTCGGAAGAAGCAAAGCATATTTTACAGAAATCTGGTGAAATAAAGGGTGAAAAGCTGCGGTCTGCCGAAGTTTATCATGAGGGACAGCAGGTTAAAATTATTGAAGGTCCTTTTGATACATTCACTGGTGTTATAGAAGAAGTTATGTCTGACCGGAATAAATTGCGGGTTATGGTGGCTATTTTTGGACGCACTACTCCGGTTGAAGTTGATATGCTTCAGGTTGAGTTGATTTAATTGTTAATTTTATGGGAGGGAATTTTATTCCCGTTATTACCAGAAGGAGATAAATATGGCTAAGAAAAAGGTAACTGCGGTTATTAAGCTGCAATGCCCTGCTGGGAAGGCAACCCCTGCGCCGCCTGTAGGTCCTGCACTTGGACCTCATGGTGTAAGTGCACCGCAGTTTGTGCAGCAGTTTAATGATCGTACTAAGTCCATGGAGCCCGGTCTTGTTATTCCTGTTGTTATTACGGTCTATTCTGATAAAAGTTTTACTTTTATTCTGAAGACTCCGCCTGCTGCTGTTCTTATCAAAAAGGCGTGCGGTTTGCAAAAAGGTTCTCCTAGTTCTGTTACGCAGAAAGTAGGAAAGCTTACAAAGGCTCAGCTGGAGGAAATTGCAAAGGTTAAAATGCCTGACGTGACAGCAGTTGACTTAGAAGCTGCAAAGCGGATTGTTGCAGGTACTGCCCGAAGTATGGGTGTGGAGGTAGAACGCTAGATGAAACACGGAAAAAATTATCGAAATGCATTAAAAAAATATGATGCTTCAGCGTTTTTTACTGTTACTAAGGCTGTTGATCTGGTTAAAGAGCTGAAGTTTGCAAAGTTTGATGAAACTGTTGAAGTTCATGTAAACTTAAAACTTGGTAAAAATCAAACAGTGCGTGATACCGTTGTACTTCCTCATCAGTTCCGCGGCGAAAAGAAAGTTTTGGTTTTTTGTAAAGAAGACCGTGTGAAAGAAGCTTTGGAAGCAGGTGCAGCTTATGCGGGTGCAGCTGAGTACATTGATAAGGTAAAGGGCGGCTGGCTTGACTTTGATGTTGCTGTTGCTACTCCCGATATGATGAAAGATGTTGGACGCTTGGGTATGGTTCTTGGGCGGAAAGGTTTAATGCCTAATCCTAAAACTGGTACTGTTACAACAGATATTGGTGCAGCAATTAATGAGCTGAAAAAAGGACGGGTTGAATTCCGTGCGGATAAGACTGGAGTTGTTCATCTTGCAATTGGTAAAATTTCTATGCCCACTGATAAAATTGCAGAAAATATTACAACGCTCTTGTCTGAAGTTGGGCGTAAAAAACCTGCTGATGCAAAAGCCGATTTTATTCAATCTGTTTCGGTTAGCTCTACTATGGGGCCCGGAGTTTGGGTTGATTACAAGGTAGGTGAATAGAATGGCATTACGAGCACACAAACCGCAGCCTGCAAAAGTTGCTGCAATTGAAAGTATTACTAAAGAATTACAAGATTCCTCTTCTTTTATATTTACTGAGTATCGCGGTTTATCCGTTGAGCAAATAACTCAACTGCGGACGAAGCTGCGTGAAAATAACTGTACTTATAAAGTAGTACGGAATAATTTTGCACGGATTGCATTTGATTCAATGCAGCTTGATGCAAAAGATTATTTGGTTGGTCCCACTGCTGTTGCGATGGTTAATGAAGATGCAAACGCAGCAGCAAAAACCTTGTTTGACTTTGCAAAAGATGCTCCGGCTCTTGTTATTAAAGGAGCTGTAGTTGATGGTGAATTTTACGATGCGGCAAAAATTGAAGCGTATTCTAAATTACCCAGTAAAAATGATCTTATTGCAATGTTTATGTCTACAGTGAACGCGACAACTGCTAAATTTGTCCGTACACTTCAGGCTATTGTTGATAAAGAAAATGCTGGAGGGGCTTCTTCTGAGACAGCTGCTCCGGTTGAAGCATAATATCCGGTAGGATGATTTTGCGGTATAAGCAGTCAGGCTTCCAACGCTGTCTTCCTGTCTGCTTATTGCAGCTTGTATGAGCTGATTATTTTTATGTATAGAGGAGAAGATAATATGGCGGCATTAACAAATGAAGAGATTATTGAGGCAATCAAAGGAAAGACAATTCTTGAGCTTTCTGAATTGATTAAAACAATGGAAGAAGTATTCGGTGTAACTGCAGCAGCTCCTGTAGCAGTTGTTTCAGGCGGCGGTGCAGCAGCACCTGCTGAAGAGCAGACTGAATTTACTGTAACATTGAAAGCATTGAGCGATCCCGGCAAAAAAATTGCTGTAATCAAAGAGGTTAGAAACGTTGTTGCTGGTCTTGGATTAAAAGAAGCTAAAGAACTTGTTGAGGGGGCTCCGAAAGTTCTGAAAGAGAATGTTTCTAAAGAAGAAGCTCAGAAAATCAAAGAAACAATGACAGCAGCTGGTGCTGTGATTGAGATTGCGTAAGTTTTTACTTTGCACCGGAATAGATGCTTCCGGTGCATATTTGATGTATCATTTTTCTCATCTGCTTTTCTGATAGAGCTTCCGTGTAAAAACAGGAGGCTTTTCCGGTTTTTACAGGTTGAAATAGGTAAATAAGTTAAAAAGGAATTGTGCGGAAAATAAAGTTTTCGGACAGTTCTCTGTTATTTTTAAATGAATTGTGCAGCTTTCTTTTGATTTCAGGCTGTTTCAAGCAAGAGAGGGGGTAGCGGGATGCTTGTGCGTAAAACAATTAATCGCCAATATATTGGAAAAAATATTCAAAACTTTATGAAATTACCAAATCTGATCGATATTCAGCTTGCGTCGTATGAAAAATTCTTACGGCGCGGTGTTCATAGCAGCAGTAACACTTCTGAAGAGGTTGGATTAGAAGATGTATTCCGTACTACATTCCCGATAGAGAGTCCAAATGGCGATATGACCTTGGAATATCAATCTTACACACTTGATGAAGATGATATTAAATTTACCGAGCAGGAATGTAAGCAAAAGGGATTGACGTATGCTATTCCTTTGAAAGCACAAATAGACCTTGTATTTAATCAAACTGGTGAAATTCGCCGGAAAAGTATCTACATGGGGGACATTCCCTTAATGACGGAACGCGGTACTTTTATTATTAATGGTGCAGAACGTGTTGTTGTTTCACAGATTCACCGTTCGCCGGGGGTTATTTTTTCGCATGATAAAGATGTATATTCCAGTAGAATTATTCCCTACCGGGGCAGTTGGCTTGAGTTTGAAATAGATCAAAAGAAAGAGCTTATTTATGCAAAGCTTGATAAGAAAAAGCGGATATTGGGAACTTTATTTTTACGGGCACTTGGATATGAAACACGAGAACAAATTGTTGACTGTTTCTATAAAACAGAGACTGTTTCTCTTGGTAATGCGGGTGCTGAATATGATGCGGTTGTTGGACGTGTTTTAGCACGCCGTATTACTGTTGCTGATGAATCCGGCGAACGGACACTTTATCAGGTTGGTGAAAAAATCCACCCTCACATCATTGATGATCTGCGTCAAAATAATATTACTGAAATTGTTGTCATTGATTTTAAAGCAGAAGGCAGCTTAAATTCTCCAATTATCATCAACTGCTTTGAGCGGGAAGAAATCCGCTTTGCTGATGCGGCTAAGGGTGATGAGCCGTCAAAAGAAGAAGCCCTGTCGGTAGTATATGCTGCATTAAAACCCGGCGATCCGATGACGGTTGAGGCAGCTGAAAAAGACTTACAGTCAATGTTTTTCTCTTCCCGCCGCTACGATCTCGGACGTGTCGGGCGGTACAAACTCAATAAAAAATTTGATTATGAAAGTCCTGTAGAAGAATGCACGCTTATTCTTGATGATATTGTCAATACAATGAAATATCTTATTCAAGTATATATCGGTGATGCTTCTATTGATGATATTGACCATTTGGGTAACCGCCGTGTCCGTTCTGTGGGTGAACTGATGACGAATACACTCAAGACGGCATTTTTGCGTATGGAGCGGATTGCCCGTGAGCGTATGGGATCTAAAGAACTGGAAACCATTAAACCGCAAGAACTCATCTCCATTAAGCCCATAGTTGCAACCATTAAAGAATTTTTCGGTGCAAGTCAGCTTTCTCAGTTTATGGATCAAGTTAATCCGCTAGCAGAGCTGACCCATAAACGCCGTCTTAATGCGTTAGGTCCGGGCGGTCTTTCCCGCGACCGTGCCGGTTTTGAAGTCCGTGACGTTCACTATACTCATTACGGCCGTATGTGTCCGATAGAAACGCCCGAAGGTCCGAATATCGGTCTTATTGTTTCAATGGCAAGTTATGCACATGTAAATGATTACGGGTTTTTGGAAGCTCCTTATGTGAAAGTGGAGAACGGTATTGCAACTCGCGAAGTTGAATATCTTTCCGCCATGGACGAAGATAAATATTATATCGGACAGGTTTCTACTGCTGTTGCCGCTGATGGAACCATCGCGGCAGAGCAAATTGCATGCAGGCATCGCGGTGATTATACAACACGCAGTCCAAAAGATGTGCAATACATGGATGTTTCTCCAAAGCAAATTATCTCTGTTTCTGCTTCCCTTATTCCGTTCCTTGAACACGATGACGCAAACCGTGCTTTGATGGGGTCAAATATGCAGCGTCAGGGGGTTCCGCTGGTATTCCCTGAACCGCCGCGGGTTGGAACCGGTATGGAGGGAAAGTGTGCCTACGACTCCGGCGTATTGGTAAAAGCAAAGCAGAGCGGTACAGTTGTATATGCTTCATCTGAAAAAATTACTATTGAATCTGATGCAGCAGACGAAAAGGGGCAGAAGAAGATAGATTATCCGCTTTTGAAATACCAGCGGACGAACCAAGATACTTGTTACCACCAGCGTCCTGTTGTTTCTGTAGGTGAACATATAGAAGCCGGTCAGGTTATTGCTGACGGCCCCGCTACGTACCAAGGAGAGCTTGCGCTTGGACGGAATATTCTCGTAGGCTTTGTTCCGTGGAACGGCTATAACTATGAAGATGCTATTTTGATTTCCCGCCGTGTCATAAAAGAAGATATGTTTACTTCTATCCATATTAAGGAATTCAGCACAGAAGTACGGGAAACAAAACTTGGTGCAGAGCGTATTACCAGCGATATTCCCAACCGCTCTGAAAAGAGCTTAGACAATTTAGATGCTGAAGGAATTATCCGCATTGGTGCAAAAGTCCGCTCCGGTGATATTTTAATAGGAAAAATTACACCGAAAAATGAATCTGAAACCACACCTGAATTCCGGCTGCTCAATTCTATCTTTGGTGAAAAAGCAAAAGATGTCCGTGATTCTTCGCTCCGTGTTCCGCATGGAATTGAGGGAACGGTTATTGATGTACAGCGGTTAAAGCGTTCTCAAGGCGATGATTTAAGCCCCGGTGTTGACGAATATATAAAAGTATTGATTGCCACCAAGCGTAAATTGCGTGAGGGAGATAAAATGGCGGGACGGCACGGAAATAAGGGTATTGTTGCCCGTATTTTACCGGAAGAAGATATGCCGTATATGGAAGATGGTACTCCGCTTGATATTTGTTTGAATCCGCTTGGTGTTCCGTCCCGTATGAATATTGGGCAGATTTTGGAATCGGAACTGGGACTCGCCGGCTTACGGCTTGATGAATGGTATGAAGCACCGGTATTCCAGTCGCCGACCAATGAACAAATAGCAGAAAAGCTGATACAGGCAGGAATCCCCGGCAACTCAAAAGTGCGGCTGCGTGACGGACGTACCGGTATGCCGTTCCAAAATGATGTATTTGTCGGTGTTATTTACTTTATGAAACTTGCCCACCTTGTTGACGATAAAATGCACGCCCGTTCTACCGGTCCGTATTCGCTGGTAACGCAGCAGCCGCTCGGCGGTAAGGCACAATTCGGAGGTCAGCGTCTGGGAGAAATGGAGGTATGGGCATTGGAAGCCTACGGTGCTGCAAATACCCTGCAAGAATTGCTCACTATTAAATCGGACGATATGCATGGACGGTCTAAGATATATGAATCGATTGTTAAGGGGGAAGCTGCTACCGCAGCAGGCATTCCTGAATCATTCAACGTATTGGTACAAGAGTTGCGCGGCTTAGCATTGGATTTTACCATTTATGATGAAAAAGGAAAGCAAATTCCATTGACTGAGCGTGATGAAGAGCTGATAACCGAAAGCAGTTCAAAGTTTTAATTGAGTTTCATAGAGGTAAGGACGCGTTATGAGAGATATTCAAGATTTTAATAACATTATGATAAAACTTGCTTCCCCCGATGCTATTCGGGCATGGTCGTATGGAGAAGTAAAAAAACCTGAAACAATTAACTACCGGACGCTTCGTCCGGAGCGGGAAGGGCTTTTTTGTGAACGCATTTTCGGTACAACAAAAGAGTGGGAGTGTTACTGCGGTAAATTTAAATCAATTCGGTATAAAGGGGTTATTTGCGACCGCTGCGGTGTTGAAGTTACCCATTTTAAAGTCCGCCGTGAACGTATGGGGCATATTGAACTTGCTGCTCCCGTTTCTCATATCTGGTACTACCGCTCTGTTCCGAGCAGGATGGGGCTTTTGCTCGATTTACCGGTAGCCGCTCTTCGGTCAGTATTGTACTACGAAAAGTACATTGTTATTGAACCGGGCGGAACAGACTTAAAAAAGAATCAGTTGCTCAGCGAAGATGAATACCGCGATGCACAAGAACGCTACGGCGGTGCATTTACTGCGGGCATGGGAGCAGAGGCTGTAAAAACACTGCTGCACAATCTCAATCTCGATGAGCTGGCGGCACAGCTTAGAATGAAGATGATTGAAAAAGGGGCAAAAAGCGACAAGCGGTTGCTCAAGCGTATTGAAATTGTAGAAAATTTCCGTATGTCTGATAATAAACCTGAATGGATGATTCTCGATGTTATTCCTGTTATCCCGCCGGATTTGCGTCCTATGGTACAGCTTGACGGCGGACGGTTTGCAACATCAGACCTCAATGACCTTTACCGGCGGGTTATTCACCGGAACAGCCGCTTAACCCGTTTAATGAGCCTCAAAGCTCCTGATATTATTATCCGCAATGAAAAGCGTATGTTGCAAGAGGCGGTTGATGCCCTCTTCGATAATTCAAAGCGTAAACGCAGTGTAAAAGCTTCTTCAAACCGTCCGCTTAAATCTATTTCCGATATGCTGAAAGGAAAACAAGGACGGTTCCGTCAAAACTTGTTGGGTAAACGTGTTGACTATTCCGGACGTTCCGTTATTGTTGTTGGACCGGAACTTAAACTTTGGCAGTGCGGGCTTCCTACTAAAATGGCGTTGGAGCTTTTTAAGCCGTTTATTATGAAAAAGCTGGTGCAAAAAGAAATTGTTTCTAACATTAAAAAAGCAAAACTGTTAGTAGAGCAGGAAGCCGCACCGGTGTTTGCAGTGCTTGATGAGGTTATCAGTGAACACCCTGTTATGCTGAACCGTGCTCCGACCTTGCACCGCTTGGGTATTCAGGCATTTGAGCCGGTACTCGTTGAGGGAAAAGCAATTAAACTCCATCCGCTTGTCTGTAAACCGTTTAATGCAGACTTTGACGGCGACCAGATGGCTATACACGTACCGCTCACTCAAGCGGCTCAAATGGAATGCTGGACATTGATGCTCTCCGCACGGAACCTGCTTGACCCTGCTAACGGAAAAACCATTGTATACCCCTCGCAGGACATGGTTCTTGGACTCTACTACTTAACAAAAAACCGCCCCTTAAAAGAAGGGCAAACAGTCCGCCGATACTCTTCTGTTACAGAGCTGATGATGGCAGCCGAATGCGGTTCCGTAGGCTGGCAGCAGCTGGTTAAAATACGCTACCGCGGCGAAGATGTGGAAACAACGCCCGGACGGATTGCCTTTAATGAAGCAATGCCGGAGGGGGTACCCTTTGTCAATATTGCACTCGATGATAAACAAATCCGCAAACTCATTGAACAAGTATACCGTGAAAAAGGCACATGGATAACCGTGCAGATGCTCGATCAGCTTAAAGCGGTCGGGTACTATTATGCCACATTCTTCGGTGCAACGTTGAGTATGGATGATATTATTATCCCCGAAGAAAAAGCAACCATGCTTGAAAAAGCAAATAACGAGGTGCTTTCTATTTATAATCAGTACCGCGGCGGACATATTACGCAAGATGAGCGGTATAATAAGGTTGTTCAGGTATGGTCTAAAGCAAACGAAGAGCTGACTTCTATTATGATGGATACGCTTGCAAAGGATAAAGACGGCTTTAATACAATTTACCTTATGGCAACTTCTGGTGCCCGCGGAAGCCGCAATCAGATTCGTCAGCTTGCGGGTATGCGCGGTCTTATGGCAAAACCGAACGGCGATATTATTGAACTTCCGATCCGATCAAACTTTAAAGAAGGTTTGAATGTTATTGAGTTTTTCATTTCAACAAACGGTGCACGTAAGGGACTTGCGGATACCGCTCTTAAAACTGCTGATGCCGGTTACTTAACACGCCGTCTTGTTGATATTGCACAAGATGTTGTGGTAAATGAAGAAGATTGCGGTACTATCAACGGTATTGAATATGAGGCAGTTAAATCCGGTGATGAAATTATCGAATCATTGAGCGAGCGGATTGTAGGAAAGTATACACTTGAACGGGTAGAACATCCAATTTCGCATGAAATGCTCATTGATGTAAACGAATACATTACTGATGAAATTGCTGCAAAAATTGAAGAAGCAGGTGTACAGTCTGTTAAGCTCCGTACTGTTCTAACCTGCGAATCGAAGCATGGAGTTTGTATTAAATGCTATGGGCGGAACCTCGCACGGAATAAAATTGTAGAAATTGGGGAAGCAGTTGGTATTATTGCCGCTCAATCTATCGGACAGCCGGGTACTCAGCTTACCATGCGTACATTCCACGTTGGAGGTACTGCAAGCAGCACTACAGAAGAAAACCGGGTTACTTTTAAATATCCGGTTATTATCCGTGATATTCAGGGTATGCATATTCCTTCATCTCATGATGCAATACTCTTTACCCGCCGCGGAACACTGATATTTGAAAAGGTACTTCGTGAATATACGATTGATGCATCAGATTCTTTGCATTTGCAAACTGATGCCCGTATTTTGTGTGATGATATATTGTATACAAAAGCCGATGGCTCTGTTGTCCGCAGTACCGTAAACGGTATTGCCCGCATTTCCGATTCTACGCTCTACCTTGTTGCTCCTGAGCAAAAGGCTGAAATCCGTAACGGCTCTACTGTAGTGGTAAAGAAAGGCGACTATGTACCGACAGCTGCAACGATTGCAACATTCGATCCCTACAATGAGCCGATTCTTGCGGAGCAGGATGGGGTGGTTCATTACGAACATATTATTCCGGGGTCAACTCTTTCGGAAGATGTAAACGATGAAACCGGTGTTGTGGAACGCCATATTACCGATATGAAAGGCGATAATCAGCTTGAGCCGCGTGTCTACATTTCTGATGAAGCAGGTAACGCACTTGGAACGTATTATTTGCCCGGCGGTGCACAGCTCATGGTTGATGATATGTCTGAAATTCGAGCCGGTACTGTCATTGCAAAGCTGCCGAAAGCTGCGGCAAAAACGCTTGATATAACCGGCGGTTTGCCCCGTGTTTCCGAGCTTTTTGAAGCCCGCCGCCCGAAAGTGCCTGCTGTTTTAGCACAAGTTTCCGGTACAGTTTCTTTCAAAGGCTTGTTAAAAGGAAAGCGTATTATCTTTGTCCGCGATCATTACGGAAAAGAATACAAGCACCTTGTACCTATGTCTAAACGGTTACTTGTCCGTGATGGTGATACCGTTGAAGCAGGAGAGCGTTTGTGCGACGGAAATTTTGACCCGCATGATATTCTTGCAATTCTGGGTGAAAATGCACTGCAGAATTACCTAATGAACGAAATCCGTGATGTGTACCGGATGCAGGGTGTTTCTATCAACGATAAGCATATTGGTGTTATTGTCCGCCAAATGCTGCGTAAAATTGAAGTTATCTCGGTTGGTGATACAAGATTTATTTTCGGACAGCAGGTTGATAAATATCAATTCCATGAGGAAAATAAGCGTGTTACTGCAGAGGGCGGTCAGCCGGCAGTTGCACGCCCCATGTTCCAAGGGATTACTAAAGCAGCACTTAATATTGATTCTTTTATTTCTGCTGCATCATTCCAAGAAACAACAAAGGTACTCACCAATGCTGCGATTGCCGGAAAAACAGACGAGCTGCGCGGCTTGAAAGAGAATGTCATTATCGGACATTTGATTCCTGCAGGGACGGGTATGGCACAGTATCGGGCTGTTAAGCTGTTTGATAAAAACAAAATTGATCTTGATGTGCAAATGCAGGAATTCCTTGAACGGCGTAAGCGTGAACTCGCTGAGGCTTCTGAAGAACCGGTTGAAATATTTGATGCCGACAGTGAAATGGAAATTGAAGAGGAGTTTGTATCTCAAGCTCCTACCGGCGGTTTATCTGATGAAACCATGTCTGAATTAGGCGATTATTAAAATATTAGAAATAATGCGAAAGCCATACCCAAAATATATATTTTAGGTATGGCTTTTTTTATGTAAAATTATAAAAAAAGATTTATACATTTTTATACAGAGCTCAGTTGTACAATTGCATATCTGAATAATTCTTGTTCTTTTGCTGCTGGATCTTCGCCTTTTTCCCGGAATACGGCAGCGGCGGCTTCTACTGTTTCTGCTGCATGTTTCCGGTCATACCCCATTTCAGTTAATGCGATAATAATATCTTCAAATTCAGATTTTTGAGCTGCCGTCTGCCGTTGTGTGCCGGAAACAACAGTTAGCTGCCCTTTTAATGTAAGTATCATTTTTTGTGCAGTTTTTTTGCCAATTCCCGGTATGGTTTGCAGCCGTGCGACATCACCTGCGTCAAGTGCTGCTTCTAATGCAGCGGTATCAAGTCCTGAAAGAATTTTTATTGCTTGTTTAGGACCAATACCGTCAACCCTTGTTAAATCAAAAAAAAGACTCCGTTCTTCCGGTGTTTTAAAACCGAATAACCGCATCTGATCTTCCCGATGGTACAGCCATACATAGACTTTGACGGTATCGCCATCTGTTCCGAATCGATCTCTATTTAATGCTGACACAAGAATTTCCCATTCTATACCGCTTGTTTCAACATAAATACTCTCTGCTGTTTTTCCGGTTAGTATTCCGCATATACTATTGAACATTGCATTCCCCGCAGCTAATTATGTTTTAATGTTATATCAAACACTGCACCAACACGTTTAAAATGTACTGTATCTTGCTTTGAGGTATGGATAAACCGGTTTTGATAGAACACATCTTCTGATATATGAGAAGTATGCAGTGTTTCAAATTGTGCAAGCAGTAAAATACTAAACCAATTTGTTATTTCAAAATTAAAAAGCGGCCCGAATGTAACTTTAAACCGGTCTTCTCCCCACAGCCGCTTATCTTTGTTTGCAGGAACAGCAAAAAAAGTTTTTTCCGTTTCTACTCTTAGTGCAATCATATTCAGCGGGAGCGGTGTTTGGTACCCGAGAATATAACTTGCATTGTACCGCCAGCCGTTTCTATTTGTACCGCTATCATGTTTCCACACCCATGAGGTCAGATTATCTGTTTTGTGTAATCCTTTATATATTCCATATTGATCAATTCTGCATACCAGATGACTCCATTCTCCCGGTACAAATGCAGCGAGATCAAATTGCAATGCACCGCCGCAGTAAAATGAATACACCATTCTCTGAAAATCAATAGGTACATACTGCGTATACATTTTGTATTCAGTGTTCAGTGCAAGCCCCCGAATGCCTAAGCCCGGAATATTCCAGCCGGAGCCAATACTGCCGCCGGTGTAGAACTCGAAAAAAGCAACCGGTGTCCATGCTGCTTCAAATTTTCCTTCGATAGAAACAGGACTAATATCTATTCCGGGTTTAAGTGTAATGTTGTTGTCTTTTGTAAGCGGTGTGTCAAAATGAAGCACTGGTATTTTAATATGTTCGGTGATACTGGTAACTGTTTCAAGGGGGAATGCAAGAGCGGTAGTAATTTTTGTGGTATATTCTATGCGGTCATGTTCTTTTTCTGCATAGAGAACGCTGCTTATTATCCCATATAGTACCGCGGCGAGTATTATTTTTTTCATAGATGCCCTCAAAATATTAGACCTGTTCAGAAACGGAAGTTTCCGAACGGGTTTATTTTTTATAACAGGTACTGCTGTAAAGCGGCTATCCTGTTATTTCTCCAAAATAGTTATTTCTACACGGCGGTTCCGTGCCTTGTTTTCCTCAGTTGTGTTTGGAGCAATGGGTTTTTCTCCGCCGAATCCCCGCGTAAAGATATGCTCTGCTTCCCGAACCCCAAGCTCTACAAGATAACCGGCAACAGCGGCTGCACGTTTTTCGGACAATTGCTGTTGAGACTCTCTTGTACCGGCACGGGCGGTATGACCGGAGATTAATAATTCATATTGCGGATACTGATTCAGCACTGCGGCAATATGTTCAAGTTTCTTTTTTTCTTCCGGCAGCAGCTGTGCGGAATCGGCGGCAAATTGAATATTTTCAATACTGATGGTAATGCCTTCACCAGTCTGTTGTACCGTTGTATTTTGTAAACCCATATCTTGTATTGTTTTATCAATATTGTCTTTTATTTTTTCTTTATCCATTCGGACAAGATCGGTAACAGCAGCCTGTGCAGTGCCGCGGTATTCGATAGTGGTGCCGGTATTTAACTCCATTTTAATATGAAAGACTTCAGTATACAGCGGCAGCATACCTGCTTCATTATCCCAGTAGAGTTTTTGCTTTGAATACCCTACAGTACGAACGGGATAGCCTGGTATTTTTGCCGGCTGCTGTGTGTTTTTATTCCATCGTTGCGGTGTTCTATTTTTTTTCTGAAGAGCAGCCTGAATTGAAGCAGGTATCTCGTAAAAAAGATTATAATCGGCATCAATGACATGATAGGTTTTTCCCTCCTTGTCCTCGATACCTTGATAGGTATAATTAACAGTAAATGGTACGGTAAACGGTTCTTGTATACCGAATATATCACGGAGATCGTGGACTTCAGTACCTTGATACTGCCATTGTTCTCCTATTTGTATATCACGGGCAGGGAATACTGGTACATTACGGACTACCGGCATAAAATATTGGGTATCAATTGAGTAAATTCCTAATGCATCACGCCGGAATACACTGGGATATTCACGCCCCCAAGTAAACGTGTTATTACTATTTTTTTCACTAGTCATAAAAGTGCAGGTATACAACGCAGATGCCGGCTGCTGCTCATCTCCGTTCCGTACATCTGAAACTGCAACGGTAACACGATTGGTAATATGTGCTTGATGACTGAATATGGTGTTCAGAAAAACATCTTCTGTAATTGTTGAGTTGATACGGTATGCATCGCCGTCTTTAAATTGAAAACGGAATGTTTCTGAAAAGAGCGTACTGGTAAGCAGCATACAGCAGACAATGAAACAGAGGTATTTGGTTTTATGCAGGTGCAACGGATATTCCATACTAAGACTATCGGTTAAAATGAGGCTGCCCTTTATCCGCCTGTAAAAGATGATCAGGGTAGGCGATATCCCATAAAAATAGTCCTTGGGGCGGGGCGGTTTCTCCTGCATATATCCGGTTTCGGGCATTTAGTGCCTGTTGAAAATCCTCTGCTGTTTTTTGCTTTTGCCCGTAAGCAAGGAGTGTTCCGGTAATGGAGCGTACCATTTTCCATAAGAACGCATTTGCAGAAATTTCAAAGACCAAAAAGCCGTTATCGGTAAAAAAATGTGCATTATAAAGATAACGCGATTTGCTGATACTTTTATCCCCGGCAGCAGAAAAAGTGGTACAATCAAGTTCTCCCCGCAAACACTGTGCCATAGCATTAAGCAGCTGTATATCCGGTGTCCGGCGGATGTGCCAGCAGTAGGGCAGCTGATGTGCAAATGCGGTAGGTTCCGTAAGGATAAAATATCGGTAACTTCGGAATACTGCACTAAAGCGTGCGTGAAAATGCGGAGAAACGTGCTGTGCATCAATAATCCGGATATCGCGGGGGAGCAGTGCATTCAACGCAGGGACAAAGCGGGACGGGTCAATCCGTGCAATGTCTGTTTGAAAATGTGCTGCTTGCCGAAAGGCATGAACCCCCGCATCAGTTCTGCCTGAACCGGACAGCTCAACCGGATGTTTATGCATAACCGCAAGTGCATGTTCAATTTCTCCTTGTACAGTTCTAAAAGATTCTGTGCCGTGTGCGGTTTGCTTTTGCCAGCCGTGAAAATGAGTTCCGTCATACGAAATACGAAGCAGTATTGTACGCAAATTACTCGTCATCTTCTACTTCATTCAGTTCAGCTTTTAGTGAATCATATAATGTGCGGGCATGTTCAAGTATTGGCCCGGGTTTTGTTTTTGATGATTTTCCCAGTCCGAATAATTTTGCAAGACTGGTTTTACTGTACCGCAACTGCCGAGCACGTGCTTCCATGTTCGTTTTTTGACCATACCGGTATTCGAGGAATGAGGCAAGGTAGAGGACACCGTCATAGCCGTAGTTTTTATCCACATCGGGACCAAACGATTTTAACCCGGCAATCATTTCCTGTCCGGTAGTTTCAAGCTCAACAGCACGCCGATAGAGAAACAGTGCCTTTTGATAAAAAAGCTTTGAAATGTATGCGTAGTTCTCTTCAGGAAATTTAGTTCCAAGGGTATCGAATAGCCACGCTGCACGTAATGCACAAATTCCCTGTTTGATTGTAGGAGAATACTTACTTTCAAAATGATCATAGCACAGCAAAGCAAGATAATACGATGCAGCACCTTCATTGAGTGTTCGGGGTGAGGTAAAATTAATATGGGTAATAATTTTTTTTACTGCATTACATCGGGTACTCATGGTTTCCAATAATTTTTCTGCCGTCGGTTTTTCTACAATACGGAAATCTTGCGTAAAACCTGCATAAAAACATTTAGGACACACCGTCATACTATAAATGAGCGGATGGACTTCTCCGTATTTTGCTGAAGGCTCATATAACCGCCGTAATTCTTCCGTTAGGTCTCCGGCAATGAGCCGCCCGCCTCCTGAATACATTTCTTCCCGCTTAAATTTTGTTGTACAAACAGGACATTCAATTTGTTCTTTTGAATAGTAGGAAATAGAAGCTGTTTCTTTTTTTTCCTGAACATTAAGAGTACGCTCTTCTGATTTTGTCATAACGATTCTCCTTCTAATACTACGCATGCAATTGCAATATTTTTTTCATGGGTAAGTGAAAGATGTATATGTTTCCCATTTAAACGCTGAAATGGAATAAGGGCATCATCAAAAAGCTGCAACAAAGGTTTACCTGCCGGATTATTGATAACAGCAATATTCTTTAACGTGATGCCCTTTAAGCCCGTACCGAGTGCTTTGCCGTACGCTTCTTTTGCAGCGAATCGGGCGGCAATGCTCTGTGCTGCCTGTGTTTTACGGCTGCGGATATCATCAATTTCCTGCGGATGAAAAAAACGTTCCAGCATTCCTGTATAGGATAGCCAATGTCCAATCCTGTTTATATCAACAGCATCAATCCCCACACCGATTATCATTAGGCTACTATTCCTCCGATATGTTGTTTTCATTTACTACTACTTTTATCTGTACGGACTTAGGGATAAAATGTGTAATATGGATTTTTGTATTCCCTGCTGATAAATTAGGCACAACAGGCAAAACATAGACGCCGGGTTCGTTTATGGTACTGCATACAACAGTTAATAATTTTTGCGGTATTACCCATGCATCAAGCTGCTTTTTGGGACCTTCCAGTTTTAGCGAGCCGAGTGTTTGGGTAGTGCTGAGCGTAAAATTAGGGTTAAGATTTTCAAATACAATCGGAATATTGTTGATTGCTTTTTCAGCAATAATTTCATTAATTTTTACGGTATATTGAACTTGTGTTTTACCTAAAATCGTTATTAAATTATTGGTATTCAAAATAGTTGTTGAACCGGAAAACCCATTTGTACGGGATTCTATGGAAATCGGTTCTGTAATAAGGTTATCTATTTTATGTATAACAGAAACCGGACCGCGGATTTCAGCTGCGGGCGTATCAATAACACTTTCTGAAACTTCGTAGCCGTCAGCAGTAATACCGTGTAATGAAAGGACAACCGGTACTGATTTTGTCATACCCTCTTCTACCTGAAGCATGAGCGAAAGCGGTTCGGGAATTATCTCTAACGGGGTTATGGCAACGGCATTTCCATTTGCTCGTGTTTGGATAGGAATACGATAGGAACCTTGTGTTTTTAAGTGAGAAATATCAATAAATGCTGCAATGTCCTCATCGCGGATTGATGCAATGCTGTTCGTATCTCCTCGCAGCATAATTTTTATTTTTTGAGGATATGTTTCACTAGGAACAAGATTTCCGCTATTTTCTAGTACAAGCGGTACAACAATATAACGGGTATCAATTAAACTTCCGCGGTAAAAATATGATAAGATCAGTGCAGCAGTTAGGCAGATGATTTTAACCAGCCAGTTTTCGGTAAGAACAATAAGCTTTTGTTTTAATTTCATGCTTCCGATTCCTTCCGTAGTTTCTGTTTTCTTTCTTTTGTATTTATCTGAGATTTTGCACCGCTGTGCAGTAGATAGCTGAGTTCCCGGGTAATATCGCCGGTACTTAAATTATAGTGTAACTTTGAATCATACGCGAGAGAAAGTGAGCCTGATTCTTCAGATACAATAAGAACTACTGCATCGGTTTCTTCGGCAATACCAAGTGCAGCCCGATGACGGGTTCCAAATGTTTTATTTACATCTTGCTGTTTAGTAAGCGGCAAATAGCATGCTGCTGCAAGAATTTTTCCATTACCGATAATAGCTGCTCCATCATGTAAATCCGTATCATAGTTAAATATAGTTGTTAATAATTGCGAGGTAATTTCAGCATTTAAACGAGTATGCAGCGGATTTTCGATAATGTCTTTTAAGCTGTCCTGCCGGGTAAAAACCAGCAGCATTCCTCGCCGGTTAGCTGATAGTTTCATAGCTGCATCAAGAATCAATTCAATAGTCTTGTCATTAACACCTGAACTATTGCGAATCCAGTTGTTCTGTCCTATTGTTAAAAATATTTTTCTTAGTTCCGGTTGAAAAATAATTGCGGCACCAATAACCAAGCCGGTTGCAAGTGTGTTTAAAAGCCAAAGAATTGTAGAAAGATTAAATATAAAGGCAATAGCATAAATGGCAAGTACCCAAATACCGCCTTTTACCAGCTGCAATGCCTGCGTTTTAACAAGAATTCCATATCCTTTAAAAAGTAAAAAAGCTAAGAGCAACACATCAATTGCCGGACTTAAGTAGTTTATATAAAATAAGGTTATTTCGTTAATGAGTTCCATATTTTTGTAATTCCTTTAACACAAGCAGCATACTGCGTGTTTCCGCAACATCATGTACTCTAAGAATTGACGCACCGTTTTGTACTGCATATTGAGCAGCAGCCAAGCTGCCGGTAAGCCGCTGTTCTACAGGTTCCCCCGTAATATGTCCAATAAATGACTTCCGTGATAACCCCACAAGCAGGGGGTACCCCAAATCGGCAAATTGTGCTGATGCACTAATAAGGCGTACATTGTCTTCTGCAGTTTTCCCAAAGCCGATACCGTAGTCAATCATAATACAGTCTTTCGGAATACCGCATGATTGAGCATAGTTTGCCCGTTCTTGCAGGTAATGCAGTACCTCCTGCACAATATGCTGCTGGTTCTGCCGGCGGCAAGAAAGCTGCTGTTGCATTGTTGCCGGTATGCCGTTTTTGTGCATTAACACTACTGCACCCTTGCAGCGGGCAATAACAGCAGGCAAGGCAGGATCATCAGTAAGTGCAGAAATATCATTGCAGATTTCTGCACCTGCTTTAAATGCCGCCTGCATTACCGCTGCTTTGCGTGTGTCAATAGAAAGCGGTATGCTGCTTCTTTTCCGTACTGCTTCAATAAGCGGAATAACTCGTGTCATTTCTTCTTCTTCTGAAATATAAACTGCTCCCGGACGGGAAGATTCCCCCCCTATATCAATAATATCCGCTCCCTGTTCTGCAAGAAGCAGCACCCGCTCAAGATTCTTTTGCATATCAGAAGAGCAGCTCTTTGAAAAAAAAGAATCCGGTGTTGTATTTACTATACCCATAATATATGCAGGCAGCGTTGTTTCAATGGAAAACCCTGATCCGCACGTTAATTGCAACAGCATACATGAGTATAACAAATTTTACACATCTTGTAAGAGGGTATTGCTAAAAAGTGAAGTTTTTAGATATTCCCAAGAGATAGTGAACTATAATTTTTGACATTTACGCCTGTCCGGTATCATCGAACAGGTTTAATGTCCGGCAGTGTTACGTATGGTACTGCTCAATCTACAGAAACGTATCTTTAGCGGAAATAGTTTGTTACTAACCAAACTCTTTCCCATACCGGTTAATTGCAGCTGCCATATCTTTTAATGATACCTGCTCCATTACACCGCCCATTTCAAATGCAACACGAGGCATACCATATACAATTGATGATGCTTCATCTTGACCGATTGTACGGGAACCTTCCTGATACATACGGGTTAAACTTGCCGCTCCGTCTTTGCCCATACCGGTCATAATAATACCGAGTGCACGGTTTTGAAAGTGATCTGCAACGGAAGCAAACAAAACATCAGCACTGGGGCGGTGTCCGCTTTGCGGCGGAGCATCGGAAATATGAGCAATAATACCAAGCGGTCTTTTTTCTACCATAAGGTGTTTTCCGCCTTGTGCAATAAGAATCCGTCCGCGTTTAACAAGATCTCCCTCTTGTGCCTCTTTTACCTCCAGCGGACATATTTTATTCAAGCTGGCAGCAAATTCATAGGTAAAACCGGCAGGCATGTGCTGAACTACCACAATAGGCTGCGGCAAGTTCGGATCCAGCTCTGCAAACACTTCACGCAAAGCGTTGGGACCGCCGGTTGAAATACCAATTGCAATAATCTCAATTTTTCCCGGCTGCCGCATTTGGGTAACCGTACCGCCTTGCGGTGCTGCCGGTTTTTCAGTACGGCTAAAAGAACTTGTCCGTCCGCTGTGTTCTGTTTTCGGCGGGCTGTATTTATTTGCCGTTGGACTATCAATAGGATGCAGTGTTGTTATTGGTGCTTTTTTTAGACGGTATTGTGAACCGTATGCATGCAGCCGCTCTACTAAATGCTGTGCTACAGTTGCAAGGTTTGCTGATTCGGAACCCGACGGCTTTGTAACAAAGTCGCTTGCCCCCAGTTCTAAGCATTCCATGGTAACTCTGGCACCCTCTTTTGCGATACTGGAAAGAATAACAACAGGAATATCTATATTCAACCGTTTTCTTTCACGTAAAAATTCAATGCCGTTCATTTCGGGCATTTCTAAGTCCAGTACAATAATATCAGGTTGAACCCGCTCTAGTTTTTGTAGTGCAAACCGACCGTTCATCGCTTTGTCGGCAATAGTTAAACCGGGAGTATTATCTATAATCTTCCCGATTAAACTCCGCATCAATGCAGAATCATCAACGATTAGAACTCTTACATCTTCTTCCATTATAAAATAACCTCCCAATTCTCATCGATATATACTGAAAATTTATAGAGTTGTGTATTTGAATATCTCATACTATAGCGTGTTATACTTTTTTCTGGTAAAGACACGCCCACTCTGTTTTGAGAAACTCAAACTTTGTTTTCATACCAAAAAGAGATTCTGAATGCCCAATAAACAAGAATGAGTGAGGAGACATTGCGTCCCAGAACCGGTTAATAACAGCCTCTTGTGCCGGTTCATCAAAATAGATGATAACATTGCGGCA
Source organism: Treponema sp. (assembly GCA_052173295.1). Lineage (GTDB taxonomy): Bacteria > Spirochaetota > Spirochaetia > Treponematales > Treponemataceae > Treponema. The sequence continues at coordinate 42,449 of JBQMYW010000007.1, forward strand.
AAAAAGAATATCAACATCATTACGGTTTGCATCATGCTTAAGATTATGATAGTCAAATTTAATCATCTGCATAATATCGGAATTCATCTGATAACCATTGCCCTGTTTCGTTAAATATTGGGCTAAATAATCATCGGGAATACCGACAACTCTGCTTTCAGGATAAAATCCTTGTTTGCCGACAACAAGGGATTTAAATGAAAGATCAGAAGCAAGAATATCTGCTGTAAATCCGGGGGGAAGGTGCCGCTTCATTACCATTGCAATGGTATACGGTTCTTCTCCTGTTGAACATCCTGCACTCCATATACGGATTTTATTTTTTCTTTCTGCTTTTTTAATTTTCACAATTTCAGGAATGACATAGTGAATAAGTGCATCAAAATGGGGCTGATTTCTAAAAAAGCGGGTTAAGTTTGTTGTTACAGAATCTAACATAATTTTTAACTCTTCTTTGTTAGAAGTGAGTACCCTATAGTAATCTTCTACTTTTTCCATTTTATTTTCGCGTAGGCGGTCTTTCAGACGGCTTTCCAAAATGGAACGGTTCGTTTCAGAAAAAGTGATACCGCTTTCATCATATATCAACTTTTTAAACTTCTCGAAATTCTGATTGCTAAGAAACTCTGTCATATTATCTCCTTCCTTAGTGTACAGTTTGCTTTGTTATTTTGTCAAGCAATCTTTTTTCCATAATACAGAGATACCGTATATTTTGCGTGGTACAGGATCGTCTGATTAATTTTCTTTTTCTATTAATTCCGCATCAGTTAAAATAACCGTAATTTTTTCTAGTTGTTTGTGTACTGTTTCAACCTGTGCCCGAAATGCGGTATTGTTTCCGCCTTGTATGGTTCCCCAGTTGACCAGCGGGGCATATACGCTGTTCTTATTGCCTTCAATAAAGCCGTTTAAAAGGGAGCACAGTATTTTCAATGCACCGACTGACGAAGCAATAATTTGCTTTGCTTCTGTTTCAACATTTCTCATAAGGTTTTCCAGTCCGGTTTTTGTTTTTAGGCTGGGAATATTTTTTTCTTTATGAGTAAAAAATGCAGAACCTATTTCCCCCTCAGGAGAGAGGCGTGCCTTAAAAGCATCGGCAGCTTTTTTTTGTTTTTCTAATGTAGTAAATGCATTCGTATATTCAGCAAGATTTTCACGCCGGTAAAAACTGCCTTCCAATAACAAAATATTCAAAACCGGCTGTATAGAATTAGTATACGTTTCTGCAAAAAAAGAGTCTAGAAATGTAAAGGTAAATTCTCTTTTAAACCGCAGCACTATCCATGCATTTTCCCATGGACGGTACTGTAACTGCGGTAGTTCCGGCAACGAGAGTACCGCAAGCATTTGCTCTTTTAAGTTTGTCTTTTTTTGGTCTGCTATCCATAGCTGCCATTTTTCATTAAAGCGTTTTTTCCATGCATTTTTAAAGAGTAAAAACCAATCTTCTCCGCCGTTAATCGGCTTAGGCTCCCAATTAAGACTGTTTGCCGCATACCGTGCAAAATCAGCAATGGGAATAGTTGCCGTAAATGATTTAATACTATCCAAAGCATACGATGCATCAGAGATAAACTCTACCGATTCCTGCTTGAGATCAAGTGATTTATCATTCATTCGGTCCTGTTTTGACAAAAGAAATAATGCTTGTAATACAGTATTAGGGATCGGTGCAGCAGAACCTAAAACCGTTGCGGTTTCTCCTAATTCAGTGCTGAGAAATTGAATGGGACAAACTGTGTCTGTTGGGGAGTTTACTGTAAAACGGAGAATCATTTTATCTATCGGTAAGTCGCAGAATCCTTTAATCCACTCAATAGAAGCTGCACACTGGTACAGTTCTGCTTTCTGTTCTGCAGTAATGAGGGAAATTTTATCATCAATCCGGCGTATAAAATCGGCACGTTGGTTATTGGTAGTTTCTCCGTCTGACATAACACTAAACGGGTCGGTATTATGGATAAGCTGCGAGTAAATTTCGGGAGCAGCAAAAGAACTGGCTAATATATAAAAATTTCCCTTTTCACTGTCGTAAGCTGATAACAATGCGGTAAAAAAAAGCTGTGTTTTTCTCAACTCGCGAAGCATTTCATAAAATTCAGTTAAAAACACATTTTTTTTGACATTGATATAATTCTTATACTGATGATGCAGCGTTTTTCCTATTCGGTGTAAAAGTTCCCGTTCATACAGCGTTTCTAGTTGTGTTGAGGTAAAAAATGCTTTGATGTGCAGCCATAATCGTACCAGCAACGGCTCTTCGCCTAACTGAAGAAGTTTTTGCTGATTGGTTTGCATGGATGTGCTTGATGCGTTCGCTGACTGTATAGCAGCAGTATCTTTCATACTTGATGAAATATTAATAAGCATCATTTGAGCTTCTTCAGAGGAGAGTGTATCAACAAGAGTATCAAATGTAGATCGTTGTGAAACCATACTTTCCATTATAGCGGAAACAAAAAAAAAAACTAGACCTATTCGATAATTTGAGTTATCGAATAGGTCGACGAGTTCTAACATCTCATTTTAAGGCAACCTGTTCTGAAACTGAAGTTTCCGAACAGGTTTACTATAGGGAACCTCTAAAAACATAAGAAATGTTGGCACATTAGGTAATAAATATGCTATACTCATACTATGCCGCCGAAAATATGTCTTGTTTTAACTGAAAACACTATAGAAAAAAATACCGCTTTAATTGAAAAGTACCGCAACTGGATTGATGCAGCGGAATTGCGTGCCGATTTTCTCTTGCCTGAAGAACTCTTGCATATACGATCTTTTCCCCGCATGGTCGATATTCCGGTGATTTTAACTGTCCGGAGGCTGCAGGACGGCGGCGTATACGATAGCGGTGAGGGTTCCCGTATCATTTTACTTGCACATGGGCTGGCATTTTCCGATACCGATTCCAGTAATAATTTTGCCTATATTGATTTAGAATCCGATATACATATTCCTTGCTTGGAAGAAGCTGCACAAGCATATAATATTGGTATTATCAGAAGTGTTCATTATATGCATGGACCGGTACGGGATATTGCAAAAATTGCAAAAGACATACGGCGTACAGAGGCTGAAATTGTTAAAATAGCCTATAAAGCTGAAACGCTGTCTGATGTTACCGTGTTGTTTGAACAAGCTCCGCATTGTACCCAGCCGCATACAGTTATTGCGATGGGCTCTTATGGTATGCCAAGTAGAATTCTTGCTTCCCGTTTGGATTCTGCCTTTGTCTACACAATGCCCGAATCCTATATCAAACAACATGGGCTAGAGCAGGAATATATTGATCCGATTACACTGAATACGCTCTACCGGTTCCGTAAGATTGATTCCCACACAAAAATATACGGAGTTGCCGGAGCAGATACTTCAAAGAGTTTGAGTCCTGCTATTCATAATGCAGGATTCGGGCAAAAAGAGATAAATGCTGTATATATCCCGCTTTCTGCATCAAATATTGAGCAAATTATTGATTTTTCCGTTACTGCGGGGCTCAGCGGTTTTTCCATTACCCATCCATTTAAATTCGATATTATTCCTTTTTTAGATACAGTATCTCCTAAAGCACGTGCGTGCGGTGCTGTAAATACGGTTGTATGTGCAGGAGGAAAGCGGCAGGGATTTAATACGGATATTTACGGCATTACTCGTGCTTTACAGGAATTTTTATGCACACAGACACTTCGTTTTAAGCGGGTTTCAATTATCGGAACCGGCGGGGCAGCGTATGCAGCAGCACAAGCAGTGCATACACTAGGCGGAAAAGCCTGTATTTTCGGCAGAAATATTGAAAAAGCAAAAACACTTGCCCAAAAATACGGATTTATTTGGGCAGTGCTTGATTCGTCTTCTTTGCGGTTGCTGAAAAAGTATGCAAGTATTATTATTCAGGCAACATCGATAGGAATGCAGCCGCATGAAGATCCGCTTGAGTTTTATAGCTTTTCCGGCAATGAATATGTGTTTGACGTTATTTATACACCTGAGCAAACGCCGCTGCTGCACCGGGCTGAGCAAGCGGGGTGTAAAACCTCTAACGGCTATATGATGCTTCGGTATCAAGCATATAAACAATTTGAATTATTTACAGGAGAACAGTATGAGTAATATGCTCAGTCAAGATGAACAAAAAAAAGCGGTTGCCCGCCATGCGATTGACACCCTTGTACAAGAAAAACGTATATATTCGGGTATGAAAATCGGACTTGGTACAGGCTCCACCGCATTACCGGCTGTAAAGCGGCTGGCTGAATATATTGCAGAAGGTACACTGCAGGATATAGCTGCTGTTCCTACCAGTTTTCAGACTGCTATTGCCTGCGAGGAGTATGGTATTCCGGTATACTCTTTGAGTGCGAAACGGATTAACGGCAGCCTTGATCTGACTATTGACGGAGCTGATGAAATAGATCCTGCTAAAAACCTGATAAAAGGCGGCGGAGCGGCCCTGTTACGCGAAAAAATTATAGCTTACAACAGTACACACTTTGTTGTTATAGGAGATCATTCAAAAAGTGTACAAAAACTAGGCTGCTCGTTTCCGCTGCCGGTAGAAATTGTACCGGAGGCACGGGCAAGTGTTATGAACCGTCTTATGCAGTATGGTGTTACCATTACCTTGCGGGAAGGAATTAGAAAAAAAGGTCCCATTATTACCGATAACGGGAATTTTATTTTGGATATTCTTTGGAATACACAAGCAGATATTCAACCCCGTATACTAGAACAAGAATTGAATACTATTCCGGGTGTTATAGAAAACGGTTTTTTTACGGTAAAAACACCGCGAGTGTTTTTAACTGAACCGGACGGCAGTATACGGGATTTTTAAGCTGATGAACTACAAGGTATAGTCATATCGGCAGTGTCCCTGTTCGGAAACTTCTGTTTCGGAACAGGGTGTCTGATTTCGTTTTAGCGGTGTTTATACAAGCAAGTGCCGCCTACCGGACACAATCTGTCTGCTCAGTTTCCGAAGTGCCGGAGTGCAGTTTTGGCGGCTGGGTGCGTTTTTTCCGGCGGTACTTTTTTACTCCGATGATACCTGCAATTGTACAGAAAATTACAAAAGGCCAGATAGAAATCAACTCCAGCAGCAGTTCAAACAGCAGCGAAATACCGGAAATAAATGCTTCTGAGAAACGTTTAGCATCAAAAAAAACATTATGGATCTGCTGCGAGTCTTGATGCATGGAGATATGCAGCGTACTAAATTGCACCTCATGCGATAAATAATGCAGCCGCCCTTCAAGTGCTTCAATATCGGCACGGAGACTATCCATTTCTTTTTGAATAGCAAGAATATCTTTCATATCCTTTGCCGCACTCAATAGCTGTGCATAACGGGCTTCTGTTTGCTTTTTAACGCGGACACGTGCTTCGCTGTCAATAAACTCTTCGGATACATCTTCAATATGCACAGACTTTGACTCATACTTTGTAACGGTTTCTTCCAATGTATGTAAAAAAACATCGAACGAATTACTTGGTATTTTAACAGTCATGTCATAGAATATCCTGTTTTCGGTACTGTGACCGTTTTCATCTGCAATATACCCTTGCTGTGTTGTAACAAGCGTTTCGATTTTGCCGCGGATATCCTGAATATCATCGGCAGAAAAACGTACAGAACCTGTTTTAATCAGCTTTCTACCGGAAACCGGTATCCCTGTGTCGATGGCGGATCGGGTGTCTACCCCTGCAGATTCTGCCGATAAAAACGCTGCATCTGCATACGTATCAATGGCTCCAGTACGGTAAACAGCTTGTTTTGTTTTTCCGCTCGATTTTTTGCTGCATGATACACTGCACAACATACTAATACCAGTACACACACATACAAGGCTATACATACACAGAAGTGCGTAACGTCTTTTCATATTGCTTTTCCTTAATTAAACCTGTTCGGCAAAGTTATTGAATAGGTTTAGTCTTCTTTTTTTTCTACCGCACGCAGGGCATCAAGAGCTGCTTTTGAATCTTTTTGTGCAACAGCGATTAATTCAAGTATTGCAGGATATTTAGCTAAAAAATCGCCCCACTTTGCAAGCCGTTCAATTTGAAATTGCTCTGATGCAGCCCGCTGAGCTTCTTTTGCCGCTGTTTCCGCTAAGAGCATTTCACGGGTTTGTTCATACAGTGTATATGCTTGTTCTGCAATTTTATAGGTATTTAAATCCGGTACCGAAATTTTTGCAATAGTTACTGCGTCAATTGAAAATTGAGTACCAACCTTTTTTTCAAGCTCTTGTTTGAACATTTCTGAAAATGCATGATAATCCGTTTTGACTTTTTGATACAAATATGAATCTTCAAGCAGCAGTGTAATATAGTGATGCATAATGCTTTGCAGGGCTGATTGTATTTGAGAATCGGTAAATGAATCCAAAGCTTCCTGTGTACGGATATTCCGGTTTGAAACAGTTGTTACTAACTGTTCCGGTTTTATACTCACCAATGTATCAACTGAAAAAGACCAAGAAAAATCATCTTTATTGTTCAAGATTTGCATATACCGATCTGCAGCAGGGAGAGAACCGTCAAGGGTATAGGTAATCCGGCGGGGGGACAAATCAAAAACAAAAATCTTGGCATTAGTAGGAATGAGCCGTTCCCACCGCCATACCATACTGCCTGAACGGATAACTTCTGCATGGTATCCGCCGGATTTTGACAGCATCACTCCGTATTTTCCTGCCGGTACTGCAAATTGCGTCCAGCCGAAAAAGAAAAGGATAAGAACGCACAAGCTTACTACAATGGTCATAACGAAAAACTTTCCGAATCCGTTACGTTTGTTTACTGTTGTACTCATACCGGTAGCATATCAATCTCTGCCGTTTACGGCAAGCTGTCTAGGCATTTTTTATGCTTTCTAAAAAAGAAACAGCTAGGATGTATGCTTCCCCAACAGAGTATCTAATGTCTTCCGATAAACCTGTGCTGTTTCTTCTGTAAAACAAACAAAATAAACAGTTATAGCACTGCCGCTTTGCTGCAAATAATTACGCACAGCGGTAAGTGCAATGTATGCGGATTCCGCGATTGGATAGCCGTATACACCGGCACTAATGCAGGGAAATGCAATGCTTTTGCAATGGAACTCTTCCGCTGCAAGTAATGAATTCCTATATGAGTTCTCAAGTAAAACGGCTTCTCCGCAATTTCCGCCGCAGTATATCGGCCCGGGTGTATGAATAATATATGCTGCAGGCAGATTATAGCCTCTGGTTATTTTTGCTTCTCCTGTTTTGCATCCGCCTAATGCACGGCATTCTTCCAATAATTCAGGGCCTGCTGCTTTGTGAATTGCTCCGTCAACGCCGCCGCCTCCAAGGAGGGTAGTATTTGCTGCGTTGACAATTGCATCAACAGCAAGTGTAGTAATATCTGCACAAATAATCTTCATTGCCATAATAGTTGAGGCAGAGTATAGCTTTTTTCAGCGAGAACGCCTAGCGGTATAGGGATTCAGTACATGGTGCCGTATTCCATAAAATACTCGAACAGGGCTCTTGTGCTGCTCATAATTCAAAATCCTTATGATTGACATATTTAGTAAGGTAGGTTATACTAATCTACCTGTAGTATTTATTTGCTGTATTTTGATATTGTACAATAACACAGTATGTATTTTTAATATATGCATTACCGGAGTATCTAACCGGTTTTGTATAAGAGTTATTTTATCCGTAGTGCTGACGGATACGCTAGAAGGAGCTAAGGCAAATGCCTACAATTAATCAATTAATAAAGCAGGGTAGAAAAGCGGTAGTCTCGCGCACCAAAAGCCCTGCACTGCAATCATGCCCGCAAAAGCGCGGGGTCTGTACTCGTGTAATGACTGTTACTCCCAAGAAACCGAATTCTGCATTACGGAAAGTTGCCCGTGTGCGTTTGAGCAACGGTATTGAAGTTACTGCATATATTCCCGGTATTGGGCATAACTTACAAGAGCACTCCGTTGTGCTTATCCGCGGCGGACGTGTTAAAGATCTTCCGGGAGTCCGCTACCATATTATCCGCGGTACAAAGGATACACTTGGAGTTGCCGATCGTAAACGCAGCCGTTCAAAATACGGTGCAAAAAAACCTAAGGCATAAAGGAGTATAGTATGGGACGTAAAAAGAAAACAATTAATAGACCGATTGCCCCTGATGCCCGCTATAATAGCGTTATGCTTTCTAAATTTATTGCACGGATGATGCTTGATGGTAAAAAATCAATCACAACTGCAATTTTGTATGATTGTTTTGATGTAATTAAGTCAAAAACTGGTGAAGAGCCGCTTGCTGTATTTACAAAAGCTCTTGAAAATGTAAAGCCTCTGGTAGAGGTTAAGTCGCGGCGTGTAGGCGGTGCTACTTATCAAGTTCCAATTGAAATCCGTGAAGCACGCCGGGAAGCTCTTGGTATGCGGTGGATTATCGGTGCAGCACGGAAGCGGAACGGTCATGCAATGTCTGAACGGTTAGCTGCTGAAGTTATTGACGCGTATAATAATACTGGTACTGCTTTCAAAAAGAAAGAAGATACCCATCGTATGGCAGAAGCAAATAAAGCATTTGCACACTATCGCTGGTAACAGTGTAGTATAATCTTTTCTAACAGAAGCTGTCAAAAAATTTCGGTTTTTTGACAGCAGGACATATCTGAAAATCTAACCGGTTTTTTAGAGGTTTCCCGTAGCTTTTTTGTGATACCCGTCAGTATGCTATCATATCTATCAAAAATAAATCGAAAATTTTTTAAGTGTGTAATTTAGCAGAGTATAGGAGCAGTAGTGCCTGTAGTGCTACAAGGTTCCTGCGGCTGTGCATACTTCTTCAGCGGCTTTTTCCGAAATGCCGAGGAGTGCCGCCAGCGGTTCGGGTGCTGCCGCTGCAACTGCTGCAAGCGAAGAATACTCTTTCAGCAGGATAACTGCCCGTTTTTTGCCGATATGCGGCAGCTGTTCAAAGGTGAGCTGGAGTGTTTCTTTTGACCGGAGACGGTTATTCTTGCTGTTTGCAAAACGGTGTGTTTCATCACGAACCCGCTGTAAAACCCTCAAGGCAGCACTGCGGCGGGGGAGTATAAGCGGCGTACCGTTATGCGGCAAATATATTTCTTCATTTTTTTCTGCTAGTCCGATAAGCGGTATCGGTAAATCAAGTGCATCAAGTATTGACTTTGCCGCATTAACCTGTCCCAGCCCGCCGTCAATTAAAATAAGATCGGGCAGTTCTGCCGATTCATTTAAAAGACGGGTATAGCGGCGTGATACTGCCTCACGCATTGAAGCATAGTCGTCAATAATGCCGTCAGTAGTACGCAGCCGGAATATCCGGTAATTCTTTTTATCAGGATTACCATTTTTAAAAGATATAAGACTTGCAACGGTATATTTTCCGTGCAAGTGAGCAATATCAAATCCTTCTATCCGTTCGGGGATTTTTTCAAGATGCAGAATATTTTTTAATTCTTCCAGAGCAGGGAAATCTCCGCGTTCTTTCATTCGGCGGGCTGCATCTTCTTTTGCATTAAAATGTGCCATTGCAAGGGCTGCCCGATGCCGCTGTATAATAGCAGGCGGTATGCTGCGTGCTGTATAGCTCGGCGGCGGTTCTGCTGCACAAATTGATTCTGCCGCACAAAGCGGCACTCCGCTGCTCTGTTCTGAATCTGCAAGCGGAATTGCGGTAATGGTTACAGACACCCCGAACTGCCCTGTAAGCCATTGTTCGGCAAGCAGACTATCCTGCACGGCGGGAACAAAGATATGCGGCGGAATTTGCTGCATATCAGTATAATATGCCATTAAAAATTCAGGCAGCACTTCCGATTCATCTTTTAAACTTTCGGTACGGTATAAATCCCGTCCTACTACTTTTCCGCCGCGCATTTTTAACACGGTAAATGTCATCAATGATGCTTCTGCTGCCCATGCAATATAGTCTCTCGCCTCCGGATCCATATCTTCAACAACATTTTGTCCCCGCAACGCATAAACTGCCTGTATGCCGTCCCGTATTCGGGCTGCTTTTTCAAACTCCCGTGCAGCGGCAGCAGTTTTCATTGCAGTCTGCAATCCTGCGATTGCACTTTCTATATCGCCGTCAAGCAGCAGTGCAATCTCTTCAATATCTTTGCGGTATGCTTCTTCTGAAATTTTTCCGGCACAGGGTGCACTACACCGCCCAATATGAAAATATAAACACGGCTCACGCTGCTTAAACCGCTTGCACTGCCGCACCGTATAATGCCGCTTAATCAGCGACAAAAAATCATCAAGAGCCGGCACATTTGGAAAAGGACCAAAATACCGTGATCCGTCATGCTGCACCACCCGAGTCCGGTAAAGACGGGGGAACCGTTCATTAGTAATCTTGAGTACCGGATATGTCTTTCCGTCTTTTAAATTGATATTATACCGCGGTTTATACTTTTTTATCAGATTATTCTCTAAAATCAGAGCCTCATACTCATTGGCTGTTTGAATATACTCAATGCTCCGGGCACGGGATACCAAAATCCTTGTTTTTATATCCCGCCGCGAAAGAAAATAAGAGCTTAGCCGGTTTTTCAAAGATTTTGCCTTACCGACATAAATCACACACTCTTTTTCATCACGCCACAGATACACCCCGCTCGTCTTCGGTGCATCTTTGGCATATTGATGTAATTGTTCAAACACTGATTTCTGCGAATTATCCATAATTACTTATACTGTACTGTCAAAGATTACGCAAGCAGAAAACAAGATGGGGCAAGGGGTACAGCATTACAATGCAAGTGCCCCCATGGGATCCCATGGTTCAAGTTCGATCAGCGGCTGTTTCAGAGCATCAAGCCATTGGGCATCAACAAATTTTTTTTCTACCATAATTTGATAGGTGTATTCATCAAACCATGCATCTGACATAGAGAACATTCCTTTGTTGCCGGATTCATCACCCCATGAATTTTCTACCTGCCACTTAATGGGTTTGCCGGCGGAATCGAGATCAACACCGGTAAGCACCATAGCGTGGGTTAAGAGGCTATCGCCGTAGTCGAGCCGTTCTGCCTTGGAAAACTGCGGGAGAACACCGAGTGTTTCGCTGTACCGGTACACATCCATGTCCATAATGCCGTCTTTTCGGGAGATACGCGGCCCCATATCACAGCCGAACCAAACGGGTTTTCCCGCTTGGATTGAGGCAACGGCGGCATTTTTCAGTACATCAATCGGAACATTAATGTAGTGAATTGGTTCTGCTTCTTTAACAGTACCGAGAAATTTTACCGTGTAGGCTCTCCCGAATGGCTTGTCAGTTGTCGGAGCGTTTATCAAGCTGATTTTGTCATCGAGATTCCACCCGATATATTCGGCAAAAAAACGCTGCGGAGTAATATTTTCAACTTTATGGAATTTTTTATCTTTATCCTGATATTCAAAATCAAGGGTTTCGGGTACTTCACCGAGGGCTTTTACAAGCAGTGAATAGATATTCGATAAAAACTCCTCTTTTTCTTTACGGAGTGTTTGAATATCTTTTCCCTGTGCATGACCTGAACGCAAAATATGTGCATATTTGCGTAAACGGTGCGTGAGTTCTGCAACAAAAAAGCGGGTGTTTGAAGAATGGAATGTTTCGGGCATAACATACTTGGGAACTGCACCGTATTTGCGTAAAATTCCTGCAAACATATCCCACTGTCCGCCGTCTTGTACGGGGTCTTTTAGCAAATGAGCAAGGAGCCGCCCGTTGAGCGGTTCATCGAGTGTTTCTAAAATGCTTTCAAGAAAATAATTGGATTTTTCCAGTTTATCCCAAAAAAGGGTGTAGGTTTGAGAAAACTCAAAAGTTTCCAAATTAAGTTTTTCCATTGTTTCAACACGGGCGGCATTCAATGCAGAAAACATCCAGCACCGTCCGCTTTGTTTTTGGTTGGTGATTTCGCCCCGCTTGGTTTCATGCGAAAAGTAAAAATTATGAATCCGCCGGATTTCATGGTTAAACGATGCATCTTCAATGCCGTTTTTTGCTATTGCACCTGCAATTACAGTGTTTAACGGGTTATGATGATATGCCGTGCGGAATTGTGTTAAAAGTTCTGTACTAATGTTCATAGTTGCTCCTTTTTAGTGTCTTTTTAATGTCATATACATAATGCTGCGGGTGAATGAAACCGGTGCAGAGCAGCAGCACGCGAGTTGTGAATGCAGTTCTGCGAGTACTTGTTCTGCATGCCGCTTTGCGTTTGCATGATTTGCATCACTATGCAGTCTTTCGGTAAAAAAATTCCGAATAAAATGTCCGTACTCTGAGGAGGGGGAGAACCATCTCTTGAGTTCTTTTTCTGTAATAAGCCGTTTTTCACAATAAACAGCTTGCTCTGCTGCTTCAACCGTAAAACCTGCTGATTCTGCTGCTGTGCGTACATCGTTGCCGTCCCATGCAAAGCGGGCATTTGCAGGATCGCTGAAAAAAGCTTGTTCTGCTTGTTCAAAAATAGCAGCTAACGGCGGTGTGTCTATGTTGTCCGTGCCGCTCGTGCCGGCGGCTGGTGTTGCTGATGTTACTTCAGGGAGTGCAGATGCCTCCCTATCATTTGCGGTATTGTGTAGTATGTGCGATAATTTTAATCCTGTCTGCGGCAGAGGAAAGGCGATAGTAATTGTACCGCCGTCAGTATGTTCAGCACGGATACATGCAAAAAAAGTATTGAATTGGTGTAATGTAGCAGCAGGATTATACGATAAAATAACATCAAATGCAAGATCAGGGAAAAGCGGAGTACGTGTATCATCGGTTGCGGACATTCCTGACAGCTCAGACCTCGCCGCAGTTTCCGGCAAGAGTGCAAAAAAAGGACGGGCAAGTTCATCAAAACTGTGAGCGTAGCGTTCAGCCGCATGGAGAGCTTCTGGACTGCGGTAGATTCCGGCGATACAGCCTACAGCTGTGTTTGCTGCAGTACAATGTGGCATGGTGCCGGCTGTAGTAAGCCGCTGTACTGTCCATAAGAGCAGCCCATCGTCAGCACGGTATACAAGTACACGGTCTTCCGGTTTGATATGTGCTTTTTCAATGAGCGTCCGGCGGATTGTTTCCAGCAGCCCGCATGCGGTTTCTTCGCTCCGTTTTTGCCAAAGTTCTTCTCCTTTGTCTTGTATGTGTACATCTTCTCCATGCTGATACAGCACCGCTGTTTGTGCTTCCCGTTTGGCAAAAACATCATTTTTAATAAGGGCTTCGTAGCCGCTATCCGACGGAGTATAAAAAACAGTACCGGAAAACTCATCGGGAAGATACTGCTGCGGTACCCAATGATCCCGATAGGCATGGGGATAAAGGTAGCCTGCTCCGTGTCCTAAGGCGGCACCGTCTCTGTTTGCATCTTTTAAGTGATTCGGAACTTCGGTATTTTCCTTTTGTACTGCCTGTAGTGCATCGAAAAATCCTAAGGCACTGTTTGACTTGGGGCAGGTAGCAAGATACAAAGCAGCATGGATAAGGTGATAGCGTCCTTCCGGCAGTCCAACACGGTCAAAGGCATCAGCTGCACTGGTAACAACGGTAAGTGCGTGGGGATCTGCAAGTCCGATGTCTTCGCAAGCGGAAATAAGCAGCCGCCGAAAAATAAAATGCGGCGATTCTCCGGCACTTAACATACGGGCAAGCCAATACAAAACTGCATCAGGATCGCTTCCTCGGATTGATTTTATAAAAGCACTGATAACATCATAGTGATAGTCGCCGTCGCGATCGTACAAAACCACTTTTTGTTGAATGCTCTCTTCTGCTGCCGCACGATTAATGTAAATGTCTGTTCCCAAGGGCGGCGGCCAATGTTCAACAGACGTTTCAACGGCAAGCTCCAGTGCATTCAGCAAACTGCGGGCATCTCCGGCGGCAGCGGTAACTAGATGCTCAAGGGCATCGGCGGCGAACTGGACATTCCATTGTCCATATCCGCGTTCACGGTCTTGTATACAGCGTTCTGCTGCTGTGTGTAATTCAGCAGCAGTCAAGGTATGCAGCTGGAAAACTCTGCTTCTGCTTACCAGTGCTTTATTGACTTCAAAAAATGGATTTTCGGTTGTAGCACCGATAAAAATGACAGTTCCGTTTTCTACCCACGGCAGCAGTGCGTCTTGTTGTGCCCGGTTCCAGCGGTGTACTTCATCAACAAACAGCATGGTGGTTCTTCCATACAACTGTTTATTTTGTTCTGCTGATGCAACAGCTTCACGGATATGCGGTACGCCGGTTAATACTGCATTTAAGCTCAGAAAATTGCTTTTTGTATGGTGTGCAATAACCCGTGCGAGGGTCGTTTTTCCCGTTCCCGGGGGACCGTAAAAAATAACTGACGAAAGCCGGTCTGCCTGAATTGCCCGTCTGAGCAGCCTGCCTTTTCCGACAATATGTTCTTGTCCAATGTATTCGTCAAGGGTGCGGGGCCGCATCCGTGCTGCAAGCGGCATAGTACGGGACATCAAACTATGCGTACCGCTCTCTTCAGATGCAGCTTCGAATAAGTCTTTACTCACGATTCCATTCAGTTTGACCCGGGTTATAAAATCCCCAAAGCCCTGTATATTTTGTATTGGAATCTAGTACACCTGCATACAGAATATAATTACTATTCATTTTTACTGAGTAAATCGGGTTAATATGCCACTTACCGATACTATTGAGATATTGATGATAACATGATGCCGGTACTGACGAATCACTTGAACCTACCGATATTCGTTTTGCTGAACCTAAATTCATCTGATCAGCGTTATCAAGTTTAATTTCAGAAAAGCCGCCTGCTCCGCTAATAAGCACCAGCTTACGGTCTTTTAAATAGGTAACACTTTGCGGTGCTGCTTGGCTATGAGCAATTGATGTCCATGCAGTACCGTTATATGCATACAATGTTCCGCTTGTAAGAATAAAAACATGATCATCAGAAGATTCCTCACCGGCACAAATGGCTATTAATCCTAATGTGGGAGTACCGCTTCCGCTTTTCAAACCGCTTGAGTCATATACTCCCTTTTCTGTTATACAAAAATTACCGGCAGCCCCTTTAAAAAAGTCGTTGCCATCTGCTACAAAATGTGCCGTTGGCCCTGAAATAGTATAAATCTTCTTACTGTTATCTTGTCCGAATACTGTTTTTGTTCCGCCGACAATATTGATGTTTTTATCAACCCGCTGCCAGACGGTTCCAGTACGTGTATACGCACTCCCATCAAATACCCCATACAGATTCGTGCCGTCCGTTGCAAGACTTCCGGCATTTCCCGGACACCCAATACTTGTCCACCTGCCGGTATCTCCCACAGTCTTAGTAAAAAGTTTACCGTTTGACACATATAAGGTATCATCTATCTGTGTTATGCCTCGAATAAACCCTAAAACGGAAGCTTTTTTGAGTTTTACTTCTTGTTCTATGGCGGCAAAAATCGGCGGATTTTTGCAGGAGGTGTATGGAAAACAAAGCAGTAGTGCGATTATATATCCAATAGTACATTTTTTCATTATTATATCCTTAGTGAACAGTTAAAAGTGGTATCGTGCAGCAAAACCGATTCCAAGAAAATTACCGGTACGGGTATGATCGGGATTTTTATACCACTGGGGAATTGCTTCCCACGAAAGCTCCCCTCCGAATGACCATTCAGGAGAATACTGGTAAAATATTCCTTGCCGCATTCTAAAAAACATACCGAAATATTTTGTTCCATTATAGCCTTGATAATCGCCGCCTACGCCGAATGTCATAGGAAAACGCATTTTACCGGCGGTAAAGGTATACCCCATTGTAAAGGTAAAGGGGATTGCGAAATAGAGATTACTACCCAGTGTAGGATAAAACGAAAATGTTAAATCGGCTCCAAGAGCAAATCCCTTAGTAAGATAGTGTTCATACCCTATAAAAATATTACCGCCGGGATACATATTCGGCTTAATGGCAAATTTTTTGAGCGATGTATTGAAAAGCGGTACGCCAAGCTGCACCCCCATACGGATAAACTGATCTCCCTTTCTAATCGGCTCATAGATATATGCATTAATAGGCACATATCCGCCTGATGGCACATCTTCTTCAGTAGAAGGTGTTTCTTGAGCTATTGCACTGAATAAAAAAGTACAAACAAGGATTATTGCATAACATCTTTTCATAATTACTTCAACCTTATTGTATAAAACTGTACGGATTTTGAATTCCTCTGTACAGGTAAGTTTACCGCAAACTTTGAGTAAACAATACAACCTGCCCGTAAGTTACAAAAAGCTGTATACTAAAACATAACACTCGTAAGCCATGCACTATCCCATGCATATAGGGCAAGTCCTGCAGCTCCCATTCCAATTAAAAGAAGCGGTGCATTTTTCCACTGTTGCCGGATATTAGCCGATTCAACTCGTTTTTTGATGCTGCAAAAAATACACGACCATAAAACAAGATTTCCGATGCCGCTGATAATAATAATGAGTGTTTCCATATATGTTCCGCTGTAATAGACTGAAAAAAGAATGAGTGCAAAACTGAATGTTTTTTCCCCGACTACAGCAGGCGTTTGATTAAAAAGACGGTCTATGCCTACTTTACCGCCATAGAACAGTGCAGCGGCTATCAGCGGTATGGTAAATAGCAGTGCATTCGGCAGCAGAGCGGCAAGCAGTCTTACGCCTGAGGCACAAACCACAATAACTGCATAATCTACAAGCAGTTTTTTAGAGTACCATGCCCCTGAATGGACAGTATGCGATAGCCGTTCAAGTCCAATCCCGTAAATAAAAATCAGTGAAGCCGAAAATGTATAAAAAAATATGAGCAGCATCTGATTTACTCCTTGTTTTCATTCGGGACTTTGATCGGAAACTTTTTCCGAAAAAGCCGGAACAGCCAGAGCGATGCACCCAGCATCATGAGGGTTCCTGCTGCACTCCCCAAGAAGCGGAGGGGCGGGTGAAAGGCAAAAATGGTAAGTGTCAGTAGTCCCGACGGAGCAGGCAGCGAAATAGTACCGAATGCACATAACTCCCGTATCAGCCCGGTACAAAGCAGTAGCACCGTATACCATATCGGCACGAGTACTGTCCGCCGGTATGTATGATAATATGCAGCGCTGACGGTAAGGATAGAAAGCACTGCAAGTATATAGATATACATCTCCAGAGGCAGCATAAACAACGGGAACAGCAACTGCATTAAGAGATAATAAAAGACAGCAGCAGCGGCAATGCTGAAATATTCAAAAAATGCCGGTGCTTGCGTAATATGAGCAGTACGGATAATCAAGCGGGCAAGGATACTTGTGCCGAGTAAGAACCAAAATCCTACCGCAAATATCACTCCTTCGGCAAAATGAGCGGTTACAGCAATAATTGGACACAATCCGGAAAAGAAAACAATTGACTTTTTTATCACGGTACAGCTCCTGCCATAAAGGTTTCAATTTTTTTCTGGTGTACAGTGAGGGTTGCAGGGCTGATACCGCAATAGGCTGCATCACTGTATATGCCTTTACCGGTTAGTCCGCAAAAGATGCAGCCCGCAGATGATTCATATAAGAAAACACCAATATAGACACCATAGCGTCCGGAAAGCGGTAGTAAAAATATCCTTGCATTTTTCCCGTCATATAATGCCGTTACGCTATGGCGGAATAACAATGCGTGTGTTTTTTCAGTACAGCTGCCCGTTATTTGAACCTTATGATTCCGTAATGCGGAAGCTGTAGAGCATACTGCATCGGCGGTATGCACTATGTGTTTTTGCCGGACAATAGTTCCTGCGTATGAAAGACCAAAAAACACAAGAAGAATTAACACACCGGTACCGCTAACAGCAGCATAGCGTATAGTACGTTTTTTTACATCATCAGTCATAATCTACTCCGCCGCTTCCGGTAGAAAGCGGATTCCAGCTGTTCAATCAGCGGTGTAATGCAGTTGGTTAAGACTACTGCAAAAGGTATTCCGGCAGGATTCATTGACGGACCGCTGATAAAAAAGGCAGCAACGCCCATTATGACCCCTGATAGTATTCTGCCGCCCTGCGATCGGGGTAATGAACCGGCATTATACAGAACAAAAAAGGCAGTAAAAAAAGCTCCGCTGGTAAGCCATGCTGCAAGAATGTCTCCGCCGCCTAATTCCCCCGAAACAGGAAATTGTGCAAATACATACACCAGCAGTCCGTAAACTGTTAAAAACACAAAAGGAACAGTTTTTTCTATTGCACGTAAAGAAAGCAAAATAATGGAAGCAATGAGCGTTATGCCGTTATACCGCAATGCAGCAATATCGGCAGGATAGGAAAAGAATAAGCTCATATAGCCTTCCGGCAGCGTTACTCCCAGCGGATGCAGGATTTTTGAATTAAGAAGCGAAGTAATCGGCTGGTCAAAAGTCCAACGGCTTATACCGGCGGCATTTAAAGCGGGAAACAGTCCCCCCGCACTGTTCATCTGGTCAAAAGAAACTGGCGGTATAAAATAATCCGGCTTACTAATATACGCAATACACACCGCCAGCATGACTGGATGCAGCCAACTGGTGCCTTTTCCTCCAAAAGCTCCCCATGTAAGGCAATAAGTCAAAAAAGTAATCACAAAAGCAAAGAAAAATCCTGCATGAACCGGTAAAAAGAAGCCGGTTAAAAGTCCCATAAGCACTGCATGAATATCAAAAGCATATTTTTTTTCTGACACTCCTATTACGGCAGATGCAGAAAATGCTGCTGCACCGCTCACTGCAATCACGAGTAGTGCAGCAAAATCCTGTAAAAACACCATCATTGCCGTATGCAGGATAAGGAGAAGCATAATGCTATATGCCCGATGATCTTTTTGCATCGACGTATATATAAAGGGACCGGGAACGGTATGGTGTGCATTAATCGTTATCATACTTTTTCTTTCCTGTGAGCAGCACAGCTGATAAGCGTTGCAAGCGGTATCCGTGCGGGGCATACTGCCGAGCAGCTGCCGCAGCCTCTGCATAGCTGCAATGCCTGCTTGAGTTCGTATGCTGCGGTTTTATCAGGAGCATAATTGTTCTGCAATGCCCGTACCAGTGCAATAGGATCAAGGTAGGCGGGGCAGCTGCGTAAACATTGTCCGCAATGTCCGCATTCTTCTTGTTTGTTTTGAATTTCAACATCGGTTCCTGCTGCATGAATTGATTTTATTCCTTTCCCCACCGGCAAATCAAGAGAATCTGCAAGTATGCCGTTTAGCAATCCGTTTAAGATAATATGCGTGTTCTTTGTTTTAAAACCGCCGCATTCTTCTATTATATTACCAATTGGTGTACCTATCCTTACTTTCAGAACTGCGGACTGCTCTATTGTTTTGCCGGTAAGCATAATATATGAAGTCAGCATCGGCTGATTATACACCACAGATTCATACAAAGCTAATGCTGAATAGGCATCAATAACATACGCATTATGTTCCGCTTGGAGCATAGCAGCGTTTTCAACAGGATATGAATCAGGTACCGGAATAAAACGAAGCTCTTGTCCGTCAAATGACTGTGCTGCTGCTTCCTGTATTTTAGTAGACTTTTTTCCCATGGTGTGTTCAATAATAACGGTTTGTGCATTGATAGCACGGGCAGCAATGGCTAGTCCTTCCATAACAGCGGTTAAAAACTGTGCGGTAAGAAAAGAATCCAGCCCGCAGGTGGGGTCTTTGTCGTAGAGTACCGCTGTTAAAACTGTCATGCCGCCGGCACGGGCAGCGATGAGTGTCTGTATAAGCGGCTTAAGTTCCTGTGCAGTATTGATTAACCCCGCAAAACGTATCCGTTCTAAAAGCTGAATATCCTCCAGCTCACGCCATACCGCCCGTTCATGTTTTTTCCCAAGAAAATCAAAACGCCCCTCGGTACGGATATGAATACCAGTAAACATTTTACCCCCGGGCATTGGTGTATTTACAAAACCTGAAACAGAACCGGGGACTGACGCGTGAATATGTGCAGATCTGGCATCTGCAGCCCGTGCAATAATTTGTCCCTCCCGGACTTTATCGCCTACCGATACAAGCGGAACTGCATGTATGTCTGTTTGAAAAGATAGCGGAATAACCGCATGCTGCGGTAAAAATGCATTGCCTTTAAATACCGGCTGCGTATAGGCATATTTAACATACTGCAGCCCTCTTTTTAATTCTATAAACTGTATCATTGCTTTCTCGCTATTATAATCAGAATGCAGGGAAAAAACAATGACGGCAGAATAAGAAAAAATGAAACCCGCGTATTAAAAATTGCTGTTTTAATATAGGTATGTTCTACAGCAGTAAACCCGCCTTGCCGAATAAGCATTGTTTCTAGCGGAAATGTTCCAGCGGAAATACGCTGTAACGCATTGGATATAAAAGCCGTATCGAACTCAAAGAGTGTTTTTTCTTCATGGAGAATCGTACCGTCAGACCGTTCATAAAAAAAATCAAAAGCAGTACGGGTGTTTTTTACAATAGGAGGCAGCGGCTGGTGTACATTGATATAAGGGAAAACCGATTCATACCAGCAGTCGGAAATATAGCTGCCTAAATCCGGTAGTGCAGCTGCAGTCCGTATTTTTGCAGCAGCAAAATACGAATCATCGGAAAAATTGCCGGCAGATTTTCCGATAGGAGCGGGTACTGCTAACTCAAAGGTATCTAACCGGTTTGATGAAAAAAGCAAAGGCGATACTGCTGCAACGAGCACTAATCCTGCTGTAAGCAAGCTTATTTTGATTGCTGCTGGCGTATTCCAAAAACAGTACCATGAATCAGGATGCATAACAAATACTTTCAAAGATGGATGCAGCCGGTTTTTATCTTCATCTTGTGCTTTTAGCTGCAAAAATCCGTATACCGAAAAAAGAGCTGATGAAGAAAGCACCAGTGCAAGGCAAAAAAATAGAAAAGATACAAAGCCGGATAATACGGCAAAAACAAACGGCACAACCGGTAACACTACCATAAGCCGGTTCCGCCTCATGCGTTCCTGTAATTGTTTCCATGTCATAACTGCACCGCCGCCGTCAAGTGCTTCTATCCAGTATGCTTCCGTAAGCAGTCCCAGCAGTGCGGCGGCAAGCCCAAGATTATTATGCAGTGTAAAAGCATAGCACAAAAAACCGGCTGCTCCTGCGGTAAAAAGCACTTTTTTGGAACTTCTGCTCACACAATACAAGAAAAGAATGCATACCGGTATTGCGGCGAAAAAGGAATAGATAAACGGAGATTCAAGATAAAATGTTCCAATATCTTTATGTAAAATCAGTAAGAGCCGCATCAGTGACAAAAAAGATGTATAGGGAATGTATGCATACCGGAATGCTCCTGAGGAATCCGTAAACCATTGCCTATATGCCGTTTCTTGTGTAAAAGGTACGGTATGATATTGCTGCTCCTGTAAAAAGGCAAACCGTGCCGGTATGCAAAATTCAAACACCGATCCGTGTATGCCGGCTGCTTCAACTGCAGTAACACAGGCGGATAAGTCTACAGATTGCGGAACAGCAAGCACTTGATACCCTTTCCATACCGGCTGATACCATTTTTGCGGCAGCATCACAAAAAGCATGAGTGAGCCGGTAATAATAAAAGCGGATAGTGAATAGAAAAAAAATGACACCCGCTTCATATTATGCTACATATAGATGAGAAAAGTATATTCCAGTGAGAATACCGACAACAATACCGGCGGCAACTTCAATAGGGGTATGTCCTTGAATTTCTTTAACGGGTTTAAATGCTTTTTTTGTAATATGAGATACTTCATGCCCAATTGTATTCAGTGTTTTTGCTTGTATTCCATTTGAACGCCGTACCCCCAATGCATCACGGATAACAATAATAGCAGAAAACAAGGAAAAAATAAATAAATCGGAACTTACCCCTTGTTTAAAACCTATTGTAGTAGTTAATGCCGTTACCAGTGCGGTATGGCTTGACGGCATACCTCCTGTTCTCCATATCAGCAAATCAAAAAATACGCTTAACGTATGAATAGAGGAAGCAAAAAAACCAATAAATGTCTTAATAAATTGGCTTAAAAACCAACTTGACACCGCTGCAAGAAAAATAGGATTTTTTGCAACTGAATTAATCTGAATAAAAAACGACTGCATTTGTCTTATAATTTTGTATAATTATCGGTTTTTGTCAAGCCGTACAGTAAATCTGTTTGGAAACGAAGTTATCGAACAGATTTACTGTACACTTCTCCAGAATCCCTGTGGACATCGTACCTCATACTTGACCAACCGATAAAAAATATACTAGCTTATACGGTATGTTTTTCTTTCATGATAGTGTGCAGACAAAAAATTTCAGCCGCTGCTTTTTTGCCCGATTGTGTATTATGAGCCTATGCGTTATAATACCGTCGTGTAAAACTGTGCCGCAGATGCCATCGTCAGCTATTATGGGAAATGGAAGTATGTCCGAAAGACGGATGCGTACTTTTTTTCTCAGCCAAAATACTGCAGTTGACCAGCAAAAATTAAACAGACTTATCCGCTTATATCGGAAAGAATCTGCTATTGAGGGTGTCAATGCTGATATTGCTTTTGCACAAATGTGTTTGGAAACAGGTTTTTTACAGTTCGGCGGTGTTGTTACCGAAACTATGAACAATTTTTGCGGTCTGGGTGCAATCAATACAGAACAGCGCGGTATTATTTTTGAAACAGAACAGCTTGGTGTGCGTGCTCATATTCAGCATCTTAAAGCGTATGCAAGTTCTGCCCCGCTCAATCGTCCTTGCGTAGATCCCCGCTACCGGTATGTTAATCCGAAAGGGAAAGCACCTGATATCCGGTTACTTACAGGTTCTTGGGCAGTTGATCCTGAGTACGGTAATAAGTTACAGGATATTTTGAACCGTATGTATAGAATCCCTTAATATAGTAAGCCTGTCCGGAAACGTCCGTTTTAAAGCAGGTTACCTTACAATACGGTGCTCAAAACCGCACAGGGTGTACATCGTGTGTATCATTAGATAAGGAGTTATTATGAGTCAATTCATTGCAGACCCGTCATTTTGGGAGCTTTTTCCGCAAGCACAGCTTGGTGTAGTTCTTTTGCGTAATTTGGATAATACGGGAGAAAGTGTCCGTGATATAAAAGTACTTCTTTCTCAAAGCAATGCAGAAGCGGAAAAATTTTTAACTAAAAATGTATTTAGTGAAAATCCTGTTATCGCAATATGGCGGGAGGCATACCGTAAATTTAAAACAAAAAAAGGAGTCCGGTGCAGTATCGAGGCATTGCTTAAACGAGTTGAAAAACACAATCCTGTTTCTTATATTAATCCGCTGGTTGATATTTACAATGCTGCTTCTTTGCGTTTTGGGTTGCCGTGCGGTGCAGAAGACAGCAGCTGCTTTGACGGCGACTTGATACTTGGCATTACTCAAGGCGGCGATGCATTTTATGCACTTGGAGATGACGATAATAGTCCTACACTTGAGGGTGAGCTGTGCTACCGCGATAACGCAGGTGCTGTTTGCCGCTGTTTTAATTGGCGCGACGGCAAACGGACAATGATAACAGAGCATACCAAAAATGCTTTTGTTATTATGGAAAATCTCGATCCTGCCCGCGAAGAGGAATTAAAAGCGGCATTGCAGCTCATTGCAGACTATGCCGAAAAATATCTTGGTGCTGCCGTTAGTATGGAAATCCTTACAAAGGATAATCCTGCTATTGCGTTGTAGCTGCACACAGATTTTTCTGAGTCGGTGAGAGTGATGAGCATAAAACGAGTATTTTATGCACTGTGTATTATTATGATACCGTGCATTATCAGCCTCTTAGTATACCAGCGCAGAAACGATGAAACCCGCGGCGATACTCAAAATGCACAAACGATTATTCCTGTTGAGCAGTCTGCATATAACGGAATAGAACGCGAATCGGAAGATGACAATGCTGAAAAGGTAGAACCTTTTATTACTCTTGCCGGCGATGAAACAGCAATAAAATTGATTACGGTTGATATCAATAATGATGGTACGGCAGACCGGCTGGTTGCTGTAAAAAAAATTTCAGATCCCTATGTGGCTCTTGTGTTATTTTTATATGATGATGAAACACAGAGCTTTATCCGCACAGAAGAAATACGGACTACTATATCACAGCCAAATACATTGACATTATATGTACTGCCGGTACAAAACTTTACAGCACCGGTTATCCTCTACTATGGAATAAATACGGAAAATCTCCAAGTTTTTGCAATGCATAGTGTGGAAATCCGGCACAAAAAGCAGATAGCTGTACACACAATTACCCAGCTGCGTGCTGACGGGCAAATTTTGTTTACAAAAAATGATAACCGGCAAAATAGCGGACTCAGTGCATATTCAATAAAAACATATCATACAGACACGCAATATCCGAATACTTTGAACCAAATAGAAAAAATATATACATGGAATGAAAAAAGCGCTACTTTTACGCAGAGTGGAGAAGAAAAAATCCCGGGAAAAGCGGTAGAAACTGCATTTTTAAAAAAAATACAAAACGGCAGTACCGGTGTATTTAAAGAATTTCTTGCCGGACTTTGGTATCAGCCGTTTTCCAATGAACAGCAGCATCGGAGTATTTTTTTTAATATTGCCGAAAGCGAGCTGATTTTTAGTATTAACAATATTGAAGAAATCTTTACGGTACAATCTATTACGTCCCGCAAGTATGGAATGTATTTTACAACAAAAAATGCGGCAATTACCAGTATTCATCGGCGGGTAGATATTGAGCTTATCAGTGTAGATGAAATACGGGTACGGGTTATAGAAGATGTTGCCCGCTTGAAGATAGGAGCATCTTCCAACTGGGATGGTGTTTACCGAAAAATTCATACAACAATTGCTCCGTCATCTGACAGCGTTAATACCGCTGCGATAAAAGAACAATTATATGCAGACGGTAAGAAATGGATAGGTACCGACGGTAGTGAATTGTCTTTTTCAGATAACGGGTACACACTTATACGGGCTGAAACGGGTGTATCTGATAATCCTGAAACAGGCTGGTACGCACTGATGGCTGTAAAACAGCAATGCGTTTTACAGCTTAAAGATGCTGCACAAAAAGACAGGTTTTTTATTGTTACATTTGATTCGGGGCAAAACGAAAAACTGTTATTAACGCAGGTATATGTATCAATTACAGAACTTGTACTTGCCGGTACTCCGCCGCTTTCTTTTGAGAAAGAACACTCGCTTTGAACCCGCAGAATATAGGTTTTATCACATCTGTCCAAGATAAATTCATAAGAGGAACTCCTGTTGGGAAGAACAGGAA
>JBQMYW010000008.1:0-65965 GCA_052173295.1 Treponema sp.
GAATAAGCAGAGTATTGAAAATCTTGCAGAAGAAGTGGGAAAATTTAAGGTGTAGTAGTCCCTCACCGAACAGGTGTAATATTTTGCTTGCGTAAGCAGTAAAAATAAGTTACACTGTTTAAAGATGTTTCGATATGTAATACGGGGCATTGATTTGTTAATAAAGAGGAACACCACTATGGATATGAATGAAATTCGTAAGAATGCTGAACAGTATATGGCTGAAGAAGCTAATCAAAAGTTTGCTGATGAGGTAAAACAGTTATTGGAAAAAAATGATGAGAAAGAACTGTTTGACCGGTTTTACCGTCAACTTGAGTTTGGAACAGCAGGCTTGCGCGGTATTATCGGCGGCGGAACAAACCGCATGAATCCTACCGTTATCAAGAAAGCAACACAGGGGTTAGCAGAATATATCATTGAAACATACCCTGATAAGGCAAAAGCCGGAAATTTAAAAGCAGTAATTGCCCATGATTCCCGCCGCTATTCAGATGTATTTGCAGAGGTAACAGCGTTAATTTTTGCTGCGAATGGTTTTACCGTATATCTTTTTTCTGCACTGCGTCCTACGCCGGAGCTTTCTTTTGCCATACGGGAACTGGGATGCGATACTGGTGTTGTTGTTACTGCATCGCACAATCCTCCGCAATATAATGGGTATAAAGCCTATTGGAATGACGGTGCACAGATTATTCCTCCGCACGATTCAGGTATTATTCAAAAGGTCAATGCAGTAACTGCCGTAAAAATGATCAGCCGTGAAGAAGCACTAAAAAGCGGTAAGCTCCATCTCATTGATAAAGAAATGGACGAAAAATATTGGGCATCGGTTAAGGGAAAACTACACCGTCCGGAACTCATCAAAGAAATGTCTCAAACAGTAAAAATTGTGTATACACCGCTTCATGGAACCGGTGCGATGCATGTTGAAAAGGTTTTAGGTGATATGGGGTTCTCCGTTTTAACCGTACCGGAGCAGCGTGAACCGGACGGTAATTTCCCCACGGTGAGCTATCCCAATCCGGAAGACCCTGCTGCTTTAAAAATGGCGATTGCGCTTGCAGAAAAAGAGGGGGCGGATATTTTAATGGCAACCGATCCTGATGCAGACCGTTTTGCTTCTGCGGTCAAAGGCAGCGACGGTAAAATGCATTTAATTACCGGAAACCAGATGGGTGCACTCATTTTTGACTATCTGTGTCTTACAGCAAAAGAATTCGGCTATATGCCGGAAAAGCCGGTATTTGTCCGTTCAATAGTAACTTCTCATTTATGCGACCGTATTGCAAAAACGTACGGGATTGAAACCGTTGAATGTCTTACCGGCTTTAAGTGGATATGCAATACCGCTGCCAAACTGACGGAAACCGGTGGGTATTCCTACTTCTTTGGATTTGAAGAAAGCTATGGTTACAACTTTGGACTGGAGCTTCGTGATAAAGATGGTGTTGCTGCTTCGGCAATTTGTTCTGAAATGGCATTGTACTGGAAAAAGCAGGGCAAAAGCCTCTTAGACCGGCTTGATGAATTATTTACTGCACATGATTGTTTCTGCAATAAAACAATTAACAAGGTATTCCCCGGAGCTGAAGGTGTTGAAATCATGCAAAACATGATGGTGAAATTACGCACTTCACATTTGAAAGACATCGCTGGAGTAAAAGTACTGAAAATCCGCGATATTCAACGCTCGTGTGAATATGATCCTGCTGCCCCCGAAAAAACAACTGCTGTTGCAATGCCGGTAAGCAATGTACTGCAATACTATCTGGAAGATGGAACAATTTTGAGTGTACGCCCCAGCGGTACGGAACCAAAAATCAAGTTCTATATTATCCATCCGGAACCGGTTAAAAACGGTGATGTGCGGGCAGCAGAAGTATCCGGTGCAAAAATTGTAAAAAAACTTGAAGATGCTTTGGATGCACTCGCTTAATGAGTACCTATGATTGGCTCGCTGCCGTGTATGACACGGCAGTGTTTACTGCCGTTGATACGGAAACAACCGGTCTTGATCCGGCTATTGGACGTATTGTAGAAATTGGTGCAATAAAGTATGACAAAAGCGGTATTATAGCACGTTATAATGTACTCATCAATCCTGAAATGCCTATTCCTGCCGATGCTTCAAAAGTGAATGGCATTTCAGATGATATGCTAAAAAATAAACCTATTATTGCCGAGGTTGTTCCTGATTTTTTAACATTTATTGAAAAAACTATTTTAGTTGCTCACAATGCACCCTTTGATATAAACTATTTTAATGCAGAATTACAACGAATTGGCGAAAAGCCGCTGCACAATAAAGTTGTTGATACCCGTATTTTTGCAAAAGAAGTATTTAGAGGTTTGCAAAGCTATGCACTGCAAGATCTTGCGGCTCAATTCGGTATTGTTGCACGTGATGCACACCGTGCAGAAGATGATGCACGGGTCTGTATGGAGCTTTTCAACCATACCCTTAACCGCTTCCTAAAAACCAATATAGATCTCGTACAAAAAATACGCAGCGAGCAGACTCCTGATGCTGTACTTGATCTACCCCCGCTTGAAGAAAAAAATTACGAGCAAAGTTTATTTTAAAACATAAACCTGTTTGGAACTTTCTCTATTTAGAGCAATTTAACGTATCTTCTAGTATATCTTGTGCATACTGAAAATCCTCAACAGTATCTATATCAAACAGTTCATGTGCATCAGACAGCGGAAACAAGCGGAGACGGTCTTGATGTTTCTTTATAACAGCCCTCCCGCCAATATCTCCGCATAATGCACATAGGTCAGCACATACGGCAGCAGGAAAAATAACCGGTGTTCCGCGTTGTTCTCCGTATGCCGCTGATACAATAGTGTCCGGTTGGGAAAGGAACGAACGGCACAGTGCCTGTATGCTTGTGCTTTTTAAAAACGGCTGATCTGCAGGACAAAACAAAAAGCCGGAGTGCTGCCGTTCGCAGGCTGCGGCAGTTGCAAGGGCTGTAGAAAAACCTTGCCCATATTCAGGATGGGGATTATGCACTAAAGTTATGGCACTGTTTGCCTGCTTTTTTGTGCCGCTGCAAAGCGATTTGCCGTGTTTCATAAGCTCTTCTGTAATTGCTTCGGTTTTATGTGCAATAGCATCTGAAACAGTAATATAGATATGCGGTATTCCGGCATAGAACAAAGCTTCGATGCCGTATTGTATAAGCGGCTTTCCATGCAGCGGCAATAGCTGTTTACATACTCCCATACGTGAAGATAGACCGCTGGCAAGAATTATTCCTGCTGGAAAATGAGGAAATATCACGTAAAAAGCTCCAAAATATTCAGATTGTGCAGATTGTCTGAGATGCAGCAGCCATTTATAACAATACAGGGCATCTCTAAAAAATTAATTGCTTTTTAAAGATGCTCTGCAACCTGCAATCCTTGCTTGCCATTTAAAACAGGCTCTAAGGTAACCTGTTTAGAAACGAAAATTTCCGAATAGCTTGAGTGTTATAGCTTTGCTTTCTGCGGTAAAACCATATTTAAAATCAATGAAGTTACAAACGCACCGACGATAGCTTGCCGGAAAATATTTTGGAACCATACCGGCAGGTGCTGCATAACTTGCGGTACATTACTCAATCCAAAGGCAATACCAAGCGAGGCAGCAATAATAACGACATCACGTTCCGAAATTTTTCCATTTTCAAAAATCAAATTAAGACCGCTCATTGTAATCATACTGAACATAAGTAAAACACCGCCGCCTAGTACCGGATTAGGAATAGTAGAAACAATTGCACCTAGTTTTGGTAAAAATCCGCATAATACAAGAAATCCGGCACCAATTCCAATAGTAAACCGGTTGACAACTTTTGTCATACCGACAAGCCCAACATTTTGACTAAATGATGTATTCGGCATTACCCCGAAAATTGCAGCAAACATACTGCCGAAGCCATCTGCATGAACTGCTCCCTGCAATTCTTGATCAGTTATATCTCTTCCAAGACCGCCTACAGCAATTCCGGTATTATCTCCTATTGTTTCTACTGTTGTTGCAAGATAGACAAGAATAAACGGTACAATTGCTTCCCAATAGAATGAAAGCTTGATATTTTCAGTTGCAAAAAACGGCAGCGGAATGGAAAACCATGCAGCATTTTGTACTGCTGCAAAGTTCACCATACCGGCAAAAATTGCAACTATGTACCCCGCAATTAATCCTATCAGTATGGAAGAAATACTCAAAAAACCGGTAAATACTTGCCGGATAATAATAATGGTTAAAAATACAAACAGTGCAATAAGGATATTTTTTATTGATCCGAATTCAGGCGTTTTTTCCAGTCCTACACCGCCGCCTACAAACTTAATTCCAACAGGAATAAGCGAGATGCCTAACGTCGTAACAACTGTACCAGTAACAACATGCGGTAAAAATTTCCGCAGAGGTTTCACAACAAAACCAAGGGCAAATTCCATTAAACCGCCGATAAGCGAAGCTCCGAGGATTGCTGCGTAGCCGTCTATCCAACCGCCGCCTTGAGCAGCAAATTGTGTTCCTACGCCAATAGCAACAGGGATAAAGCCCGAGCTTGTTCCCATAACGGTTGGTAAACCAGAGCCTATTTTCCAAAGCGGCCGCAGCTGCACAAAAGTAACTGCTCCTGCTACAAACATAGCACTTTGTAATAATGCAACCTTAATATCAGCAGGAATATTTAAAACACCCGATACGACAAGTATCGGTGCAAGATTCCCTGCATACATCGCTAATACATGCTGCATTCCAAGCGGAATTGCGGTTTTCAGAGGTACTCTACCCTCAAGTTTGTAGATGTTTTCTTTTGAAATGTTCATCTAAAACCTCCTATGCTGTGAATAATTTATCATTTATAGAAGAGTATATCCGCTAAACTTATAATTTGCAAGAAAAATTTATATTTCCTGTAGGGGGTGCCTATGAAAAAGCATAAAAAAAGAAGGCTGTGAATGGCAGCTTTTTTTTCACATATACTAATATAATAGACTTGTTTGATAACTGTGCTTTCGAACAGGTTTAATGTGCTGCGGTTACTCTTATCCGCCTCTTGCGTAAAAATAAAAAAAAGACTATACTCGTTATAGATGAGAATAAGGACGATTAACTCAGCGGTAGAGTGCTACCTTCACACGGTAGAAGTCACTGGTTCAAACCCAGTATCGTCCATAATTTTTAGCGAAAGTTTAGATTCTGTTTACTTTGTGCCGCAGCATCATATCTGCAAACACAATTGCAGCCATGGCTTCTACTACCGGTATGATCCGTTTATAGATACAAACATCGTGCCGTCCGCCGATACATACTTCTGTTACTTCGCCTGTAGATGTATATACTGTGTGTTTTTTTGCGATGGATGGTACCGGTTTTATAATAAGCTGTAAGACAATGCTGTTACCGTCTGTAATGCCGCCGGTGATGCCGCCGTTATGGTTTTCATGGAGGGTATTTGCTTCTGAGCCGGTCATGCGTGCAAGTTTAGAACCTGCTCCAAATGTAATACCTTTTATACTGCCGATAGAAAGTAGTGCTTTTGCAAGCTCTGCATCCAATTTATCGAATACCGGCTCACCGATACCAGCAGGAATATGGCAGATTCTGCATTGCAGGACAGCACCGGCGGAGTCTCCGCCGTGTTTTAGCTGCATAAGTTTTTCTTCGATGATTTGCGGGATAGGATCGCTGTAATGCAGCGGCGGACATGGAATCCCTGCAATTTCTATTGCAGCAGTTTCAATGCTTATACATCTGCTTTGTTCGTGTGCGGTACAGTATTCTATGACTTTTTTTGCGACGGTACCGGCTAATACTCTGCCGATTGTTTCCCGTCCTGATGCCCGTCCGCCGCCTCGCCAGTCGCGGTGTCCGTATTTTGCATGATACGCAAAGTCTGCATGCCCGGGGCGGAATATGTGTTTGATTTTTTCATAGTCATGCGGCTGTGTATTGGTATTCCGCACGAGGACTGCAATTGGTGTTCCGAGTGTTTTTCCCTCAAATATACCTGAAAGAATTTCAGGTATATCAGCTTCTTTCCGTTGTGTTTCAAAGCCGGCTGTAGGCATACGTTTTTGCAGATCAGTGATAAAATCCTTAGGAGTTAGTGCAATTCCGGCAGGACATCCGTCAATCACTGCACCAATTGCTGCCCCGTGACTTTCTCCAAATGTTGTTACTCTAAATAATGAACCGATTGTATTTCCTGCCACACCGGTATTCCTTTCGTAATAGCTAATAAACCTGTTCGATAACTGTGTTTTCGAACAGGTTTATTAAAAAAGGCAGCCGCACTGCAAAATATACTGTATTTGTATATTAGACCTATTCGATAATTTCGTTACCGAATAGGTCGACGAGTTCTAAATCGTGCAAATAGCATGATTTAGAACATCGCATATTAAGACAGCCTGTTCTGAAACTGAAGTTTCCGAACAGGTCTATTTTTGCAGGTATTTCTCGGCTGCCGTTATTTTTCAGAGAGGGAAAGTCCCTCGGTGAATAGGTTTACTGTTCAATGTATGCTTGTGCCTCTACTTCATTACCGTCTTTATCAATAAAGTGCAGGTCAGAAGCAGGTGAAACCATATCAACATAGAATTTATAGGTAACAGGGTCGGATACATTACCAACATTGTCAATCGCTTTTACTTCGATGTTGTAGATAGTTTCATTTGAGAACTCAATTGGTTCAACATATTTTACATAGTCGTTTCCATTGATTTTAATGTAGATAGCTTCAACACCGGAAAGCTCATCTTTTGCACCAAAAGCGATTGTTTCTTTTGTAGAAACAATAATCCGCCCGTCATCATCAATCACCTGTGAGCTGGGGAATACCGTGTATGCATTGTCCTTATTAATAAGGCGATCGCTATTTTCTATAAAAACAGCCGGTGCTGATGTATCAACTACAACAGATGCCAAAGAAATAGGTGCAAGGTTGCCTACATTGTCAATAGCGGTATAGTAGATTTTTGTAAAACCTTCTTGTGTAAGCGAATAGTATGCTTCTTCCGTTTCTGTGCCGGTTCCGCGTTTAGGAAGGGATTGTAAATCAGTACCGATATAAGCAGCCGCTGTACCTGATCCGCTCAAATCGTCAGCCGCAGAAACATACCATTTTGTCCGTGCAGAACAGTAGGTAGTAAGTCCTTTTGTATAGAGAGGTTCTGTGGTGGTTAATTCTGTTTTCGGCGGTGTGTTATCAACAATAACGGCAAAGGTTTTTGCAAGTTCAAGGTTTCTGCTGTTATCAAATCCGCGGTAAGAAATTTCATGTTTTCCTTCGTGTAATAAGTGGAAAGGGTTATTATACATCATAAAAGCTGAACCGTTAATGGAAAATTCAACAAAATCTATGCCGGTATCTTTGTCTGAAGAATTCAGCTTGAAGAACACATCACTATTGACAAAGTGTTTTTCACTTTCAATAAAATGCATGGCTGAACGGCGATATTCCGGACTCATTATTTCAGGAATTTGTGCCCATAATGAAAGACAGATAGCTGCAAATGCAGCGATTAAAAGTGATTTTTTCATAAATCATACCTCCAAGTTAATAAAGATGTTATACAACATCTTTTAATAGTAAACGATATTTTTCAGTTTGACTGTAGCACCGTTTATTTTTCTCTTCATTATTGATAGGTAATTTCTACCCTGCGGTTACGCCCCCGTTCGGTAATTTCAGTATGAGAGCATTCCGGCCGGCTTGCTCCTGCTGATAAGACGGTAATATTTTTTTTTGTAAAACTTCCGCTTGCAGTAATATATTCTGCAACAGCAACAGCACATTCCATTGCTGCACGCTCTTCAGATTGCGGGTTGTCTAATTTTGCACTATGACCGGTAATGGTAAGCTGTTGTGCATTTGCTTCCTTAAACTCCCGCAGCATCGAATCAAGCTGCCGTGCATTGAATGACCCAATGACAAATGTGTCAGGTGCAAAATAAATTGAGTATACTTTTACCGGCTCAACGATCTTTTGCAGCGGAATTTCTTGCACCGGTTCTACTGGTGCCGGCTCTATTGGCGTTTGCTCTTCTACCGCAATAGCCGGTTCATTTTGCATAACAGGTGTTTCTTCCTCTACCGTAGTTACCGGTTCTTGCGGTTGCTCCGGTGTTGTTGCACAGCCGATTATAAGTATTGCAAAAAGCAACACCGGTAAGCTTTTTAATTTATTCAAATTTCACCTCCTCAGTATTCAGTGGAAACCTATAGTTTGTGTAATCTTCTACACCTTTTGATGATAGAATTATACTGTATGATGATTATTTCAAAATATTGTAACAATTAATAATAGAATTTTATGATTTGAAAAATAGTAAGATATGCGTTAGTGCAGATATGCTCAATGGTATATAATCCAATACTCCTTATCTATCCTGTATATTAGTTATTACGGTAGTTTTGTCAAGTATTTATTGAAATCTTGTTATTTTAATCCATATCAGGAGAATATAGTAAAATACTGTATCATTTTGATACAGGACAGAAGGAAATTTCGATACACTTGTTCTATTATGACTGGAATAGGGAGCAGGTATAGGGCTTATTTAGCTATTTTTTGCGATGGTTAGCTAATTTATTCATTTTATATTGTGATTTTATACAGTACATTTGTAGCAAAACGGAAGTTTTCGAACAGGTCGACGAGTTCTAAATCGCGCAAATAGCACGATTTAGAACATCGCATTTTTATGGTATGGTATGTAAAAATTACGAAAAAAATATAATTTTTAAAAGTTGGCATGGTTTTTGCTGTATAGATAGTGTGCAACAAAAAACACAGCACGTTGCTGCCTGTGTTCTGCACAGACCGTTATTGTGAAATGAACGATGTTCCAAAATGGAGATTTCGGAACACGGTTATTGTATCACAAAACGTACTAAGAGCCGC
Organism: Treponema sp.; assembly: GCA_052173295.1. Taxonomy (GTDB): domain Bacteria; phylum Spirochaetota; class Spirochaetia; order Treponematales; family Treponemataceae; genus Treponema. The sequence continues at coordinate 8,920 of JBQMYW010000008.1, forward strand.
AAAAGCGGAAGATACGCGGGTATGCCGCGAGGAGGATTTTATGAACACATTACGTATTTTTAACCCTGCATTTACTGACTCTCTGTTTGAAGCACTTGGTACAACATTTTACGGTGCGGATAACGCATGTACGCGGGATATAAACCCTGCAACAGATGTACGCCAAACTACTGATGCCTATCAGATTGATATGAATTTACCCGGGTATACGGAAGACGAAATTCGTATACAAGTGAAAGACCGAGTGCTGAGCATTGCCTCTAATCATAGTAAGGAAGAATCTTCTGACAGCACTACTGCGGCGGAAAATGCCGAATCTAGTGCTGAACAGTTTTTGCTGCGGGAGCGTATCCGCGGTGAGTTTGTCCGCCGGTTTACCCTGCCCGAAGATAGCAATACTGAAAACATAGAAGCTGGTTTTAAAAATGGGGTACTGACTATTACTGTTCCGCGCAAAGCAGCACTGCCGCATCGTGATATTATGATAAAGGCAAGCTAATAAGTACCGCCGGAACCGATAGTGCCGATTACAGAAGATTGTTGCTGTTTCGGTACTATCGGTTCTTTTCTCTTGACTGTTTATAGCTTTTATGTAAGTATAGGGTAACTTATATACAAGGAGTTATAGTATGAAAGACGAAACTCACATATTGTTTCGGCGTTTGCAAATTGCCGGTTTACACACATTCAGCTTTTTCGGGTATGCACTTCATATTGCTATTCATGCAATGATGGCACCCGGTATGGATAAGGCGTTACTGGAAGAAAGTATGCGTATGATGAATGAAGCATCTGGTATTGCAATGATGATTTTTTTCACGCTGTTGACAGCACTTCCTGCATTTTTATCCTTTATTTTTAAGTCAAAAAATGGGTGGAAAGTTATTGCGGTAGTTGGGCTCATTTCCGTTGTTCTGAATGGACTTCACGCCGGTGCACATACTGCACAAGGAGATATAATGAATGGGGTTATTACGTTCTTTATGCAAGTTCCTGCCGCTCTTATTGCTGTTGTGCTATCATTTAAATTGGTAAAGCAAATAGAGGCATAACCATGACTCAAAATCAAAAACGAAGTGTACTTATTTGTGTGATGAGTATATTTCTATTGCCGGTTTTTGCCCATAGTCCTTTGCTTATTATTGAAGATTCCGATGAGGAGTTTGTCTATGTTAAAGCAGGTTTTTCTAATGGGCAAGATGCGTCCGGTATGACGCTTATTGTAAAAAGTAAGTTTGATGATCGTATTATTGAAACGGTGCGTTTTCCTGAAACAAGTAGTGTAAGTATTAAAATCCCAGCAGAACCGTACTATCTTGTATTTGACGGAGGACCGGGACATACTATAGCAAAAAATGGACCTGCACCGGCAAGCGGTTTTACCGTTCACCCTGATGCAGCAGACAAGCCTATACCCGGACAAGGCATACCCTTGTGGCTGCTTATAACAGGCATTGCTGCGATTATTGTCCTTTTAGTTTTTACTCTACCGAAATTCTTGAAAAAAACATAAGAAAAGCCTGTTGCGGTGTACTCAACTACATATACCCGCTCAAGTTCTATCTGCATGGGATAAGAGACTTGGTCGATAACACCCGTTCGATAACACAGTTATCGAACGGGTGTGCTTATTGTACGGCAATACATCGCCGATTTTGCGGTTATCTTAAAAAAAATCTAACCGATTTTTTAAAGATACCCTTTAGACATAATACGAACTCCGTAGACCGCCGGTAATTGGTGTGCTGCTATACAGAGAACCGCTGATCGATGCGGGACTGCCGCACTGCTTAAAACTTACCGCCTCCAAGGTTAAAACTCAGCGAATAGCCCATAGTTCCTTTTGTATTTGATGAAGAACTCAGCGGGTAGGTAAAGGTCGGTCCGGTACTCATGCTGACAAACTTGTAAATATTCCAGCGTAGTGTAAGTGCTGTAGTGCCTACAAGTTCTGAAATACCAAACTGCTGAAAAAGATTTGCACTAAGCTTTTCCGTGCCGATTTTATTTTGTGCAAGCGTAAAGGCGATATAGTGCTGCCCGATATTCCCCATTGCATAAACCGTACCAATTTTATCTCGGAGAGTTTTATCAAAAAGTGCCGCTGGATTGCGTACTTGCTGCAAAATTTTATCGGCAGCATCGGTATTCGCATAACCAAACCCATTATAAAAATACTGGAACGCGATTGAAGTATGTGAGTTTGCATTGAAATATGAACCGCCCGCCGTTGCTTGAAAAAAGGGCTTATTTTTTTGCTCATATTCAGTGAACGCAGCATCATTCTTATAATAGCTATAGTCGCTGCCCCATGCAAACACCCCCTCGGCAAACACAGAAACTTTTCCGGCAATGCTGCCTGAAAGCGTTGTAATAAACCGCGGAGCTTTTTTATACTTATACCATCCGCCGATTCCCCATTCCCAATTTCCAAATACCAATTCGGTTTTGGCAGCTCCGGCTGTGTATTCCGGTTTAAATTTGTCATTTTGCAGCGGCGGTAAAAGATACAGCCAAATATTATGCTGTGTTTGCGGAATAATAATATGAGTCCGCAGCGACACTGCTCCCTCCCGCTCCGCATCAGGGTCTTGCGGATCAATGCGGGAAAGATTTATCACATCTGCAGGGCTGTAAAAGTAGCCTGTTCCCCACTTTACCGCATGCTTCCCAAAGCGGAAAAATGCAATATCCTTTGCAGAAAAGTCCGTGTACAATTCCTGAATTTTGATATTGGGTACCCCTGATGATTCTACGGCAACCGGCAGCTGTGCACCGCTGGGAGGTAGAATTGCCGGAGGAACAAATGCAGCCCCGCTGCCCGTCAATTGCTTTTCAAAAGGAAAGCCGAATAAAAATTTACCGTAGAGCTTTAAATTTTCTACTGGACGGGCATCAAAAAACAAATTGGCATTGAGCTGTGTATTCAGTGATGATTGTGCATCTAAAAAAGATTTTGTATAATCATCTTTCTTTGAATAAGGATCGCTCCAAAGATAACCTAACTTGAGCAAAGAGGTAATTCCTCCGCCTATTCGGGTTTTATTCGATTCAAGGGTAAGCATTGCCTTATTTAAATCAGCCTGAAATTGAAATTCTGTATTCCGATTATCCGATTTAGCTTGCTCTATAGTAACAAGCGAGTCTTCATCTCCGCCGAATAACTCATCTTCCAAGTTTGCCGTATCTGCTCCCCCCGATTCTTGAGCAGCCGCCGGAAGCCGAATAATAAAAAAGCTGAATAACAGTACAACAAAACAGAGGTTTTTCACTATTATATTCTCCTCATACACTATTCTTAAAAACTCAGTAAGAGTTGCGTGCAAATAGCCGTTAATTTATTTTTTCCAAATACGCTTTTGTAAATACCATATCAGGAATTTTAGTCATTTCAAAATCTTGAAAAATCTGTGTTGTTTTTTCTCCCTTTACCAGTTCGTTAATATAGATTTGAAGTACAGGTATTGGTACATTATTTATCTCTGCATGTTTAGGGATAAAAGTTGTCCGCATGTGCCGTCCGCTTGCACCATAGCTTTCTATTTTCAGTACAAGGTGTTTATCTTGCCGTACAAAATATTTTTCTTGCGGGTAGCTAAAATCTTTCTTGAGTGCTTTTGCGGTTACCACGTATACTGCAACTTTGCCAACCTTTCCCTCTTCAATATGTAAAATTTCCCATGAATCTTGAAATTCCGATTTTTTTTTCACATCGGACAATTTTGCATCACTATTGCCTAAATTTCGTTTCAGCGATGAGTGTGTAAATTGATGCGAAACAGGATCGTATGTCCATAAATTATTTTTTTCCTGCAAATACCCAATCCCTTTCTCGGCTTCAGGGGCAAGCTGCACTAAACAAGTTTGATCTTTACCATCGCGCCGGAACAGCTTATATTGAGCCGCTTCTTTCGGTTCGTTCGGTTTTTCAATAATAAGCGACATGGTACAAGTAAAATCATCGGAAAAATTATACCGATCAAATACCTTATTCATAATTTTGTACATTTCCTCTGTACTCGGAACCTCTGCAAATGCAGCTGCTGCACCCATTAAAAGACAAAGTGTTATAATCTTTTTAAACATAAAAACTCCTAAAAAATATTCATAATTATGAAGGGGGAGGTCTCCCCCTCCGCTCCGGCTTCTGCCGCTTTTTCTGTACAGAGATATGCAAGGATTTTCGGCTTCCCTCAAATCTTGCAGCTGCGTAGAACACTCAGCGGCATATATCCTGCGCTACCCCCTCTTGCGGGTGAATCCCCGCAACGCCCCAACCACTGCGGCTATTCTACACGCAATTAACACGTATTTTTCAACGGTATTGCAATCACGCGGCTTTACAGCAACGCAACTTCTTTTTTAGTCAAACCAGTTGCTTGCATAATTTGCTCAATCGGTAGTCCCATATTTTTAAGAGCTGCCGCTGTTTTACGGATGCCTTCAGCTAGTCCCTCCTGCTTACCGACACGCAATCCTTCCTGCTTACCGGCACGCAGTCCTTCCTGCTTACCAGCTATCACCCCTTCCTGCCAGCCGTCTCGCCGCGCATCTGCTTCAAAGGCAGTCATCATCATATATTCTTGTCTCCTTACTTCGCTTTGCTTTATTTCCTGTATACGGTTCTCCATTGTGCGAACTAGTAATGAGGACGATACGCACCCATTCATATAGTGTAAAAATGCCCGTAATTCTGCATTTGCAGCTCTATCAGCTGCACTGCTATTAATAATTACCTTGACTGCTCCGTCCTGTAGAAAAAGCATTCTGTTTTCTACACAGCAGTTTTTAAAAGTATATACAGGCAAACCTGCTTGCATATAGTCAAACGGACAAAAAAAGAGAATAAACGAATCCGGCAGCTCATTATAATCTTGCCCTTTATTTAAAACACTCACATCAATAGCCGACTGATAATACCGCAGCCGTTTGGCAAGGTTTTTCCGATTTACTGTCTGCATCTCAATATCGTACACATGACCATTCTCGTCCCCAACCCAGACATCAAGCCGAACCCCTTTTGAATAAGTACCTGTATCGAATGCCTTTTGGTATACAATGCTTTTGATTTTTCCGATGTGCTCCTGTAATACGAGATTGAGAACCGTTTTACATACATATTCATCTTGCATAACCTTGCAAAATAAAAAATCATCAGTTATCGTTAAATCATCAAACCTTTTCACCATACATATTCACATTTTTTCTACGGATATTCGATTATTTTCCTGTCCGCAATGCTTCGGCTGGTACCATGTTGGCAGCACGGGAAGCGGAACCCCTCACGGTTAATAAAGTTAAAGCCCACATAATCGCAAATTTTAAGAGTAACGGTGTAACCGGCAATATCCAGGTAAAATTTCCGTTTTTTGTAAAAATTGAAAATGAGGAATCTTTTGCAATCGGAATAAAAGTAATGATTTGCATAACAGCTAAAGCAACGCAAAGTCCGACAACCGCTCCAAGTAAGGACAGAAACGATGCTTCGGCAAGGAAGAGCCTGCGGATGCTCCGCTTCATTACCCCGCAGGATCGCATTGTACCAATTTCGCCTTTCCGTTCATGTACAATAATTTTAAAGGTATTGGAAAGACCTATCATTGTTATAACCAGTAAGACAATAAGTACACCGAACCCAATTAAATTTAAAGTGTCAAGCAGTGATGCTGTACCGGGAGTAAAATCATAAAATGTTGCTACTGCAAACTTTGTGCCGTCCCATTTTCCTTCTTTCAGCTGTGTAAATATATTACTTGCAGGATTAGACGGACTCATCATACGTGCTTGTTCTCTACTGGTTATCGGTGCTTTTTCTCTCAGTTTTTCTTCCAGTGCTTGGGCAATTTGCTCCTGCATATCGGGATCCTGCAAAAAGAGTGCAAATAGTTCAATTCCCCCTTCCGGAATTTCTGTAATTTTACCGGCATAATCAAAATTGATATAATTAGTAATACCGCCGAAAGGAGAGCGATCAACAGCGATTCCTTCCACCTGTAACTCTGCAACGGTCAGCTGTCCATTCAATGTTTTTGTTTCGAGCAAAATAATATCGTGTAATTTAATGTTCAACTCTTCTACAACAGATTCGGAAAGCAGTACGGCGTTTTCTTTTTTCATCGTTTCCCAACTTCCTTCTTTAAAAAGAATACCGTCGTGCAGCATCGTTTCTTCGTCAAAGCGGCAGCCGTCAAGCTGTGTACTGATTTCTTTACCCTCAAAGATGAAAGTACCGTTTGTTCTCCGCCGTTTAATAGTATATTGCGGTGTAATCTGCAGCTCTTGCATAATTTGCTCAATCAATGCTACTGATTCCTTATCTAAATATTCACGTGCAGGGTCATCGGCTTGCTTATCAGCATCTTTTTGTGCTCCCATAATATACACATGCCCGCCAACCACCTTTGAAATTTCGCCGGTTATACTTTTTAATGCCCCCTGTGTCAGCCCGTCCATACAGATAACAACAAAAAAGGCAAACGCAATAGCAATTACGAGCAATGCACTACGCCGTTTTTGACGATTTAAGTTTCTAAATGCAATCTTTAATATGTTCATAATGTATTCCTTATTTATTTATCGCTTCCAATGGGCTGATTTTTAATGCGAGCCGAACCGGATACCAGTTTGCGGCAAGTCCTGCGATGAACATGGCTGCCATAGTTCCTGCAATAGATATCGCTGAAATACTCACGTGTATTTTTTTTCCGCCGAACATGGCAGAAAGAATTTCATTTAACTGAATATCAAATGAATTGATAATAATTGCAGCAATGAGTGCCAGTACTACACCAATACATACACCGATAAATGACATAAAAAATGATTCGGTAAAAAATATTTTCCGGACAAAGCTCTTTTTTGCACCAATTGCCCGCATCGTTCCTATTTCTGCATTCCGCTGCATAACCGCTACCATGAGCGTATTCATAATAACAATGAGTACCACTACTGATAGGATAATTAGCATGGTAATAAACAGAATACGGGCAGCACTAATTGCCATAACATACGTGCGCATTGCACTTTCCCAATCAACAGCGATTGCGTTAATATGTTCTGCTTCAAACCATTCATTGAGTGACTGAATAACGCTTGCCGTTTTTGCAGAATCATGCAGCTTAATTGCAATGTGATGCCATGCTTCGTTATCAGCAAGATTAAGTTGGTTACGCAGCTCCGTACTGCCTAAAAGATTTTCGAAATCCGTCTTTTCCCCTATCGCCGTCATGGTAGAAATAAGTTCCGGTTCTTCATCGGAACTGAACAAATCATCTTCCGATTTTTCAGTTAAACTCAAGTCGATAGATTCGGGGATAGCTGCTACGGTACGGGCTCCAAGCGTCATACCGGCGAGGATACGGCAGGTATTAACATCAATATACCCAATGCCGTTCACTGCCGTATCGGGGTGTACGTAGGTAAAAAAGCCGGTTACCACCGCTTTTTGCTGACGGCTTTTACCTGAAAATCCTGTTATAACAATTTCGTCTCCAACAGTGAGTGTCCGCTCGTAGTATTTTTCATACTTTTTCTTTACGTCTTCAGGAATAAGAATAAATGCTGCATTGTCATCAGTAGGATAGTCTCCTTCATACACCTTTGCGGTGGAAAATACCTTTTGATACTGAACCGGCTCTACACCTAAAGTTTGTAAAAAGGGATAAGACGTAAATCCTGAATCTTTCGCTTTCCATGAATCCGGTAAATCAGCCGGTTTCAGTATTCCCGATGCAATAATTGAGCGGGTAAAACCGCTTAGTTCAGGCATTGTTTCCAGTTTTGCTTTAATTTTTTCAAGAGGCATGAGGTACGGCATTTTTGGCGCTTTAAGACTGACCCCAAATGACCCTACACCTAAGAGCTCAACCAAAACGCCTTCTTCTTCAGGCTTACCGGTAATGAGAATATCACCCGAAAAATCACTGATACACACATCACGGGTTTGCTGCAAAGCAAAATTCAAGATGCCCAACCCTAAAATAATCAAAAAAGTACCAATTCCAATAAGCGACAGCGTAATAATCATCTTTGCTTTATTTGCAAAAAGATTTTTTACTGCCATCTTAACCACTGTTTTATTCATGTATAAACCTCACTTCGGTTCACGTATCATTATATCTGTTCCGAAACAGAAGTTTCTGAACAGATCGATTTCAGTACAAGCCCCCTGAAATAGCTCCTTTTGACCAAGAAAATACACTTTGTTTTATTAGCATATAAAAACCCGTTATTCCGCAGTGCATCAAACCGGTAAACCCATACCAATAGTTTGCGGCTTACATCCAGCCCATACGCCTCTTTTTCTGTCAAAACGCATTGCTATTACATGGAAACTTGAACAGGCTGCCCGTTTTTGAACAGCACATCCATTTACTATTTCTTGGTGCTATAATATACAACATATAATATTACGTCAAGTAGATTAAACCTCTTCGATAACTGTGTTATTGAAGAGGTTGATTGCTTCTAAATTGTGCATATACCACGATTTAGAACATCATTTTTTAGGGTTACCTGTTCCGGATATGCAATTACTAGGGATAAACAGAGGGCTGCACCGGGTAGAAAATTTTTTTTAAGATGAGTATACTGTTTCTATGATACCGCGGAAAATAATTTTTTTATTAGTGTTAGTAGGTGTACTTTGTACAGGAATGTTTGGAATTGTTGTATATTATCGCATACCGCGTAAAATGGATATTGCATTTTATGATATGCCGCAGCCGGTAATTACCGCAGTGCAGCAAACTTTAAAGCAGTATTATCCGGATATTGAAAAAATATTTGAGTGGACTATAATTCCCGATGATACAACAATTTCCCGCTATCTTGAGCAAAATCCCCGTACTGCATTTGTCTTTGCACCTGACCAAAAAGCTTTTTTTTCTTCGCATAGTGCATACATACCTCATGCAGCTGAAGATTTTACCTTATTGCCGTCAACCTTTCTGAATAATTTTTTTTCAGAGCAATCGGATTCTCTGTATGGTTTTCCGGTGTTAGCAAACCCCTTAAGCAGTATGTATAATACTGCCCTCTACCAGCAGCTGCATCTATCTCCTGCTGCTTCACTAGCAGAACTCGAAATGACACTGGCACTGCTCCAAGAACATTGCAGCACAGCTGTTGTATGTGCCGGAGGAAATGATACGGAGCTTTTAATGATGGTGTCAGGTATGGCAGCGATGCAGGGAATACATTTATCTGAAGAAGTGTTTAAAAATTTTCAAGCTCCGTTTGATCTTAAAAATGGAATACCGCCGGAACTGCGGCAGGTACTGGATAATCTCGTTGCATGGCGGACAAAAGGCTGGCTGCACCCTGAATGGTTCCGTCTTCTTAATCCCGATATTGAAATTTTTATGGAGTTTGAAAATACCGGCATGGTATTTATGCCGTTTTTACAGGAAAGAAATCTTAAAACAGGTTGCCGGGAAAAATATACAATTGCTCAAATTCCTTTACCGTCAGAATTGCAAAGCCGGCGAATGGCAGCAACTATCATTATGGCAGGGCGTACTACTGCCTCAAAAGAGCGGAAAGAGGCGGATACCGTACAGACTATACTTCAATCGCATGAAGTTAATGAAGATATGGCATGGGCTGCACAGCTTGCACCGGTATTTTCCAATGCACAAACCGATGACAGCGAAAGTGCTGCTGCACGCTACTGGATTGCGGTATCGAACACCGCACTGCCGGATAGCGGGCATATCGCTTGCACTACTGCTGCAGAAAGAGCACAGCTTGCAGCCGCATTCCGCCGATACTTTGAAGTAAACGGTGTAGGATATTAGACCTATTAGAACAGAGATAAGCTTTCTCTTAAAGAGAAAGCTGTTTTAAATACTGCATGACAGTAAGGGCTGCTTCCTCATTTTGCCCGCTTATCTCTGTAACTTTGTCAACAATACCGGTTATTTTATCTGTATCATCGGCAACCTGATCCATAGCACCGCTCACTACATGAGAAATTTCTACTAACTCCGTAATACCATTACTTACTTCCGTATTGCCGGATAATATATCACGGGATCCCTGTTTCACTGCTGCAGTGATATTGCTAATTTCTTTTATTGCCTGAAGTATTTGGCTGCTCCCTTCATTTTGCTCTGTCATAGCAGCCATGATAACATCACTTCCATTATTGACGGTTAAAAGCATGGACATAATTTCTTTAAATTGATTGGAAACAACCGCTGCAACATCGCTAAGCGAATCAATCTGCTCTTTTAAAGTTTTAAGAACTACTGTAATGGTTTTTCCTTGAGCACTCGCTTCTTCTGCAAGTTTTCTAATCTCGCCGGCGACAACAGAAAATCCCTTACCAACAGAACCTCCTGCATGAGAAGCCTCAATTGCAGCATTCATTGCCAATAAATTTGTTTGATTTGCGATATGCTGAATGACGCTGCCTGTTTCCAACAACCCATCTGATTGCTCACTAATAGCTTTAACAATATTGTGTGCATTGGTAATCGCTGTATTTCCTAAATTTGCTGCATTATTCAAAAGGTTAATAGACCCCATGTTGTTCTGTACTGTCCGCGAAACAGATTGAATATTTGCAACCATTTCTTCTATTGTTGCAACTGATTCAGTAACTGCTGCGGCTTGTTTTTCAATGCTAGAATCCAAACTTTCTATATTGGAGGCAGTAAACAGCAATGTTTGCTGCATTTGAGAAATGCCGGAGGTTTGATCTTGTATGCGGTCGTGTATAGATAAAACATTGTTAGTAATTTTTTGCACAGCTTGAGCGGTATTGTCCATATTTGACGATAAGACCTCAGCAGTAGTGCCTGATACAGAAACAGTATGCTTTAAATCGTGAAAAAACTTTTGGTTAAATGTGAGAAATGTATTAAAGTCGTTGAGTAACAATGAAAGCTCATCGCGTGTCCATGCACTAATAGTATTTTGCCGATAGTTTCCATTTGCCAAATTTTTTATTAACTGCTGAATTAAGCTAATACGGACATGGATTGACTTAACAATAAGACCAATGCTAAATACTGAAAAAAACACCCCATACAGAGAAAGAGGCAGCACCGCTGTAAGTAATTTATCATGAATATCAGTACCATCATGGCGGACAATGGGAGCCAGTGCGAGTAATAATACTGCAACAATACAAATAATTGCAGTGTAAGAAATCCGTTTCATTATGGAAAACGGTACATACTGTACCGTTACCGGCACAAATGCTGCCCATTTTTCAAAATGCCGAATAGTGCTTGAGCAAAAAATTGTTCCAATAAGAAATATATTACCCAGCGTGCTAAAAAATAGTGATAAAAACACACTGGTATTATGGATTATACCGATTTCCCATGAAATAAAAAAAGGAATTGTAAAGGCGAGCAGCAAAGGAATAGCAAGCAGCAGTTTTTCGTAAAGGAGGATATTTTTTTGTGCACGTTCCGGGTTTTCTTGCCAGTTTACTATGGCAGGGAATAAAAGTCTTTGTTTTATAAGAGGATTAAGAAGTGCAATCATAAGCCCAATGCTAAAAGATTTAGTAAATATTCCTCCGTTAAAATCTCCTGAATTACCGATAAATAAAGAGGTAAAAAAGTTAGCAATCATCCAACCGACATTCGTAAGAATATCCAGTACCAAAATCTTTGTTACCGATACAGTGCCTGCATCATCTGCCGTATCACTCATAGTTATCTCCTTAATGTCTTAATTTCACGCACCGTACATTAAACCTATTCAGGAACGGAAGTTTTTGAATAGGTTTATTATTATTATTATTATCTAAGGATTGAATAAACCTATTTCCGGTGCCCGTATTCTTACCAATGCTGCGTATGCATCGCTGTTTCTTTGTATATACTCTTCTACCGATATTTGCTTGCCGTCTTCAAAAACGTCCAAGTGAAAACTTCCCCATGAATCAAAGTAGGGGAAAAATACTGCCGTGGTAAGATACTCACGCAAAGATGGATTTCCTACAGAGCGGTTAATACAGCCGAGGTAAAAATGCCCTGGTTCTGTGATTGCCAAATAATACAGCAGTGCGTTTAAATATGTTACCTGATATCCTGCATTTTTTTCGTAGCCTAAAAAAGGCGGTATTGAAACCGTATTTTCGGATAAAGATAGCGGTATAGAATTAGTCAACGCAAAGGGGCAAAATGTTACATCAATTCCCGCCGTTTGAGGGTATACTGTTCTGCCTAAATTCAAACTTAACGCAGCAGCAGCTAAATTACGAATCCAGTCTAGCCCAAAAAAAAGATTTCGTTCTTCTAAATAAGGGGTTGAAAAATGTGTATGCGGTGCATCAGTTGGACGTTTTAATGAGGTAAGTATTGTTCCTTTTCCGCTGATAGGACGGATCATTCCATCTACAACCCACTTCACAAATCCGGCAGAATCAACCCCTCCGAGTATTTCCGAACGGATTTGGTCAATACGCAATGCAGCTGTAATCGCTTCTTCCCGCTGGGGACTGGCATCGGTGATATAGACAGGGTTTCCGTCCTGATCGAAACACGTGTCTTCAATAAACACGAGCTGAAACATACGTGCCTGTACAAGATTGGACATAGACTCTACAGCACTGTAAATGAGCGGAGGATCAAATAGTCCCCACGGAATAACATCATCCGTCAGTAACCGCAATTCAGATAATGCTAACGAATATAAAAGCTTAAAATCAAGTCCAATTGCAATATCCTTACGGACATAAGCATTGTACAAATTTACATCGACAAAAGATTTACCTGTATGTGCTTTTTTTACTGCCGGACGTAAAAAAATAGATAAGGCTGAATTTTCCCGCGGATAAATCTTAATAAAATGGGGCAAACCGGTATCAATACTCCGGTAGAGTTTCCAAGTTCCCTGCGGTACGAGCGATTCACCGTGTAAACCGTAATCGGTAAGTTCCGGTACTACAGAAATCACATAACAGCCTGCCGTATCTTCAGCGAGTTTGCCGGAAACTTTAAAAGAATAGCCTTTTGAATCGGTGTATGTTTCCGGCAGCAGAGTCATTACCGTTTGAATAGGAGCTTCAAACCATGTATCTGTAATACGTTTCCGTACTTCAGCCGAATCGGGAATCTGGTTTATTGCATAAAGACGTACCGTAGGTTCCGGTTCTGTTTCAATTTGAACAGTACTTTGTTCAATTTCAAAAGAAAACGCAGATGCAGTACAGCACACTGCTGCACTTAAAAATATGAGAAATCGAAAGAGCGGATATATTCTTTTCATATACTCCTACTATCGGTTACTTTAACCGCAAATATTACACAAGTATACCAAAGGCGGCTGCATGCAAACTGCTCTATACTTAATGTAGTAATTCGCGTAACTCTTCGAGTAACGCAAGTATATGAGTCTTTTTGCTTGGCGTATAGTGCTTTGCCTCATCATGCAGTTTCTGCAAAAAAGGTATAAGAGGCTGCAGCCGCTCCATTGGCAGCTTAAACGGATCATAGCAGATAAGCACACTGCCGGTTGTAAGATTACAGTCTATTGTTTTTACTGCATTTTTTACTTCTGCTGCAGAAGTTATAATATCCTTTGCCGCTTGTACAATATCTGTATCTTTAAAAATGGGGGCACGCAAGCGTACCCGCCCCGGGAAAAAACTGCTTATCATACTGTTTCCTTATAGTAAACCTGTTTAGAAATGAAAGTTCCTGAACAGGTTTATTAGCTATGCAGGAGTTTCCGCATAGATTCAATACTAATGCCGACTGTTAAGCTATTGTGCAGCAGGGCAGCAAGTGCAGGACTAATAAGCCCTGCCATACCTGCTGCGAGAAAGAGGGAGTTCCCGCCGACAATAATTGCATTATTCCGCTCAATTTTACGAAATAGTTTTCTGCTTAGCTGCCGAGTCATTACTAAACTTGCTAATCCATCGGCAGATAGTACAATATCTGCGGTATCTCCTGCAATGGAAGAACACCCGTCTACCGCGATACCGGCATGGGCGGCAGAAAGTGCAGGTGCATCGTTAATACCATCGCCGATCATAATAACCCTCCGGCCGGCAGCCCGCTCCTGCTCAACGTACTGAACTTTATCTTCCGGTAATGCTTGTGCATGGTACTCATCTATACCGCACGCTGTTGCAATTTTTTGTGCTGCCCCGGCTGTATCGCCGGTTATCATAATACATTTTTTTACACCGTCAGCTTTTAACTGTGCAACAGCGTGTGCTGCATCGGTACGGACAGGATCATCAATTGCAATAATACCTTCAGCCTGCCCGTCTACTGCAAGATACAACAGCGAGCTGCCTGAATCCCGCAGCAGGGCTTGTACTTGCTGCACTTTAGCAGTAAGCGGAATATGCTCATCTTCAAACAGAAAATGAGCACTGCCGATGCAAATCCTCTTTCCCTCAAGAGAAGATGCAATCCCATGTGCGACAATGTACTCAACCTTTGTATGCCGTTCGGGGTGCAGCAGTCCGCGTTCTTCTGCCGCTTTTACAACAGCACGGCCGAGCGGATGCGGAAAATGCTCCTCCAAACAAGCTGCAGCAAGTAAAAGCTCTTCTTTTGACAAAGTACCAACAGGATATACTTCAGAAAAAACCGGTGAAGCATGCGTTAGTGTTCCTGTTTTATCGAAGATAATGGTATCAGCACGGGCTGCTTCTTCAAGATATACCCCGCCTTTTACTGAAATTCCATTTTCTGCTGCCTCTTTCATTGCAGAAAGCACCGCAATAGGCGCTGCCAGTTTCATTGCACAGGAATAGTCAATCATTAAGGTTGAAATTGTTTTTTGTATATCTCGGGTAAAAAGGTAGGTTAATGCAGTAAGGAGAAAATTAAACGGCACAATGCGTTCAGCAAACTGTTCAGAACGTTTTTGAGCAGTTGCCTTTAGATTTTGAGAATTTTCAATCATTGAAATGATTTTATGAACCTTTGTGCCGGTTCCTACAGAGTGTACCGTAATAACAAGCTCGCCTTCCTGTATAATAGTTCCGGCAAATACAGCACTGTCTGCCTTTTTTTCTACCGGAAGCGATTCCCCTGTTATACTTGCTTGATCAACGAGTGCTTCTCCTTGTATTACAACACCATCAGCGGGAATTTGTTCACCCATACGGACAATGACCGTATCACCTTTTTTTAAAGCAGCAATGTCAATATCCTGCTCTTCATTGCCGATAAGCAGGTGTGCCGGTTCCTTAGAAACCAGCAGGACTTTTGCAAGATCGTTATACGACTGCCGCTTTGTACTTTCTTCGATTTCTTCTCCCATGGTGAGCAATGTTGCAATTGAACGGGCGGTGTCTATATTACCGGATATAACCGCAGTAGTTAGTGCCGTTGCGTCGAGTAAATCGGTAGTAAATATCTTGCCGCGGAACAAAGAAGCGGCAGCACTGCCTATTCGCGGGATAATTGCCCGCCCTAGTAAAATATTCCTGATAGGCATCGGCAAAAGCGAACGCAACAGTACACCGG
Source organism: Treponema sp. (assembly GCA_052173295.1). Taxonomy (GTDB): domain Bacteria; phylum Spirochaetota; class Spirochaetia; order Treponematales; family Treponemataceae; genus Treponema. The sequence continues at coordinate 24,372 of JBQMYW010000008.1, forward strand.
CTGCCGTTTTTAGAAAAATATCAAAAAGACTTTCTGAAACAGGCACATCTACAACTGCTTCGAGAAGACCGGTATCATTCAAATAGGTATCTGAAAGTACCGCAAAAAGATTGAGAATTTCCTTTTGACTAATAGCGGAAGTGTCATAAAAAATCAATAATGAACCGGTTTTAACCGTTAACCGTACATCGGTTATCCCCGATTGAGCCGCAATAAGTGTTTGTACAAGTACGGCTTGTCTGCGGCTTAAACAATACCGGGGATACCGTACCCGTATTCTCCCCGGAAGTGCATGAATAACTGTTACTTTCATACAGCCGTTGTAAGTATTTTATAGATGAGCATACAATGCATCATCTACACATCAGCTGCATTTGCAGCATTATACCGTGCTTCTGCAGCTATATCCTCTGCACTTTCTTTAAGGGATTCTGCAAAAGCTGCAGCTTCATCTTTTAAAAGTAAGGCTTTCCCTGCAACTGCTGCACACGCTTTTTGAAAAGCGGGCGTTTTAATAACTGCCGCAGCTGTTACGCCGGCAAGTACCCCTAAACCAAATGCAGCCCATCTATTAATTGTCATACATACCTCCAATACACGGATGGTGTTATTATCCGTTATTTATGGATTTTTAGCAATAGAAAATACACAAAAACTTAGGATACGGAACGGCTATTTCTGTTTTGCTGGATAAAAAAGGCATCTTCTGACTAGGAGGAGAAAGGGAGGTTGGGGATTTTTGTCAGAAGATGCCGGAAATGTGGCAAATACGGCTTGCGGACTATAGTTCCGTTAGTTATTTTTTAAATATTCATTAATACTTGCTGCTGCTTTCCGCCCTTCGCCCATTGCTAAAATGACTGTCGCAGCTCCCAGTACAATATCGCCGCCTGACCATACCGCATCAAGACTTGTCTTTTGAGTTTCATCGACGATAATATTACCATACTTTGTAACATTCAGCCCGTCTGTGGTTTGCGCCATTAAGGGGTTTGAACTATTCCCCAATGCAACAATTACCGTATCTACCGGTATTTGATGCTCCGTCCCTTTAATGGCAACCGGTCGGCGGCGTCCGGATTCGTCCGGTTCACCCAATTCGTAATTAAGCACTTCGATTGCACAAACCCTGCCTTCTTCAGTGCCGATAATCCGTGTCGGGTTCTGCAAAAAGCAGAATTCTACCCCCTCTTCTTCAGCATGGGCAATTTCTTCTGCACGGGCAGGCATTTCTGCACGGGTTCTGCGGTAAATACAATAGACTTTTTCTGCACCAAGCCGGTAGCCCATGCGTGCAGCGTCCATTGCAACATTACCGCCGCCGATAACAGCAACCGTTTTTGCTGCATAGAGCGGTGTGTCAGCTTTATCTTCTTGATAGGCTTTCATTAAATTTGCACGGGTAAGATATTCATTTGCACTGAATACTCCCATTAAATTTTCGCCTTCAATATCCATAAATTTGGGTAATCCTGCACCGGTACCGATAAAGGCGGCATCAAACCCGTCTTCATGCAGCAGCTGATCCAAGGTTGCCGTTCTGCCCACTAAGAAGTTTGTTTTAAATTCAACACCCATTTTTTTAAGGTTTTCAACTTCTTGTGCAACAATGGATTTCGGCAAACGGAATTCAGGAATACCGTATACCATAACGCCGCCGGTTTTATGGAAGGCTTCAAACACAGTTACTGCATGCCCTGCACGGCGGACATCGGCGGCTACCGTTAAACCGGCAGGCCCCGAACCGATGATAGCAACTTTTTTTCCTGTTTCGGGAGCAACCGGCGGAACGGTCATTTTGTTGTTATTCCGTTCCCAGTCAGCAACAAAACGCTCCAGCCGCCCAATAGCAACGGCTTTTTCAGGACTTTTATGCATTTTTCCTACCGTACACAGAGACTGACATTGTTTTTCTTGCGGACACACCCGCCCGCAAATTGCCGGTAAAAGATTGGTTGTTTTAATAGTATCAACCGCTTTTTTGTAATCACCCTGCTGAATGCAGGTAATAAACTCAGGGATTGGAACGCCGACAGGACAGCCTTTTACGCAGGGGCGGGTTTTGCAATTCAGACAGCGTTCCGCCTCAATGCGGGCTTGTTCATCAGTATAGCCAATAGCAACCTCGTCCATAAGACGGGCTCTTTGCGACGGCTCTAAAACCGGCATTTCCTGCATGGGTATACCGGTACGGTCTTTCGTTTTTAGTTCTTTATCTTTTAAATCGTTCCAAAATGCTTTTGCTTGTGCAGATAATGCATCGGAACTGATATGGTTATGTCCAGCAGTATTGACTTCTTGCATTTCATACTCCTATAAAAATCCGCAGCAACGGGTTTATGTAAAATAACATGAGGCTGTTTTAAGGAAGAAACAGCATTCCTTTTCCGATAGGGTCGCGGCGTATACCGGATCGGTATTGGCAACGCTATCCGTGCATTCCTACACGGCAAACATGACGGTCATGGTCTTCCCGCGGTTTAAACGCTTTCATACGCATCATCATGTTATCAAAGTCAACCTTATGCCCATCAAATTCAGGTCCGTCCACACAGACAAACTTTGTTTTGCCGTCCACAGTAACACGGCAGCCGCCGCACATTCCCGTTCCGTCAATCATAATAGTATTGAGAGACACTACGGTATGAATACCGAACGGGCGGGTTGTTTCTGCACAGAATTTCATCATAATAGGCGGCCCGATTGCAACTGCTTCGTTCGGCGGCTGTGCAGACTGGCACAGCTCTTTCAGCGGTTCGGTAACGAGAGCCTTTCTGCCGTAGCTGCCGTCATCTGTTACAACGATAAGCTCATCAGCAATTTTCCGCATCTCATCTTCAAAAATAACCAATTCTTTTGTGCGTCCGCCGATGATGATAACAACCTCGTTACCGGCCTTTTTATACGCCTGTGCAATAGGATGCAGTGGTGCAACTCCGATACCGCCGCCGACACAGACAACCTTACCGACTTTTTCAATGTGTGTCGGTCTGCCTAAGGGGCCGAGAATTGCTGCAATAGAATCCCCTACATTCTTTTGGCACAACTTAATTGTTGTTGCACCGACTGCCTGAATAACCAGTGCAATCCAGCCTGCTTCCGGATCGGCATCGGCAACAGTAAGCGGAATCCGTTCTCCAAAATCAACATCAAGCTGCAAGATAATAAATTGACCAGCCCGCCTATTTTTCGCAATTTCAGGAGCATGAACGCGCATATAAAACACGTCTTTTGAAAATTGCTTTTTTTCTAAAATAGTGTGCATGATTCCTCCTAAAAACTCTATTTTCTCTACTTATCAATGAACCTGTTCGAAAACTTCAGTTTTAGAACAGGCTGCCTTAAAATGCGATGTTCTAAATCGTGCTATTTGCACGATTTAGAACTCGTCGACCTATTCGATAACGCAAGTTATCGAATAGGTCTAATCTTAATAAAATCACCTTTTAAAGTAAAGGGCATCTTTAGAAACTCGATTGAATTTTTAGCGATGTGCTAAATCGTGCTGTTTGTGCGATTTAGAGTTTGCCGGTCTGTTCGGAAACTTGTGTTATCGAACAGGTCTAATGTATGCCGGAGTCTTTCGGAAAATAGGATAAATAGGCTTGACACTTTTTTAAAAATATGAGAGACTTACAAAGTCTTATTGATATGTATTCATTAAGATTGAGCTGTATGGCAGCTGCATATCAACACGGCAATTCTAATTTGGGCCATTAGCTCAGCTGGTAGAGCAACAGACTCTTAATCTGTGGGTCGCAGGTTCGAAGCCTGCATGGCTCAAGTAAAATAAGGGTCGAGCTATTTAAGAGATAGCGCTTGACATTATTTGAAATCATCGGTATATTGTTTCGACTCACTTTGTGAGCGAGAGTGGTGGAATTGGCAGACACGCCAGACTTAGGATCTGGTGCCTCGGCATGAGGGTTCAAGTCCCTCCTCTCGCATGATTCCACAACAGTACATACCGAGCGATATATTTTGCGGGAATAGCTCAGTGGTAGAGCGCCACCTTGCCAAGGTGGATGTCGCGGGTTCAATCCCCGTTTCCCGCTCTTTATAAGCGATTCGGTAATCCGAATCGCTTTTTTTTTGCTAGCCGAAAAAGCAAAGCGATATTATATTCTATATAAACATCAGATAAGGATACACACTCATGAATTTTACAAAAAATTTTACCCCAAGCGAAAACTCCCAAATGAAACTTTCTGTTACTGTTCCGCAAGATGAAGTAAAAAAGCAGTATGCAGCACTTACCGGTAAATATGCCAAACAGCTGCATATTCCCGGTTTCCGTAAGGGTAAAGTACCGGTAAAAATTCTTGAACAAAAATTTGGCGAATCATTGCGGGCTGAAACTTTTAATACCATTATAGAATCGGCATTGGAGGAGATATTTTCTCAAGCTGATAAATACGAAAGTCCGCTGCCGTATAGCCGCCCCGCTTTTGAAGATGAAAAAGAATTTACGTTGGATAGTGATCTTTCATTTACGGTTGTGTATGATGTTTTTCCTAAGGTAGCTATTGAAAAAACGGACGGATTTACTATTGAGGTTCCGCAAATTACCATTAGCGAGCAGAATATACAAGAAGAGCTTGTTGCTATACAAGAACGTAATGCATTAGTGGTTGACTGCGGTGCAGATGTGCCGCTTGCAATAGGAAATATCGCAACAATTAATTTTGCGGAACTCGATGAGCATGATGCAGAAATTGAGTCTACAGCCCGCAAAGATTTTGTTTTTACCCTTGGAAAAGGGCAGCTGTTTTATGAAATTGATGATGACTTGCTGGGTATGAAGATTAATGAAGAAAAAGTTATCACAAAAACATATACTCCGGATTTTATAGACACGCGGCTTGCCGGTAAAACAAAAAAGATTAAGGTGGTATTAACCGCATTGAAAGAGCGGAAACTGCCTGAAATTGATGATGAGTTGGCACAAGACGTAAGTGAAAAATATCATACATTAGCAGATTTAAAAGATGCGGTTAAAAAGAGTCTTACCTTGCGGATTGATGATGCGGTAGAAAATAGAAAAATCAATAGTCTTTTAAAACAGATTGCTGAAGCAAATCCGATAGTGCTTCCTGCTTCAATGGTTAATGCTGAACTTGAATCACGGTGGATGATGATGGCAGATCAGTTCCGTATTTCACCGGATCAGTTGGAACGGTTGTCTGCTGCACTTGACAAGAGTAAGACAAAGGCTGCTATGCTTGAAGAATGGCGGCCTGAAGCAGAACTCCGCATTAAAACAGGACTTATTGTAGAAACGCTTATGCAGGAATACGGCATTACAGCTGTTCCTGCTGAAGTTGATGCAGAATATGAATCTTTAGCAAAAAAATATGATAGTTCTATTGATGAGATAAAGAAGCACTATGAGGATTCTCCAAAAGAGAAAAAGTATCTTATTGATTCCATTAAAGAAAAAAAATTATATGATAAGCTGTTTGAAAAATCAGTTATTAAAATGGGAGAAACGGTAACGTTCGAAGAGTATTTTGATAAAGGGAATGATAATGCAGGAAAGAATGCATAGTCTTGTTCCGTATGTCATTGAACAAACAGGGAACGGAGAACGCAGTTATGATATTTTTTCCCGTCTTTTAAAGGATAGAATTATCTTTGTGGACGGGGAAATTACTGATGCAACAGCTGATTTGGTTGTTGCACAGCTTTTATTTTTAGAATCGCAAAATCCTGATAAAGATATTAGTCTTTATATTAATAGTCCCGGGGGGTCTGTAACAGCCGGACTTGCAGTGTATGATACTATGCAGCATATCCGTCCTGATGTACAAACTATTTGTTTGGGGCAAGCTGCTAGTATGGCGGCTGTTTTGTTAGCTGGCGGAGCAAAAGGAAAACGATTTACCTTGCCGTCTTCCCGTGTAATGATCCACCAACCGTGGGGCGGAGCACAGGGGCAGGCTCGTGATATAAGCATACAAGCAAAAGAAATACTCCGCTTAAAAAAGCTCATTATTGAATATTGTGCATACCATACTGGTAAGGCAGAAGACACTATTGCTGCTGATATGGAGCGGGATTTTTTTATGTCTGCCCAAGATGCTTGTGAATACGGCATAGTTGATACGGTAATGACAAGGAGAAAAAATGTCTAAGCTGAAAAATGAGCAAATGTATGTATGTTCTTTTTGCGGTAAACGGGAAGGAGGGGGAAGAAAAATAGTACCCGGTCCCGGCGTGTCAATTTGTAACCATTGTGTGGATTTGTGTAAAGATTATTTACATACCTACCGAGCTTTGCCCCCTACTGAAATACAAGAGAATATTCCAACTCCTGCTGAATTAAAGGCTTTTTTAGATGAACATATTATTGGGCAGGAAAAAGCAAAACGGGTTTTATCGGTTGCAGTATATAATCATTATAAACGGATACTGCATCCTCCGGCTAGCAGCGAGGATGTGGTTGTTGAAAAATCAAATGTACTGCTTATTGGTCCTACAGGTTCCGGTAAAACATTGCTGGCACGTACACTTGCTCAAAAAATGAAAGTTCCGTTTGCAATTGCGGATGCAACTACTTTAACTGAAGCAGGATATGTTGGTGAAGATGTTGAAAATATCTTGTTGAAATTGATACAGAACGCAGATGGTGATATTGCAAGTGCAGAACGCGGTATTATTTTTATTGATGAAATTGATAAAATTTCCCGCAAAAGTGAAAATGTGTCAATTACTCGCGATGTTTCCGGTGAGGGGGTTCAGCAGGCACTGTTAAAAATTATTGAAGGGACTGTTGCTTCTGTTCCGCCGCAGGGCGGCCGTAAACACCCTAATCAGGATATGTTGAAAATTGATACGTCAAATATTTTATTTATATGCGGCGGTGCGTTTGTAGGATTGGATAACATTGTACAAACGCGGGTTTCTGAAAATCCTATGGGTTTTGGTGCTCATGTACAAACAATAAAAGAGAAGAAATTACAAGATTTATATGAAAAGCTTAGTCCTGACGATCTTGTAAAGTTTGGTATTATTCCTGAATTAATTGGGCGGCTGCCTATTACTGTGTCTTTGAATGAACTGCTGCTTGAAGATTTACGGCGAATACTGATTGAACCGAAAAATGCAGTTATTAAGCAGTTTCAGGCTTCTTTTAAGCTTGATGATGTTCGGCTTACTTTTGATGAAGAGGCTTTAGACGCAATTTCACAGCAAGCTCTGGATCAAAATACCGGTGCACGCGGTTTACGTTCAATTGTTGAAAAACTAATGCTTGATGCAATGTTTGAGGCTCCCTCGATCAAAGGTGAAAAAGAGCTGCATATTACAAAGCAGATGGTTGATAATACCGATAAGCCTAGCTTAAAATTGATTTCGGAAAAAACCGCATAGAACTATAACCCTCTCATTGCTCCATAACGGCTTATTTTCCCGTTTAATATTCTAAGCCGCTCAAGTATGCGAGTGTTTCTTCTGCGGTTTTTTTCCAGCTATACTGCTGTATCCATTTAATGCCTTTCTTAATAAGAGCAGTGCGTTTTTCTTGATTTTCAGGTGCATCAATCAGTTGTTCAATTACCGCAGCTATTTCAGCAGGATCTTTATGGTTAAAATAGCAGGTGCAGTCCCCTGCTATTTCCGGCAATGCTCCGGCGTACGCACACGCAGTAGGAATTCCGCATGCCATTGCTTCAATAATCGGTAAGCCTACTCCTTCAACCGGGGAGGGGAATACACAGAGATCAGCAGCAGAATAGAGTTGGGGAAGATTTTGGTGAGGGAAATAGCCGGTTAAGAGAATATCTGATGATACTGGCGAACGCAATACCGCTTGATGCACCATCTCTGAGTTTTCTCCGTCAGCACCGGCAATAACGAGTTTATGCGGTGCCTTTGTTTTTTGTTTAAATAACGTAAATGCATTGATAAGTTCAACATGACACTTTTCAGGGTAACTAATTCGCGATGCATAAATGATATACGGGCGGTTAATTGCAAATGGCTGAATAAGTAATGCATCTTTATTCTCTGTATCGTGCGGATAAAATAACGTTGTATCAATTCCATTATGGATAATTTTAATTTTGCTGTCAGGAATGCCAAAATGCAGCAACTGATTGCGAATATAGGTACTGGGACTAATTATCCCTCTGACTGAATGCAAAAAACGCTTTGAAAGTAGTGTGTTAAAATACCCCTTTGATAGCTCCATACCATTTTGAATAACGGGAACAATTGGAATATCAAAAGATACCGGTACTGTAGGCAGTCCAGCAGGAAATAATACCAAATCATATTTTTGTTTTTTTACAAATTTATTAAATGAGAATGCGAACCATGTTTTTTCAGAAAAAGCAGTATCATTCATTAAAATACCGGTGTAGGTAATACCTGCTACTCCGGAAGTGTATGTATATTTATCCAGCTCCGGTCCGAAAAGATGTATTTTATGATCTGTTTCCGGCATATTATGAACCAGCGACAAAATATATGATCCGATGCCTGACCGCCCATGATCGCATCCGAATGTATTAATACCTATTTTCACTCATATACCTCTTTTTTGTATAAAACTTTTATATTAGACCTATCCGATAACTGCGTTTCCGAACAAGTTTATTGTTACACGGTTCTCTGCCTGTTGGGTTGCTGCAGTACCTATTCTTTTTATTCTAGCATTTATTGGAGAAACATGCTATCCTCTGTTAATGAACAGTTTTTTTGATTTTCCGCTTTATAAGCCTTTTATTACCGCTTTGCATACTCACTCAATTACAAAACCTACACCGGTACAAGAACGGGTTATTCCGCTTTTATTGGAACATACACATGTATTTTTTGAATCGGAAACAGGCACAGGAAAAACCCTCGCATTTTTACTGCCGCTTCTTACAAAAATAGTATCGAGACTAGAGGAAAAAGCACAACCGTCCTTGCTGATTGTAACGCCGACTATTGAGCTTGCATCTCAGATAAAAGAAACCTTAACTACTTTGCAAGAGGCTTCCTGTATTCCGTTAAAAACGGTACTTTGTATTGGCGGCAGTTCTATAAAACGGCAAATTGATGCTTTAAAAGAAAAGCCGCCGATTGTTATTGGAACCCCTGCCCGCATTGCTGATCTTATGAGTTTAAAAAAACTAAAACTTGATAGGTTGTATGCAATTGTGATTGATGAGGCAGATAGGCTGCTTGCCCGCGAAAGTATTGAAGCATTACGTGCGGTATTAGCACATATACCGGAGCCTACGCAGATTACTGCTTGTTCTGCAACATTTAACGAAAAAAACAGAACACTATTGACAGCATTATTTTCCCGACAGGCTGCCTTTACCCCGATTTTTGCCGGTTTGGGGCAAGACGGAGTATTATCCGGCAGTATTGAGCATTGGGCATTTTTTTCGGAACGTAAGCATAAAACTGACACACTTCGTATGCTTTTACACGCGTTACCTCCGGAAAAAGTGCTTATTTTTGCAGCTCCTGCACATGAAGTTGAAACTATTACACAAAAACTGCAATATAAAAAATTGGATGCTCAGCCCCTGTATAGTAATCTCTCCGGCAATGACCGAAAGAGTATTATCAGGCGTTTTAAATCGGGAAAAATCCGCATTTTGGTAACGAGCGATCTTTCTGCACGCGGATTAGATATCAGCGGGGTTCAGTATGTTATTCAGATGAATATATCTAAAGACCGTGAAGCTTTTATCCATCGGGCAGGGAGAACGGGACGAGCCGGTCAAAAAGGAGTAAATATTGTACTTGGTGATGAGTATGAGCTGCGGCTTTTACAAAAAATAGAAAAACAGCTTAAAATACGGATACAGCCGAAGATGCTGTTTGAAGGTAAGATTAGCAATCCTCCGCCGGTTGATGATGAGCAAGCCGAATAAAGCCGCAGAGCGGATTTGCTGCTTTGCTGTCTGCAAGGGCAGACAGCAAAGCAGTTTAATGCGAACATCGCATTTAAGGAAACGTAAGAATGAATTACTGTGCCATACGTACAATACTTTCCGTAACAAGTTTTTTAAAAAGCGGAGCTGCAGCTTTACCTGCCTCTAATACTTCTTCTTCTGAAAGTAATGTTTCGCTGATACCTGCTGCAAGATTGGAAATACACGAAATACCGCATATTTTCATTCCTGCGTGGCGGGCAGCAACAGCTTCAACGGCGGTACTCATACCTACCGCATCTGCTCCGAGCTTTGCAGCAAGCCGTACTTCTTCAGGTGTTTCATAGGCAGGACCGGTAAACTGCAAATAAACACCGCGTTTGACAGGAATGTTGAAGTCTTTTGAAACACTATAAATACAGTCTTGCAATTCCGGTGTATATACATGGGTCATATCCGGGAAACGTACCCCAAGACTTTTAATATTTTGTCCAATGAGGGGAGAGGGTACAAAACAGGTAATGTGATCGGTTAATACCATAAAATCACCTGCTTTAAAATCTTTATTTACTCCGCCGGCAGCGTTAGTAAGAAACAAGATTTCTGCCCCCATCAATTTCATTAACCGGATAGGCAGCACAACATCTGTCATCGGATAGCCTTCATAGAAATGAATTCTCCCCTGCATAATTACAACAGGGACAGTACCTATTTTTGCAAATACAAATGCACCTTTATGCCCGGGTGCGGTAGATAGCGGGAAGTTTTCAATGGAAGAATACGGTATGACGGCTTCTACTGCAACTTCATCAGCAAAACCTCCTAAACCGGATCCAAGAACTAACGCAACACGGGGTTTAAATGGAACACGGCTTTCAATACTCTTGAAACAACTTAATAACTTTTCTTCAACATTCATTGTAGTACCTCTCATTACCTTATAGTGTATACCATATTCGTTGTAGTTAAGAAACGCTTAACAAGCGTTCAATATCGGTTAGACCATTTATTTTTTGTGAAACAACTCTTCCTTTTACAGCATTTTTTTTATCGTATTCGATTGCTGCATGATAGAGTTCCAGTACCATTGCAGCAAGCACATTAAGATTAGGCTCCAGATTGTTAAAAGCCATATTGCGGTATACACGGTCAGTACTGGTTGCCATTTTAGTATTTGCTTCGGTTAAAGAGTGCAGATTGGGTAAAATATCCCGTCTTGCCAAATATATGAACCGTGCAATTGCAATGATGTCGTAATATAAATCATCAAGATGAAATCCTTGCAGCACAAAATCTTCGGAATGTTCTGTAAGGTCTACAATGTGCCGTGCTAAATCAATATCTGAAAGTATTTGTGCAAATACCGGACGTAAAAAACGTGTTGCAATATTATCATTATAATGCCGTCCAATGCGGACTATTATTTCTCCAATTATTCTATCATCAACTAACATATAGTAACTATATAACAGTTTATCGTTTTTTACAAGCGTAAAATGCAAGGTAAAAGCATTCGTTTCTGAGCAGGGTTAAAAGGCAGGCTCTATGAGCGGTGCTGACTGTGTAACGCTGCAGCAGTTTGTGCCAGTTGCGGACTTGTTAGTCCTGCCTCGCGGAGAATATCCATGCGGGAACCTTGTAGGAATACGGTATCGGGAAAAGCTTTTACCGCTATCGACATATCCGGATAGGTTTTCCGGATTAAAAGTTCCAAACTTTGCGATACACTGCCGATAAAAGAGCCGTCTTCAACAAATACAATAGTTTGATACTGTGCAATAGTGTGCAGGAAAAAAGTTTCGTCAATGGGTTTTATAAACCGCAGTGTATATATATCTGCGTATATACTTTCTCGTAAAAGGATGTTTGCAGCTTCAAGTGTTTCTGCATAGATACCGCCTGTACAGATAAACAAAAGCGTACTTCGGTTTGTTTTAAGAGCCATAACGCCTTTTCCCCGCTCTATAGCCGTTTCAAATGCCGGTACTTCGGCAGGACATGCTGTTTTAGGATAGCGGATAACAACGGGACTTGGTTGTGTTATTGCCCATTGAAACATGTAATTCATGTCTGCAGCAGAGGCAGGACACAGAATACTGATATTCGGAATACTCCGTAATAAACTTATGTCATACAGCCCTTGATGCGTTTCTCCGTCGTAGGGAACAGCACCTGCTCTATCGACAGCAAAAACAACCGGTAAATTTTGTAATGCAGTATCATGAATAATTTGATCTATTGCCCGCTGTAAAAAGGTGCTATACATTGCAACAACCGGACGAAGTCCTGCCGCGGCAAGCCCTGCCGCAAACGTAACCGCATGCTGTTCTGCAATACCGACATCAAAAAAACGGGACGGGTAGAGTGATTGGAAACGGCTTAATCCTGTCCCTTGTGCCATGGCAGCAGTGATTGCAGTAATTTTTGAGTTGCAGGAAGCTGCTTGGACAATACTTTGAGAAAACGCTTCCGTAAAAGATACAGACGTTCCTTTTTCAATTTTTCCATCAGTAAGCCGAAAAGGTCCTATCCCATGAAAAGTTGAAGGATCATGTTCTGCAAACGAGTACCCTCTGCCCTTTTTTGTTTGAATGTGTACCAGTACCGGTGTTTCAATCTGCTTTACATTGCGGAATACTTTTTCTAATTCTGCTTCATTATGTCCATTCAGCGGTCCAACATATTCAAAACCGAGATCAACGAATAAATTATTTTTATAAAAAACACCTTTTGCACCGCGTTTTAATCTACGGATAAGGAGGAGTATATGTGAGCCGATAACGGGAATTTTTTCGATAGAGGTATCAAACAGGTATTTAAATCGCTGATAGCTTCTCCGCATAGTCAGTTTGCTTAAATATTCAGACATTGCATGAGTATTTTGAGAAATAGACATTTTATTATCGTTTAAAATAACAACTAAGCCTTTTGTTGCCGGTGTAATATTTAACAATGCTTCAAATGCCATACCGCCTGTCAAAGCCCCGTCGCCAATCACCGCAATCACCTTACCGGTTTGCTGTTGAAGTCTTCTCCCGATAATAATACCTTCTGCCGCTGAAATAGAAGTTGATGAATGACCGGTATTAAATATGTCATGCTCGCTTTCTTCCCGTTTTGGAAAGCCGGAAAGACCGTCTTTCATTCTAAGGGTTGAAAAATCAGCATATCTGCCTGTTAATAACTTATGAGGATACGATTGATGTCCGACATCCCAGATAATTGCATCATGGGGGCTGGAAAAAACTCTGTGGAGTGCAATGGTCAATTCAATAACACCAAGGTTGCTTGCAAGATGTCCGCCATTAGCACCAACTGTTTCTAATATGATACGGCGTAATTGCCCTGCGAGTACGTTTAATTCTTTCTTTGAAAGTGCCTGCAAATCTGCCGGACTTTTAATTTGTTCAAGTAACGAGGCTGTCATAAATAAGCAACTATATACTGTTAGAATAATAAAAGCAATGAAGATATGAGTGTGCTATGATAAAAAGGGCTGCCTAGCATCACAGCCCTTCTCTATAATCCAGCATAAATAATGCTTACATACTCCAAAGGCACGGAGTAATAGATTATTTTTTATTCTTATGTCTGTTTTTTCGAAGCTTCTTCTTTCGTTTATGTGTTGCTATTTTTTGTCGCTTCCGTTTTTTTCCGCAGGGCACGTGAACACTCCTTCTGTCTAAAGATAGATAATACTAGCCCAATATGCCGAAAAAGTCAAGGCAGTCTGTACTGCGGAATTGCGGATCATGCCGTATCTCAATCTGGACAGAATACTCTTTTTGCGATATGCTCAGGCTTTCTATTATGGATTATGTTGAAAGTTTATTTAATACGAATTTTTTAGAATATGCAAGTTATGTTATTCGGGATAGGGCTATCCCTGATGCAGAAGACGGGTTAAAGCCGGTTCAGCGGCGGATTCTCCATTCACTATTTGAAATGGATGATGGGAAGTTTCACAAAGCCGCAAATGTTGTCGGGTATTGTATGAAATACCATCCCCACGGAGATGCTTCAATCGGTAATGCCCTGGTGGTGTTGGCAAATAAAAGTCTTTTTATTGATAAGCAGGGGAATTTCGGTAATATGTATACCGGAGATGAAGCTTCTGCTGCCCGATATATTGAATGCCGTATCACCCCCTTTGCAAAAGATATTTTATATAATCCTCATATTACACGCTATATTCCCTCGTATGACGGTAGAAATAAAGAGCCGGCTGCTTTTAGAGCAAAACTGCCGGTGGTGCTGCTTACTGGTGCAGAGGGTATTGCCGTTGGTATGTCTACAAAAATTTTACCGCATAATATTCGGGAAGTTATCGAAGCGGAAAAGGCTTGTTTGACAGGGAAGCCTTTTACACTGTATCCTGATTTCCCCACCGGCGGGCTGGTTGATGTATCGGACTATCAAGACGGGCTGGGGAAAGTTCTTGTCCGTGCATTGGTAGATACGGCAGATGAAAAACGGATTGTTATTAGAGAATTGCCGTTCGGCAGTACCACCGAAAGTCTTATTGCGTCAATTGAACACGCGTCAAAGACAGGAAAGATAAAAATTTCTGAAATCAATGACTACACTGCTGAACACGTTGAAATTGAGTTAAAACTTCCCCGCGGAGTTTATGCAGCTGATGTTGTCGATGCTCTGTATGCATTTACCGATTGTGAGCAGTCTATTTCGTGTAATCTGCTCGTTATTCATAATAAGTTGCCTATTCAAACTACCGTAACCGATGTGATTCACAATCATACACGGCAGCTGCTTGCAGTGCTGAAAGATGAGCTTTTATATGAAGAAACTATGCTTACCGATAAACTGCACTTGCGGACGCTTGAGCGCATTTTTATCGAAGAGCGGATTTATAAAAAGATTGAAACCAAGTCTACTGCAGAGGCGGTAACCAAGGCGGTGGTAAAAGGTTTTGTACCTTTCGCACAGGAGCTAATACGGGAAATAACAGCAGATGATGTTGACCGTCTCCTTAAAATTCCTATCAGACGAATATCGCTTTATGATATAGAAAAGAACCGTGCAGAAACTGCTGAAATTACCGATCGCTTAAAAAAAATTGCCCGCCTGTTGAAAAATTTGAAAAAGTACGCACTTTCTGTTCTTGACGGGATAGCTGCAAAATTGGACAATGACACAGTACAGCGGAAAACAACCATTGCATCTTTTACAAAAGTAGCGGTTAAAGAAGCTGTTACGCGGGATACCCCGCTCCGCTATGATGATGCAAGCGGCTATCTTGGAATTGCTGTGGGAACTGGTAAGGAAATGCTGCGGGTAAGCCGTTATGATAGAATTTTTATTTTGAGAAAAAGCGGAGTTTATACGGTTACCGATGTTCCTGACCGCCTTTTTACCGGCAGCGGTCTATGGTACTGCGGATTTGCAGAAAAAGAAGTGCTTTCAGCAGTGCTTTTTACCATTATCTATAAAGATTCAAAAACGGGTTTTCCGTATATTAAGCGGTGCCGTATAGAATCATATATCTTACAGAGAGACTACCTTATTGTTCCTGAAAATGCTATAGTGCTTTTGGTGAGTACAGAGCAGGAGTTCTCTTTTACCCTCACGTATGAGCCGAAGCCGCGTACTAAAAAGGTAAAAGAGCTATTTAAAGCAGCACAATACCCCGAAAAAGGCTTGAAAGCACAGGGAATACGCCTTGCGGACCGGGTAGTGCTTACTGCGGAAAGTCCGTAAAATATTAGATCTGTTCGATAACTGCGTTTCTGAACAGGTTTATTACACATCATGGAGGATGTCATTATGCAGACTATCGAAGATTTAGGTATGTATACCTTTCAAGCATTGCTTGCCAATAGTCTAAAAAAATTTGCTGAACGCCCGGCACTCTCATTTGTATCTTCAGAACCCTACCGTTATTGTGAAGTAGCGGAACAAATAGCTCATATACAAGAAGTTCTCTACCGTTTCGGCGTTAGCCAAGGAGATAAAGTTGCACTGTACAGCCATAGTGTTCCTCAATGGGGAATTGCGTATTTTGCTATTGTAACAATGGGTGCAATAGCAGTGCCGCTTTTGCCTGATTTTAATGAAAAGGAAATAGCAGCGTGCTTGGCTCATGCAGAAGCAAATACGGTTATTACCTCAGAAAAACTGCTTCCCCGCATTCCCGGGCATATCAAAACAGTTATTAACATTGCAAATTTTTCCTCTATACGCAGTAGTGAAGTACGGCAAGGAACTCCGCCGCTGTATGAATGCCATGAAGATGATACTGCCTCTATCATCTATACGTCAGGGACAACAGGGCGGTCAAAAGGTGTGGAGCTTACTCATAAAAATTTAGTTTTTACGGCAATCGCCGGACAGCACTGCCAGCGGATTAATACTTACGATAAAGCACTCTCCATTTTGCCGCTTTCTCATGTGTATGAATTTACCATTGGTTTTTTGATGTTTTTTCTTAATGGGGCGTGTATTTACTACTTGGAGGGTATGCCTACCCCCCGCATCTTACTGCCTGCATTGCAAAAAATACGCCCAACCATGATGTTAAGTGTTCCAATGGTTATTGAAAAAATTTACCGCAATAAGATTCTTCCTGCTTTTACCGAAACCCCTTTCCGGGCAAAGCTGTATAAAACGGCGTTGGGTAAGCTGCTGCTTTCCCGTTTGGCAGGGAAAAAACTGAAAAAAACATTCGGCGGTAAATTAAAGTTTTTTGGTCTCGGCGGTTCAAAAACAGACTCTGCGGTTGAGCAGTTTATGAAAGCGGCAAAGTTCCCGTATGCAATCGGGTATGGACTAACCGAAACATCTCCGCTTATTGCCGGTTCTACAACACGTCAAACACAGCCGAACTGGATAGGATATGTTATTCCCGGTGTTGAAGTAAAACTTGATAATCCTAATCCTGAAACCGGCATCGGGGAGCTTTTGGTAAAAGGTCCCAATGTTATGAAAGGCTATTACAATGACCCGGAACTGACAAAAGCTGCATTTACTGAAGACGGCTGGTTTAAAACCGGCGATTTATTTATGATTGATAAAAAGGGGCATTTGGCAATAAAAGGCCGGTCAAAAAACATGATTCTGGGGGCAAGCGGAGAAAATATTTATCCTGAAGATATTGAATTTGTCTTAAATCAGCACCCTTTGGTAACAGAATCTTTGGTAGTTGAAGGAGAAAAATCCTCGCTTATTGCGTATGTCCAGCTTGATGAAGAAAAAATTGCTGCTGAATTACAGAAAACCTATCCTGTTCCGGAGCAATCCGCTGTTGCACAAGATGGGTCTACTATACAAAATCTGCAATCTGCTGTTTCTGATGCAATGACAGGTTTTACCGATGCCTTTGCATATAAAAAAGCAGAAATATTGAATGAAATTAAATTTTTTGTGAATGAAAATGTGAATAAAATATCCCGTATTGATAAGATTGAACAAGTAGATGCATTTGAGAAAACCGCAAGCCAAAAAATCAAGCGGTATCTCTATACAATTGCCGGACGGAGCGGCAAACAGTAGGAAAATTTCCCTGTGCTGTATGCCGCGTCCTTGCTTCCCCCCTGCTTAAAAGAGATTTCTTGTAAGCGGGGTTCCTATCCACACGCCTTCAGAGCCAAGATATTCTTTTTTCTGCCCTTCTATGAGAATCTGTACAGCATCTACTGTTGAAAACTCCGTTGCAGTAAAGACAATTTGGGCAAGCTGTGCTAAATAGCCTTCTATGCCGTATTGATTAAACTGAAATTCGTCACTCAAATCAATAAATGCTATGCTATCTTGTACACGTACAGACCGCAACTGAGTACCGGCAGGTATCAAAGACAGTACGCTGTTTTTCTCTTTTTCTTCTGCCGGCTGTTTTAATAGGAGTGTAAGCACATCTGTTAGGGGAGAATCAGAGTGCGGTATTATATGTGTTTTTGCCTGCCGCAGTATTGTTCCGTCGCTATCAATGCGGATCCAATAGAGTGTAAAAGAACGCATCGGCAGTTCAGAGCCGGCAGTATGGGGATTTTCAGTATTATCTGCAGAAGATGATATACTGCCGGAAGAGTTGGACGATGCGGTTGTATGTGCTGCATCGGAAGCAGTATGCGGCTGCGGCTGTTCCGGATCGGCTGCATCAAAGATACCGGTCTCCAGACCGGTGCTATCAGCCGCTGCACCGGCAGGTTCATGTTCCGTATCATCAGTATGAGTAGTATCAAATGTGATAGGCTGTATTGAAGTTTGAGAAAGCTCCTCTGTTTCTCCTTTGCCGGTATTGCCGGAATCTTCAGAGGGTGTTTTAAAAAATAAAGTGTTTGCACGGGTTTTTTCAAGCACTCCTGCAATTTTATTTTTATTAACAATAAAAAGAGAACTTATCAGAATGAAAAAAATGATCCAAAACAAACAGCCGCTCGACAGCTTTTTTACCGAACCTTTAGCCATGTATGTATCATACGATACTTTATCCTATAAATGCAAGAGGTATGAACAGGAGCATCGCGGACGGACTACAAACTTAAATGAGCTTTCAACCAGCCGTTGGCAGCGGTGTGCAAGCTGGTAAAATTAGGCAGGCGGTTGAGTTATGCTTTTGTTCTTTTGATAGATTGCTGCAGCGATTGGTAAAAGTTGTTCTTTTGTATTTTGTGCAGGGTCATCAAGGACGGTTTCAAGCAGTTCCTGCAAAACAAGTCCAAGCTGTTTGCCTGCCGGTATGCCGATTTGCATAAGATCGTGTCCGTTTACTTGGAGGTCTTTTATACAGAATGCTTGTTCTTGTTGGAGCATGGTATCTATTCGTTTTGAAAATTCAAGAAGAAATGCGGGGGTAATGGTTTTTCCGGCGAGTCCGAATGTGTCTGCATAGCGGAGAGCAAATAAATCGGGGATAGCTTTTTTTCCTACACGGGCAATAAACCGCCGTACAGCGGCATCTGTCCAAGACGGTTCATAATGAAACATGTGCTGTGCAACAAGATGAACCGTTTGCTCAATGTCGGCATTGGCATATTTTAGCCGCTTCATTACCGTACGGGTTATGGTTGCGGACACTGCTTCATGGCGGTGAAAGCTATAACTTCCGTCAGGCTGCTGCTCCCGTACTGCCGGTTTGCCGGTATCGTGGAAGAGTCCTGCAAGTCTGAGGTGTAACACCGGAGGGCAGGCAGCACATACAAGAATGCTATGGTCTAAAACATCAAAATGATGCCAGCCTTTTTGTTCAACCCCGCGGCAGGAGGCAAGTTCGGGTAGAAAAAGGCGTAAAAGCCCTGTTTGTTCAAGCAGCCGCAGTGCATGGTCAGGCTGTGCCGCACAAAGCATTTTTGAAAATTCTTCGCGGAAGCGTTCAATAGAAATTTTTTCTGTAATATGGAGTGTGTTGGGAATAGCGGCATGTGTAACCGGATCAATGGTAAATCCCAGTTGGGCAGAAAAACGGATTGCCCGTATAGGACGCAGTCCATCTTCTGAAAAACGGTCAAGCGGGTTACCGACAGTCCGGATAATCTTATGGTTAATATCTTGTATGCCGTGAAACGGATCAATAATATGTCCCTCCGGCAATGAAAGTGCAATTGCATTCATGGTAAAATCGCGGCGGGAAAGGTCTTCTTCTATTGTTGCAGCATAGGTAATTTCTGCCGGATGCCGCCCATCGGCATAATCTGCTTCTGTTCTAAAGGTTGTACATTCAATATGCGTGCCTTTGTAGATAATTGTTACAGTTCCATGTGCTATACCGGTTGGAATAGTTCGTTTGAACAATTTAATAACATCTGCGGGCAGTGCATTTGTCGCAATATCCCAATCATGTGCTTCTTTTTTTCGAATATAGTCCCGCACTGCACCGCCTACCAGATAGACACTAAAACCGGCAGTACGAAAATAGCGGCTTATTTCTTTTAAAAGCGGCGGTACGGGCAGATTTTTTTGCATCGGCAATCTCCTAGATAAAAAAGCGGAGTTCTTTTGTTCTGGTCATTTTAAAACGGTATGCAATAATATATGTACCCGTTAATGCAGTAAGTGCATTGATTGCCGATGCAATAGATCCGATAAAAAATGCTGCAGGACGGAGAATTAAATAGCCTGCTTCAAACCCTCTTCCATAGAGCATACAGACTGAAGCAAGTGCAATGTAGGTACCGCCGATAGGAAACCTGCCCAAAAAGAAAGAAAACAAAGCAGCAATGGCAGTTAGCCATACCATATCTTTCATGCCGATACCGAGACTCGAATAGGATTTTACAATAACAATAAAACTGACTGTTATCGCCATTGCAGAACCCGCTCTGCCGAAAATTGAGAAAATAGGGGTTGCAACTGATGAAATTCTCCTGCGTATTCCCAGACTTTCATTAGAATGCTGCATTAAAACCGAAAGAGCAATGTGTGCATCGCCGGAAATAAAGGCAGCTGCCATTGGTGCAAGACCTGCATATAATACTCGATAGGGATTTATTTCTGGACAGCAGAGTTTAATCAATGCCGGATAGAGAATAAATGTGATAAAAACAAAATTACCGGTTAATGTTAGGATAAATCCAGTAAATACCCCCGAAGAAAACATACTGCGGAATTGAATAATCCATGATGCAGATAAGGCTATCATAGCAAATGCAAACATATCAATAAAAAATACCATAATCGCATAAGAAACACGGGCAAGAGAATCAAACAGGGTTAGGGTAGGTTTTGCAATGCTTCTATCTACGGCACAGCCTGCTCCTGCAAAACCGGCAAAAATACAAAGCGGTAAAATAAATGCACCGTCAATAAAGGCTTCAAACGCTGTGGAGGGGAATAACTTCAAAAAAGATTCTAGTATTCCTAACACTTGTGCTTCTTCCGTTCCCTCAACAAAAATGGGAATTCGTACCGGCGTGCGGATAAGAACAGACAAAATACCGATAAAAGCAAGCAAAAACGAAAAAAAACAGACAAATATAATGGTATTAATGGCAAGCTTAAAAAGGTTTTTATTTTCCCGAAGCTCAAAAATACTTACGGTAAATGCAAAAAACACCGCGGGATAGAGGGCGTACCGTCCAAAGCGGATAGAAAACTGCGACAGTAACTCTACTACTTTTACAAAAAAAGTATTTTCTGTTCCTGCACTGATTGTAAAAATAACGCCTAAAAGGATTGCAATAAGATATTTTAACCAAATTTTCATAACTGAATCAGTGTAGCCGAAAGATGCATAGTGCGTCAATCAATAAACCTGTTCGAAAATATAGTTACCGAACAGGTTTAATTATCTAAGTTCTCCATGCCGGACGGTACGGAAGTTTTTAACATTTGCCTTTGTTATCATCTGATAAGGAATCCAAATATATTTTCCCGATTTAATTTTATAATTCAATGTGAATGTTGCTCTATTTTCTGCAAGTGCATAGATAAGTTCAAAAACAGCATTCCCTTGTTGCTGTGCATCTTGTAAGACTGTTCCAAGCAGCAGCCCTTTTTCAACTGCCTCCAATGCAGATTCCGTTGCATCAACACCCAGTACGGGAATGGTGTTATTAGCACTAAAAAAGCCTGCTTCCTGCAATGCTGCGATTGCTCCTAATGCCATTTCATCATTATTTGCGAGAACCAGCTCAATTTTTGTACCGAATTTTGCAATACATGCCGCCATTTTCTCTTTTGCCTGTGTATAATTCCACATTGCGGTTTCCTCTGCAAGTGCTTCTACCGTTATACCGGCAGCCTGTATTGTTTCTATCGACTTGAGTGTCCGTAAAAGGGTATCTTGATGATTGGGTTCTCCTGTTAACATAATATAGTGAATAATACTATCATTATTTTTATCTGCTTGAGGGTTATTTTTTAAATAGTCTACTGCTATCTGCCCTTGCATTATGCCGGCTTCAGCAGCCTTTGATCCGACGTAATAGGCTTTTTTGTATGAATGAAGGTCTTTTGTCTCTGGTTCGCGGTTAAAAAACACAATAGGAATATCAGCAGTCCGTGCCTTTTCCACTAATGACGTAACATTCATTCTATCAACCGCAGTTACGGCAATACCGGCTGCACCGGCAGCAATTAACGTATCAATATGCATATCTTGCAGCTCTTCATCATATTCACTGTTCATAAACATCAGGGACGCTGTATCATGTGCAGCCGTATTGATAGCATTTTGTACTTTTTCGTTAAAAGGATCTTGCACTGTATGCACCATAACGCCTATCAGCGGCTCAGATGTGCGGTTTTCTGTAACACTTTTTTTTCCATAACACCCGCTGATAACACTACATACTGATATGAGTATAAAAAATATTGTTATTCCGGTTTTCATTTCTAGCTCCGCATAACTATATCACAAAATGAAAATGTCTGTCAAAACAGTTGTGCATTGCTAAAAACGTGGTTTGATTTTTAAAGGATGCCGTTTGTATGTTAATAACTCACAAGTTTTCCACAGGTAAAATACATGGGAGTGGATAATACCGCCGTATTTTGCACAGCGGGCTGCTGGCTGCAGCGGTTCTCTATAGAACGGGAAACAGGGTTATTCAAGTGATTTCTTTGATATTCACCGCTTATAACGATAAAATTAACAACTTATCCACAGTTAATTCTCTGTATGCAAGAGAAAAAATACAAAAAGAGTGTGTTCTCTGTAAAAATATCTTTCAATATTGGTGAATTTTTAGAGATTCTGCTTTAGTATTATATCTAGTCGATAACTATGTTGCCGAACAGGTCTGCAAGTTCTAAATCGTTAAAATAACATGATTTAGAACATCGCATTTTAAGGTAACCTGTTCAAAAACGGAAATTTCTGAACAGGTTTAGTGCTTCAGTAATGAAAATTATTAAAAAAATAACAACTTATCCACAAAAAACAGTAAAAAGGAAAGTGAAAATGATGCAATTTTCGGATAATTTTTTGGAAAACTTAAATACTCTTTATGGGATATACTTTTATGGGTATATCCCTAAAAAAACTACTAACAAGTTATGCACATTGCTGTACAGGTTATGCAACAAAGGCTTCTAACTCTTCACTGCGGCTTAAAACATACAACTGTTCAAGAGCTTTTTTTTCAATTTGCCGAATGCGTTCTTTTGTAAGACCAAAACGCAGCCCAACGGCTTTGAGCGAAAGCTGTTCATAGCCATTTAAACCGAACCGGTACCGGATAATTTCAGCTTCCCGTTCTGTCAGTGAATCCAGCAAACTATCAATATGAGCCCGTAAGTACTGATCCATTACCTGATCTTCGGGTAAGCCGTACTGCATATCTTGAATATAGTCTCCGGCAGTTCCTCCGTTGTTATCAGTAAATACGGGGACATCGAGTGATAGGGGCGGGCGGGCTGTGTTGACAATTGTTTGCACCATCTCCGGCTCAATATGTAATTGCTGTGCAATGGCAGTTACGTCAGTTTCTAAATCTTGTGTTTTCTCCAGTGTTTTACGCAGTTTTTCTATCTGTACTAGCTCATTAGCCCTGTTTAAGGGCAGCCGTATCATACGGGATTTTTCACAAATTGCTTTCAAAATAGCCTGCCGTATCCACCATACTGCATAGGATATAAATTTATACCCGCGGTTAGGATCAAAACGCTCGGCAGCGTGAATCAGACCGATGTTTCCTTCGCTAATCAAATCCATGATGGGGATATTTTTATTTTGATATTTTTTTGCAATGCTCACTACAAATCGTAAATTAGCTTCAACAAGTTTTTCTTGGGCTTTTTTATTTCCTTTTGCAGCTTCTACAGCATAGTGATGCTCCTCTTCTACGGATAAAAGCGGAATAGTGTTTATTTCTTTTAAATACAGTGCAAGTACAGTGTCTGTTGTGCATGGTGATGTATACGCTGTTTTATTCATAAGTAACTCCTTATAGAGAGGATTGCTAAAAACTTACTGAGATTTTAGCAGTTTCTTTTATTTATAATACAGCAAATAGTATGCCATTTTTATTTTTAGATGTAAAAAAAAGGAAATATCACTGTTTTAAGGGTTTTTAGAGAAAAATCGAAAAAAACTGTGAAAAAACTTGCCTTTTTACCGCTTTGTTTGTATATTCTACAGTACTATACTGTGGCTTAAATGACTCAGTTGTTCTTATTATGAATAAAACTGTGTTATAATGACACAGTTTTTGTTCTTTTAAAATCTCTCTATGGCATAACAGCTAGATAAGAGATTTATTGCAGCCTATCGAATATTGCGTACGCAGATTCAAGGTGAACGATATAGGAGGTTTTTATATGAAGGTACGTCCATTAGCGGATCGCGTTTTGGTAAAAATTGATGCAGTAGAAACAAAAACAGCCTCAGGTCTGTATATTCCTGACACTGCACAGGAAAAAACACAAACTGCTGTTGTAGTTGCTATTGGTGATGACAGCGAAAAAATCAAAGTAGCCGTTGGGCAGAAAGTTATGCACGACAAATATGCCGGCACACAAATTAAGATTGACGGGGTTGAGCATTTAATCCTTAAAGCAGCAGATATTGTTGCTGTTATTGAATAGTTAGTATTCGGCCTGTTCCGAAACGGAAGTTTCCGAACAGGTTTATTGCAGATATACGCGGCTGTTTTGATTATGTATGACAGGTAAAACAGCTTTCACTAATTTTTTTTCATTTCTTAGAAGTTCCCTGTTTATTTTAAGTATATCTCATGTGCTGTGCTAAAGTTGACAGCTGGTTTTTTTTCTATTACTATAGTAGAAACAGAGAAAAATGCACTGATGTGCTGTCAAGAGGCAGGTACAGTATGAAATCACACATCATATTAGTAAGACTGTGCATAGCATTGGCATTATTTACTGCCGGCTGCCGTACGAGTCAGATTAATGGTACTGTTAGGATTTATACTTCAATGTATCCCGATGTTATCGGTTCCATAGAAGCAGCTCTTACCAAAGCATTTCCTGATGTTATAATTGAATTTGTACAAGGTGAAACAGGTGTATTGCAGGCAAAAATTGAAGAAGAGCTGCTTACAGGAAAGCTTGGCTGCGATATTATTATGCTTGCAGATCCCTCTTACTCACTTGAATTAAAAGAGCGGGGTATACTCCATGCGTATGTTTCGCCTAATGTATGCAATATTGCACTACCGTATGATCCGGACGGCTACTGGTATTCGGTACGGGTTTCAAATATGGTATTGGCGTATAACGCTGAAAAAAAACAGCGGAATGAAATTGCCTTGAGTTTTAAGGAATTTGCTGAACAGGAACATTTACGGGGAAAAATTGCTATGCCCAATCCGCTTATGTCAGGGACAGCACTTGCAGCAATTTCAGCACTATACGACACGTATGGCGAGCTGTTTTTTCACAAATTAAAAAAGCAAAATATTGTTGTTGAATCATCAGAAGCAGCGATTGCCATGCTTGAATCAGGCGGCTATGATGAAATTATGGTGCTGGAAGAATTAATATTAAAAAAACGGCATGAAACACACACGCCGATAGCGATAATTTATCCAGAAGACGGCAGTATTACTATCACAAGCACTATTATGACCGTAAAGAATGACTATGCTGCACATAACAGTGTGCCGGTGTGCAATGCGATAACAGATTGGTTTTTGTCAGAAGCAGGGCAAAAAATAATTGTTGACAGCTGGATGCATTCTGTTTTAAAAAATCCTGCATATTATCCTATTGGAGCACAGGCTTCTTCTGAAATTTTCAGTAATACGCTGCCAATTGATTGGATAATGAGTTTCCATAATCGGGATAATTTGCGCCGGATGTTTGCCTCATGCGTACTTGATGAACAGCACATAGAGTAAATTTATAGGGAGTATACAATATGCAAGCGGACATTGAAAAAAAAAGCGGTATTGTATGTATTATCGGAAGACCGTCAGTGGGGAAATCAACCTTTTTGAATGCCGTATGCGGAGAAAAAGTGGCAATTGTTTCTCCGTTGCCGCAAACGACAAGAAATGCAATACGCGGTATTTATACAGGATCGGAAGGGCAAATTGTTTTTATTGATACACCCGGGTATCACAACAGCGAAAAAAAAATAAATCTGAAATTCAAAACACTTACGGAAAAACGGCTGCAAGAAGCTGATGTTATTTTGTATCTTGTAGATGCCGGACGGGGGTATGGTGAAGAAGAAAAAGCATTATGCACATTGTTAGCTTCAGTGCAGGAAAAAGTAATTATTGCGATCAATAAAATTGATTCTCCTGATGCCCGTGTAGGGCATACGATACTTATGCTTACCAGTGCATTGACAAATATCCTTCCTGAAAGTATTTATCAAATTTCTGCTGAAAAGAAAACTGGTATTGACGCATTGCTTTCCGGAATTTTTGCCGGCTTGCCGGAGGGACCGCAGTTATACCCTGAAGAATACTATACCGATCAGCCGGTTGATTTCCGAATTGCAGAAATTATACGGGAGCAGGCAATCGCATTGTTATACGATGAAATTCCTCATGCATTATATGTACGCATTGAAGATATGAAGATGAAAAGAAACGGGAAAGAGCTTGCTGTACGGGCATTTATCTGTGTAGAACGGGAAAGTCAGAAAGCAATGGTTATAGGGAAAGGTGCTGCAATGATAAAAAAAATCCGTGAGCAAAGTCAAAAAGAATTGCTTAAAATTTTCCCCTATTATATTATCCTTGATATACAAGTGAGGGTGGACAAAAACTGGCGGCAAAAGGATAACACCCTTAATCAGCTCTTTCGGGCTTAAACGTTCCGGAAGCCCAGTGGTTATACGATGTAATAGACCGCCGGGGCAAGAGAGCGGGTATGCGTTAATTATTTTTTAGTAATTTTGAACATACCGGTTTCTGCTGCGAGCGTGTCAATACTCTGCTCATTTTTCTGAACAATTCCTTGAATTTCCCGGACAGCATTATCAATTTGTAATACCTCTGCTGTCATTTTATTCATACTATCGGCAGTCATACGGGTAGTATCATCGAGCTTTTGCATATCTCCTGCTACATTTCTGCTGCTTTCCAGCATTGCCCGGGAACCAGATTGTACGTGGGCAGTTACTTCGTTAATTGTCTTGATACTCCGTAATATTTCCCGGCTGCCGTTTTCTTGCTCTTCCATAGACTTCATTAATCCGTGACTCATGTTTTTAACTTGATCTGAAAGATCAAAGATGAGTCCGAATTTAGATTCCGCAGTTTTTGCAGAAGTTGATAAGCTTTCAATTTGACCGCTTAAAATTTTCAATGTTTCTGTGATAGATTTGCCTTGTGCACTGGATTCCTCTGCTAATTTACGGATTTCGTCAGCAACAACAGCAAAGCCCTTACCTGCTTCTCCCGCATGGGCGGCTTCGATAGCAGCATTCATTGCAAGCAGGTTTGTCTGACTTGCGATGTGCTGAATAACATTCGATGCTTCAAGCAGACCGCCTGATTCCTCCTCAATCTTTTGTGTTACCATAACGGAATTTGTAATAGTTTCTTTACCGTCAAGCGTTGCTGCAGCGAGTCTCTGAATTGTACCGTCTGTTTTTTCGAGTGTTTGGGTAACGGAACTAATATTTGCAGTCATCTCTTCAATAGCAGAAGAAGATTGCACCACACTTGCGGCTTGATCATCAATATTTTTATTCAGCTGTTCAATTGTTTTGATAATTTGTGCAATTGTTCTGGTTGTTTCACTCACACTTGCTGCCTGTGTTATTGCATTGCGGCTTACACTGGTGATATTGGTACTAATTTCAGACACTGAACTTGCTGTTTGATTGATATGGCTGGAAAGTGTATGCCCAAGATTGGTTAATGTGCCGGATTCCGAGACAATTTTATGCAGCAGTTGTGTTGTAATTGCATGGAATGTATTTAATGCTTCCATTAAAAAACCTAATTCATCACGGCTGATAATCGGTATGTTTTCTGTCGTATAATCACCCTGTGTCATTTTTTTAGTAACTTCAAAAATGGTTTTCATTCTCTCTGAAGAGCCATTGGATTGTAAGTACAAATCTGTCAAACCTAATACAATACCAATACAGGCAAGCGGCAGTGTTTTTGCAGTAATGGTAAATTTAAGTGCTGCCGCATCGCTTAATACAATAAGCGGAGCAAGTGCAATCAAAATAGTTCCGGTAAAACTAAAAAATGCGGTTAAAACAGACCGTACTTTGAGCGGCATACCCTTAAAATCCGGATGCAAGGGAATACTATGTATCCATTTTTCAAAGTTTTGTAAAAACAGCACATAACAAAACAGAGCGAATAAAAAACACGTTCCTACAGAAAGCATGAGTAATGCGGAAAATGTATCGGTATTCAAATATTCCGCTGCAGTAAACACAGTTATAATATAGGGAAGCAGAAATGAATAGACTACCGGTACAATGATCAACAGGGTTTGATATTTTTTGATAGATTTTAATGCAGCGGTATATGCGGCTTCATCTTGATCATATCTCATAAAAATGCCTACAAAGTAGGTATGGAGAAAATAGGCAAATAAGCCGGTTGCAGCTGCAGCACAGATAAACGGCAGTGTAAAAAACAGTTTTTTTACAGCAGTAAGAGGGATAATATTAAATATCAGTACAATAACGGGAAGCATAAGCTGCCATGAAAGAAAAATAAAAAGCGAAAACAGTAAAACATGAAGCGGCGGTGCCGAAAGTTTTTCCCACTTTTTTTCATTAGTTCCAGAAAGTAATTTTTCTAAGTTCTCCATAAATAACTCCTCGATAGGCTGCATATTTCTTATAAGCCTATAGTGTATATCTTCTTTTTATAGCAATGATACCTATAAAATGCAAGAGGGATTTTCAAAAAACACTATTTTTTAAGCCCTGCTTGAGATGCCTATTAGACCTGTTCGAAAGCACAGATCGAACAGGTTTATTGGTTGACAAGCCGGTATTTTTCTGTACAGTACAAACAGTATGGATATACTATTGATATTTGGCATTGCAATAAGTTTATCAGCAGATGCTTTTACTGTTGCCGTAACACAAAGTATGCTTATAAAGGATAGTTCTATTGTGGACGGTTTGCGTATGGCACTGTTTTTTGGAGTGTTTCAGTGTATTATGCCGCTTATCGGCTGGGCGGCAGGTGTGCAATGTGCCGCATACATTGCTGCTGTTGACCATTGGATTGCATTTTTTCTGTTGAGTTTTGTAGGCGGAAAAATGATTTTTGAAGCACTACCGTTTAAACCGCAGGCTGTACAGACAGATAACAGCGGATACACAAAAAAAGATTGCAGAAATACGGTAACCCTTTTTTTACTGTCTATTGCTACCAGTATTGATGCCCTTGCTGTGGGACTGACCTTTGCCGTGGTACAAAAAGCTATTATTGCTCCTGCGGTTATCATCGGTATCACTGCTTTTACTATTTCCTTTATTGGGTATTTATTGGGAAAAAGAATGAGCAAACTGCTTGTTATAAAGCCTGATATACTCGGCGGGCTTATTTTAATTGCCATTGGGAGTAAGATACTTATTGAACATATCTTTGGTAATTGCTGATACATTGCCCTGAGCAAAAGAGCCCTGTAATAACAGTGTATAGGCTTTAAAAGAAATGTGAATAAGGGTATACTGGATAGAAAAATAGAGAGGTGCAGCTGTTATGAAATGTATTTTAGACGAAAGTATTGTTGAGCTTGGAATTAAAAGTGTTGTGGTCGGCATTGCAAAAAACATAGACCCGCATGCAAAGTTATCCGATGCGTTTTTACAGAAGCAAAAAAAAATGGAAAACTGGGCATTATACTGTGATATTGATGAGATACTGAATAATCCAATTACGCAAGGCTATGCGGAATTGCTGCAAAGTGCCGGACGCAGCATTAAAAAATATCCGCCGACTGTTCCGGCCTTTATCCGGAATATTCAGCGGCACGGTTCTATGCCGCATATCAACAGTGTGATTGATATTTATAATGTAGAGTCGCTGCATTCGCTGCTGGCAATCGGCGGACATGATCTTGATAAAATAGCCGGACCCATCACATTTACCGTCAATAAAGAAGCAGGGAGTTTTCTTCCTATTTCATCTACAGAAAAACACGTTGCCGAAACCGATTATGTATACCGGGACACCCAAGGTATTATTGCGTGGCTCGGTGTCCGTGACGGAGAACACTATAAATTTGATGATGAAACAAAAAATGCTATTTTTATTATCCAAGGCAATGCCCATACCTCTGTTGAAATAAGGGTAGAAGCACTCAAACGTATTCAGCATGATTTAGCAGAGTGTATGCCGCAGTTAGAATTTGACATACAGGTTATCGAAAACGAGGGGCGGTGCTAGTGTTCTGTCTTGAAAAAAATGCAAGAACAGCCTATACTTTTGTCCCTTATGCAGCAGAACGACGTACAAAAAACGGCAGCTTTAAACACACTGGTGGTTAAAGGTGCCCGTGAACATAATCTGAAAAATATTGATGTTGAGCTGCCCCGCGATAAGCTGATTGTCATTTCCGGCTTATCGGGTTCGGGGAAAAGCTCCCTTGCGTTCGATACGATATTTGCCGAGGGGCAACGCCGGTATGTGGAGTCTCTTTCGGCGTATGCACGGCAGTTTTTGGATAGAATGGACAAGCCCGATGTGGATTATATCGAGGGATTGTCGCCTGCTATTTCCATTGAGCAAAAGACTACACACCGCAATCCGCGTTCCACTGTTGGAACGGTAACGGAAATTTACGACTACTACCGCTTGCTGTTTGCCCGCATCGGGCACGCACATTGCCCTCAGTGCGGACAGGAAATTCAGGAACAAACGGTTGATCAGATTATCGACACCATAATGGCGTGGGATTCAGGAACACGCATTCAAATTCTTGCACCGATTATCAAGGGAAAAAAAGGCGAGCATCAGAAGATTATTGATGACGCACAAAAAGCCGGTTTTTTGCGTGCCCGCATCGACGGGTTAATGGTTACGCTTGAAGACGGCGTAAAGCTGGATAAACAAAAAAAACATACCATCGAAATTGTTGTTGACCGTATTCTCCTTTCGGAAGGAGTCCGCAAGAGGCTGGCAGAATCGGTAGAAACCGCTTTGGAAAGCTCCGGCGGTACACTCATGGTGCTTAAGCAAAAAACCGCAGATGAGCCGGTAACGGAAATCTTTTTTTCTCAAAAAAATGCGTGTCCCGATTGCGGAATTTCTATGCCGGAGCTGCAGCCCCGCCTTTTTTCGTTTAATAATCCATTCGGGGCATGTCCTGAATGTACCGGAATAGGACTAAAACAGCATTTTGATTACAAGCTCATGGTACCGAATCCTGCACTTTCCTTTAATGAAGGGGCGTTTTTACCCTATAATCCTGATTCAGCGTGGAACCGTGCCCGTTTTGAAGCCCTTGCCCAACACTACGGCTTTAGTCTTGACACACCGGTGCAAGACATTCCAAAAAAAACCATGGATATTGTGCTGCACGGTACGGGCTCGGATCCTATTGAATTTGAATATGAACGGCAGGACGGAACCGGAAAGTCAAAATACCGTAAGCCGTGGATTGGGATTTTTGCCGATATGCAGCGGCGGTACAACGAAACTTATTCCAATGCACAAAAAGAAGCATTGGAAAAATATATGGCGGTTCAAACCTGCGATTTTTGCACTGGTAAACGCTTAAAGCCGGAAGCGCTGGCTGTTACGGTCGGCGGCAAAAATATTCACGAGTTAAGCAGTCTGTCTGTCGGCGATTCGCTTGACTTTTTTGAACAGCTGACTATTACACCGACAGAAGAAAAAATTGCATACCAAATATTAAAAGAAATTACCTCCCGTCTCCGATTTATGAAAAACGTAGGGCTGGACTATATCACCCTTGAACGCAAGGCGGCAACGCTTTCCGGCGGAGAATCGCAGCGTATTAGGCTTGCAACACAGATTGGTTCAAGCTTAATCGGCGTTTTGTACATTTTAGATGAGCCGTCTATTGGGCTGCACCAGCGGGATAATCAGCGGCTGATTGATACGCTGCTGTATTTGCGGAATTTAGGTAACACCTTGGTGGTGGTGGAGCATGATGAACAAACACTCCGCCTTGCCGACTACATTGTCGATTTAGGTCCGGGAGCAGGTGTTCACGGAGGGTCAGTTGTTGCCGCCGGTACACCGGAAGAGGTGATGCAGGTAAAGGAGAGCCTTACCGGACAGTATTTAGCGGGAACCCTTTGTATGGAAATCCCTGCACAGCGGCGGAAAGGAAACGGTCGCTTTTTAAAACTATCCAAAGTAACGGAACATAATCTAAAAAATATTTCCGTTTCCATACCGCTGGGGGCGTTTACCTGCATCACCGGTGTTTCGGGGTCGGGAAAATCAACCTTGTTGTCCGATGTGCTGTATCCGGCAGTGTCAAACCGTTTGATGCGCAGCAGCATCCCCGAGGGAGCGTATAAAAAAATTGAAGGGCTTGAATACATCGACAAGGTAATCAATATTGATCAAAGCCCGATAGGGCGGACTCCCCGCTCTAATCCCGCAACGTATGTTGAAGTTTTTACTGCTATCCGCGACCTGTTTGCAAGTTTACCGGAGGCAAAAGCCCGCGGGTACAAAGCAGGGAGGTTTTCATTCAATGTGCGGGGAGGCAGATGCGAACACTGTCAAGGCGACGGTACTATTACCATCGAGATGAATTTTCTTCCTGATGTGTATATTGCCTGTGATGTCTGCCGCGGGAAACGGTTTAATCGGGAAACGCTTGATATCCGCTACAAGGGTAAAAACATTGCCGATGTGCTTGATATGACTATTGAAGAAGCCGCTGAATTTTTTGCTCCCGTACCGCAGATTGCACGCAAAATGCAGACATTGCTCTCAGTGGGGTTAGGCTACATTAAACTCGGGCAATCCGCACTTACCCTGTCAGGGGGGGAGGCACAGCGGGTAAAACTGGCACATGAGTTAGCCAAGCGGTCTACCGGAAAGACTTTGTACATTTTGGACGAGCCTACAACCGGCTTGCATTTTGCGGATGTCAAACAGCTGATGGAGGTTATTCAGCGGCTGACCGAGCAAGGGAATACCATTGTAATGATTGAGCATAACCTTGATGTTATCCTGCAAGCCGACCATATTATTGACCTTGGACCTGAAGGGGGAACAAACGGCGGTACTATCATTGCAGAGGGAACACCGGAAGCAGTTGCCGAAGTTGAAAAATCCTATACCGGTTTTTATATCAAGGAAATGCTTGAAAAACAGCGGAATACCCCGTAGGAGCAGGAGATGCTCCTGAATGGAACTGACAGTATGGCTAAAAAGTATCTGCGCTGCGTTAGTATAGTTCTCCCGTTGCTTCTTTTGTCTCCGCTGTATGCACAGCAAAAAGAGCCGAAAGTGATAACGATTAACTCGGTGCGGGTTATGGAGCTGTTTAAAAAAGAGAACCGCAGTCAATGGACAAAAAAGCCCGATCAGGCAGCTTCCGGTGATACCGCACCGGTAACAACAGTGCCGGACAGCGGAGAACACACTGCACAAGCACACACTGCGGCAGACAAGGCTGATAGTACCGCTGCAGCGGAGAAAAGCACGGAGGCTAAACATTCAGGCACAATAAACACGGGAACACCGGCAGCTGCGGATGATCCGCCAGCCCAACCAGACCAAACTAATCGAGCGGATAACACGGCTGGAGGCGGCACTACTGCCGCTCCGGTGCCGCCGGAAGCAGGAAAAACAAACAACCCAACGCAAGATTCACCGGCAGCAACTGGTTCAGGGGGAACAGCCGCTGTTTCAGGACAGGATTCAGCGAGTACCGTAACTGGAACAAATACCGCGTCTCTTTCTGAAAACATACCGGCAGAAAATTCTGAAACTGTTGCTGCCGCTCAAAAAGCCATTGACGAAAAAAAAGATCAAATTATTGTATTTACCGGCGATGTGTCTATTTCGGTGAAAGATGGAAACACTGTTTCTACAGTGCAGGCAGATACGGTTATTTTTAACCGGTCGGAAAATACGATGGAAGCCGCCGGAAATGTCCGCTACTCCCGTAAAACGGGTTCTTCGCCGGCGGAGGAGTTTGTCGGCGGGCAGCTGCTCTTTAATATCGAAGAAATGGAGGGGGTTTTTGTTGATGGTTTAATTAAGCAGCCGCCCAGAAATAAAACTGTACCGCCTTTTACCATTCAAGCGGGGGCGGTCGGCCGTGATTCCAGCAGTACTATCGGGTTTAAAAATGCTATCATGAGTACCAATACTGATTTGGACGAAGACCCGTTGTGGTCTATTCGTGCTTCCCGTATGTGGCTGTTACCCGGAACTGAACTTGCTTTTGCAAATGGGTATTTTTCAGTGGGGATTGTGCCGCTGTTTTATATTCCGTTTTTTTATCACCCTGCCGATGAGATGATTTTTCATCCGGTATTTGGAATGCGGAACCGTGAGGGGGCGTTTATTCAAACGACAACCTATTTAATAGGAAGAAAACCGCTTGAGCAGGGAAAAGATTCAAAGGCATCTTTTTCTAATTTTATGCGTTCTGATACGTTGAAAAAGCAAGAGCGGAACGGGCTTTTTTATAAAAATCTTGATGAAGATGAAACTAAAACAGAACCTGCGTACCTGAAACTTGTTGCAGATACCTATTCAACGCTCGGCGGTGTTGTCGGTTTAGACGGGAAATTTGTTCCCCAAAACAATCTGGTTCGGCAGATAGATTTTTCGCTGTATTTTGGTATGTCGCGTACACTGTATAAGCCTACGGACGCAGGCAGTAAAAGCTATACTGCGTATGATAAAAAGGGAAACCGGCATTATAATAAAAGTTATTTTCATGGGATACAGGTTCCATTCCGCTACCGTGCGTATTTTAATATGAATATTTCTAAAAATCCGGTTAATTTTACACTCACACTGCCGTTTCCCTCTGATCCGAATTTTAAAAAAGACTTTTTTGACCGTGCTGAAGATATGAACTGGTTTAATTATGCCTTGAACCGCGAGAAACTGGCAAAGGGAACGGATGTAGGCACAGAAAGCTCATATTCATGGAAGATGGATGCATCAGTCCGGCCGTCTATTAAACAGGTTCAGCCGTGGATTAACAGCCTTAATCTTGATAATGCCTCATTTTCGGTGGAATTCGACTCCAAGAAAAATGAAAAGCTGAAGCCGATGGAGCAGCCTCCGCAAGCAGATGCACCCCATCAAAAGTTTTTTTTCCCCCGGCTGCTTAAACCAACCGGCAAAGTTTCCATTTCGGGAACATTGCTTTCAAATTCCCTGTTTGAACGGAAAAAGACGAGGAGCCAGCCGGATTTGCATGGTATACAAAACCCGTATTTGCAGGAAAAAACCGATACAGCACAGCAAAATACAGAGCTTGCCGGCAGCAATGCAGACTCATCTGCTACGCTGCAGCCTGATGCTGTACAGCCTGCCGCTGCACAGTCTGATGCAGAAAGGGAAGCCGCCGCCGCATCTGCGGCATCTGCGGCATCTGCCATGCCGCCTGAAAACAAGGAACCGCCGGAATTTATTGATACGTTTATACCAGCTTTTAAACCGGTGTATGAAAGCGGTTTTGATAACCGGCTTATCTATTCATTAACGTATAGCGGCGATTTAAATGCATTGCAGGAAACGACATTCCGCACTGATAAATGGCGTGAACCGAAAGATATAAAGTGGACGGATTATGATTCACGCTACTACCAGTTACGCGGTTCTGCCGCTTTGAAAGGCTCTCTGTCGTATGCACAAAACTTTATCTCCATGAATAGCTCGCTTACCTTTAACGGAAATTATCAGCGGCATCCGTGGGTACGCGATGAGCAAAAACTAAAAAACTTGGAACTTAACAATTTCAAAGCAAATGTGTATACGCTGAAAAATGACAATGCCGTTACCCTCAGCCCGCTTGTGTTTACTTCGTTCTTCCGTGCAACCTCATTTACGTGGAATTTAAGCCAGATTGTGGTAAAAAATAAATTTACCGGAACGTATCAAAATCCAAAATGGAAAACTGAGAAAGTAAAGTGGGATAAAGATTTTATTACCGCTCATGCAGGAACTGCCGTTTTTGGGGTAACGGTGGAAGAAAAATATACACAAAAACTGTCTTTTTCTGCAAACTTGCCGCCGCTTTTGCGTTCTTACAGCGGTAAAGCTGATTTTTCGTTTCCTTATGGAACGCTTGCCCTGTCTACCCGATTCTTTGAGAAAGAAAAAGCAAAAAAGACATGGTTCTGGGATCCTTTCAAGGCTGATTTAAACTGGAATTTTCCTTATGACATAAAATCGAGCCAATCGTATACATATAATATTGAAGAAAAAGAGCATGAGCGGCTGCATATTACTGCGGGCTGGAAGTATATTTCGTTTTTCTATACCCAAAGCCGTGAAACCCCGTATAAGTTGACTGCAGGAACAGGATGGCAGCCCCGTTCTGCTAAAAAGGAGTTTATTCCGTTTGAAACTGGTTTGTCTTTTTCAAACAGTTCAGCTCCTGCTACACTGTATGCATGGAAGAACCGCATTAAGCTGCAATTTTCACTCATTTCAAATGTAAAATTTAATCTTATCCGTGTTACAGATAGCTATTTTACCTTTGCTCCAAAATTCATATTTGATATTCATGAATTTTGGTCGCTTTCATTTGGAACTTCAAGCAGAAATGATGTTATTGCCCGATATTTTCAAAAAATGTTTAATCTGCCGGTTCAGATTCCGGGAAATAGTAATATAGTTACGGATTTAGCTCATTCATTTTACTTTTGGGATACAGCAAAGCGGGAAGCGTCCGGTTTTAAGCTGCAATCATTAGATATTGGGCTGACACACAATTTAAAGGACTGGGAGCTGAAATTTACCTGTAATATTAAGCCTGAACAGAAAAAAGATGGAAAACGAATTTACTATACTTTTACGCCTACAATTCTCTTTGCGGTTGAGTGGAAGCCCATTACGGACATAAAAGTACAGGCAAAAAAGAAAGATAATACATTCTCTGTTGAGCGGGGAGAAATCCGGTAAGAGGGGAGGGCTGTTTTGTGTTCCGGCTGCCTATCTCCGCGGGGGCGGCAAAAATTTTGTCAGCCCCTTTTTTCTGTGTATATGGGAAGTGCTCAAATACTGCCGGTAACCTCGCTCGATACCTGCGTTCCCGGGCAGGTTTATTATTCTTGTTGTTCTGCTGGAGGTGCTGCATTTAAACGCTGAACAGCTCCAAGCCCCCACCGCTTTGGTTTATAAAATTTTTTTGCGTATACCGCAGCTTTTCTCGGCTCATAGAGATGAATTCTGTCTAAATATTTTTTTATGCCCCATTTTTTTATCCGCATGCCGTATGCTTGGGAAAATACCAGCGGCTCTATTTTTTCGAAGCCGCAGCGGGGTTCATACATGGCGGTGGCAATGTCAATGTAAGCACTGTATGCAGAATCAAGATAGATGTCCAGTGCTTTTTCATCGGAGGTAAAGGCTGCACCTGTTTGCATTTTGATGATTTTATCAATAGGCAGCAGCAGCGTAATGGGGTGTCCGCCAAAGTCAAAATCCTCTTGGAGCAGCCGAAGCGAATCGCCGGAAATTTCTATCCGCAGCGATCGGGCGGACAAGTAGCGGTAAAAGCAGTCAAGCAGCTCAAATAAGTTGAGCTGTTGTTCCGCTGCTGCATCTAACAGGCTCTTGAGCTGGGTGTCTGTTAGAATTGTGCAGGTATTTTCTTGGAGCGGCAGCTTTTGAAAAACAGGTTCAAGAACCGGATAGGCTGCATCAGCACCCTCTGCCCAGCTTAAAACAGAGAGAATACAAATGGTACAAAGTGCGGTGATTATTTTTTTCATACAGTACAGTCCTTTCAATCGTGTGCTATCTATGCGGCTAACTTGCCGGTCTATTCAGTAACGGAGTTACCGCAGATTTTCTGTGCAAGCGGTTTGTGTGTATTTTATTCCTAAACTCTATCACATTCGGAATTCTTCGCCAAGATACACTTTTCGTGCAATTTCTGATTGTAAAATCATCTCACGCGGACCTTGTTCAACAATTTCTCCTTTGTTGATAATGTATGCACGATCGGTTATTTCGAGTGTGTCGCGTACATTATGGTCGGTGATGAGAACGCCGATGTTTTGTTTAGACAGCATTCGTATAATTGCTTTGATGTCATGGACAGCGATGGGATCAATACCGGCAAACGGTTCGTCAAGAAGCAAAAATTTTGGTTCAATGGCAAGTGCACGGGCTATTTCCGTCCGGCGGCGTTCTCCTCCTGAAAGGGTGTAAGCCGGCTGTTTTCTGTTACCGGTAATACCGAATTCTGCAAGTAAAAATTCAAGTTTTTCTTTTCGCTGTGTGCGGGTAAGGTCTTTCCGCATTTCTAAGATTGCATCAATATTTTGTTCAACCGAGAGTTTTCTAAAAACAGATGCCTCTTGCGGCAGGTAGGAAATGCCTATTCTAGCACGCTTATACATTGGTAGGCGGTTTATGAGTGTGTCATCAAGGTAGATGCCGCCTGCATTCGGGGTGTAAAAGCCGACAATCATGTAAAAGCTTGTGGTTTTTCCGGCACCGTTTGGACCGAGTAAACCGACAACCTCGCCTTGTTTCATAGAGAACGTAACACCGCGGACAGCGTGTTTTTTTCTAAAGTATTTATTGAGTCCTTCTACCCGCAACACGCTGGGAACTGCCGAAAAAGGGGAGGCTGATGCGGTATTGATGCCGGCAGTACCGGAGCTGTCCGCTTGCGGTGTGTAAAGTGTTTCTGGTAATTCGCTCATTCCTCCTCCTTTTTTACTGGTGATTTCGGCGGCTCTGCCGTCTGCTGTTTGTTGTCCGGTTTACTTTCGTCAGTAACACTGCCTGAAACTTTGCCCTCCAGCCGGATATCATCGGTATCGAGGTTTACCGAAATCCGTGCCGCCTTAAATTCATCTTTTCCCTTTTTGACAACTGGTTTACCCGTTAATTCCAATAATGAGGTGCTGCGGTAGTACAAGGCAAACAGTGCATTTGCTGCAATATCCTTGCTTTTTAACGTAACATTCATTTGCAGCAAAATAGTTTCGTTTTTTTGGTTATACTGTATACGATCTGCGGCCGTTTCTACCTTATTTTTAGTATCATTGATTTTTGCATCACCAGTAAATTCAGCAATTTCTTTTTCCCGATCAAACTCCAGTGCAGCTGCAGAGAAAGTAAATCCTTTTTCCGTATCTTCTCCGGTTACGGCTCCGGCTGCTTTTATATACCGGTAATCTTTGCCGGAAAGTTCAATTTTTTCACCTTGAATAGACAATGAATCTACTGATACTTTTGCATTGCCGATTAATGTTGTAGACGTTTTTCCTTTTACACCGGAACCGTAGAGCTTATCAGCAGAAAATGTAATATTGACTGTTTTTCCAAACAGAGCAGACTGCATAAGTATACTAGTACAAATAATAAGAAATCGAGCGGCACTATACCTTTTCATACGGCTGTAGTATACGGATTTTTAGGTTCTTCGTCAAAAGATTTATGCAGATATGATGAGAGCCTCTGCACTATTACGCAGTAATGCCTATCATGTTAAGAATAAAGGCGTATTCAAACGCAGTATCTTTAATTCTATCGTATCTACCGGTTGCACCGCCGTGTCCCGACTCCATATTCATTCGGAGCAGTACCAGATTATCTCCTGTTTTACATGCCCGCAGCTTTGCAGTGTATTTTGCCGGTTCATGGAAGAGTACCTGCGAATCATTTAAACCGCCGGTTATCAGAATGTGCGGATAGTTTTTTGCTTCTATATTATCATAGGGGGAATATGAGAGCATATAGTTGTAATATGTTTCTTCGTTAGGATTTCCCCATTCTTCGTATTCTCCGGTAGTAAGCGGAAGCGAATCGTCAAGCATGGTAGTAACAACATCGACAAAAGGTACGTCGGCAATCACCGAATGAAACAGCTCCGGACGCATATTAGTAACCGCCCCCATGAGCAGCCCGCCGGCACTTCCGCCCATGACGGCGAGCTTATCAGAGGCGGTATACTTTTGCGTAATAAGATGCTCTGCACAGGCGATAAAATCCGTAAAAGTATTTTTCTTTTTGAGGAGCTTTCCGTCTTCGTACCATTGCTCTCCCATATCGCTGCCGCCTCTAATTTGTGCAATAGCATACACAAACCCGCGGTCAATAAGGCTGTACACACTTGCACTAAAATGTACGTCAGTGCTGTACCCATAACTGCCGTAGGCATACAGCAATGCTGGTGCGGAACCGTCTTGTTT
The DNA here is from genome assembly GCA_052173295.1 of Treponema sp. GTDB lineage: Bacteria > Spirochaetota > Spirochaetia > Treponematales > Treponemataceae > Treponema. The sequence goes on from JBQMYW010000008.1 coordinate 64,431, forward strand.
GGTTCCTTTTTTGTATACGGCAGCCATCGGTACTTGTACTCCGTCCGGGGCAGCAGCCCAAAGGCGTTCTACCGTGTAGTCATCGGGGTTAAATCCTGAGGGGACTTCTTGTTGTTTGAGCAGTACCGGCTGACCTGTTGCAATATCGTACTCGTACAAACTTGCCGGACGGTTGAGCGAGGTATACCCATACCGGACTTTAGCAGACGTGTATTCAGGATTTGCTCCTAGATACGCTGTATATACCGGTTCGGGAAATGTAATGTTCCGTACCGGTGCTGAGGTGCTGTTTGTGCTGCCGCTTATCGGAATAATTTCTATTTCTATCAGTCCGTTTTTCCGAAGTTCCAGCACTAAATACTGCTCAAACACACAAACCTCTTCTATCCGGACTTGTTCATCATGCGTCCGTACTTCTTTCCATGTTGCAGTGTCTGCGTAGGAGGCGAGCGGGGCTGTATAGATTTTTCCGTTGAGGTTTTGTTTATCTTTCCAGCGGATAAAAAATTGTGCTTTGTGCGGATAGACAAAATACTCGGTATCTTGTACACGCGGAAGAAACACACGGAATGCGGCTTCAGGGGTATCAGCTGAAATAAACCATTCTTCTGAAGCGGTAGTGCTGGAGCTTGTGATAAAAATATATTCCTTTGTACTTGTTTCATCAACCGTACAGGAATACTTTTCATCATGTTCTTCGTAGACGAGTGTACCGGCTTTTTCATGCAGTTTTTGCCTATACACCTTGTACGGGCGTAAAGTGCTGTCTATAGCACTATAGAACAGTGTTTCACTGTCATTTGCCCATGCAGCCGAAGTTGCCCCGCTATAAGTGAAGCCGGTTTCTTTTCCTGTTTCTAAATCCCGTATCTTTAACGTAAATTCTGCAAACGAACCGGTTTCATTGTAAAAATAGGCAGCCTTTTTATTATCGGGGCTTATAAAATAGTCTGCAAAAATAAATGCCTGCTTCCCTTCTGCCATACGGTTTACATCAAAAATAATTTCTTCCGGTGCATTGAGCGAAGCTTTTTTTCTGCAATAAGTTTTATACTGCTTTCCTTTTTCAACACGGTGATAATAGTAGTAGCCGTTTTCAAATACTGGGTACGATTCATCATCTTCTTTAATGCGGGCGGTAATCTCGTTGTATATGGATTGTTGTAAATTTTTTGACGCTTCCATAACGGTTTCTGTATACGCATTTTCAGCATGGAGATACTCAAGAACCTGCGGGTTGTTTTTATCTTTTAACCAGTAATAATTATCTATTCTTACCGTTCCGAATTTTTCAAAACGTGTTTCTTTTATTGATGCCTTGGGCGGCAGGACAAAGTTAGACTCTTTCACTTTTTTCTCCTGTCTATAGAGCAGACTTGTATTCCATAACGGTATACAGTTGCTGTAATTATTCAAATAAAATACACGATACGAGTAATTAAATCAAGTATAGTACAGTTTTTTAAAGAAGATGGGGGGCTTCAGCATTATAAATAGTATAAAAATACTCTCCCCGCAATGCATCCGCTGGTATT